>JBGTBW010000249.1:0-3330 GCA_041749135.1 Verrucomicrobiales bacterium
GCGCGACCTCTCCGGGCAACGCCATGCTGTCCGATCATGTTCGCAACGGTGACGTCCTGCTGAACCACGACAAACTGAACCGCTCCAAGTGCAAATGTCATGTCGTCAGGTCTTCGTCCTCCGTGCCACTCACGGTAGGCCCGCTCAGGCTCTGGCCACCGACGGGACAAAGCGACTACGAAACCCGCACCCCAGCCGCCGATGTCGTTGCAGACGTGGCAAATGATCTTGGCTCCCTCGGCAACAGGTCTCGTGGCATCGCCTGTGGTGTATAGAATTAGCATCTTCAGGAGGCGGCTGACGTGTTAAGTCTTGGGCGAACGTAGAGGCCACCGTACCGCCCACCGAGAGCGAGGGTCGCCTGCACGAGGAGCCTATCGAATCGACGGGCCGCGTCAAACTCGCAACCGGTGGGCGGTTCGGTGCGCCGTCTTGTTCTGTGTTGGTAACCATCGCATCCTGAAAAGCATATCGTGCCACAACCGGGCTGCCCGTGCAAGCGGGATCCATTGGGGTTGCGTGGATCTGCGGCCTATCCGGGCCTTGGGTGAAGAAGACGCCGGTCGCATCGTGGTGGGAATGCGATTTGCCCGTATGCCCCGGCCGCACACCATCCGGCCTCACGACCGGTCCGCCGCAGTTCACGGGGAATTTGGGGGGTCGATCAACCGTCGCTTCGACAATCATCGACAGCTCAGCGATCAACTGGTCCAATCTTTTTGTCACAGAACGGCTAAGTCCAGGGACCGGCAACTGAGGGTTGAATAGTGATCATGACCTGCATGCCAACATCGAAGCCGAAAACCCCTCCCGAGTCAACCTGCGTGTTGCCGGTTCCCTGCGACGCATTGTTAGCCTCGGGTCCATCACTTAAACCGGGGAAGGCCGATACACACGACTATGGAGTTAGCTGGTAGAGAGGAAGGGTCTGATCGCCGGAGTCTTATTCCTCCTCCAGTGGAATTCTCTTGTCAGGTAGACTGTCCTCTTGAGCGTCAGAATCAAAGTGAACCAGTACGAGCACACTCCCCTTCTGGTCGAGTCCCCCGATCCGAAGCCTATCATCATAGTCCATATCGAGTGCAACATAGAACTCCACACCAGGATTACTAACCTGTTCACTGAGCTCCTTCTCGTCAGCTGATGTGATAAAGCGGATTCCTCGAGGGTTCAGTGTCCTATCCTTTCCGCTCAATCCCGCAATGCATTTTGAGTCGAAGAGGATGAGCGCATCCGAACTTCCGGCTCCCCCGGCATGGTAATGACGATTGTATTCAGATTTGTACTTGCCGAAAGCCTCAGTAATTCGCGACGTTAGATGGTGAACATTCTCGGCCGCTCCCTTCCCCACGATTGGGCGCAGCATAAACTCACATGTCCTATCCTGCCCGTCATCCGGAGGACAGTGCACAGTCACGGCGTTCCCGTTTAGGCTAAGCTCGCCAAGCGCTTCATTTATTCTCCCATTGAGGACAAGGACGATTGGCCGAGACTCTTTGCCGACTGTATTGTAGACAACGAACGTTGCTGTGACGGTTGCCTCGGTCTCATTAGGCTGCTGACGAACTTTGAGCGGAGCGGTTGTCTCCTTGCCCTCGAATCGCAGTGTAAGCTTCGGAGAAGCAGTGTCATCATCCGATATCGTGACAATCTGTGGGTCTGGGGGCACGTCATTGCCGGAGAAAGAGAACAGATAGTTCCCATTAACAAGCCCGACATCCGCCCCCGCAACATGAGCTAGAAGGAAAATCAGCGTTGGGATGAAGAAATTTTTCATATCTAGGCATAGGCTAACGTCGAGGCCTGGCACCCGCTACCGGGAGCGCCCCTCCGCTGCAGGTTTAGGTTTGTCGCCACCCTCCGAATTCGACTCTGGGCGGGTAGCGGGTTGTCCAGCGCCGCCTTGTTCGCCGTTGTCTTTTGTGCGGTCTCTGAACTGCTCAGCAGTCAGCAACCGATAACCATCATCAAGCTTGGGTGCAAACTTCTTAACGCTGATTTCGGTGCATTCCCAATCTACTGGCGGGCCTGACATGCTGCCACCTTCCCAAACGACTGCACCATCCTTGACCTGAATTGAATCACTCCAAATCCTCCCTGGACCACCATTGTAATTGAGAAGGGATCCACCAAGTATCCTCCAAGATCCAGTCAGCGGATCCTCGGACAATGGCGCATAAACCTTCCGAAATGGATCGACCATGTATACCTGCTTCCTGAATCTCCCCTCGGCGGTTCGCTCAACGATCCAATGCCTATCCCAATCGAGCTTGGAGCCACTCGTGATCTTCATCGTGCCCCACCAGAATCCAACGACCTTCTCCTCCAAGGCAGTGTCTGCGAACAGAGTCATCGGGACAGCGCTAAGGAGCAACGCGAGCAAGGTGGCTTTCATTTCTTTGGCGAACAGTTTTATTGAGCCGCTGTGTGGAATAACTTGTTATGGCCGCCGGCGGCATAATAAGGGAAAATGTCTCCGGCCAGAGGCCGGCAGTTCCTGCGATTTTGTTTCATGATTGAAGTATAGGGAAAGGTTGCCGGAACACAAGCCCTCTTTGTGCCCTGCCCGGGCTCGAGCGGAATCAGTCGAGAGGACTGGGCGCTCCCGCGCCCGGCCGTTTCATGAGGTGTAAGTAGATCATCGTGGTGGACACGTCGGCGTGTCCCAGGAGGTCTTGGACTGTCCGGATGTCCGTCCCGCGGTCGAGGAGATGAGTTGCGAACGAGTGCCGCAACGTGTGGCAGGTCACCCTCTTGGCGAGGGCACAGCGATCCACTGCTCGCTTAAACTGGCGCTGCAGGGAGTGCTCATGCAGATGATGCCGGGCGACGCGTCCCGTTCTCGGGTGCGCACACACCTTCGAAGCGCTGAAGACGTACTGCCAGCACCATTCGCGAGCGGCGTTCGGAAATTTCCGGCGAAGTGACTCCGAAAGGTGGGTCTCCCCGACGCCGGCGGCCAGATCCTTATGGTGCCGCTCGCTCGCGCGCTCGAGGTGCGCTCGCAAGCGGGCCTCGAGAGCCTGCGGCAGTGGAACAACCCGGTGTTTGCCGCCCTTTCCATCGTGCACGGCGATGAGCCCCCGGTCGAAATCGAGATCTTTGACCCGCAAACGAAGACCTTCCATCAGCCGCATGCCGCTGCCGTAGAGCAGTTCCGCGATTAATCTCCACGGGGCGCCAAGGTGAGAAAGAACCCGCTGTACTTCCTCGCGGGAAAGAACAGTGGGCGGACGCCGCGGACCCGCGCGGGCGGGAACCAATTTGAGCTGAAATTCCTCGACGCCAAACACCTTGCGCGTCAAAAACACCAGTGCGTTGAGAGCCTGC
>JBGTBW010000250.1:0-17391 GCA_041749135.1 Verrucomicrobiales bacterium
AGAAGGGCTCGGCTGCCTCGTAGTCTCCCTTCGACTGCAGCAAGCTCGCCAGATTGTTGACGCTTGTCAAGGTAGAGGGATGTTCTGCCCCAAACACCCGCTCTCTGGCCTCCAGCGCCCTCCGGAACAAGGGTTCGGCCGCATCGTAGTCGCCCTTTCGGAACTGCAGGAACCCGGCGTAGCCGTCCATCAGGAAAGACGTCCATCCGATATCGCCTCCAGCGTCCGTCTGGCTGAAGAGCTTCTCGCAGTGTGGCGCCAAAATCTCCCATTTCTCCCACGTCGAGATATCCTGCCCACCAGAAGGGGCCCAAACGGCAACCATCTTCACCGCGCCCGCACATGCCTCATCCCGCCCTTCCAGGCGCTCACGCACGATCTCCTGAACGAGCCGGTGCACTGTGAACATGTCGGGTGGTTGCGCCAACATGCGCACGAGGGAATAGCGAGTAAGCTCAACGAGGGCATCCTCCAGGCTTTGGCTCTCTTCAGCCGCCTCCAGCATGACTACCGGAACCGGGTCCGGGGCCAGGCACGAGAGTTGCGCAAGAAGTCCCCGTGCTGCTGCGCTCAATTGCTCGAAACTGGCCTGCCACGTCACAGCCACAGAAGCGGGATAGCGCATCTTCTGCTCATCAAACCAGGTCAGGACTTCGGCTTTCCGCGCTTGGAATCGCTCGAGATACTTCGCGAAGCTGAGGTGCCGCTCGGCAATGTAGGCTCCGGCCTGTTCCAATGCCAGGGCAAGCCCATCAAGTTCCCAGGCCAGCCTCTTCACGTCGGCCGCGTCCGTCTCGATTTTCGGGCGTTTGTTACCCGTACGTTCGATCAGCAACTCGATAGCGTCGCCTTCCTCGAGCACATGGAGATCAAGTTCCTCCACCTGAGCGCTCCAGCCGTCCAGTCGCGAGGTGATGACGACGTGACCCGACTGAGACGTCCCAGAAGATCTTCGACGGCCTGTGCGACCTCTGGCGTGTCCACATTGTCGAAGATGAGAAACCATCCCGGATGCTGGTCCAACCAGCGCAGAGTAGCGGCAACTCGAATCTCGTCGTCGGTGGCCGAGTATTCCGGCAGGTCCAACACCATGGGGCCGGTGAGGTTGGCGAGATTGCGGCGCAGATTCTCTTCCGAATCAGCTCGGAGAAAGAGGAGCGCAGTGTATTCATCCTGATACCGGTAGCCGTACTCGATCGCCGCCCTTGTCTTGCCGATGCCGCCAAGACCATAGATGGCCTGGGCAGCAGTCACCGCCGCCGCTCCGGACTTCTGAATCAAAGCCGTTCGAATACGGTCTAGGAAGATCTCCCTCCCCTTGAAGAGCGAGCCGATCGATCCCGGCAGATTCTTCGGCTTTCTCTCGGGCAACTGGGGGATGATGTTCCGCAAATCACCGATCAGCTTCCCGACGATATCGATCTCGTCATCAATCTCGGTACCGTATCGTTGCGGCAATCCCAGCTTCAGCCGGGCCAGATGCTTTGGCTGGGCTCCGGGGTAGTGGTAGACCCGAAGCCGCGCACCGCGGTGAATAGTCATGAAGGCCTCCCACTGGGTGTATGTCAGATCGGAGCAATCACCAAGACCTTTCCGCAACTCGGGCTTCGCCGGTAGGAACTCCCCGATTGCGTCAAGGTAGCGCTGGCGCGCCTCCGAATTGGCCTTAGATCCGGGTTGGCGCCCGACGATATGGATGACCGCGTCGCACTTCTTGATGTAGTCATCGAGCTTCTCCAGAATATCGACATCATCCTGCCGGAAATCCTCCTGGGTCTTGACCTCGCAGTCCGCCGCGGTCAGGTAATGGCGCAACTTCTTGCGCAGATCCCCGAACTCGTCGGTGACACAGGAAATGAAGACGCGGCGGCCCATGACGGTTGATCATACTTCCCGGGGGCTTGCTTATCAACCTGGTCGTGGCTTCGCATTGCAGCCTGCTCACAAGCAGCGACATGGAGGCGGAAGCGTGCTTCCGCGCGATTCCCTCACTGGATCGCGGGCACAGGCGCCGTGGGAGCAAGATTCTCAGATCGGGAACCTCAAATGGCGCCGGGAGGCGCTAACGAGACCCGGAATCGGGACCCGCGAATGAACGTCAATCGTGACGGCGCCACCCCCATAAGCGCGACCACGGTAGAAGACCGCTGCTCGATTTCGGAACTCCCTGCAACCAATTATTCGTATCCATTCGCGTTCGTGCGCGGTTCACTCCTGATAGCCATGCCTGCAAATCCGAACAGCGCAAGGTGAAGGACGAGGCAGAGTCGCCGCCGCGTATAACAATGCGCCTCGCGGGGCGCTTTCTCTCCCTTGCCCGAAGTCCTACGATCCTGTTGTGAGAGTCAGGCGGTCAAGGAATGATCCCATTCTCCGCTGGTCGCCGTCTGCGCAACTCACAACGTAGAGCCACCCCTGATCTACCCAGAAAACCGCGTTCTGTCCAAACTCCTTCGCGATCCGAAGGCTCTCCAAGAGGAGAAGACCCGCGACCGCCCAACTCTGCTCCCGATGGACAAGGTCGGGCGAGCATCCAACGATACGAAGAAGCGGAAAGCCGGTGTCCTCGAGAGCGCGCTGTAATCTGGAATCTGCAAGCTCGTTCTCGGCAGGCGAGTAGTTCACACCTCCCGGATTCGCTGCGGTGATGATTGCGAAGGTTTCCGCCCAACCGGCGGGAAATACCTCTGCGACGAACACGGTTTGAAGATATTCGGGAAGAATCACGAGTGGAACGGTTAATAGGCAACTCCAGACTGGATATCTGATTCGAAGTGTCACGGTCGAATCGATTCGAAAAGTAAAACGAGCCCAGCCATAGGGAGTCTGCTGAGGCGGATCTTCGGTGGCGGGTAAATCAGCTCTCTTTCCTGTGGATCCCATTGTTGTCCAAGCCGGCGGCGAGCTGAACTGCCTGCGGGCACAGTTCCTCAAGGTAAAGGATGCCGCGGGCGTCCTCGTGCCTGAGGACGGCGAGGGGCTTTCCGGACCGGGCGGGCTCTGCCGCCTCCGCTGGCGTGCAGGCCCGGAGCCACCATTGGAAGGGGCCCGCACCCCAAGGCGGGTCGACGGTCTCGCTATAGAAGCGTCTCGGCTTGACCCCGTTTCCGCCCAGAATAAGACGGCCCTGAGAGAAGACCACCAGGTCACCCCGGATTCCAGCGGAGATATAGACCTCCGTGGACCGAATCTGGAACTGAAGGTGGGCGACGGCTCCGTTGAACTGCTCAAGTTCCCCGGGAGTTGCCAGAGAAAGTAGCGGCCCCGGCAGGCAGTTCAGGCTGCAGTCGAGCAGGGATGCGAGCGCGCGTGCATGCGATACGAAGGTCACGGTCGTGCCGCGTTGGTTCTGGGTTCCGTCGTTCATGGTGGCGAGTAAGATTGGGTTGGGAGTGAAGGCGGTGGATGGTCCGGGCAGGATCAGGAGGCCGCACCGAGGCTCTGAAGGATGTTGTCGCGGCGGCGCCGGGCGATTAGGTGGTCCCGGGTGCGCAGGCTCCGGCGGACCCGAACCTTCGTGAAATCGGGGAGGTGGAGGGTGAAGTGGCACCACCAAGTTCCGTTGTTGTCCCAGAGGTGATGGTCCAGGTTCTGCCGGTTCACGCGAATCGAAGGAACCGCGGCCGGCCTGGCGAGAGTTTGGGTGATGCGCATGGACGTTCCGGTTGCGCACCAGGACGGGAAGCCTTGGGGCCTCCCGGAGAGCTTGTAGGTTCGGCCCGCCCGTTTCCGGGCTCACCGCGCATCGGGCCTTGAACCGGCCCAGCCACCGTAAGGGTCTCCGTCCTCCGGTTGGCACCCCGCCGCCTCGCGGCCGCGGGAATTCCTGATGCTGGGCGGAGTATGACGCGGCGGGGGCGGAGGGACAAGGAGGAGTTGTGTCATAAAGTCGGAAGGGGCGGCACAATCAACTCCGGGGAAGGATGTATTCCTATGCCACGCGAGTTCTGACCGGGCTCCCTACGTCAGGCCGTTGGCTCGGCAGTTGACTGCACGCGGCGTCAATTTTTGGCGGGATGAAGCGGAAATCGTGTGGGGTGCATCCATCACACAAAAGATCAACCAGGGGCTTGGAACCAGTCGCTACGTCTTAGTCTTCCTTTCCGAGGCATTCTTGCAGCGGAACTGGCCGCAGGTGGAGTTCAGCAATGCTTTGCATCGAGGGGTTTCGTCGGGTTTGGTTGTCGTGCTTCCATTCATGATCGTCGACCCCGAGATCGTTTTTAAGAAGTACCCACTGCTTCGGGACAAGAATTACCAGGAGTGGGCGCGTGACCCCGCTCATATTGCAGAGCGTCTTCGCGGACTGTTGGAGTAGTCATCATGCCGAAAAATCACTGGAGCGAACGCAGGCAGGCGGCGTCAGTTGTCAATTTAGACACCCCGGTGCCGCCCGCGTCGTTCAGTTCTGTCGCTAGGTGCCAGACAACCCTGCCGCATTGACCACGCCATGCCGCTCGACCACTACGTGTCTCAGGTCCATCTCAAGAACTTCTACTCTCCGAAGCTTGCAAGCTTGATGCATGCAATTCGAAAGAGCGACCTGAAATCCTTCACTCCGAACGCGCAATCAGTATGCAGAATTGAGGATGGAAGTACAAACTCGTACTTGCGCGAAGATCGGGCAGTCGAGGAGTTCCTCACTGGAATTGAACCGAAATACAACCTGGCACTCGCAAAGCTTGCGGCAGGCAACATTGACCCGGAGTGCATCTACGTAATCGCTGGATTCGTGGCATATGTCCTCTCATGCTCGCCAGCGGGTATGCGGATTCAGTCAGAACCACTGAAGAGCACCGTTGAGGAGACTACCCAAGCACTCGACTTAAAGGGATCTTTCCTGCCCCAACCGGCCGAACTCGGCAGTGAGAGCATAACTGAGCTTTTGCTCAGCGGGAAGGCGCACGTGGAGATCGATCCCAAGTATCCCCAAGCAATCGGCATTGCTGCGATCCTCTCGCAGACAGTGATCTTTGGGAACTCCAAGTGGGAGATTCTGATCAATCCCTTCGATGATAGCCCCTTCTTTACGAGCGACTTTCCCGTCGCCCTCGAAGAGACTGAGGATCTTCGTGTTTTCAATCGAATTGCGCCGCTCGCACCAAATCTTGCGATTAGAATCCGTCCCGATCTGTCACTTGACCGCAAGCGCGCCGACCTTTCCTTCTCGCGCTTTCGGCACACCGTTCGAAAGCTGACCCGCCCAGAGGCCATGAGCGTCAATAGACTCATCGTCCGCTGTGCGGAAACGATGGTATTCTTTCGTGATAACTACGAATGGGTGCCGCGTTTTGTGAAGCGGAACGCGGGTTTCCGTATAGAGTCACGGACGCGAAGAATACGCCACGGAAATGGTACACTTCTGTACTTCACACAAGAAGTCAGCGAGACTCGGAATGATTCACATGGCACCTAACGCAGACTCGCTTGGCATTCGGATCATGCTCCCTCACGGCACAGAACGATCCAAGCTCAGCGACCCGGCCCGCGGGACGCGTGGATTGCAACCAGAGCGCGATGGCCGGGTTCGCTGCAGCGCATAGTTAGGCGTTTCCGGTTCATTTGGTTTTGGGTGGTTCGGCATTCTTCTTTTGCGGCTGAACCTTCCGGAGTTCGTAGCGAGTCCCAGCGGCTTCAAAGCTCTTCGGCGTCTCTTCGGCATCGTCACCTATCGTGGCCAGGGTCAATGTCCCGTCCTCAATCTTGAAGAAGGCTCTGACAACTTGGCCGATGCTATCAGCCTGTGATGGTGGACAACCTTTGATGGTGGCGTGTAACTGCTTTGGGTCTTTGCCTGCAGGCAGTGTAATTGTGGTCTCAAACCAAAAGTTCGTGTCCCGGTGAAAATGGAGTGAATTGCCGGTGATCGTGATGGTGATTTTGCCGTCCTTCTCTTGGCCCACCATGACTCCCTCCCATGTTCCTTGGAGAAGTTGCAGTTCTGCATTGGTTGGTTGATTGACAACGCATTTGGCTTTGGTGGTGAGTTCTTCACCAGCGTTAGCAGTGAAAGAGACGCTGATGCAAACAATGGCGATGATATGTCGAAATAGTTTCATGGCTTCAAGTGTCAGGCGGCTGGCTGCGCAGGTTGTCAGAAATTTGTAAAAAGAATTGTAAATTGTCCGTCCATACGGGGCGCGAGGAAACGCCTAGGTAGGGACACCGGTTGCCCGGTGCCCCCCTCACAGATCCCTGCGTGCGGAACTACCGCACCGGGCTCCTCGGAGGACGCGCACGCAGAGCGGCACGGACTCTTGGGGTTGGTTCGATTCCTTGTATTGTATCAACCCCCAGGCGGGCGCGAGCCGCCCTGTGGCCTATGCACTTCCCTGTCTACGCTTCGTCGAAGCCGTTTCACCATCCGGTCCTCGCCCCGTAGGGAGCGCCTCCCTGGCTTTCTGCGTTTGTTGGGCGGGAACTGGGGTTAGCCGTTCCGCCACGTCTGATAAACGTGCTGCCCTACACCATCCAGATCGGGGAAGAGACTTGCTCGGTGTACCCCGAGTCTTTGTAGTTCGAGCCTCAAGCGCGGACGGGCGGCATGAGGAATGCGAATCCTGGCAAGTGGAAGTCCCCAGGGCTCGTCTATCTCCTTGAACTGCGGGGGGTGCACCGTAAACACTCCCGACTGCGTCCAGATCCTCGAATGCACGTGCGGCGGTCGGTAGAGAACGAGGCGGTCATATGCCAAGGGGTTGGGATGCGTTTGCGTGTCTAAGCGTTCCTCACGTTCCACATACGCATAGCACCACACTGCACTGTCGACCTGCGCGAGGGCTTCCACGGCAAAAAACAGGGCTGCCAAAGGATTCTCTGTCCAGTCCAAAAGACGTGTCGGCACGCCGTGATGCCGTGCGAGTGCCAGGAACTCCCAATCGTCTCGCGGCAACCGGGACAAGTGAGGTACGGCAAGCCTTTTGAACTCCTCAAAAACTAACCGCTCGTGGTCTGCCCGTGTGATGCTCTTTCGGGTGTCGGAAAAATCTTGCCGCTCTATTACGGGTTCCAGCTCCCAGCGCAGGTCACCATGACCGCGAAACAGGTATGGTGAGCGGAGTTCTTCAAGGACAACACGCACGAATTCAACGATAGTGCTTGTATCATATTCCTTGAATGCAAACCATGAGTTTCCCATGCCTTGTCTCTATTCAGCCCAACGTTCAAGCAGGAGGCACGGCTGACCGGGAACGCGCCTCCGATGCAAGACAAGGGTTGAGGTTGTAGTAGATCATTCGAACTCGGGCGGGGTCAGCCGTTGCTCTCCATGCGCTTGTTCTCCTTAGATGTTCGGGAGAAGGTTCGCTGTCCACTGGGTCTCGAAGTAGGCCACAGTCTGACCAAACGCGGAATCGTGTATATCGGTGGCTGGGGAGAAATCTGTGGTTGGGAGGGTTGCAACCGCGGTCACTTTCCGCCAATCGAAGTAAGACGACTCTTGGCCGATCTTGGGATACTGATTCGCAAATCCCGGAGGCGTTCGACCGTGAACAAGGTGATTTCGGTAGTCGCGGATATCTTGGAGGGGATATGCATTGCTGCGCTTCCAATTCAATTGTGCTTCGTGACCGCCGTCAATCCCTCCCGACCGCTTTCCAAGCCAGGTACCGTATGATGTGGGATTGGTGAACCGCTCGAGAAGTTCGAAGGCGACATCCTGCGCGCCAACGATTGCTGACAGGCTAAATACGAGATGATCCAGCCCGTAATTGCGCTCTTTTCGAAGCTGAAATGCACGCCCGAGATGTCGCAAAACTGAGTAATGGAGTTGGGAGAGGCAAAGCTCATGATCTCCCTTCCCAATCGCTGCTAGAGCGGAGTCTGACTTGCAGTGGATATCGATGGGGCGATTCGTGAGCGGAATGACGAACTTCTGCCAAAAGACCTCGTAGCTGGGAAAATAAGGCTGAATCAACGGCGCGTAAAGCTGTTGCTCAATGCCGTCACCGTCCGCTTGAAGTGTGTATGCCATTTCTTAGGAACGGAACCGTTCACCGGGCCGCGGCGAACGACGTTGCTCTCACCAAACCGCGCGGCCCGCGGCTCCGTGTGCAACGGGTTGTTATTTGCGTTTTGGCGTGGCCATGCGAACTACGAGTGATCGTCCGCCGAATCGTTCGCCGTTTAGCTTGGGTAAAAGCTCCTGCGCCGTCGCCGCATTCTCGAATTCAACGAAGGCATAGCCTTTGGCTTTGCCAGTGTCGAGATGCCGTGGCACGTAGAGATCCTGCACTTCTCCAAACGGTGTCAGAAAGTCGATCAACTCAGAATCTTCGACATTGAACGGAAGATTCGAGATCCACAGCTTTGCGTTAGTGTCTGGTTCGTCAGTACGCTCGTCAAGTGTCCGCGCGGAGGCGGTCGCCATCGGCTCAGCGACAAAATTGCTATCTGGGACGGTAATCTTGAATCGCGGTACTTTTCGGACTGACACACGGCGGTGCCTTGCCTGTTTTTGGGCTTCCACTTTCGGAATTTCTGAACGCAAAATGCAAAGCACTTGAAGAGACTTGACCAATTGGCGGTAGTGCTCAGTATCGACAATGCCCAAGCTGTCCCAAATATCCTGTGGTGCAATGACATTCCCGCCAATTCCCAAAACGACAATAGCCTTTTGCTCGCGGCCTAAATTGAACGAGTCGAACTGATCCAGCCAGAGCTTCTGTGCAGAAGTGTAAATAGTGCTGTGACGCAGAGTGACACGAAAGGAGTTGCTGTCACTCGAGAGCTCTGGTTCCGTCAATTCGTTGTTCTTCATTAACTCAAACATTCGGCGCATCCCTTCACCCAGTTCTCGCATGTAACCAACTTCGCGTAGTACGCGGGCAGTTGTCGAGTTCCGTGATTGATGTACCCCTTCAAGTCGTATTAGGTCTTCAAGCGTTATAGACGATAGCAATGCACCTGGGTTCTTGACCTCCATGCGATCGTCGAAGACGTAGATTTCGATGCCTCGACCTTCTTCCGAATAATCGCGATGCGCAATGGCATTGACCATTGCCTCGCGGCACGCCAATTCCGGGTACATAATGGTCGTGCCGAATCGCGCGTCTTTGCCGAGGCGAGTTTGGACAAGTTGAGGTCGCAGTGCCTCCCATCCCTTTTCAACCAACTCGATGATGTTGCCAGTAACGGTCTGATCGGATTTCGCATTGTATTGCGCGCCCGATCTCAACTCAATTCCTTCCACTTTGATTATTCGGACCTGCATACGCGGATGCCATCTGTTCGGTTCATTCGCAAACAGCAGTAGGGCGGCGCGTCGAAGTCGGAGCCCGGGGCCGACATACTCGGCCAAATCAAGGTACTGAAGGCATTTCTCGACGCTCATCCCGGGGGAGATTTGTTGTGCGACCGTCTGGACCAGCGTAGCATTCAAATCAGTTGCAGTCGCTCCATCAACGTACTCGCGGTCGTACTCGCGGGATTCCCGTTCCCGTCGGCCAAATAGAATATCTTCCGCCGGGATAGGGAGAGTTTCTAGATCGCGGCGCTGCACGCAGCGCCCATCGGAAGTTAGGTGTATGTGCGATGTGCTCTTCTGAATCGAGAAATACAGGATCTTCAAACCCTTCAACTGAAGAGCGGCAGTGCGTATTGGTGGCAGCGGTGTTTTCGGATGTACGTTGGTTCGCGGCGCATCGGTAAGTCGCTCGATATTAGATAGGGTCAGCGTGTCAACGCCCGTGATAGTTCCATCGTTCTCGACGCCGATAAGCAATTCACCACCATCCGCGTTGGCAAACGCAACCAGTGCTTCGCCGATGTCACGAGCGATGCTTTTCGCTTCCCGCGCAGTCTTCGCGTCTGGCGGCCCCTGCAGGACGCTTTTGAATTCGCGGAAATGACTCTCGCCAAGACTAATGGCCATAAACGCGCGCTGTTCAAGATTGACGATTTCAGCTTCAGCCATGATGAGATTCTTGTTTGCAAATAACGTCAGAGGCCAGCCAACCGCTACCGGGGGCCGAAGTCCCGCTCCAGCTTGACTCCGAAATCTCTCATCCGGCTTTCGACGCGGTGCGGGTAGCGGGTTGAGTGCGCCGTCTTGTTCGACTAGTCTTGTTTGCGGTGTGAGGGTTGGGTGTCCGAGAATCCATCAAGGACTCCAAAGAAGCCGGCAATCTACATGATCATTGGTCTTTCCATGGATGTCGCAGCCGCGAAAATCTGTCAATCGTTAATTCCGCTGTCGTCTGGATCTGTTCGGTTAGGTGGGTCGTGCTCATGTTCGGTTTGGTTGGGCTCTTGAGTCTCGCGCAGGACATCTGGTCGAATCATCCGCGTTCTGAACAACTCGGGGTCGGCCGCGATCTCGCGGGCGATCTGAGCCTGATCGATTTCGCGATTTGCGTGGTCGTCAACGCATGAGCTGCCTAGCTGGGACAAGGAAAGTAAGAGTGCAATGCGAATGTGCGAATTCATTTCTTGGCCGAACGTTTGAGGCCAGCCGCAGCGCGCGGCGGCTCGAATTCAATTTGATGGCTTATCGCCGTCGGTCTGCGCCGGCTTGTTCGACTTCTTCATCTTTAAAAGTTCGTGAGCTATCTTGATAGATTGCTGCCGTTGCCATTCTTCGTTGTGGCGCTTCTGTTCTTCATTGGGCATCGCATCGATTCGGAGAAGCAGTCGATCTACATCTTTTGGATCGTCCTTCGCAGGGCGTTCAAACAGAAGGATCTCCTTTCCTTCCTCACTGACACAACTGGTCGAAATCTTAATCTCGTTGTCGCCAAGTTGAACCGTTCCGCTAACTGTGACGTCGATCGTCTTTTCTGGATTCGCGACGAACTCCAAAGAGAAATTCTGACCTTCGTGCAAGGCCACTTCAAAACGCGCTCCGCTCACGCTATCGCCTCGCATTACGACGCGCCTGGTGGCCGACTCCTGCTTTTCTGGTTCGGCAACTCCAGCCCACAGCGTGAACCGGTAGGACATCAAACCATGATCGTGTGACTCGAACAACTGCCGAACCATGTCAATTGTCTGAGGCTTTCCACGGCAAAATACCAATCGGGTTTGTGGACTATATATTACCAGTTCCTTTGGCTTTAGATCCACGCCGTATTCCCTCGTGAAGGGTTCCAAGTTAAAAATACGCCCTTCGCCGAGCGATTCGATCTCATTTAAAAAGATTGGAGCAACACGCAACCGGCGCGGACCTGCATCAAATGGATCATCACTCCGCTGCGGACCTGTATCAAGAACGTGAAGATTCTCCACACTGGGTATCAAAGTATCCTTAATCTCCTCCGCGACCAGGACGGCTGAGAAAAAAAGCATGAAGATGAGCGGTAGTATTCGATGCATCTTGTTTGGTTTCTCGTCGAACGTCCGAGTCATCTCACACCTGACTGGGAGAGGACTCTGATCTCTGAGTTGAATGTTAAGTTTGTCATGACGCTTTCGACTTGCCAAGGGTCAGGTGTTGAGATCGACGTCTTGTTCGGCTTGTTGTTGTTTTGGCGTTCGCTTCACGAGGAATCGTAATCCGTAGCCAACGATCTGCAAAGGAATGACCCACACAATCTGCCACGGAGTTGCGGAAGCTAAGTTCTTTGCCTGCAACGATGAAAGAGAGTCGGGATCACCAACGAACTGCGTCGCAATTATTCCTATCGCGCCGGCGCATACGAATAGTAATGAACTCTCAATCACTGTTCCCTCGTCGAAAAGCATTCCAGCGACCACCGCAAGCACGCCCGCAGCAACCAATGCATGGGGCATCCACAGTCCACACGCTGAACCTGCGAGAAATCCCAGCCCGCCGCAAATTACTGAACTGTGCGTAGTGCGCTTCCAGATCGGCGTGTAAGTGAATTTCATTTTCTGAGCCGAACGTCAGAGGACACCGATCCCCTGACCGGGGGCGCGGCATCGAGTGCTGATAAAGGTCAAACCGGTCATGAGGGCTGGTAAGCGCGGCGGGTCAGGGGTTCGGTGCTCCGCATTGTTAGGCGTTGTGGCCATTGGGAGTTGACGTGGGAGCGGCAAGTCTGGTGATCCATCTTGCAACATAGCTGAGCAAAAAGGCTAATGGAAGGAGAACAATGAAACCGCCAATGAGCTTGTAGGTAATTATCGTCCAATCTGGATGGAGACGGGGCGGTCCGGTGATGCCCCACGCACCACCGCCCGGGTAGAACGACTCCCACTTTCTGTTGGGTGAGGGGTTGCGAAGTGGATCACTCCACTGAGTAGTGTCGCTGGGATCGACCTCATGGGGCTGTGGTGGGCGCCACAGAGGGCTGGTCGGAAGCGGAACTCGATAAGGACCATAGTGGTCAGACGCAGGTGGATCGCTGTCGTGGTACCAATAAGGCGCTACTACGGTCCAATCCGTGCGAACGATCTTCCACGCGAGAAGCGCGGCCACGACGCAAGCGAGGGTATGCATCACTGTCGCTGCCTTACTCTTCGTCATGGATGCTCGTAGTGACGCCTAACGTAGAGGCCACTCACCCGCTACCGGGAGCGCACCTCCGAATTCTGGTTCAGGGCTCGACTCATCATTCAGCTTCCGAGGCCGGGCGGGTAGCGGGTTGATGTGCGCCGTCTTGTTCGCCAGTTTTCAACGACTTTCTTCCAAGGACGACGATGTAGCGCCAACCGCTCTCCTTAGACTTCTTCTTACACGCTTCTAGGCTTTCCCCAAGGGCGTTGTATCCAACAAAATTGCCAGTGTAGTGCTCGGGGTAGATCGAGCATGTATAAATCACAGTCGCATCGGAGAGTATTCCTGCATGAGATGTGAGGTTGTTCCATAGCTTGCCGGCCGGTAAGTCGATAATCGTCTGCTCCGTCGAGCTGGTCACAATATGCAATCGCGTCGGTTCTCTATTGTCCGGCGACAATCCGTAGGTCGTGATAGCAACATATGGAGCAGTTCCCCTTTGAGTCTCCGATGCACTTCCCGACCAGGTTCTTTTCGCGACACCATCCTCCACGATGTACACCTCCACCTCATGAGTTGAGTGCTCGGAGAAGGTCACAACGTACGCTCCTTGGTCGGAGCCCGGAGAAATCGCGAACTTCTGGCCGCTGAATGTGCCCTCAGGTGCGGAATCGCGACATCCGTCCACTACGCACGTCAGAATAGCTACGGCGACTGCTGTAGTTGTGCGTCTCATTGCTGGGCGAACAGTTTTATTCTACCTCCGCACCCTATAACAAGTTATGGGAACCGGCGGCATAATAAGGGTGAAACACCGCCGGGTGGAGGACGACTTTTCAAGGGCAATTCCAGCCACGGCGTAATTATCGCCAGCAGGTGACCGGCAAGCAACAGATTTGTTGGTCCCGAGAACACCGTTTTCTAGGGTTGATCTAGCGGGGGCTGAGCGCCCCCGCCCCAGGTCTTTTCAGGACGTGCAGATAATTCATGGTGGTAGAAACATCCGCGTGCCCCAGAAGGTCCTGCACGGTGCGGATGTCCGTCCCGCTCTCAAGTAGATGGGAGGCGAAAGAGTGACGCAAAGAGTGGCAACTGGCGGGCTTGCTCAGCTTGCACTGGTCTACGGCCCGCTTGAATTGACGCTGCAAGGATTTCTCGTGCAGGTGGTGGAAAGCCACACGGCCGGTGCGGGGATAGACGCAGACTTTGGCGGCGGAGAAGACGTATGCCAGCACCACTGCCGGGCAGCGTTGGGATATTTCCGGCGGAGGGATTCCGGAAGGTGGGTCTCTCCCACACCGGCGGCCAGGTCCCTTTGATGCCTCTCACGGCAGACCTCAAGGTGGCGCCGCAAACGTCCTTCCAGAGCCTGCGGCAAGGGCACCAGCCGGTGCTTTCCCCCTTTCCCGTCATGGACCGTGATAACGCCCCGGTCGAAGCCGGGGTCTTTTACCCGAAGACGGAGCCCCTCGATCTGTCGCAGGCCGCTCCCGTAAAGCAATTCCGCGATCAAGCGCCAGGGATCTTGGAGGCGGCCAAACACCTCTCGAACCTCCTTCCGCGAAAGAACCACTGGGGGACGCCTGGGTCCGTTGCGGGCCGGAATCACCTCCAAGTCAAACTCTTCGACCTGGTGGACTCTCCGGGTGAGGAAGACCATGGCATTGAGAGCCAGTTTCTGAGTCCGCGGAGACACCCGCCGCTCAAGGGCGAGGTATTCCAAGTAGGCCGAGATGGCGGGCGGGCCGGCCTCCTTCGGTGATATGCCCAACCGCCACAGACAGAAGCGAGTAAATCGGCGTGTCCAACCCGCGTAGGTCTTTTCCGTGGCGGGAGCGAGCCCAGCCAGTCGAACTTCCCGCCGGAGTTCCTCAAGAATCTGCCGGAGCACCTCGTCTTCACCCGGAGTAGGCTGCCGGTCGCGGGAGGCTCTGGCGGGCGGGCTAAGCCTGTGCCCACGGGAAGGGACATTTAGAGTGTCCCGGAGAAGGGAGCGGTGACTGGAAGGAAGCTCCATCGACTCTTCTGAGAGCCCAACCCAGTCGAAGCTCTTCGACCATGGAATGCGGGCGACCCCATCCACCCAGAGGCGCACGGCATCCACCGCCTGGCGAAACTGCCAGCCTTCAATTCCCGGGCCCCGGCCCAGATCATCGAAGAAGGCGCGGGTGGCTTCAGGGGAGGTCTCGCCTCCAGCATCGCGCCAGTTGCTCGTCCAGCGGACATAATGGGGATGAGTGAAAGGGCTGAGGGGGAACCGGTCTCGTAAGAGACTCAAGTAAGTCTGCCAATGCGATTCTCCAGCCCCCGAGGAAGTGTGCATATAAACAGTCATATGAAGAGAAGCGAGGTTTGGCAAGACGAAATCGGATCTAGGCTGAACTCTAGCCGCGTGTGCCCATGAAGCGCCAAACAACGGCCCTGGGAATCGTCGGAAAACCGCACATCAGCGCGCTCCCCGACGCCTCGGCCATGCGGCACGGGCTTCTGCCGGCGTTGCGCCGACCGGAAAGGAAGTTCCATAGCCAAAGGACGGCCCGCAGCAGTCGCTCCCATTTCCTGCCTTTGTCCAACAACGGATGCATTGGAAACGAGGGTCGCCGCCGGCGAGCGGGTCGGTCAAGCACCAGGGGCCATGGGAATGCCGGAGCACGAATCGCAACGTCTTGGGGGAAGCGAAGGATAGCCCACCCACCCGTGGGAGTTCTGAAGACGACGAGGGGCACAGAGCAAGGCGTGAAGGCCGACTCCCAACAGCCAGCAGCAGCGACTTCAATTCGACAAACCCGAAAACTTGGTTAGGCTGTCCCACACAAGACGGCCGACCATGACACGACTCGATTACCGGCAGATCCTGGGTCCTGACTTCGCGATTGCGAGGATTGAGCAGCCGGCCGGGTATTACGTCGAGCTGGAACTGGACGTTCTCGAAAGGCCAGCCTACCGATTCTTCCGGGATGGCTGGGAAAGACGCCCAATCCTGGCTGCGCGAGCCTTTCGAGACGCGGTCTTCGAGGATCTTCCTCAGGACTGGCTGAGGGCTGTCTTGGAGGGATTCCAGCGCCTCCGGAAGATGAGTCGCGGAACAGGCGTCCGGCGAACGACGACAAGCGGCGTGGGTTACTGGGGAGTCTACAACGGCTCTTCCCCTGGAAGACATCCCCGCCGAACCTATAGTGCTGGCCGCTATAGGGAAAACGGAGCGCGCGACATGGCGCTTTTCGCCCGGGCGCAGGAGCTTGTGCGTGAATCTCGCCCGTGGCTTGTGGTCGGAAAACCCGAAGTCGAAGCTCGCTCTAGTTAGGCTGGCGGCACAGACCAAGGAAATAGTGCCGCACTATTTCCAACTTAATAGGGCACTACGGCCCTTGCTAATGGGCCCCAGGTTCTCCCAGAGACCGACCTGCGCCAATTTCTTAGCCAAGTTTTAGACGGAAGCTCGACAAAGATTAGTGCTTTTACGAATCAAGTCTCGGCGGTGTTCCTGACTGCGACTCCGTGTGAGCCTCTTGCCTTTCGCCGAAATTCCTAACAAGGGTGCCTAGGTGGGGGTGGGGGTGGGGGGTGGTCGTGCATAATGCAATTATTTCTCACTGGGAGGGGTGAGGGGTGGAAGCTCTATCCCTCACCCATATGGAAGGGGGGGGGGGTGGTGATCATCACACATTTGGCATGGGGGGGGGGGGGGGGGGATGGTGCCCGCTCCCCCTTGCCACGAGTGGTGGAGGGCGTGGGCGTCCCCCGCGAGTCGTGGCCAAGGAAATTGCCCGGCTTGTGTGGGGGGGCCTCCGACACACGAGCAGCCCGCCAGGAGGAGGAGGGACTAAATGTTTGCGGATTCGATCGACGCCCAACCCCCCCCTGAGCTACATCCATTCTCCCGGTTGGCCCACACCTGTGACAAGGGTCTTGAACCCAAATGTCTACGGTCCTGGGCCGCTGGTTCGAGACATATATTCTTTATATAAATAAAAGAAATTATAAGTACAGACCTGTTGGCCCGTGGTGCGACACTACATGGCCGGATTGGCGACACGAGTAGTCCCGCCGTGCGACACCGATTTGCCGCGCACATTCACCGGCACCACCCGCGGGCTCTTCCTGCCCTGCCTCTGCACTCGAACGAGGCCAGCCGTTTCGAGCCGGCACAGAAGTCGATACTTCTGTTTTCGGCTGATCCCGAACTCTTCTACCAACGTGTTGGAGAGCACAACCTCCTGACCTCCCGTAATTCTATACTTATACCAAATGGGAGCCGCTAAGGGGAACGCCCCCACTTGAATTGCCCGTCTCGCCCACTCCTTCGGAATCGTTACGAACCGTTCCTTGCTGTCGGCCCTGCGTCTCCCTCGGAGGGGAGGAAGCAAGATGCCGGGATCGAGATCGTCGATGTTCATAGGGTTGCGAGAATCGTGAGCACTTTGCGGGAGAACGATTCGCCTCGTTCGTCGCGGTAGTGCGAACCGGACGGAATTAGGCTCCGATCCACGTTACACGGAACGCCGATGACAACCGAGCTTGCCTCCCGCATCAGTCGCTCGGCGAGGTCGGCGACTGGCTCGGCGTCGTCTTCGGGCGCCTCGATCAGCACCGCATCGTGAATTGGCGCGCAAACTTTGATGCCGTGCTCTACCATGGCCGTGGTTGCAATCCGAAGAATGTCGGCGCCTGCCGATTGAATCGGCCAGTTCGCCACGCTTCGCACATTGAGTTCGCCGGTTCCATTTCCCGGCCGGATCCTCCACCCGAACGGGGTGCAGAGTGTTCCGCCCAGCAATACTCGATCCACCTGATCCTCACTCCAGCGCCAATATTGGGAGTAGACTCGCCGGTGATCACCGACAAGCTTACGCCCCAAGGCCTCGTTCCCGAGCCTGGCCCCCAGCGCCTCGGCTCCGCAACCATATTGCAGGCCGAGAACTGCGGTCTTAAATGCAGCACGAACCGCTGGATGTGTTAACTTGGTTGCTCCGGGCGGAGCGGCACTCGCTAGAATC
>JBGTBW010000251.1:0-33967 GCA_041749135.1 Verrucomicrobiales bacterium
TGAAGATCAGGACTACGATGCGGATGGTTTAACTGATGGGCAAGAGTTTGCCATCGGAACCGATCCGGTTCAGCCGGACACCGACGAGGACGGACTTTTGGATGGCGCGGAGATTGCTCAGGGGACCGACCCCCTCGATCCTGACACTGACAAGGACGGCTTGCTGGACGGCCAGGAGGTTGCTCTCGGCACGAACCCTTTGGCTGCCGACACGGACGGCGACGGCCTGAATGACAAGACAGAAGTCGACGGAGGCACCGATCCCCTCGCGGCGGATCCGGATGGCGACGGCCTAACCGATCCCGAGGAACTCGCCGCTGGCACGGACCCCAACGCCGCGGATACCGACGGCGACGGACTCTCAGACGGGCGGGAAGTCAACGAGATTGGCAGCGATCCCCTGCTGGCGGACACCGACGGCGACGGACTCTCGGACTCGCATGAAGTCGAGATCGGCACGAGCCCCACCAACCCGGACTCGGATGGCGACGGCCTGACCGACGGTGAAGAGCACAGCGATCACGGGACCGATCCTCTCCTGGCCGACACGGACGGGGACGGATTCACCGACCACGAGGAGGTTGGCTTCGGATCGGACCCGCTGGACAGCCAGGCTGATGCCGACCAGGACGGCCTCACGGACTCTCAGGAATTCGACGCCGGCACGCACCCGCTCTTGGCGGACACCGATGGGGACGGAGCTCCGGACGGTTGGGAGGTCAGGGAAGGAACCGATCCGGTGACCGCGAGTTCCGCCGATCTCTACGCCTATGCTTTCGAAGCCGCGGACCCCGTGGTTCAGGTGGGCCGGGACAGGGTGTTCCAGATCGAATACCTGCGCCCGCAGAACGTGCCGGTCACCTACTCTGTCGAACTCTCCACAGATCTCGTGACCTGGCGGACCGGGCAACTGCAGGAGGACGTTGAGGACCTTGGGGACGGCTGGGAGTGGGTCGTCACCAACTACACGCCGCCGAGATTTGCGAAGGTGGGGTATGCTCGGGTGGCGGTGCGGCCGCGTCTGAGATAGCGCGAACTTATGCCCGATCTCAGCCCACGCTGGCTTCGCGACTTGATCCGCTTTTTGCCTTTGCGGAGTCAGTTTGTGCTGTCTGGGAATGTTCGGGATCAGTATCCGGCGGAGCTGCAGCCGGGGATGGTGGTGCCGATGCCTTTGGTTTCCTGTTTGAGCCTGGAGTTGGGGCGCGAGAGGATGATGCATTTTCTGGCGTTTGATCCGGCGCAGGGGTTTTCGGTGCCGTTGGTTCCGGGTTTGGATCAGGAAGGCGAGCGGGGGTTTTTCAGCGGTTTGCTCGGACTGAGCTGGGCGGAGAATGGGCGAGCTGCGGCCTCAACGGAGAGGTTCTTTGAGCTGCTGGAGGTTGTCGTAAGGCACACGGCTGAGCCCATTGTGCTGTTTGCGGATTTTGCTTCGCGGTTGCTAATCCGCGCAGATTTGCCCAGCGAGGCGGAGCAGCGGGGGTTCACGCGGGCACTGGTTCTGTCGCATCAGGTGCTGCCGCGGCCGCTGGGGCCGGAGGGCAAACCGTTTTTCAATTCTGTGATCTGGATCGTAGACAAGGAGGGCGATCTTCCAGACTGGTTTTTGCTGGGCAATTCCAGGATGAGACACATTCCGGTGCCCAATCCTGATCCTGAGGTGCGGCGGCTTGTGGCACGAAATCTGGCGGCCACTCTAAAGGGCGGTCTGCCCGAAGATCAAGTAACGCACAAAGTGAATACCTTTGTGGAATCCACCGAGGGACTGCTGGTAAGCGATCTGGTGGGCATCGCACAGCTTTGCCGGAGTGAGGGCCTCACTTTGGAGGACATCGGTGAGGGTGTACGACGCTACAAACTCGGTGTGACGGAAGATCCGTGGAAGAAGGTGAATCGAGAAAAGCTAAGCCAGGCGGAGTCATTGATCCGCCGCCGGGTGAAAGGCCAGGATCAGGCGGTGACTCACATGCTGGACTTGGTGAAACGCGCAGTGTCAGGGATCGGCGCTCGCGAGGGCGGGGGCGGCAGGCCGCGTGGCGTGGCCTTTTTGGCGGGACCTACCGGGGTTGGAAAAACCGAGTTGGCGAAGACGATCACCGAGTTGTTGTTCGGTGATGAATCCGCCTGTATCCGCTTTGATATGAGCGAGTTTTCCGCCGAGCACAGCGATCAGCGGCTCATTGGTGCACCTCCGGGATACGTAGGGTATGACGTGGGCGGCGAGCTGACAAATGCGGTGAGGCAAAAGCCCTTCAGCGTGGTGTTGTTCGATGAAGTTGAAAAAGCTCATCCGAGGATTTTGGACAAGTTTTTGCAGGTGCTGGATGAAGGGGTGCTGACGTCGGGACGCGGGGAGCGTGTGTATTTCTCAGAGGCGTTTCTGGTTTTCACTTCCAATCTCGGCATCTACCGGCTCGATGTGCAGGGCGAACGTGTCCCCAATGTCCTGCCCGGCGAACCTTATGAAGCGGTGCAAACTAAGGTGAAGGAGGAGATCTCGCGGCATTTCAAGCTCACGCTGGGACGGCCGGAGATTCTCAACCGCTTGGGAGAGAACATCATGGTTTTTGACTTCATCCGCGACGACGTGGCGGTGGAGATTTTCGATTCC
This sequence comes from Verrucomicrobiales bacterium, assembly GCA_041749135.1. Taxonomy (GTDB): domain Bacteria; phylum Verrucomicrobiota; class Verrucomicrobiia; order Verrucomicrobiales; family DEV007; genus DATKCT01. Next base: position 2,612 of record JBGTBW010000251.1, read on the forward strand.
ATGCTCGCTGGATTAGCGCGGAAGGTGAAGCAATCGCAGGGCGTGAGTGTGGAGATCTCCGCTGAGACCAAGCAGGTTTTGCAGGAGGTGTGTATCGCGGATCTGTCGAATGGAGGGCGGGGCATCCGCAACCAACTGGAGGTGCATTTCGTCAATCCGCTGGCCCGGCTGTTGTTCGATCAAAATGTGCCAGCCGGAGCCACGCTGCGGATCAATGGATTGCAACACGGCGCGGCGACGGTGCTGGAAGCCTCGTTCTGATTTCACCGCCATGCGTTTTTTTCTCAGCCGGCTGCATTTTCCCGTAACCACCCTTGGTCCCGGACGGCGGGCAGGCATCTGGTTTCAGGGATGCAGCCTGCATTGTCCCGGCTGCATCAGCGCTGACACGTGGGTGCCTGGGCAGGGAGAAACGACCGTGGCGGAGGTAATGAAAACGGTGTCGCCTTGGCTAGCGGAAGCAGATGGGGTCACCATTTCCGGCGGCGAGCCGTTCGAGCAGATGGACGCCTTAGATTCACTGCTGAGAGCCCTGCGGGAAGAGATCGGCAGCGGCAAAGACGTGCTGGTTTACTCCGGCCAGCCTTGGGAAAAAATCTCGTCGCGCGTGTCAGCGTGGCCGGGGCTTGTGGATGCGGTGATCAGCGATCCGTTTATTCGCTCCGCTTCGCAAACCCTCGTCTGGCGGGGCTCAGACAATCAACGCCTGCACCTGCTCACGGAGCTTGGACGGGCACGCTACACCGCCTGGCTTCATGCGGTGCGTGAAACGTTGCCGAAGGCGCTGGATGTCTGTTTTGAAAATGACACCGTCTGGATGGCCGGGATTCCGGATGAGGGCAGTCTTCACCGGATCCGGCGGGCACTGGCTGAAGCCGGCTTTTCCTCCGCCGCTTCCGACGTGGAAGACGGCACCACTGTTTCCCTTCCCGTTTTGGCATGATTCGTCGTTGTCCTCGCTGCCAGACAGACCGTTCTCTGGAGGAAATCTTGTGCCAGGGACGCTTCGGCGACAGCGATTGTGGCTGGCCCTTGTTTGACATTCTGCCGACACCAGCGACTGCACACACAGAACCGGTTGAGCCTGCCGTCTCGCCGAAAACGACAATAGAGGAACCAATCGCTTTAGTTCACTGCCGCAACGGGCACGCGCTGGAGCCGGGCGATTTTCTTTGTCTGGAATGCGGCGAACCCGCCGTCACTGTCAACGCGCCTGAGAGGGAGGCGGCTGAGAGCGCTCAGGTGGTGGTAGTGAAGGATTGGACACTGGGGGAAGAGCTGGCGGTGCAATCCGGGGAGTCGGATCTTTGTCTGGCGCGAAAGAATGGTGTCACTGGTGTCTTCAAGCACTATCGGCGCGGCATTGAGCCGGAGGTTTCATTGTATCCCTCATTGCGTGCCTTGGATGCGGCGCACGGCGTTCGATTACTTGACTCGGGGCGTCACGAGGACCGCGCTTTTGAAGTTTGGGAATACCTTCCGCTGGGAACGCTGGGCGACATTCCCGCTCAGGATAAAGCCAATCCCGAATTCGTTCGTCACATCGTGGAGGAATTGGGCCGGGCGCTGCAAGGGCTTGCTCAAATGAATCTGATCCACCGGGATTTGAAGCCTGCCAATGTGCTGGTGCGCAGCCGGGAGCCGTTGGACTTAGTGCTGGCGGATTTCAGCACAGCCACCGTTAGCGAGTTTGATTTGCAGCTCACGTTCTCGCGGCAAACCACCCGCTACGCCGCGCCGGAGACGATTGCCGGGACGTGTTCTCAGGCATCGGACTGGTGGAGTCTCGGCGTCATCGTGCTGGAAATGCTGACGGAAGGGCGTGGTTTCGAGGGCGTACATGAGCGGGCGTTTTTGTTGCACCTGATCACGCGCGGGCTGCGGGTGCCGGAGGATTTGCCTTCGGACTGGCAGGAGGTTCTCAAGGGGCTATTGACGCGCGACCCTTCGCTGCGCTGGGGTTGGTCGCAATTGGAGCGCTGGCTGCAAGGCGAACGCGGCATTCCGCATGGCTATGCGGAGGAAGCAGGAGATGCTTCGGCTTCAGGTATTACTTTGCGGCTGGGACAACGCACCTGGACCACGCCCGAGAGTTTTGCTTTGGCGGCAGTGGAGACCGCACAATGGGAGGAAGCCCGTGACATCCTTCTGAGTGGACGGCTCGCCACCTGGTTGCAGGAGCGTGGCAGCGAAGACGATGTTGCCCGCGCAGCGCAGGTGCGCGATCTGGCGACGGAGACGGCGCTGCCCGAAGATGCCCGGCTCGCGGCGGCGGCTATTCTTCTAAATGACCACCTCCCGCTTTGTCTGCGCGGCGAGATTGTCACACCGCCTGGCAATGGCTGGACAGCCCTTTGCCCCAACGGCTGCGGCAATGGGGACGTGAGTCCTGGTTTGTGCGGTTGAAGGAGCGCGCGGATCGCATCCGCAGCCGGGTGCGCGAGCACAAGCTCGACTGTGATGAGGCCCAGCTCTCCGCTGCGATGCTGGCCACGTCCCAGGGCATGCTGGAAAACCGATGGAGCCAACGGCGACGGCTTTACCCGGAGGCCGAGCATCCCGCGCTGATCTCCATGATGCAACGCCGGACGGCTTCGGAGGAAGACCTCATCCTGCTCATTTCCGCCGCAACTTCGTATTTCCGTCCGGCGGCGGATGTCTTGGAAGAAGCTAGGCGCGAGGCGCATCGCGCGCAGGTTTCATTCGCTCCCGCTCAGATGGCTCCATGGTTCGAGCGTAGACGAGCAGACATCCTAAATGCGGTGGACCAGCGGCTGCACAACTTCGCCCGCTGCGACCGCCAGATTCCCGATCAATGGGCGGACGATTTCCGGCAGGATCGCCGCATTACGCTGGCGCGGGCCTTAGTGTTGCTGGCCATTCCGGAGGATGAATGGCGTGAACCGGCCAAGCAGGAATACTTGCTCAACATCCTGCATTTCTTCCATCGACGCCTTATCTCCGGCCTACAACGTGGCGGGTTAATCCGGATGACCATCGGCCGAACCACGGCACGACTGGATCTCACCGAGCTTGGCGGTTCGGCACGTCCCTCCACCGCCTTGCTGGAAACGGTTCTGAACCGGCAAACTCAGCCGCTGAGTCTCGATCCAGCACCACTCCTGGCGGAACCGCTGCGCGAACAGCGTCTGCGCCGCCTTGCTCAAAATGCCTTCGCCTACCGCCGCGATACCGGCATCAAACCGCTTTACCTGGCCTTTCCTTTCATCGTTCTACGTGATGCGCGCGCCTCGGAATCGGCCAAGCCGCGCATTGCTCCGGTGCTTTTGTGGCCGGTGAAGCTTGAGATGCCATCCGGGCAGCGAGGCACGGTGAAGCTGGCGTTTGATGAAGAACGTGACATCCGTCCCAATCCCGCGCTGGAAAGGCTGCTCGGGTCAGCTTTCCCCGATTGGCGCGAAACGCTGGACGATCTCCGCTCGCGCGATCATCTCGATCTTCAGGGGGTGCTGGATGCCTTCAGTCATCTCACCAAAGTGCCGCCGGCGACGGCGACTGGGCCTCTATTGCGCCCGCTGCCTCCCGTCACCGTCAAAGCCACGCCCGGAGTGATTCAGCTCCATGCAGCGGCGGTGTTGTTCCAATGTGACTTCTCCGGCCAAACCATTGCGCAGGATATTGAGCAACTTTCCAAAGGCATTCCCCTGCAAGGCACGCCTTTGGAAATGGCGATCCGCGCCGGGATGACCGGACCCACAGAAACAGCGGAGGCTCAACCCGCGGAACTCGACCGCTACTTCACCGCCGTCTCCGATCCCTCCCAGCAAAGTGCCGTTTACCGCTCCCGTCTGGCACCCGGCCTAGTCGTGCAAGGCCCGCCCGGCACGGGAAAAAGCCAGACCATCGTGAACATCGTGAGCGATGCCATCGGTCGTGGGGAACGGGTCCTCATCGTATGCCAAAAGCAGGCGGCTTTGGAAGTCGTGCGCAAACGGCTAGACACCGAAGGACTGGGAGGACGGTTGTTTTATCTTAAGGACGCGACTTCCGACCGGCGTCCCGCGTTGCAGCAACTGCGCGAGCAGCTTGAGCAACCCACCCATCATCCCAATGGCAACGCCAGGCTACAACGTGAGCGCGAAGGCGTGGCCCGCCACATCGAGGCTCTAGAGAAAGAACTCAACAGCGCTCATCAAGCCTTGCATGAAGCGCCCGCCGACCAGCCGGGCCTCCTGTCCTACCGCGAAGTGCTGGATGAGTTGCTGCAAATCGAAAGCGATGGTAGGACAACCGTTTCCATCCCCGGACTTGGCGCGTTGTTCCGTGACCTGGATCACGCCGATGCCTGGCAACTGATCAAGGAAATCGCCCCATTGACACCGCTCTGGCTGAAATCGAATTACGAAAACAGTCCGCTGCACGGTTTGGCCGATTTTAGAACAGACGAAGCAATGCTGGCGGATTTTCGTCAGGCTCTTGAAGCTTTTCAAAACACGGAGCGCCATCGGCATTCCCTGCTTCATCAACATGACCGGTTTTTCGGCCTGGACAGGCCCGGTTTGCTGAAAAGCTGGCTCGCCGAACACGAGGCTGCCTTGCGAACATTGTCCGCGCCCGTAGCCAAACATTTGTCGCAATGGGCGGGCTATCTCGCTCCCCAAGAATCGGGGGAAGTCTCGCTGGCTGATCAGCTCACCCTCTGGCTGGAGGGATTGAATCTAAAGATGGCCGCCTTGTCCGGTTGGATTCTAGACGAAAGAATTTATCCTAAGCTCGCCGCTCGCGGCGATGCGCCATTGCGACAGCTGTCATCTTCCACAGGGTGGCTGGCCACGCCCATATCCTTTTGGGCGCGTCTCAACCCAACCCGCTATTTTGCCAGGATAGCTCTTCACCGCTGGTTGCAGAAGGCAGATATCGACCCGGAGAACGTGGATCTCTCCACGCTGCATCAGGCGGCGGAATTGGAGAAGGCCCTTCGCAAGGAACGTCCTGCTCTGAATCAATGGGCTGAGGCTTTGGGATTGAACGAACCAGGAGACCATGCCCCCCTGCCAGCCATGCGCAGCCAAGTGCAACGCATCATCGAGCGGCTCCAACCGGTCCTCTCCGCCGCCCGCCGTGTGCAGTTGTGTCCTGTTCAACGCGCTGCGGAAGCGCTTCAGCAGGGAGGGGATCCAGTCGTCTGCGCTTCTATTCTGGACGCCTGCCATGCCAGTCTGGCGCTTTGGGCGGCTGAACGCGAGAGCAAAGCCGCGCTCGAAAAACTACGCGCATGGTTCACTCCGCTGTGGGTTGACGCCCGGCTTGGTGAAATTCAGTCGCATGCACCGGGCAGTGTGGCGCTGGAACCCATCGTCGCCGCGTTTCCCACTCTGCCGGAGTTTCAAAAATTTCGAATCCGCGCCCAATCACTGGATCCAGCTGCTTTGCCAGTCTTCGCCAAGCTGCGTGAGAAAGCCGCGATTTGGGAGGCGACGGCTCCTTCAAACTTATCCGGCAAAATGGATTCCACGTTGCGGCGCGAGGCTTTGCTGGAGTGGAAACGGCAGATCGAAGCCGCCCATCCGGCCCTGCTGATTGAACGGGATGAGTTTGAGCAAAAGGTGAATCTATTGGGACAGAAAGACCGCGAGTATCGTGAGTGCAACCGGCGGTTGTTGAGTCGTTGCACGGCGAGCGCACCGCTTTCCGCCCGCAGCCATTGGGATGATGTAGTTATGCTCACCGGCCCACGCGCCCGCCGTCTGCGGGAAGTCGTGGAGCGCGGCGAGCCGCTCGGACTGTTCCATCTGCGCCCGGTCTGGATGATGAATCCGGAGATGGTCAGCCGCCTTTTCCCTCTGCGGGCGGGTCTGTTCGACGTGGTGATCTTTGATGAGGCCTCGCAGTTGCCTGTGGAGAGCGCGTTGCCCGCGCTGTTCCGGGCTAGGCGCGTGGTGGTCAGTGGAGATCAAAAGCAGATGCCGCCCTCGCGTTTCTTTGGCTCTCATCTGGAGTCGGATGAAGACGACGAAACCGCCGAGTCGTGGCTGGATGCCGATGACGGCAGTCTGGACGAAACGGAGCGCGAACGGCTCGCCCAAGCTGCGGGAAGGCGTGAGGTAAAGGATTGCCCCGACCTCCTCACGCTGACGCAGAATCTGCTGCCCACCGCGACCTTGCAAATCCATTACCGCTCGCAGTATCGCCAACTCATTGATTTCTCCAACGCCGCCTTCTACGCCAACCGCCTGAGCGTCCCCGCGCGCCATCCCGACAACGAGATTCTGCGCGCCCGCCCAGTGGAAGTGGATCGCGTGAACGGCGAGTATTTCCAGCAAACCAATGAAGACGAAGCCGTGCGCGTTGTCTGGAAGCTTCAGGAAATCTGGCGCAGGCCGTTTGCAGAACGACCCAGCATCGGCGTCGTGACTTTCAATCTCAAGCAGGCGGAGCTCATCGAAGCGGAAATGGAAAACCTCGCCGAAGAGGACGACGCCTTCCGCGATGCCTGGATCGAAGAATGCAACCGCACTCAGAACGGCGAAGACATGGGTTTCTTTGTTAAGAATCTCGAAAATGTGCAAGGAGATGAGCGCGATTGGATCGTCTTTTCAACGACCTTTGGTCGTGACAGCAGCGGAACTTTCCGGCGCAACTTCGGCGTTCTGGGCCAGCATGGAGGTGAACGCCGTCTGAATGTCGCCGTCACTCGGGCTCGTAAAAAAGTCCTGCTCACTACTTCCATGCCAGTGAATGAGGTCAGCGCCTGGGCGGGGCAGAATGGCCGCCGCACTCCGTCTACGCCACGTGATTTTCTCCAAGGCTGGCTGACCTACGCCGAACGCCTGCATGCAGGCGACTTCGAGCAGAGCCGTCATCTGCTGGCTTCACTGAACGGACAGCACGCCGCCTTGCATGCCACGTTAGGTAGCCATACGGCCACGTCTTCCCGCTTCGTGGAAGAGGTGGGCAATTTCATCCGCCAGCTTGGCCATGAGCCGATGCCGGCGCAGGGCGACGCCTTCGGCTTGGACTTCGCCATCACCCATCCCGGAACGGGGCAGTTCGGTCTGGGCATCGAGTGCGATTCGCATAATCATCCCGTGCTCGCCTCCGCCCGTGCCCGCGAACTCTGGCGTCCTTCCGTGCTCCGCAGCTCCATCGGTTTCATTCACCGCGTCAATTCGCGCGGCTGGTATCATCACCGCAGCGATGAGCAGCAGCGTCTGCGCGTCGCCGTGGAGCGCGCTTTGAACTCTTGAAATCCTCTTTTTCCATGAGTGGCCCCAAAGTCGTCAACATCGAAGCCGTCCGCCGCCGTCAAAAGCGTGAGAGCCTAATTCATCTGCGGAAGCTGCAACTTGTCCTCACCGAATGCGAACGGTTGCAATCACAATCGCAGTCATCGTTGCTGCTCAACCGCCTCCATGCTTTGCGCGATGCGGAGCAATGGGAGCCACTTTCCATGGAGTCGGCTAAACTGAGCAACTTCTACGAGGAAGAGGCCCACCGCTTGCGGCAACAACATGCGGCGGAACAAACAGCCACCTTGCGCCGCTCTCATCGTCTACGTCAAAGCATCGCCCAGATGACGGCCTATTTGCAGAGTCAGCCGGCCGGGCCAGAACGGGACCGATTGATCGGCCAACTGTCCAGCGTCGATGTCACCACGCAGCAAACGGCCCTCAACGAAGCGTTGCATGCGATTGAACAAAACCAGCGCAACGAAACTACCAGCCGACTACGCGAGTTCGCCGCAGCCTTGACAGATTCCATCGCAGACCGGTCACACCCTGCTCTACCCAAGGCTCCCGTCGACCCATATGAACAACGTCTCGATAGAAGCTGGAACCTGCTGGGAGAACTCTCCGCGCTGGAAGAATCGCCTCAGCTTCAGAGCCTGACCAAAAAAGCCCGGCACATCGCTGCCGCCCCCGTTGACCAGCAGGCTTTGCTTCTCGACTCGCTGGTTCTGGAGTTGTCCTCCCATCTGCAAAACCGCCGGGCTGCTCTCGCGCTACGCAACGAACTCGAACTTCTGCTCGCCGAGCTGGAGGAAGTCCACTCATCTGAATCCGCCGACTGGAAGGACCGCATCACCGCATCCTTCGCACAGCCGCACAGGCTCGAAACCGTCCAGAAACTCGTTCAAGAAGCCCGCACCTGGATCGAAGAGGCATTCGCCAATGAAACCCGTTTGGAACAACGGGCCGCTGTATTGCGTGCCCTCGCTAGCACTGGTTACGAAGTCCGTGAAGGCATGGCCGCCGCATGGGTGGAAGAAGGGCGAATCATAATCCGTAAACCCACTGATTCCGCGTACGGCGTCGAACTCAGCGCCTCCGCCCAAGGCAGCGCCGTCCAAACCCGCGTAGTTGCATTAACCGATGCTCAGCGTGATTCCCAACGCGATCGCGAAGTGGAAGAAACTTGGTGCGAAGAGTTCGGAGAAGCTCGAAGCCTCCTTCTTGCAGCAGGCTTTAAAGCCAGTCTGGTCGAAGCCCATCCCGCAGGATCCATCCCACTAAAAACCGCTGCCACCTCCTCATCCGGCCGCAATGAGCATCATAGACTGGAGTTGGGAAACGCGGCGCAGAGAAAACTGAAGGGATGATCTTCCTGCGGGTCGGTCAGCCCGATGTGGGATTAGGCTCGATGCCGCTCTTCTGCCGGAATGGAAATCTCTCAGTTTCGGCTAGGCTCTTCCAAAAGAGCATGTGAGGCGCTTTATGAGGTCAAGGTCGAACGGTGAAACCCAATCCTGATAGATAGGTCCCGGCCTACGGGGCGGCCTAAGCATAGCAGCATACCCAAGCGCAGGACGAACTTACTCCTATCATGTTTTCCGCCGCGCCCCAGTCTCCAACACCCACCTTTTCCACTCAACTCCAGCGCCTTCCCAATTACAAAAACTGCGAACACGCCACACTGTCCTAGCCCGAATCTCACGATTCGGGGCATTCGAAAGCCGGGCCCACAGGGGCAGGGGCGACCCCCGTCAGTTGGCCCCCAATTGACCGGCCGCCGTGATGCGCGGGGCGGCTGGGGAGGCAACTGCAGACCCATTCGCGCGATCAGCAACTTGAGCTCGCGCCCGGGTTGAGTGTAAGGCTCCATCTGCAGCCGCCTTCCGTCGCTGACCGGCAGATGCACCTCGACCATCTGCATGGTGGCGAACTTCTCGATCACCGCGCGCTTTCCGCACCTTTACGAATCGTGGCTGTGGTATGGTCACACCGTGACGAATGGGGATTCGCTGGAGCCCTTCGCGTCGGACGTTGGCTTCTGTGGCGGCCTGCTTTCTTCTCCGGTGCTTTGCGATAAAGATGCGTGGTGCTTGGAGATCAGCCCGGAGAAGCAGATTCAGTTTCTGAGCATGAATCCTGTCTACCTAGAGGAACTCCTGTTTGCTTGGAAGGTCGGCGCGGACGCCTTGATTGAGGGTCTGGATGAGATTGAAGTCACGGAAGTTGTCGTCAAGGATCGGAAAAACGTGTGTGAGGGGCAGTGAACTGGCTTTACTGGAGGCCGTTCTGCTAGCGTTGCGCCACAGCCAGTTCGCCCCAGCCTTCCTGGAAGAGGGAGAAAGGGCGTCCGGCTTCCAGGCAGGCGGCCCCACTTCCGGGGAGTTTTTCCCTGTGCCGGGATCGGCTCAGTAAGGAATTCGTGATTTGATGCCTTGTCCACTGCCCCGCGGGTGACTTATTCCAAGAAAAGAGGGGAGAGCATGGCGTAATAAGCCTGCTGACCCGAGTCTTGGGCGGCCGGGGCACGGTCCACGTGGACGGGGAGATCAATCCACCTTGTTACAGGGCAATTCCGGATCAAAGCAGTGACTTGCCTTGCCAAGCCGTCCAATTCCACTTGCGATACTGCGGACAATGCCAGGATTCGCGTCACCGCAAGATCTGAACCAGAGCTTGGGCGACCTGCCTCATTTGAGGGAGGCTATTCCGGACGAGCCGAAGCCGCAACCGGATGCCCCGCGATCGCAGGGCGCGATAGTCTCACCACCAATCGGTGATGCAGCGATCAAGGTCTATGAACTCTCCATCTCGCTCGTCATAGGGTGTCAACAACGTCAGGCATGTTCCATCGTCCTCGATGGACGCCTCAAAACTCAGATCACCTGCTGGTGTTTGGAGCGTGAAGTGAGCCAAACAGTTCAATCCAACCTCGGAGAGTGATTTGAGTTCGCTCTTGGCGAACTGCTCCTCCAGATGTTCCCGCTCTTCCGGCGTCAGGACATCCAGGCACGGCTTCTCGGCCTCCTCTAGGTTTTTGATTACGTTTTTGAGAGCCAGACGCCGTTCTGGAGTGATGTGAGATTTCAACCTTTTCACAAGGGAACGAAGGTCGGAGCTGGAGGGTTCGTGGAGAAACCGCCCGAGGGTTTCCTTTGCTGCACGGCTGGTCTGCAGGTTAAGTTCATCCGGCGTGAATGGCTGAAATGGCATCGCCGCGGCTTTCTCCCGCTCCTCGTTGACCGTGTAGAGATAACGATACCGATCCGGAGTGATCTGGTCTTCAAGCATATCGGCCAGGTCGCATAGGGAAAGAGAACCCGATTCGACATATTCCTCCAAGCTTTGCCTCTCCGAGTAACGGATGAAGCTTCAGGAATTGTCGGGCTGCGCAGGCTGGGGCACTTCGAGAACCCAAGCCAAGGAGAAGGCGTCGATTCTGCGGAACTTATCTTGTCTGGTTCGGACGTCTGAGAGGATTACGGCGATGCGATCAGGGAGGGAGAGCTCCTCAAGTTCTGCGAGGAGCTCACTGGGACTCTGATCGTGCGGATTGGCCGGTTTCATAGTGGTTGGAAAGAGAGCTGACTTCGGGGAGGGGCGGCGGCAAGCTGGATCCCGGTGTGCGCTACGTGATGGATATAGGGAGAACGGAAGAATTAGCGTGAGTTAGGGAATCGCAGCTTCAGTTCACCTAAGCCTTCCTGGAGGAGGGTCTCGGCCATGAAGTGGCGGAGTTTCCTCTCTTCGGCCCGTTCAGCATCGGCAGCCCGACGAAGGGCATCGAATTCTTCAAGATCCATCCTGTCCTTCTCCATGGCTTCGGCGTAGACGTAGCGCATGACGGCCGGGCCGGCCGGTTGACGGGTTTTGAGGCAAAGGACATCTCCGTTTCCTCAAGACAGCCCGACATTTCCTCAGAAGAATCCTACACGCCGTTTTTCGGATCCCAGTTGCAAAGCAGGACCTTCGTAGCTATCGGAACTGCTGCCACTCCCGGCTGCCTTGTTCTTCCGCAGGAAATTCCGGGAGGCCGCTTTACCACCAAATGACCGAGCCTGATTGGGCAGACATCTCTGCCATGCTGAAATGGAACGTCACGAAACTCGGCGCGCGCGGAGCCATTTTTAGCGGGGGAACTTCGGCCCTTTCCCAGGTCTCCGGACCCAGGACGGCTCGATCGGACGCCCGCTGCGGCGGCGGGCCAGCGAGGCCGGATGGCACCGCGGCCTCATTCGCCCAGCAACGCCTCTGGTTCCTGGATCGTTTCGAGCCGGGAAATGTCGCCTACAACATGCCTCACCTAAGCCGATTCAAGGGGCCGCTGGACATTTGGATCCTTGAACGGGCGTTCAACGAGGTCATCCGTCGGCACGAGTCTCTGCGGACGACCTTCGCGGACCGGGACGGGATGCCGGTGCTCGTTGTGGCTCCCGAGCTGGCAGTTCCTCTTCGCGTCGAGGATTTCGAGGATCAGGCCGATTCGGAAGCGGCTGCATGGCGGCGGATTTCGGAGGAGGCGTCGACACCCTTCGATCTGGTTACGGGACCGCTCGTCCGTCTGCTCCTCGCCAGGGTGCGCGAGAATGATCACCTCCTGCTGACCAACATCCACCATGCCGTCTCCGACGGCTGGTCCTTGCGCGTGCTGTTCCGCGAGGTCCGGGAGATTTACGGCGCGTTGCTCGCGGGTCGGGCCGCTGAGCTGCCCGCATTGCCGATGCAGTACGGCGACCATGCAGCAGCGCAAGCGGAACAGGTGCATCGTGGGGACCTCGACCTGGATCTGTCCTACTGGCAGCAGCGGCTGGCGGGAGCGCCCCCGTTGCTGAATCTCCCGATGGCCCGCCCGCGTTGCTTCCGGCAGACGTACCGTGGGGACAAAGTATGGCTGGGGCTTTCCCGCGAGCGGACTGAAGCGTTAAGGGAGTTTGGCAGGAGCCACCATGCGTCGCCGTTCATGCTTCTGCTGGCGGTATTCAAGACGCTGCTTTTCCGTTACACGGGCGAGACCGATCTTGTCATCGGGTTCCCTGTTTCAGGCCGCGGCCAGCCCGAGTGGAAAGAGATCATCGGAATGTTTGTCAACACGCTCGCGCTCCGCACCGATCTTTCCGGCGACCCGGCCTTTTTGGATCTGCTCGAGCGCGTGCGCGAAGGAACGGTCGACGCGTTGACGCATCAGCGTGCGCCGTTCGACGTCATCGTGGCCCGGCTGAAGCCTGAACGGAATCCGGGCTATTCTCCCATCTTTCAGGTGATGCTCGCGTTCAACAGCAAGCTGGAGATGAAGCTCGAGCTTCCCGGTGTGACCTCGATCAAGATGCCGTGGCCACCCGGAGCCGCGAGATTTGATCTCGAACTGGCCGTCGAGGAGGACGCAGGCGAACTCACGATCGATTTCACCTTTAACGCGGACTTGTTTGACCGCCTCGCCATCGAACGTATGGCGGGCCATTTTGAGACCCTGCTGGAAGGCGTGCTCGCGGACCCCGGGAGCCCCATTTCCAGTCTGCCGATCCTGACCGCTCCCGAGCGTCGCCAATTGCTCGTTGAATGGAATGACACGGCGGCCCCCTGCCCGGCCGGCAAGCGGATTCACGAGCTGTTCGCAGAGCAGGTGAAGAAGACACCGAATGCCGTCGCGGCGGTCTTTGCAGATCAGGAATTGACCTACGGCCAACTCGACAAGCGCGCCAGGCAACTGGCCGGCCACCTGCGCAGTCTCGGAGTCGGGCCGGAAGTCCTGGTGGGCCTTTATGTGAATTGCTCGTTGGACATGGTCGTCGGCGTGTTCGGGATTTTGCTGGCTGGGGGAGCCTATGTCCCGCTCGACCCGGCCTACCCGCAGGAACGCCTGGCCTTCATCCTCGAAGACACGGACTTGAAGGTGCTGGTTACGGAGCGCTCATTGGCTCCCCTCCTGCCGGCTCATCACGCAGAGATGGTGTTCGTTGATTCAGCCTGGCCGCCTTCCGAAATCACGGCGCCTGGCGATGGGGGGGGTCCGGAGAACCTCGCTTACGTCATCTACACCTCCGGCTCGACCGGACGTCCCAAAGGCGTGGCGATTGAGCATCGCAATGTTGTGGCATTGATCCGGTGGGCGCACGAAATGTTCAGCGCAGAAGAACTCGCCGGCGTTCTCGCCTCGACCTCCATTTGTTTCGATTTGTCGGTGTTCGAACTTTTCGTGCCGCTGACTCGGGGCGGCAAAGTGATACTCGCCCGGAACATTCTCGAGTTACCTCTGCAGTCCGCCGCCGGACAAGTGACCCTGATCAACACCGTGCCGTCGGGAATCGCCGAGTTGCTCCGGTTGGGGAACCTCCCGTCCTCGGTCGCGACTGTGAACATGGCTGGCGAGTCTCTCAAACAATCGTTGGTTCAGCAGATCCACGGGCAGAGATCGGTCCGGCGGGTCTACGACCTTTACGGGCCTACTGAAGACACAGTGTATTCCACGGGCGCCTTGCGGCAGCGCGAGGGGATCGAGACGATCGGCCGCCCGATCGCCAACAAGCAGGCTTACATCCTCGATGAAGCCCGGCAGCCGGTTCCCGTCGGCATCACCGGGGAACTGTATGTCGGAGGCGCGGGCGTCGGGCGCGGTTATCTGAATCGGCCGGACCTGACGGCGGAAAGGTTCACCGCCAATCCTTTCCGCCCGGAAGCGGGCGCGCGTCTCTATCGAACCGGCGATCTGTGCCGTTACCTGCCCGATGGCAACATCGAGTTTCTCGGGAGGCGGGACCATCAGGTCAAGATTCGCGGCTTCCGGATCGAACTCGGAGAGATCGAGTCCGTGCTCCAGGATTGCCCCGGTGTTCGCGAGTGCGTGGTCATCGCCCGCGAAGACGAGCCGGGGGACCAGCGGCTGGCCGCTTACTTCGTCGCGCTGGATCCGGACTCCGCTCCCGCGGTGGAGGAATTGCGGGATGTCCTGAAGCGGAAGCTCATGGATTATATGGTGCCGGCGGCCTTTGTGAGGCTCGAGAGCCTGCCGCTGACACCGAACGGCAAGATCGACCGGAAGGCGTTGCCCAGGCCGGAGGCGAGCCGCGCCCAGGCGCGTCAAACCTACGTGGCCCCGCGCACGGCCACCGAGGAAATGCTGGCGGGCATCTGGACGGCGGTCCTCAGGATTGCGGAGGTGGGGGTGCAAGACAATTTCTTTGTACTCGGAGGTCACTCGCTCCTGGCGACACAGGTTGTTTCACGAATTCGACGGACGCTCAACGCGGAGGTGCCGCTCAGAACCTTCTTCGAGCTGCCCACCATCGAGAGCCTGGCGGGATGGCTCCAAACCTCGGGGATCGAGATTGCGTCGCCGCTGCGCCCGCCGGTGTCCGCTGGGATTGACCGGCCACTGCCGCTGTCCTCCGCGCAGAAAGGGCTTTGGTTTCTGGACCGGTTCCAGGGCGGAAGCACCGAGTACAACATACCGGAGGCAATTCGCCTGCGGGGCCCACTCAACCGCGATGCCCTCGAGCGGGCAATCAACGCGATCGTCACGCGACACGAAAGCCTGCGCACCCGCTTCGTCGAGACGGACGGCGAGCCAGCCCAGCTCGTCTCGGCAACGCTGCAGATCGCTACGGTGGTCGAGGATCTGCGCGCCTTGGACGACGGGGCGCAGGAGAAGGCGATCGCCGCCGCGCTGCGCCGGGAATGCGAGGCTCCGTTCGAACTGAGCGAGGGTCCATTGCTCCGAGTGACGCTGCTTCAGCTTGGGGAACAAGACCACGTCCTGATGCAGACCTGCCATCACATCGTCTCAGACGACTGGTCAATGGGCATCCTCAAACGGGAGCTGGTCGCGCTCTATAACGCGTTTTGCGAGGGACGAAACAACCCGCTCGAACCGCTGCCGGCCCAGTATCCCGACTACGTCCTCTGGCAACGGCAGCGGCTGGCAGGCGAGGACCTGGATCGCTTGCTCGCTTATTGGACGGGCAAACTCGCCGGCGCTCCGTCCCTGCTGGCGATCCCCACTGACCGACCGCGCACAGCGGACCGAAGCCACCGCGGCGAAAGCCGGACACTGCTCCTGTCCGCGGCTCTGACTCGTTCATTGGCGGGCCTCTCCCAGCGCGAGGGAGCAACGATTTTCATGGCCTTGCTGGCTGCTTTCAAAGTGTTGCTCGCCCGCCATTCCGGGCAGGATGACATTGTCATTGGCATTCCCATCGCCGGCCGCACCCAGGATTTCGCGGAGAAGCTGATCGGCTTTTTTGTCAACACGCTCGCGCTGCGCACTGATCTGTCGGACAACCCCACCTTCAAAGAGGCGCTAAAGCGTGTGCGGGCCACGGCCCTCGATGCTTACACCCACCAGGATCTGCCGTTTGAAAAGTTGATCGAGAAGCTCCACCCGGATCGGGAGCTGACCCATACCCCTGTGTTTCAGGTTTTCTTCAACATGTTCAACGGCGATCAGCCGCCGCTGGGGTTCGCGGGCGTGGAGGCGGAGGCGATCCCGATGCCGGAACCGGAAGCGAAGTTCGACATCACCTTCTACGCGATGCAGGAGGCGGACCGGATCCGGTTGCGTGCAGTTTACAACACTCATCTGTTTGAAGCAGTGACGATCGAGCGGCTGTTGCATCGTTTCCAAACGCTGATCGAGGGCATCGTTGCGGATCCGGACCAACGCATCGGGGCACTTCCACTGCTGGCGGCGGAGGATCGGAGGCGGCTCTCGGTGCATGACAATCCAGTCCGCCCCACGAACGAGTTTGCCCAGTTTGCGCGGGAAGAGGTCGAACAATCCATCCCCGCTCGCTTCGAGAAGGCGGTGAAGCTGTGTCCCGGCCGTTGCGCTGTCAAAACGTCCGGACATGAATGGACCTACGCCGAGTTGCACCACAGGTCCAATCTGGTGGCCCGGAAGATCCTGCGCCTTTGCGGTGAAGGTTCACAGACGATCGCACTGCTGCTGGACCACGACGCACCGATGATCGCCGCGATCATCGGTGTCTTGAAGGCAGGCAAATCGTATGTCCCGCTTGATCCCTTCCACCCGAAAGGGCGGCTTGCCCACATCATGGCGGATGCGCACGCGCAAACGATTGTCACCGATGCGGAAAATGAAAGCCTGGCTCGGGATTTGAGTTCTAACGGCGTTGAGCCGTTCAGTCTCGATGGCATTGATTGGACGGCGCCTGCCGGCGACATCGGACTGGCGATCTCACCGGACGCGATCGCCTACGTTCTCTACACTTCGGGCTCGACGGGATTGCCGAAGGGGGTCGAGCAAACTCACGGAAACGTCCTCCGGCACATTCGCAATTACACCAACGGCCTGCACATCTGTCACGCAGACCGGCTGTCCCTTCTCGCTTCGTACAGTTTTGACGCCGCCGTCATGGACATCTTCGGGGCCCTGCTCAACGGCGCGACGCTTCAACCTTACTCCGTCCAGACGGAAGGTGTGAACGACCTGGCAGAGTGGATGGCGGAGCAAGAGATCACGATTTATCACTCCACCCCCACTCTCTACCGTCATCTCGTCGGAACGCTGACGGACCGGAACGTATTCCCCAGGTTACGATTGATCGTCATGGGAGGTGAAAAGGTCGTTCCTCAGGACGTCGAGCTGTATCTGGAGCGATTTGGACCCGATTGCATTTTTGTGAATGGCTACGGCCCTACGGAGTGCACGGTCGCTCTCCAGTGCTTCCTGAATCCTGGGGCGAAGAGCTGGGGACAGACCATCCCGGTGGGCTACGCCGTGGACGATGCCGGCGTGCTCCTGCTCAATCCTCAAGGTGACGCCGGGCAGGTCTACGGGGAGATCGCCATCCGCAGCCCAGGCCTCGCCTTGGGATACCGCCACCAGCCGGAACTCACGGATGCGGTTTTCAAGCGGGATCCTGATTCCAAACACTCGAGGATCTATCGAACCGGCGACATGGGCCGTCTGCTCACGAACGGCATGATCGATTTCATCGGGCGCAGGGACTTTCAGGTCAAGATTCGCGGCCACCGCGTCGAGCTTGGAGAGGTCGAGGCTGCCTTGGCAGGCGTCACCGGTGTTTCGCAGGCGGTGGTGATCGCTCGGGAGGACGGCGGCGCCGCGCGGCTGGTGGCATACGTCGTGCCGGAAGCGGGAGCGGCGCCGGAGCCGAAGGCGCTTCGTCGTTGCCTGCTGGAGCGGCTCCCAGACTACATGGCGCCCTCGGCATTCGTGCTGCTGGAAAAGCTGCCGCTCACCCCGAACGGCAAAATCGATCGGAGGGCGCTGCCGGTCCCCGCACTCACCAGCCGCACCGATGCAGGCCCGGATTACAGGGCTCCGCGAACTCCCATCGAGGAGGTCCTGACGGGCATCTGGGCGGAGGTGCTCAAAGTTGAGGTCGTGGGTGTGCACGACAACTTCTTTGAACTCGGAGGGCACTCGTTCCAGGCCACACAGCTCGTTTCACGGATTCGCCGGGCGTTGCAGGTGGAGCTGCCGTTGCGGACGCTCTTCGAATTCCCGACCGTCGCCGGACTGGCTGGAAAGCTTCCCGCCATTCAAGGTAGGTCTGCATCTTCGATTCCCCCGCTGGCAACCGCAGACGCGGGCGGCCCGTTGCCGTTATCCTTTGCCCAGTAGAGGCTGTGGTTCCTGGATCGGCTCGATGGCGGCCGTACCGAATACAGTATCCCGACGGACTAGCAGGAATTTGCTTCTCAAAGCCTGGACTTCCCGGCTGCCCAGAGGCGAGGGTTGATGGGGATACAGTCCGCGGTGCTTCGGAGTCCACGCGCGCGGCGCGGATCGAGGCGGCGGTGGGGCAGGCCTTGCCTCCGTTTTTTTGGCCAGAACTGAAATCGCGCTGTCCGGGCAGGGGTCACGAAGCGGATCCGGGGCGAGCGCCCCCGCTTCCTCCTGCATGACCACGATGCTGTATAACATCGAGATTCTTATTGCTATTCCACGTTCGTTGTAGGCCATGATAAACTCTCAACGCCGAGGGCAAAGGAGTCTTCTGCAATCCTTTCCCCACAAGTAAGCCGGGCCCATCGCGGAAGGCGGCTACACGCAGGGTCTTCAGCATCTCATCGTTGCCGGCGGGCGGCGATTCCGCAGATGGCTACCAAGATCAACACGGGGATACCGGGTTCGGGAACCGCGAGCGTGTAGTGGATGACGGCACTCGCGTCGAAGTTCATATCGTCATCACCGAGGCCGCCGACGGGAATCCCGTTTACGCCCACCCCGAGGTTGGTCCACACAATCAACCAAACCCGATGAACTCCATCATGGTTATATTCCCCTACAAACACCAGGGCACTTGGGCATTTAATGACGAAGCAACGGGCTTGGTGCGCGTGCCCTTCGTGGCCGGCATCGACACGATGATCGACGATTTGGTCGCAGGAAAAACGGAATGGGGGTCCTCAAGCGTTTCATGGCAGAGCGATTCGAGGACGGCCCCTACGCCGGCAAGCTGATGGTTTCTTTATACGCACCCGCGGTTACTTGAGTGGAGGAATGCGCGGTTTGCAACGCGGCCGTGGGAAAACCGGTGATGTTGCATTCGCCACGGTGGATTCCCTGTGAAAGTGGGCGATTTTGTTACGTGCCCCTCCTTGTTGTTCCCCTTGCGATCCTGGCTGTCGTCGCCATTTCGGTGCTGCTTCTGCCGTGGTCGATCGTTCAGCGTTACCGGGCCGGCACTGCTCGACGTCTGGCTCGAACGTGGCTGGCGTTCCTGAACGCGTTTGTAATCGGGTTATCTGCCGCAGCCTTCCTGACGACTACGGCGATCAGCAGCATCTGGATCCCGGGAGCGTTTTCCAACAGCATTCTCGGCTTCACCGGGGGTTGCGTTTTAGGCGTGGTGGGATTGTGGATGACCTTATGGGAACGAGGATCCAACGCGCTTTACTACACCCCGAATCGCTGGTTGGTCCTTGCAGTCACCCTCACCGTTGCCGCAAGACTTTGCTACGGCCTCTGGAGAACTTGGCAGATGTGGCACACTGCTCCATCGTGCGAATCGTGGGTTACAGCATCGGGGTTCACCGGCTCGCTCGCCGCAGGGGCGCTGATTCTAGGCTACTACATCATATTCTGGGCAGGGGTCTGGATCTTCGCAAAGGGTCACCTGCTACGGCGGCAACAGTAACCGTCGATCCCGAGGTAATCGCCATCTACAATATCCGGTTTCAACATGCCCACTACCTCATCACTCGACAGGATCAGTCAACGCAAAGCCGAGTTCGTCTCCTTGGAACAACCGCGATTCAGGAATTCTGCTCTTGCCGATACGGCCGGGATCTGAAAGGAACAGTCCTACGGATTACATTCTTCTGAATCTGCGGATCGAGTTCCGCGCCGACGCTACCCCCCAGCTTACGGCCGGTCTGTCCCTTCACCTGAATCCTACTGATGACTTCTTTGAACGGCAAGTTACGACGATGGATGCACGGAATGCACGAAAAAAAGCTGCGACTGGCCGGTATTCCAGGAGATCTGTGTAAAAGTCCCTAAGGATGGTAGGGACTTTTACGGTCAGTCATGGCGGTCAGCTCTTGGAGTGTGGCGCGCTCATTGCCATGGGAATCGACGCCGCTGGAAAGCGATCCAGTCTCGGGGTCAGCGTGGTCCTGAGTGAGGTGAGCTCCTCTTGCCTCCGAGCCCGGGGGTGTGCACGGCCTTCAGTTCATCGTCAGCGACAACCACGTGGATTGGGATCCGCACGCGCAACGGTCCTTCCCTCGGTCACCTGGCAACGCTGCCAGTTTTATCTCCACCAGAACGCTCAAGCCTACATTCCACGCGCAGAGATGCGAGCTCGCGTGCATGCGATACGAAGGTCACGGCCGTGCCGCGTTGGTTCTGGGTTCCGTCGTTCATGGTGGCGAGTAGACTTAGGTTGGGAGTGAAGGCGAGGGACGGTCCGGGCAGGATCAGGAGGCCGCTCCGAGGGTCTGAAGGATGTTGTCCCGACGGCGCCGGGCGGTTAAGCGGTCCCGGGTGCGCAGGCTCCGGCGGATCCGGACTTTCGTGAAGTCGGGGAGGTGGACCGTGAAATGGCAACACCAAGTTCCGTTGTTGTCCCAGAGGTGATGGTCTGGGTTCTGCCGGTTCACGCGGATCGAAGGAACCGCGGCCGGCCTGGCGAGAGGAGTTTGGGTGGTGCGCATGGAGGTCGTCTCGGTTGCGCACCAGGACAGGAAGCCTCAGGGCCTCCCGGAGAGCTTGTAAGTTCGGCCCGCCCGTTTCCGGGCTCACCGCGCATCGGGCCTGACTGGCCCAGCCACCGTAAGGGTCTCCGTCCTCCGGTTGGCACCCCACCGCCTTGCGGCCGCGGGAATTCCTGATGCTGGGCGGAGTATGACTCGGCCGGGGCGGCGGGACAAGAGCCAATTGTGTCATAAACCGGGGCCGGGGGGGGGCGACTTTATCCCTCCTGGTGCAGCACGTCTGGCCGGGCCGCCGGGAACCAGAGGGAATCGTGAGGCATGCCCGCCTGTGCACGTCCGGGCGGGCGGGAGACTTGGCCCAGCTACCTGGGCATAGCGATCCGCGGCGAAAGTGCCTGAACACGATGAGAAGCGGCCCGACGCATTCGATTCCCCAGGCACTCACCCCAGCGAGCCCGGTACCAACTATGGTCGCTCTCTTTCGTTGACTCAGTCGGCCCGAGTCTGGCAGTCTACCGACGCTATGGGGATGAAAGGAACACTGGAAGACGGTGGCTCTGGATCTAGTCCGGCGGCCCAGGGGTGGGGCAAGCCTCCCGCCCGTCCTGGCGATCCCCCTCCCCTTGTGCGTAAGCGTTCCTCGGGGGGCTTACCTTCGACCAGGGCCCCACAGCCCTCATTTGACGGCCACGCTGCTCTCAAGGTGTCGTGAGGTGGCCTCTGTCCTTAGTACGCCGCATGCTCGATCATAAGGGGAGAGCCTTCGCCAAAAAGGACATGCCAAACCTGCTGAGGATCGTGGTGTCTAAGCTAGGGCGCTGCAGTAACTACCGCCCCCCCCCCCGGGCAGTCGGGTGTATCATGTTCCGGAGAATTTGCTCGCGACTCCTACAGCCAACCGGGGCCTCTCCGATGACGGTCGCTGAGCTTGGACGTTGCATGCCGACCAGCGGTATGAAACGCGAATTTCCGCCACAAGCGATTGCGGACCTTGCGAAACCAAGTGCAAGTGCCTTGATGTTTGCGGCCCGCCGCTTGAGTAAGGGAGCGGTCGTGTTGTTTCTCGGTTCTGGGGTCTCGGCCTCTGCCGGCCTACCAATCTGGAACGAGCTTCTCGTGCGGATTTGCACTGTATTCTTCGCCCACTGGGAGTTCGACTATAAAGACTCGGTCCCCACTCCAAGTGCGCCGCGGAACCTCTCTATCGCGATGTGGGAGGCGTTTGAGTGGGATGACGAGTTGCGACAGCTCGCCAAGAAGTATGCAGCAGGGGATCCGTTACTAAAAACCCAACAGATCAAGAACTGCATCCGGCCAGCGGATTGGCGATACCTCGTGAAGAAGGTTCTCTACGGAACCGAGGTTCCTCGGTCGTGGTCATTATTGCTCGACCAAATTACGCGTCTCTGCGCTCGCCCAAACAAAGTCGCTGCTGTCGTCAACTTCAACTTCGACAGTATCTTGGAGGAACGCCTGGGCGAAGCCGGGTTACGATATACTGTTGTGTGCGACCCTGATGTCCGACCGAAGCCCGACTCCCTGCCGGTCCTTCATCCCCACGGTTATCTCAAGCGAGGGGGAGGACCAAAGACACGTCTAGTGCTCGGCGAGGAAGACTACTTCGAGACCGCGCACATTCCGTACGGCTGGCCGGACATCGCTATCGTCGCGTATCTTTCAACTGTTCCGTGTTTGTTCATCGGCCATTCGATGACTGACCCGAACGTTCGCCGCCTTCTCCGCCTATCGTCGACCATGGCCCCCCATTGGCACTTTGCGTTTCTGCCGGGCAGGTTCGGCGACGCCGAAGATCGCATGGCTGAAACACTGTTTGACGCAGACCTCGCGCGCCTGAGAGTTCGTGTGATCCGGTACCGCCTGTCGTCGAAACAGGGCGACGACTCTGATGATCACTCGCGGCTGCCCGAGCTGCTGAACGTCTTGCTCGCTGCGACTGACGACCCCGACGCATGGTGGAGAACTGCTTCCCCTGAGATGAGTTCAGAATAGTCACACAGAGATGCTGAGGCAGCGCGTCTGCTTGGATCGGCAATGCATGCGCTACCCACGCTGAACTGAGAATCCGATGACTTGAGGTGGTGTGGAACTCGGTGGCGCAACGTCATTTTCTTCCACCAAGCTTTTGCCCCAGTTCCTTCCTTATCTTGATCCTGAGTGACTTACGCTCCAACGACTGGGGTTTCGGCTTCCCCAATGGCAAGGAATCTCAAACCGCCCGTTTCGTCCGACATTTTTGCCGCCGTCCACACACACCTTAGCCGTGAATTGAATAACATCGCAAACGCCGGTCAGTGCCGCAACCAAGCCGACCGAGGTACCATTCGCACACTTGCCGTCCCGCCCAACTCATCTCCCCGCCGCGAGATTCCCTCGCCACCGAAGCGGGTGATCGACTTCTCACGGGTCATCAGCGGGGAACGATTTCGAACCGGGCGATCACCACAGGATCGCCACGCCCAACGGGTACGCCGATGAGAACACCCTCCCCGTTTGCGGGCACGGAGGTCGCCGATACTATCACGTTCACGTTGCCGGAGGCACCAGTGTTTGCTTGCCCCCGGTCACTGCCGACGGTGGTCCCGTTCAGCGAATCCAGCCGAACCACAGTGCCTGGTCCGGTCACGAACTGGACTCCCGTGCCGGTCTCGTTAAGCAGCGCGGCGCTGCCGGCCCCTGTGTTCACGCGCTGCAGGGTAAACGCAAAGGTTGCCGGTTGACCCACCTGCACGCTCGTCGGCGCAGTGGTCCACGAGCCGATCAGGACCACGTTAGGAGCCGCCGGTGTAACCTGCGGATTATTGAATGCAAACGGCAATAGCAAGGCAACCAGAGCCAACACAATTGCCAGGGCCACAAGCAGCTCTATTAAGGTTACACCTCGCGAACGATTGGATAGGTTCTTCATAATCTGAATCGGTAGGGAACAGAGGGTTCCCGTGGGGTAAACTCTCTTTATTCTCCGAAGTTTTGAGGGCGATGCAAAGGAAAATGCGAGCATTGGGACGCTTTGTTGCTTTGGCCGTGATCGACTCGACGTGGACCAGCCCCCCCCCCCCCCCCCCCGTCAACCACGAGACATCCATGCAGTCAGCGTTGGACAAATTGGAGGCTACACGGTTCATCCCGGGCCCTACCCCGAGCTCCGCAGTTGCATCCCTGAATCATGGCCGTCACTCTTCAGCATATAGTCTCCAAAAACGGCGAGGGCAGAAGGTGTTGGCCGTCCTACATGGGAGCGCGTTTGCAACGTGCAGAAGCGGACCTCACGATCCTCGAAGCTTTCCAGACTGTCATGACACGACAGCGGCTTGAAAGCCAACTGCGCGAACGGAAACGTTCCTCGCCCAATCAACCACGAGATCCGAGTTCTGCTGACAGCGGCCAGAATCCTTGCGCGGCCTGAGCCACCGGAAACTGGCCAGCCGGAGATTCCCCGCGACCTCTCCAGACCGGCCTCGCCGATACGTTGCAACGTTTGTTCGCGCCGAGCTAAATCAGGAGCTGAAACCGGCCCGGCCGATACTCTGACGGACAAAAGCCTAGGGTTAGAAGAACTCCCTCTCAAGAAACGCTGTGATCTCTTCCAGGTGTCCCGCTGTCGTTCCTCTCTCTCGCAGTTCTCAGAATCTCTCGTAGCTCATCGATCCCGTATGGGGGCACGCGCTTATGAAGCATCGCGTGGCAGTTCGGGCATACGGGCCTAAGGTCGTTGATCGGATCGACGATGTAGGACTTTCCGGTCTTGGAGAGTGGAACCGAATGGGGTACGTGAATAAATCCCTCGCCTAAGGGGCCGTAAACGAGGGCAAAATCGAAACCGCAAGCATGACACCGCAAGCCGTGGTGTTGAATTGCCTTCGCGCGCGCGTCCCGGTCGCGCTCGTAGCGATTAACCAACACGCGTTGGACAGCACCTTCGACATATTCCTCACTCTCGCCTATCTCGTCAGGAAATGGGTGCGTCTCGCCCTTGGTGATGATCGTGAATCCGTTTGTCTCAAGGATGCGGAAGCACTTAGAATTCAGCCCGCCCGTGAAATCCCGTGGCCCGTAACGCAACCCTGTGAGTTTCTCTGCGGCCAGTC
Source organism: Verrucomicrobiales bacterium (assembly GCA_041749135.1). Lineage (GTDB taxonomy): Bacteria > Verrucomicrobiota > Verrucomicrobiia > Verrucomicrobiales > DEV007 > DATKCT01. Next base: position 27,048 of record JBGTBW010000251.1, read on the forward strand.
CTACAACCGCCTTCGGCGCGTAACGCCGCGCTTCGAAGAGCACATCGTATCCAGTGGATTCGCCGAATGCATGGCTCGCGCCCTGATCAAGGTCGCGGATCGCCGCTAGGATATGCTGGCGGCTTATTCCGGTGGGAAGGCTGTTCGGCACGGCATGGCTCAACAAGTATCGCGATCGCTTTCACAAACGCCGGGCAACTCTGGCAGTTCCCTCCGAGTTGCCGGCCTCAAAGGGCCCCGCGGAGATTCCCAGTGTAGCCCGGTGCAGGCTCTCGATTGCGGAGCGATCATACAGCATCTCTCAGGTCCTGCAAGACGGTCACTGTCGGGACAATGGACTGAGTAAGGCAACGTGGCAAGTTCTGGGCGGAGTCGCCCGATGCGGACCCACATGCCGGGTGGTATAAGGGGGTCAATTCCCTTCCAGCCCGATTAGCGGTTTGTTTTCAGCTTTCTCACCGCGTCCCTAAGCCGTGAGTAGACGCTTAAGGCCTGAAATCTCCCGAGGTTCAAGATGGTTGCCGGAGGCGTCGGTGAGAGCATAATCGAATCCAAAGGATCGGGCGTGGGCCGTTGATCGCACTTAACAAGTGCAACGAAGTGAGACAGGTAGAATCGATAGAATCTGATCTTTTTGAGGCGCTCGGCGCGAGGCTCAATCATTGGAAACCCGTGATCCGGCGTATCCTGATACACCGCGAGAATCACGGAATAATCCTCAGCATCTCCTGGGTCATTCCTCAGGATGCGTCCTCGAAGTCTGGATTCGTGGTCTCCAAGGCGGACGTGACGAAACATCTCACGGCTTGTCACGCCGGCACGCCACAACAAAGAAATGAAAAACATCTTTAACTTGTCGTAATCGAAATCCGAGATCTGGATTGCCCTCATCGACGAGCCATCATGGAGAAGGACGGCATCTTGCCCCTTTTGAATGAGGAATCTGCAAGCATACCCGTCCCACGTCGAGAAGTGTGATTCTCCTTCAATTGTGACAATGTTCGGATCGTACTCGCCCTTCGTGGTTGGCCACGAGCTCGGTTGCTTCCCGAGTTGAATTACTCGGCTGGGCTTTCGGTTGTGCTTAGGGAACTGGTAGAAGCTCTCGGGAATGATGTGAGCGTCTACACCGGGTCCCTTCGTGCCTGTGAGCTTACAGACGATGTCTGGGCGCTGTTTCCTTACGCTAGACATTATGGCCGCGGGCGGAGGGAGCGCCGCATCGTTTGATGGAGAAAAGGATGGCGTGTTTGGTTCGATTGGTGGGCTGCTGCGCGGGTGCGGAACCTATCCACACTGATTGGAAGGCCATCCATCACTGACCGAAGGCGCGGCTCCGACCGTGGGTTAGAGGTTCTAGTTACCATATACCTTTCCACTCAAGGCGGGTCAGGGGTTGGATGCGCCTGCTTGTTCTCCCATTTTGGTTCAGATGGCGTTGGAAGGAGCAGCGTTAAAGACCTCGGCGGTGGAATCATGAACCTCCTTCAGGTGCGGATTCGAGCGTAGGTGCTGGATGAAAACCTGAAGATAATCTGGGTGGGTCAAAGTCACCATGAGATGCTGGCACCTGCCTTCACGCTTCCGAGCGGCACCATGAATGAATGGCTCATCGAGAGAAGGAAACATGTGGAACTGGTAGTAGCTGGCGTCCTCGTCCGTGAATTCGAGACGGAGGTAAAAATCGCATGCCGCGGCCGAATCGTCCACCGGCTGATCCTCTCCCTCGGATTCAAGCCCATGCCACCGGCCGTCATCAAATCCGATCAATACCGACGGGTCGCCTGTCACAATCTCCATCAATCCATCAGCAAACTCTTCCGCCCACCCGTCGCGGCTCGTATCGCAGCGCCTGAACATCTCAAACATTGCTCGTGCGCTCACTTCATTCCCTGCCTGGAAAACCTTGCTATCGATGTCCCGACCGAACACCTGCTCTCCGCTGAGCAACCGGATCAACTCTGACGGGTCGGGTGTGGGCATCAATTTTGGGGCGAACGTTTAAGCTGTGCCGACCGCCGGGGCGGGGGTGAGCGTGTAGACAGGAGGGCGGGTTGGAGTTGCGGAAAGCTGATGCGACCCAGCAGCCCCGGCGGTTGGCACCAGCGCTTTGTTCGCCCTTGCGTTATTGTGCGGCAATCTCTGCTTCGGCGGTATCACGAGATACAACTGTGTAAGCTCAACGATAAGAAGTGTAAAGGAATGGGGTGCCTCCTTCGCGGTCAGTCAGCTTCCCTGTAATGCGGAAAACCGTTCCGACTGGATGTGATGTGCGCATGGCTGAACAGCACTCCACAAACACGGAGGTGTCAACGCCCTGCCCCGGCAAGGGGCGTGCCCTGACGTTGTGGCGTGAACCACCTCCATAGTATGGCACTGTCTCAATAAAAAAGTGGCGATAGCCTCCATCCATGATGACTAAAATGGTGAACGTCTTATCCGATACGAGTTACCAGCATCATCGTAGCCACGGTATCCGCCGAAGCCATCCGATCTGAGGCGTGTCGTGTTACCATCGTCGTCGGTAATACGAAATCCGCCAAAACCATCAGAACGAGAACGGGTGACGGAGCCATCATCGTGCGTTGTGCGGAATCCCCCAAATCCATCAGGTCTCGATCTTGATATGTTGCCATTAGAATCGGTGGCCCGATAGCCCCCCAAATAGTCAGGACGGACTCTGGTCACATTGCCATTGTCATCCGTGAGGCGATAGCCTCCAAGATAGGCTGGCCTCGCACGAATGGTTCGATCCGAAATGCTTCCACTGAAGGTTGTAGCGCTAGAACCAAATGACAAAGGGCGATATGCAGGAGCTGAATAGTTCGGCGCATAAGTGGGCAGCGGAGTGTAGGGTGTGGCAACAAAGGCGGGAGAAGACGGAAGGTACGGCGGAGGGACGGGCATGGAGCCTCCCGGTGACGGACGATCACCGAGATATTGCGTAGCGCCCGTCATCGGACGCGATGGCGCTACGATCTGGGGTGAAGTCGTGCATGAAGACATTGCTGTGAGGAAGGTAAATGCAAAGGCGAGGTATGATCTCATGGCAGTAAAGTTGGTTCCTTGGGCGATCGAGGTAGGGACGCCGGTTGCCATAACAAGTTATGGGCGCCGGCGGCATAATAAGGGAAAACGTCTCCCGGCAGCCCGAGTTCTTTCATGGTCCGTTCTCCTTCCTTCTAAGCATTTTCGGGAAAACCGGGCTCTCAGCAACCGAATTGTCGGCAACTCGACGCCAGGAGCCTTGTCTCATCTCAGGGCCCCGTGGATACGAGACCGAACGGGGCCGGATAACCTGAATTCTGCAGTCGGGTCGTTCGGCTGAGCGGGGCGTTTCCCGATTCCAAGAGATCGCGTTTTCTCGCGCCGGGTACTCCCTCCATCCCCGGAGAGCGACTGTTGCTGGCCCATGCTTAAGGGGTTCAGGCCCTTTTTTGGACGGGGTCCGCAACCTGCCAGGGGCCGGACCGGGGATTCTTCGGCGGTTGTGAGTGTTCGAGAGCCGCCCTCAAGCGGTGGCCCATCGCACGGCGGTGAGGCTGGTATGCGAAGTCGGGGTGCGGAAGTGGCGACCATCCGGCACGGGAGAGCCGCTGCCTGCATGTGGGAATGGTGTTGCCCAGACGGGAGCGAAGATCGCCTCTGCGGGCGGCCACAGGCTCAAGCATTAAGGGGATTACAACGGTTGAGCAGGCAGTAGCAGGCGCGGCAAAGCGCCCCAAAGGAAGATCCCCGGACTATGACGCGGACGGGGCTTGGAGCCTCGAAAAATCTCGTCGAACATGGGCTCGACCTAGATGGGCAACCCTGCAAAATGGACTCAAGGAACTTACCGCACGAGGAGTGGCTGGCGCGGTTCGATCAGACGGACCCTCAAACAGGGCAGAGATACCGGGTGAACCCGGACGGGACCAGGGTATACCTGGCAACGCGCCCGTTCTTCGGGGGCGGGGCGGAATCTTGATTCCCTTCCGGCCACCTTTCCCCCGGGCTGCGAATCCGCAGTCGGCAGTAGAACGCCCACCGTCGACGGAGAGGCACGAGGAATCCCCCGAATGTCCAGAGCCCCCGGCCCCGGGGATCGACCGGGAACGGGAGCCAACGTAAAGGGCGCTGGATGCCCTTCTGCCGGCAATACGGAAGCCAGAATAAACACTGAAAAATGAGCGAAGGTTTCGACTCCGGCCGTTTCTGGGCACTGCTCCCACGGTTTCTCCAAGTCAAAGAGTTTCGGGAAGCATTCAAAAGTCACCTGGACCACATCGCTAGAGAGGTGATTTCCGCTATCGATAGCGGAGAGGAAATCCCGGAGGCTTATCGGGATTTTGTCCATGATGCGGCTGAGGTTTCATTTGGCAGCGCAGCGAAGGGTATCTTGTGTCTTGAATGGGACGGCGGATTTCCTGGTATGGCGGGAGCGACGTGGATTTCTACCTTTGAAGGAGTCTATATTGTCACTTCGACCGACTATTCCGCCCAAGGGCCCTTTGAATCACTCGAAGAGGCCTTGGATTGCGACTGCTTTGGCGTAACCACAGCAAATCCCGGGATTAGTTCCGACGAGCTGCCTTTGGAGAAACTGCTGAAGATTGCTGCCGGAGTGGTCGACTGGGAGAATGAAGGGGAAATCTGGATCAATTCAGACAAGTATTTCGCCCGGAATGGCGAGCTTGTTCGCGAGGACGCAGAGTAGGCTGGGAACGGACAAGAGCACCTTCTTAGAGAGAAGGTGAGCGGCCGCGGAGGCTTCTATGGTCAGACCGGCAAGGCGCACGTTTCTCTGACTACCCGGAATCCGAGACGGGGATTGCGAGCGGAGTCAGTTGAAGGAAAGGCCCTCGGGGCGTAGACTTAAAAATTGAACACTCGGATGTCCAAGCCGCTCGATTTCAAGCAGGTTCTGGGTCCCGACTTCGCGATTGCGAGGATTGAGCAGACGCCCGGGCTTTACGTCGAGCTGGAACTGGACGTTCTCGAAAGGCCAGCCTACCGGTTCTTCCGGGATGGCTGGGAAAGACGCCCAATCCTGGCTGCGCGAGCCTTTCGAGACGCGGTCTTCGAGGATCTTCCTCAGGACTGGCTGAGCGCTCTCTTGGAGGGATTCCAGCGCCTCCGGAAGATGAGTCGCGGAACAGGCGTCCGGCGAACGACGACAAGCGGCGTGGGTTACTGGGGAGTCTACAACGATGGCTCTTCCCCTGGAAGACATCCCCGCCGAACCTATAGTGCTGGCCGCTATAGGGAAAACGGAGCACGGGACATGGCGCTGTTCGCCCGGGCGCAGGAGCTTGTGCGTGAATCTCGCCCGTGGCTTGTGGTCGGAAAACCCGAAGTCGAAGCTCGCTCGGGTTAGTCTGGCGGCACAGACCAAGGAAATAGTGCCGCACTATTTCCAACTTAATAGGGCACTACGGCCCTGCCTATTGGCCGAAGTAATCCCGGTGACCATCATGGGCCAATTTCCTAGACAGAGTATAGACATGAATTTGACAAAGATTAGTAGTCTTGGGCACCCCCATCCCCCCAATGTTCCTGCCTGCCGTGGGCGTGAACCGGTTTCTTGATCTCGTTTTTACCGGGGAAGGGTGCGGGGGTGGTGGTGGGGGGGGTGGTCATTGTACACTGGGCATTGGTCGAGATGGTAAACCCGTCCTCCTTGCCGGGGGGTGTCCCCCGCGAGTCTTGGCCAAGGAAATTGCCCGGCTTGTGTGGGGGCCTCCGACACACGAGCAGCCCGCTAGGAGGGACTGAATGTTTGCGGATTTGATCGGCGCTCACCCCCCGACCTACATCCATTCTCCCGATGGGCCCACACCTGTGACAAGGGTCTTGAACCCAAATGTCTACGGTCCTGGGCCGTTGGTTCGAGACTTATATTCTTTATATAAATAAAAGAAATTATAAGTACAGACCTGTTGGCCCGTGGTGCGACACTACATGGCCGGATTGGCGACACGAGTAGTCCCGCCGTGAGACACCGATTTGCCGCGCACATTCACCGGCACCACCCGCGGGCTCTTCCTGCCCTGCCTCTGCACTCGAACGAGGCCAGCCGTTTCGAGCCGGCACAGAAGTCGATACTTCTGTTTTCGGCTGATCCCGAACTCTACTACCAACGTGTTGGAGAGCACAACCTCCTGACCTCCCGTAATTCTATACTTATACCAAATGGGAGCCGCTAAGGGGAACGCCCCCACTTGAATTGCCCGTTTCGCCCACTCCATCGGAATCGTTACGAACCGTTCCTTGCTGTCGGCCCTGCGTCTCCCTCGGAGGGGAGGAAGCAAGATGCCGGGATCGAAATCGTCGATGTTCATAGGGTTGCGAGAATCGTGAGCACCTTGCGGTAGAACGATTCGCCGCGTTCGTCGCGGTAGCGCGAACCGGGCGGGATTGGGCTCCGATCCACGTTACACGGAACGCCGATGACAACCTCGCTTGCCTCCCGCATGAGCCGTTCTGCGGTCTCGGCCACACCGTCAACTTCGTCGGCTCGGGCGACGATTAGCACAGCATCGTGGATTGGCGCGGCCACCTCGATGCCGTGTTCCACAAGAGCTGTGCATGCGATGCGTAGAATGTCGGCCCCGGCTGATTGTATGGGCCAGTTCGCCGCACTCCGTGCGTTAAGACCCTCCTTGCTGTTTCCGCACCGAATGCACCAACCGAACGGGGTGCAGAGTTCTCCGCCCAACAATACTCGATCCACCTGATCCTCGCTCCAGCGCCAATACTCGGAAAAGACTCGCCGGTGATCACCGACAAGCTTACGCCCTAAGGCCTCGTTCCCGAGCCTGGCCCCCAGCGCCTCGGCTCCGCAACCATATTGCAGGCCGAGAACTGCGGTCTTAAATGCAGCACGAACCGCTGGATGTGTTAACTTGGTTGCTCCGGGCGGAGCGGCACTCGCTAGAATC
>JBGTBW010000252.1:0-26997 GCA_041749135.1 Verrucomicrobiales bacterium
CCCCACGCAACGGCGCGTTTTTTGTCGCAGGTGCGACACGAAACGCGACACCTACCTGGCGGAGCCCTGGGAATCGAGTGCTCCGCCTGGCCCGGCGCCCAACGCAACGGCGCGTTTTTTGTCGCAGGTGCGACACGAAACGCGACACGGACCCGGCGGAGCCCTGGGAATGGAGTGCTCCGCCTGGCCCGGAGCCCCACGCAACGGCGCGTTTTTTGTCGCAGGTGCGACACGAAACGTGACACAGACCCGGCGGAGCCCCTGGGAATCGAGTGCTCCGCCTGGCCCGGCGCCCCACGCAACGGCGCGTTTTTTGTCGCAGGTGCGACACGAAACGCGACACGGACCCGGCGGAGCTTGGGGGATCGATGTTCCGCCTGGCCCGGCGCCCAACGCAATGGCGCGTTTTTTGTCGCAGGTGCGACACGAAACGTGACACGGACCCGGCGGAGCTTGGGGGGATCGAATTCCCCGCCTGGCCCGGAGCCCAACGCAACGGCGCGTTTTTTGTCGCAGGTGCGACACGAAACGCGACACGGACCCGGCGGAGCTTGGGGGATCGAATGCTCCGCCTGGCCCGGAGCCCCACGCAACGGCGCGTTTTTTGTCGCAGGTGCGACACGAAACCGTCGTGGGGGCAGGGGAAGGCCCGTGCGAGCGCCACGGGACTTCATTGATGGCGCCCAGATGCACAGTCTCAGCCTACCTCTCCACCTCCGTGCATGTGCCTTCGGCCGCAAAGTTCAACGCGGCGAAGCGCGCAAGCCCGGGTCGATCTTGCCCGCCAGATGACGCTCCTGCGCGTCAACAAACAGCCGCCAAACAGCCGCCAAGCTGGATTTTCCGACCGCATGCCATTCAGGATGCCGTTCAGAGCCATGCTCCACGGGCTTGGATTGGGGCCGGCGCTCCGGTTCAACACAAAGGAGGGCCGGGCCTCCAAGGCGTTATGACCGGCTGCGCCCTGCACACCGGGCCGCCCTGCCCAAGGAAGCGGCGCGGCAAGTTGCACAAGCTGCGAAGCCTCCGGCTTCTCTCGCGGCTTTGCAACCTCGTTCCACTGAAGTTTTTTTGGGGCAATGTCCAGTCAGAAAGGCAAAAACTCCAGGGGCGGGTTTTCCAAGCCGCCTTATCCCGTTGGATCGGCGGATAGGCATGTCCGCCCTCTGTCTGACCTCGATGGCGAGGTCGCACTTTAAAGAGTTCGAAGAAGCTCTCTCGCCCACAGCCTCGATTAACCTGAAGGTAGTGAGAGCGACTGCAGTTTTCTTAATTGCAAATAGTCAACCACCCTTTGAAATGTAAAAACTCCAGAGCGCGGCAGAGCCGCGCACTCCAAAGACTTCGTCAGCGCTCTCGCAAGGGCCAGTTCGAGATGCGCCTACTCCGCAGGACCCAACGCCCGAATCCGGTAATGCCCTCTCGCGGCGCCCAAGCGCACGGGGTCATCGTCCGTCCATTCCGCCTGCGGGCCGCTTCCGATCAGCTCCGCCGCGGGAACCCAGTCGCCGGAGGCCAAATCGTGGACATACTCTATCCGGTAGAGAATTCCCGTCACCGAAGTCCACGCCAAGCGCCAAGCCTCCCCCTCTCGCTCGATCGAGTGCAGCCGCAACACGGAAGCCGCATCCTCCGGGTCTGTCCCGGCCAATGCCTCCGCAGCGTCGGAAAACCCGTCCCCATCCCGGTCAGTCATTCCCGGTTGCGACTCCGGCCCCGCCACGCCGGGCGTCCCGCCCACCGGACTCGCCCGCCAACCCGCGGGATCTCCGGGATCCACGCCTCCCATGTATCCAATCCACTCGAGACTCGACCCCAAACCGTCGGCTTCTTCCGGCCACGGCGCTCGATCGCGATACTCAAATTCGTGGACCGGCGTGCCGCCCCCAAACGACAGCTTGATCCTCTCACCGCCGTTGTCGAGCTGCCCCGAGTATTGACCCACGACCGGGAGACTCGCGCCATAGCGCATCACGAAGGCCTCCACATTGGAAACCACAAGCACCGAAGCGCCTGCAGCCAATAGACCGCCGGACCCGCTGGCGAAATCGAAGTCGATCCCCTTGGTGAAACGCAATCCCGTCAGATCCAATGGCTGCTCCCCGGCATTGAAGAGTTCGATGTATTCGAAATCCCTGCCCGCATAACCCAAAGCCTCCTCCGCCGCGCTGGGTTCCGCCGGATGATACATGATCTCGCTGATCACCAAGCTGCGCAGCAGTTCCGCAAACCCCTCGGGAAATCCAGTGGTGAACTCAAGCGGCTCGGACCAGGCACTCCATTTCCCAAGATTGTCCTTCATTCTGACCCGGGCGCGGTAGGTTCTCCCCGCACGCACTTCCGCGGCGGGAGCCTCGATCTCTTCGACAAACTCTCCCAACTCGCCGGATTGCCAGGCCGCGGTCCATTCCCAATGGAACCCTTCCGCCGGATCATCGTCCGGAAGTTCCGGATCGCTCACTTCCGCCAGCCGCCATTCCATGGCCGCGAAGGGAGCCCCGCCAAAAACCGAAGTGCTGAACTTCGACGTTTGAAAGCGGAGTCCGTCCACCGGAAATCCTTCCGCTCCAACATAACTGATCACCGGCCGGTTCGGCACAATCCCGTCCCGCGCCAGCCAATCCAGATAGGCGTCGCGCCCCTCTCGTCCCGAGATGCCGGAGTCCCGAGATTCTCCCACCGGATCGTTTCCTCCCGTCCAACTCCCCCCTACCCAAGCAAAACGCTTCATGTCCTCCACCTTGCTTTCCAACGGCCCGATCGTCTCCGATCCCGCTTCCGCCGGAGCGCCGTTCCACCGGTCCCGGTCCGCTGGAACGAAGTCCGCAATCACCGCCGCGAGCCGGTCCAACACCGGATTGATCTGATCCTCTTGCCAGACCAGATCGCGAAACGCGCGCACCGTGTTTTTATACTCGGTGATCATGCTCTCCCGGCCAACGCCGCTGAAAAGGGCCTGGTGGGCGAAGTCGATTCCCGCATTCCAGTTAGGTCCCCAGCTCGTATCCGAATCCCAGGGCAGCGTGTGTAAGCGTCCTAGCGGATTCGCCTCCCGGTCCTCCAGGGGGAAATAGAATGCCCGGTTCTTCAAATGTTCCGTCAGATTGGGCTGCACGTCGTAATGCCGCACCGCCTCCACCACGGTGTGGTAACGATTGTAATGCTCGTAGTTGACGTAGGTGTTCAACCACTCCACGTCCCGTTGCGGCCGGAGGTTCTGCAAGATGTTGGAATAATCTGAGGCGTCGTCCACCGAGTATTTGCCCTGATTCCGCTCCACCTGCCGGCCATCCAGAACCGAACTCTTCAACTTGTAAAGATTCCCGTCGGCGAGATCGCGCGCGTCCAGAAAGTTCCCGTCGTAGTCCTCGATCGCCAGATACATGCCAAAAAAATCTCCCAAATACTGCGCATTGCGGGGAGCCCCGAAAATCGATGGCTGCGGGACTTCGTCCTTCGTCTTCACCACCCGGAAGTGATGCCAATGCGTTTCCGGCGCTGGAACCCCGACAAGATCCCACAACACGTGGTTCATCGCTTCATACATCCCGAAGTTCTCCCCGCCGCGCGCCCGCATCTTGCTCGTGTTCAGCGTCCGCCACTTCTCCGGATAGGCATTCCCAAACTCGTCGTGCAGTTGAATGTGACGGCCCCGGTTGAACCGGAATCGCATGCTTCGCTTTCCGTTCCCGCCGTATCGGTCGTTCTTCTGACGCAACCGGTAGGAGATATTGTCGTAGACCATGCCGTCGTAGACGAAAGAGCCGCTCCAGTTAAATGCACTGCGCGCATCGTAGTTCCCGCCCGGGATTTGATCGGCCACGTTGTAGGCGATGCACTGCGCAAAATCCGCGGCATCGCTCAGCAGAAAATACACCGGCAACGAAGTCATCACTTCCCGGGAATGCGTCGCGGGAACGCCCTCCGGCTGCACCGTGCGGGTGGCCGCCTCATATTCCGGGACTCCGTCATAGGAAAAGTAAGCGAAATTCAACGACGGATCATCGGCGTGCGGGACGCGCAGTTCCGCACCGAGCGCGTCCTCCGCACGAATCCGGTAACGCACCAGATAACGATTCCCTCGCGTCGGCAGCAACGCACTGTAAATGCCGTCTCCCGCCTCCGCATCCGCCCCCTGGCCGTCGTCCGCCATCTCCACCGCCTCCCAGTTCTCCGGATTCTCAAACTCCGGATTCGCCTCGCGAGGCGTGTTCGGATTGCCCAGCAGCTCGGACGTGCTCTTCGCCAGGTAGGCGGGGACGTATTTGCCGGGTTCCACAACCTGCACCAGCAACTCGACACGTGCTACTCCGTCCGGATCCGTGATCTTCGCCGTGATCACGGTTTCCTGCTGCGTCGTAGGCATCTTGGGACTGTGCGCGACCTGCCGGATCTGGGGAGGCGCATTCTCCGAGTAGATCGAATTGATCCGGCCCGGCGTGGGAGCCGTGGAAGATCGCCAACTGCCGCCCAGATCATTGTCCAAACCCGGATGAATCAGCTCCATGGACGCCCCCTCTCCGTTCGCGGCCACGGGCCAAGGAAACTCTGCCCGGTAGGTCACCTCATCGACAATCTCGCCCCCAGCGTCTTGCAGCACCACCCTTTCCCCATCATTGCTCAAAACCCCCTCCTCCCATTGAGCATCTGCTAGTCGGCCTCCCGCGAGTATGCTTCCGAACTTGTGGTCAAAATGCGCCGCGTTCTCCGTAAGCACAAAATATCCCCCGCCCGCGATCTCTGCATCGCTTCTAAAGGTGTAACTCACGCCGTCGGTGAAACTCCACCCCGCCAGCGACACCGCTTCCGCAGCGGTGTTGTGCAGTTCGATAAACTCCACATGCTCGGTTTTCGGCTCTGGATCGTAGTGCATCTCGTTGATGACCACGCCGGCCAGGCTCACAAACGAAAATGAGCACCACGTCCCAGCGCCGATGACCATTCGACTTGCGTAGCCCAGCCAAGAGATACAACAGACCATTCTCGATCCTCGCTGACTTCTGCTATTTGAGCAGCGGCGGTCCGATGAAGCGCGGGTCATTCAGATACACCCGCATCCGGAAGGCCCCAGAAGCGCTCCCCCCGACTTGCGGATCGTCGATCCGCAACTCCACACTCTGCGTGCCGTCAGGATGCGAAACCCTCGCCTCTTCCACTCCGCCTGAGGGAGCCCAGTGTTCGTAATCGGGCGACCACTGCACCATGTAGTTTAAATCCCGGCTGACGGCCTGCCGCCGGTAACTCAACCGCCACCAGCCATCGCCGCCCGCACTCAACTCCGGCAGATGCTCTGGCGTCAGAAGCCACGGCGTCATCCCGAAGGCGTAGGCTGTCAAATTGCTCACCCCGTCGGCATTGGGATCCGCCCCAGGTCCGGCAACCGCCGCTTCATCCAATTGCTCGGGACTGAAGTGCAGAGCCGCCCAATCCGCATAACTCAATCCTGCCGGCGGTTCCGTCGAACCCGCGCCCGGCGTGCCGCCTGCCTGCTCGCTGACGGTCCAGTTCTCTTCCTCGTCCCAAGTGTCGAAGGCGGCGCCGTCGTTCACAATCTCCAAAGAATGGCCCTCTCCGCCCTCGCCAAACCAATCTCGATCGAAGGTGAATTTCAAAACATTCTCTCCCACCGCGTCGAGGAGCTGCAATCGCTCTCCTCCATTGTCCAGCCAGCCCTCAAACTCACCCAAAACATGGATCCCCAAACCATAGCGGGATTCAAAAGCCGCGCGGTTGCTCACGACCACTCCGTAGGCTCCGGCCGCAAGAACGCTTCCCTCTCCAAAAACAAAGCTGATGCCATCCGTTATCTGAACTCCGGAAAGGTCCAGAGCCTCCGCTCCGGTGTTGCGCAGCTCGATAAATTCGAAGTGGCGCGCGTGAAACACTCCGCTGCCCTCGGGCGCATCCGGAGCCGCGTGCACCTCCGTGATCCTGAGAAACTCTTGAGCCGCGCTGGGATTTCCCTCCCAACTGTACTCCGCCAAAAGATTCCCTTCCCGGTCGTGCAGCCACAGCGTCTCGCCTCGCGCCGAAAGCTGCCCTTCGTAGCCCCCTTGCACCAGCAGTTTCATGCCGCCCCGGGGACCTTCGCTGCGGGCCCGGAACGCCCGAAGATTTTTGGCCACATAGACTTTGCCGCGGTCCGGCGTAAACAAACTGCCCGTGAGCAAAACCGTCCCATCCCGAAAAGTGTAATCTACTGCTCCCGAAATCGTCCACCCCGAGGCATCCACCGTGTCTCCCGTGGTGTTCTGAAGCGCGATATATTCCTCTTCCTGGTTTCCGGATGCAGGATTGAAATCCAAATCCACGAAATTCATTTTGATATTGCGCGGATGCCTCCCTGGCAACTTCGCCAAACTGTAAATGTAATCTCTTCGGCCCGGAAAGAACTCGTTGCGGAGCCGGTCCACCGCCGCGCGCATGGTGTCGCGGTTTCCCCAAGATCCCCACTTCTCATAGTCCAAATCCGCGTCCGATTCCACTCCTTCCGGGTCGATCAACTCCACCAGCTCGTCGAGCCGGCGCATGAAATAGTCACTGTCCGGCGCACCGTCCGGAGGCCCGTAAAAGTAATCCATCATCGTCCTCATCCTCCGGTGGATCATCGTGTTGAAGTCCGCGTTCTGCATGAAGAGGGTTCCCAAGGCGTTGCCGTTCACGTGCCCTTCCACCGGAGCGTGCGTGGTCTGAATGGGATCGTAAAAATAGTTGGCGCCCGAGGTCCACAACCGGCCCAGCGATAAATCGACGTCCCACGGAAGCTCGACCCATTCCCCGCTGCCCTCCGTGTCGCGATACACGTAATAGTTCTTGTGCCCGTAATCGGTGTTGTTGATCACAGAGTTCAACGTCAGGAAATTCACCATTCCGGGGATGTCCACATTCTCGTAAATGTAGTCGATCCGTTCGTCCGTGGATCCCCGGTTGACCCCGTCGATCAGCGCCTGCAGATCGCTCTTGTCTTCCTCCTTCCGCGTCTTCTTTTCCCCCTGCGTAGTCGATTGCAAACGGTCATACATCTTGTAAAGGGCCCCGCCCTCCGCCAACCCGGCCCTTTCCAAGTAACGCTCGTCCGCGTCCTCCACGAAGTCCGCCGTCGAGAAGAAATCCCCGTTGAGCTGAACCCGCACCGTATAGGCAAAGTGCCCCGCCACTCCCCCGAGGCCGAACATCTCGTAAGCCAACGTATTGCGGACTTTGGATTTGTCCCCCCAATTGGTGAGCAAATCGATGTCGCGAACCCGTCCGCGGTCCTCCCGATAGCGAAAGCGGTGATCTCCGTTGAAGTCGATGTTGAAACTCTTTTTCGGGAACCCGGAGGAACTCTGCCCGTGAATGGTGAACTCGACGTTGTCGTAGAACTCTCCCAAATAAGAAAGACAACGCCGGCCTGGATTCTGCGCTGAATTGGCGTTCTCCGCAAAATAATGCAGGACCGTCAGATTCGACGTCGCCAGCTCCGAGTCCGCCGCGACCGTACCATAATACTGCTCCGAATTCAGCGGATCATGAAAGGTGGGAAGCCGCGAGCTGTTTCCCAATACGTCGGCTGCTTCCACCCGCCAGCGGATCATCTGGCCTTCTTGAATGATCGCTCCAAACAAACTCGTCAATGGGATGGACGCCGTGTAAATCCCGTCGGAGGCTGTTTCGTCAGGAGCGACCCCGTCGTCCAACATGGGACGGCTGCCCTCCGGCTTGAACATGGCCCGCGAATACAACGTCACCGAGCCGATATCTTCCAACGTCCGGACCACCCGCGCCGTAATCACCACTTCTTCGTCCTCGCCCAAAACGGGAATCCCCGTCTCATTCACCACCTCCTTGACGATCGGCCCAACCTCCTCGTTCCCCGCACTATTGGCCTGGCCCGGCGTCGGCTCGGAAAAATACACCGGAGAGCCGTCTTCACCGCTCAACCCATAAGAAACGTCGGAACCCAGCGACGGAAAACCTGGGGCATACTCGTGCTCGATCGTGAAAGCGTCAGGCTGGTAAAGCCCCACATACTCGCCGCTGCTCGTCAACTTGAAATTGGTGTGCGTCTTCGAAATGGTTTGGTCCTCGAAGATGCTCAGGGGTGTGTGAAGGTTCTTCCCGGAGGCGAAAATCACCAAATAGCGCCCCGCTCGCAAGGTGATGTCGGGAAATCGCCAACGGAATGGATCACCGGCCTGGTCTGTCAGATACCATCCTTCCAAGTTGACGTCCTGGTCCCCCTCGTTGTGCAACTCGATCCAGTCCTCATAATCTCCGAACTCCTTGTCCGCCAACGTCGAATTGTTGACCGCCTGCAATTCCGAGATGACGACACGGGCATGCACTGGAGCCGCCGCGAGGCAGCCCAGCGCGGCCGCCGGCGCAACCCGCGCCACCCAGCGCAAAAGACGGAGGAAGAGAAGGTTCATCGGGAGGTTTTTTGGGGGTGGGTTGCGCCGCCGCTCCCGGCATCTGGACCGGAAGCAAAGCACAATGTTACAACGCCGTAACCTAAGGCATTTCCAGCTTCCCGGCAATATCCGAGTTCCGTTGCAGCAGGTCGAGCGCATCATACAATGCCCCTCCCCTCGCTATGAGCAAGGTCCTCCATGTCAATACCTTCGGCCGGGTGCGGGGCGGCGCGGAAAATTATATCCAGGAAACGGCCGCGGCACTGCCCGACTTCGATCACGCCCTGCTCTTCCTGCGGGATCCCGATCCCGCCTACCTCGCCGCCTTCACCGCCTTCCACCAGACCCCCAACTTCTCCGCGCCAACCACCACGGCCTTCATTGGCAGTTTCTCCCCTGACTTGATCATCCTCCACAACCATCCCGGCCAGTCGATTGCCCCTTTTCTCAAAGGCCGTGGAACCAGCCGCAAACCGGTCGCAAAGGTATTCCACGATTACGCCATGATCTACACCGGCACCGGTTACAACCGCCTCACTCTGCGCCGCAGCCGGGACCCGATCGGTTGGCGCTCTCTCTCCGGTTCCCTCACTCGCGACGCCTTCACGCGTCGCCCCATCTTTGACAATCCCTGGCGGAAAAAACGTTTGCTCTCCGAAATCGACGGTGTCGATGCCGTGGAAACCCATACCGAAGACATGCGCCGCACGCTCGAACGCAACGGCATCCGGCGGCCCCGGTTCTTCCTCAACCCCGTGTGGGGTCCCGCGCTGCCGAAAACAGAAGCGCCGCCCATCGCAGAGCCTGCCCGAGAGGATCGCACCCTCCTCTTCCTGGGCAACCTCATCCGCGGCAAAGGCCTGCACCTACTGCTGCGGGCTCTCCGGCGTCTGCCCAGCCCCTGCCGGCTGCGCGTCCTCGGCGACGGTTACCAGCGCGCCTCCCTGGAAGCCTACGCCCGGCGTCACCGCCTCCCTGTCGATTTCCTCGGACACGTTCCCAAGTCCCAAATCGGCGCTCATCTCGACCGGGCCCAGTTTCTCGCCGCCCCCTCCGTCTTCGAACCCTTCGGCTATGTCTTGGTCGAAGCCATGGCCCACGGCCTCCCTGTCCTGGCCTTCGACGTGGGAGGCCCTTCGGAAATCATCGTCAATGGCCAGACCGGATTCCTCATCCCCCCTTTTGATCTGGACGCTTTCGCCAAATGCATCGCGCGCCTTCTCGCCGATCCCGGGCTCTGCCGAACCATGGGCGAGGACGGACGGGAGCGGATGCGCCAACACTACACCCTCGCCGCCCACATGGAACGTACCCGCCTCATGTTCCGCGAACTGGGACTCTAAGCCCGGCTCCCCGGCGATTCCCCCTTGCGCGCCTTCCCAACCGCCCTATAGTGCGCGCCCTCGACCGGGGGAAGCCCTTTTCTCCGGTCGCCCTGCAGCCCTCGCGTGCTCGCCGGGTCCCTTCACCTCCATCACGCATGTCCACCGAGTTACTCACTGAACTGGTCGAAGCCGGCGTTCACTACGGCCACCAAAAGCGCAAATGGAATCCGCGGATGAAGCGTTTCCTCCTTGCCGAACGTAATAAGATCCACCTCATCAATTTGGAGGAAACGATCAAACAGATCGATCGCTCCGCCGAATTCCTCAGCGAACTCGCTGCGAAAAACGGAAAAATCCTCTTCGTTGGCTGCAAACGGCAAGCTCAGGACGCCGTGCGGGAAGCGGCCCAAGCCTGCCACCAGTTCTACGTCAATCACCGCTGGCTCGGGGGCACGCTGACGAATATGAGCACGATCCGGAAAAGCGTCGGCCGCCTTGAGTTCCTTGAGCGCATCGAAAAGACGCCCCAGTTCAAATCGATGAGCAAAAAAGAACTCGCCGCCCTGAACCGCGAGCGGGAAAAGTTGGTCCGCAACCTCGAGGGCATCCGCAGCATGGATGGCTTGCCCGACGCCCTCGTCGTCGTGGATTCAGCCCGCGAAGACATCGCCATCCGGGAAGCCCGCCGCCTGAGAATCGCCATCGTCGCTATGGTCGATAGCAACGCCGATCCTGACCTCATCGATTACCCAATCCCCGCCAACGACGACGCCATCAAATCCATCCGCGTCATCCTCCAAAAACTCATCGACCCTGTCATCGCTGCTTCCAAGGGAGCCGCCCGGCTCTCCAAAGCCAAACGGACGGAAATGTCGGTGATCGACGCCTGACCCGGACCGCATCTTTATCCCCCGTTTTCGCCCTCAGGCTCGAGAACTCCCCTTGGCTCCGCTCCTTCTGCCGCCGTCCCCAGGTCCGGCGGAAGACGTGATCCCATCCCTCCATTCCCACTCTCCATCGCACCCCGCCGAATCATGGCTGAAATCACTGCCCAACTCGTCAAACAACTCCGCGACAAGACCAACGCCAGCATGATGAAATGCAAAGAGGCGCTCGTCGAATCAGCTGGCGACCTTGAACAAGCCGAGATCATCCTCCGAAAGCGCGGAATCGAGGGCGCAGGGAAAAAATCCAGCCGCAGCGCCCAAGAAGGGGTCGTCGCCGCTCATATCGTTTCCCAGGGGCGCACCGGAGCGTTGATCGAGGTCAATTGCGAAACCGATTTCGTTGCCAAGAACGACCGCTTTCAAAGCTTTGTCGCCGGACTCGCGGCACAGGCCGCCGGCAGCAGCGCTGCCGATGTCGAGGCCTTGCTCGCCGAACCGAGCCTCAGCCAGCCGGATTCCACCGTCGATGCCGTCGTGAAGACCGCCATCGCTGAACTCGGAGAAAACATCGTGCTGCGCCGCCTGACCCGCTTTCAGATCGAGACGGGCCGCCATGGCGTGGTGGCCAGCTACATCCACCTCCACGGTAAAGTCGGCGTCCTCCTCGAAGTCGGCTGCGAAAAACCGGAGACCGTGACCAACGAGACATTTCGGGTGTTTGTCAGCGACGTGACCTTGCACATCACTGCGGCCCACCCGGCTTGCCTGTCCCGCGACGAGGTTCTCGAATCTTTGGTCGAGAAGGAGAAAGACATCTACCGGGATCAAGTCAGCGGGAAACCCGCCAACATCGTCGAAAAGATCATCCAAGGGAAATTGGAGAAGTTTTATAGCACGATCTGTCTGCTCGAACAGGGCTTCATCAAGGACCCGGACCGCACCGTCGGCGAGCTTCTCAAAGCCACCTCCCAAGCCACGGACGACGCCCTAAGCATTCGCCGTTTCGCTCGCTACGCCGTCGGAGAAGACGCCTAACGCGCATTTCTCATACCGTTTCGTCGCGAGGCGCTGCGAACCCCTCACTGCCAAGGCCTCGCGCCGCCGAGGGCGCAGAAATGTGGGCTAAGATCCCCAACGGGGATCCCTAAAGGCATTGGGGCTAACCACGCTTCCCTTCCAGCCAACGCCCGTGCGCCCCGCGGGCCCAGTGCAACAAAGCCTGCTCAAAGGAAACCCGTTCCTCAGTTTCCGCGGAGAGTTCCTTGCGATGCCGGCGAATGGCCTTGCGCAACTCCAGAAAGTCCGCGTACAAACCCGGCTGCCCTTCGGCTCCCACCGGATCCCCAGATTTCTCGTGTTCCTCTCCCATCGGCCGCGTCGCGTCCTTCCCTCCGGCTGTGTCTTTCCCTTCCCGATTCAAACTCCCACCGCCGAACGCACCTGCAAAGCGATGTTCCTAAACACCGCGCTCATCTTCGAGCGCTGCGGATCGTCCAGGGCCACCGGTTCGCCCGCGTCGCTGCGTTCCCGCGTCTCCATCTCCAGCGGAACCTCCCCCAGCAGGGGAACCCCCAGCCGCTCCGCCTCCCGAGCGCCTCCCTTCTCTCCAAAAAGATAATACTGCTTCCCGTCCGAGGGACATTCGAAATAACTCATGTTCTCCACAATGCCGAGCACTCGGACGTTCACCTTCTCAAACATGGACACGGCCTTGCGTGCATCGATCAGGGCCACTTCCTGCGGCGTCGTGACAATGACCACGCCGTCCAGCGCCACGGTCTGCACAATCGTAAGCTGAATATCCCCTGTGCCCGGCGGAAGATCGAGAACCAGCATGTCCAGATCACCCCATTCGACTTGCCGCAAAAATTGTTGGGTATAACGCGTCGCCAACGGTCCCCGCACGATCACTGGCGACCGGTCCTCCAGCAAAAACCCCATCGAGATCAACCGCAAACCATGCCGCACGATGGGGATGATCCGATTGTCTTCCGTCGCGCCCGGCCGTTCTCGTGAACCAAACATGTGCGCTACGCTCGGACCATAGAGGTCGCAGTCGCACAAACCCACCCGCAATCCTTCCTGCCGCAAGGCCACCGCCAAGTTGACGGCGACCGTTGATTTGCCCACCCCTCCTTTCCCGCTGGCCACGGCCACCACACTGCGCACTCCCGGAATGGCCATCTGCAACGCCGCCCCCCCGGATGCCGCCCCGGACTGTTCCGGCTCCCGGATGTCGAAATCCAAATCGACCTTCCCAACCCCCTCCAGCTCGTCCAATACCTCCCGGCAGTCCCGGTAAAGCTGCTGCGGCACCTGCGGATCCCGCGTCGCCAAAGAAATCCGCACGCGCAAGTCGCGCCCTTCCACAGCCACTTCCTTGACCAAGCCGAAGGACACAATGTCCCGGCTGAATCCGGGATACCGCACCCCTTTCAACGCCTCTCGAACCTGTGCTTCCGTCAATTCCCTCGCCATGAGTAGGCGCCACTGTTTCGCCAGCCCAGGGAAATGCAACCGCGGCCTGCCTCGCCGCCGGCATCGCTGGAGGGCGAGAGAGCGATGCCGCCCCGTTCCTCAGGCGTCCCGGAACTGCCGCACAAAAAAGAAGATCAAGGGAAAGACGCCGAGAAAGGCCGGTCCGAATGCGCGCAACCCGTCCAAGAACCCATAACGCCAACCCATCAGCGCGAGACTAAGCCATAGCAGCATGGCGCCCCCCACTACGAAGACGCCCAACACCGAGATGTTTTGCTTGCTCCGCTCTCGTTCCTTCCAAGCCAAGGCGAAATAGGCGTGGGCGACGCCGGCCAAGACGATGATGGAAAAGACGGGGAAGTCGTACTGGAGAAATACAGGGATACTCTGGAAGGCGTTGTAAAACCCGTGCGCCAAAACCACAGCGACGAAGGTTCCGAGCAGCCGCTCCCATTCCCGGGCCGGAGCCATAGCAAAACGAAAAGCCGCGAACCCCATGAGACCCGTCAACGCCAAATGCAGAAAGTTCGCAGTCAGAAATCTCCCCCAAGCGGCCCCTTCCCCATAGAATCCGCCGAGGTAACCCAGGTTCTCCTGCAAGGCGAAGCCCAGGCCGACACAGGATGCCGCAAAGAGCGCCGTCCCTCCGTTGCCTCTGCGGCAGAGCCAAGGGAGCAGCGGAAGAAAAAACAAGAGCTTGATCGTTTCCTCACGCAGCCCCACGCCACAGATCCACACGACCAAGTCGTTGACCAGTTCCCCCGTCGGCTCGAATTCCCAAACCTCTTGCTGCCAAATCACTGCAAACAGGGTGGCGCTGGCGCTCAAGATTCCGAGCAACATCCCTCCTCCACCCCATCCCACCAAGCTCGCTGCGCCCTGCATCCCGTAGAGCTTCCATAGAATCACGAACCAGACCGCCGCGGAAACTCCCGTCAGAAGCAGGACATGCCAGGCCACTCGCGTGTAGTCAAAACGCCAGACCGAGCGCAGCAACCAGGCCGGGTCTCTCAGGTAGACTGCTGCCCGGACTCGCTCCGGCATGCTCAACTGCGAGCGGAATCCCCCATCCTTCAAGCGTGCGCGCAGCCGCTCCTTTTCCCCGGCCCGCCGCAGCGCCCCCGCCACAGCTCCGGCGGCGTAGTCCGCGCCCGGCAACACGGATTCCCGCTCGTAAAGACGCAACCCCTCCTCGAGATCGCCGCCCAGGATGATCAGATCCCCTAGCAACAAGTTGGAATAACGCACCGGAGGATGCTTCTCCGCGATCGTCTTCAAGTAACTCCGCCCGGATTCATCGTTGCCGCCGCTGAGAACTCCGGCCAAATAAGCGCTCACCAGCTCACGATGCTCGCCGCCGGACAAGATCAGCGACGCCTCCGTGAACAAGGCGTTCCCCCTCATCGCTTCCTCCATGACCAGTTGGCGCAGAGAGAGAATGGTATGCCCTGCCTCGCGGCGGCTCTCCGGCCAAGGAAACCACGACAACACCAAGGCCGTCGCTACCGCCGCCAGCCCGATCCCAATCGCCGTCCTCCCCAGAAACCGGGTGTCGCGGCTCGCGTACCGCATCCATCGCAAGAGATCGCTCACCGGGCCGCACCCTGGCATCAATCTCCCAGCACCTCAACCCGGTAGAGCCGTTCTCCGCCATCCTGTCCGCCTGGAAGCCGATGCCGATAACCGGCCTCGACTCCCGTCGCGCGGACCTCGCTGCCCAAAACCTGAGTCCAGACCCTCCCCGGCGAGGATGATCTTTCCCAAACCTGGTAGCGCCTTCCCGGTTTGGAAGTCCACACCAGCAGTATCGCATCGCTTTCCCGCTCGACCGCCACAATTCGAAAAACCGACTTGGGATCCCGGGGATCTGTCCCCGCCCGGTATTCCGTCCAATCTGTAGCGCCATCGCCGTCGGAGTCTTCGCCCCGGCCATAGACCTCTGGGTCCAAGCCATGCTCGACCTCCCAGGAATCGGGCATCCCGTCCCCATCCCCGTCGGCCAAGACATCGAGGCGAAGCGTCGCCCGGCCCTCCCCACCCGCGTTCCCCGCCGATATCGTCGCCAGGTATTCTCCCGGCTCCTCCGGCGCCCCGCGGATCACCCCTTCATCTTCTCCGTCCACATACAGTCCTTCAGGAAGATTCTCCACGGCAAACCTGTCAGGATACCCCGTGCCCTCGATCCGGTAGTGAAACGGTTCTCCGGCCACGGCCTCCACCTCCAGGGGACTCGTGATCACCGGAGGAGCCGGCAAAGCCAAGTCGAACGCCGCCGATTCTCCACGCGTCCCTTCTCCATCACTCACGGACAATCGGATTCCCGGCCCGGCTCCATGGACGCGGATCAGACCCGTCCACCGTCCCAGATGGAAGCGCTGATCCTCCACGATCTCCAGAGCAGGAACCTGACCGGTGAACAGAGGAAACTCGAGACCTCCATTGAGGAGGCCCGCGCTGTCTGGGGCCCATTGCCAATCCTCACCCTGGTCCCGGTCCACGGCCCCTTGTCGTTGCAAGGTGAGACCGAACTCGGGCCGGTAGCCCGCCGGAGGGCCGCTCCAAGCTCCCTCGACCGTCACTCTCCGGCCCTCGAAATCGAACGCCAGCGTGCGGATCTCTTCCTGCGGATAACCCCAAACCACAAAATCCACAATCTCACCCTGGGCGTTCAACAGCATTGCCCATCCTTTCCGAACGTCATCGGTGAATGGGGCGAACGCATGATTCCAGGCGATGTCGCCTCCCACGAATGTTCCAGAACCGCCATCGGACACCAACCGTACTTCCCCTCCCGCCAAGTTGGATTCTAAACTCCAGACGACTCCCTCGCGTCCGAGACCATGCACGTCCGTGATCGATCCCTCCGAGGCGTCGTTGAACAACAAGACCCAGCCTGACGTATCCACAGGCTCCGTCCCCAGATTCTGGTACTCAACAAAGTCGATCTCGCGGTCGCTGATCTCCGTGATGCGCACCGGAACGCCGCTCGCCGTACCCAAAGCCAGCCAATCGAGGGGACCCGGCGCTTCGTAATCCACTACCGTCCGTCCCTGCCCGTCCACAGCGCGCAGCCCCACGGCAAAGGGAATGCCCATCTCTTGCCCGGCCGTCATGGGTTCGAAAACGAACGCCGCCGCCGGTCCAGACGCTCTCACCAGCAGCATCAGCTCGCGCCTGACCGGTCCCACGGAGTTGGACACCTCCAAGGCAACTCTGAACAGACCGTACTCCTGCGCATTCCCCGCCACTTCACCCGAACCGGGATCCAACGCCAGCCCCTGAGGCAAGCCCGTCGCCATATAAGTCAGCGGATCGTTGGTCGCCTCGATGCCGTAGGTGAATGGATCGCCTAACGTCGTTTCCACAAACAACGCGCTCGTGATCACCGGAGCGGAGCCTCGTCCGGGCGTTCCTCCTTCCAGCGGGCTCGGCCCCCAGCTCCTCGGATCGTTCCAAACCGCCGCCGGACGGCTGGGATCAGGCACGACCAAGGAATACCCGCCCCCCGCCGTTTCCGCATACCATCGGCCATCGAAACGGAAATCAAGAATTGCCGCCGTAAAAGGTTCCGGCAACAACAAGCGAATGCGTTCCCCGTCGTTCGAGAGGCGCCCGCTGTATTCCCCGATCACCGGCCAGTGGCCGCCGTAGCGTTCTACAAATGCGGCACGGTTCTCCACCACCAACACAAAAGCGCCCGGCTCCAGAGTCCACTCCGGAAAAACAAACTCGACGCCATCCACGAAGCGCAGTCCGTCCAGTTGCAACGGCTCCGCGCCCACGTTCTGCAGTTCGATAAACTCCCAGGGCTCGCCCCCAGCCGGCTGCACCATCATTTCCGTGATCCGGAGCTGGTCCAGAACTCCAATTAGGCCGCTGAGGTCCACTCCCCCTTCTTGATGCGCCGCCCACAGTCTCGCCGCGAAGACCACGTCGCTGCTAAAATCGTTGTCTTGATGCACTTCCACAGCCAAGAGGTTCTGACCCGGTCTCAAGCGGCCGGTTTCCACAGCAAAAGGTCCTTCCACAACAGCATTGTTCACTCCCGACGAAGCGAAAGTCCCGTGCTGCACTTCTCCCTCCGGCATCCGCAGCCTCACCAGTTCCTCCCCGTTCAACCACACCACGGCTCCGTCGTCCACCAACAGCTCCAATCTCGCTTCCGTCCAAAGTCCCTCCCCTGCGTCGAAGCTGTGGCGAAAGTAATGTGTGGCGGGCGGATTCAACTGGAGCGGCGTCCTCTTGGGCAGGGCCAGATCCGAGTTCTCCAAAAACAAGACCCCAGCTCCCGATTCCCATCCGGAGTCGTCGAATCCCAACTCCTTCCACGCCAGGCCGAAGTCGGTGTCCGACTGATCGAACCGCCACACTGCATCCCAGGCCGTCAACTCCTGGCCAACCACCCGCGGCGGTTCCGAGTTGGGCGCGCCCGGGCTCGGGATGCGGAAGTCTGCGAACTCGGCCGACCCGTCGGGAGCCCGTCCTCGGGAGACGTCGGCGACTTCCGCCCCTATCATCACCTCATCAATCAGCCCGCCTTCACTCCGCAGCGCCAACCGGTCATAACTGGCCGCCAATCCAAACTCGACGGCCCCAGCCGAACCGGCCGCCTCGCTTTCCTTCCCGAACTCGAACACGGCATAACCATTTGGCGCAATGAAACTCAAATCGCGGATCCGATGCCGTTCCGGAAGGAGCCGGGGATCATCGGTCAGAAACAGCCCTCCCAGACTGACCGGGTCCGGAGAGGGATTGTAAATCTCGGCAAAATCCCCCCGGTAGAGCACCCGGGACGTAGCCAGCCACTCGTTGATGCGCAAGCCGCGCACCGATCCCAACCGAGCCACGGCATTGGCCGCTCCCGGCGTGGGTTGGCACAGGGTCCAACCGCCCGCCGCTTCCCCGCTTCCCGAGGCCCGGCCCACCGAGTAATCCGGAATCTGGAGCCCGAAAATCACCGAGTCCAACAACATCCCGCCGTCCTCAGGCGCGGCATAGAGAAAGACGCCTTCCCCTTCCCGGGCCAACCCAAAAGGCAAGACCACTTCCCCCTCCTCCGCCTCGACTCCCGCCGGTAGAATCAGGTAGGAGCCCGCCGCCAATTGCCTGCCTTCCGGAAAAGCCCAGGAGCCCGGCTCTCCCGGATCGTCGCTCAGCGTCATTCCCGACAGATCCACGCGCCGGCTCGTGCCGTTGTGGATCTCCACGTAATCGGGAAAAACGCCGTTCCATTCCCACGCGCTCACGTTGGCCGCGAGCACCTCGCTGATTCTTAAGGCTCCCTCCTGCGGCGGTTCGCCCACGGTCCATACCCGCGAGGCCGTGAGCTCCGCCTGCATGTTCCCGGCATAATCCCGTCCTCTCACTTCCACCACATACTCGCCCGGCGCCAGTCCGCTCAGCTCGATGCGCCCCTCCCGGCCTCCGGAACCCTCCGGCTCCAATCCGTTAGGAAGATTCATTTCGAGACTCCACGGCCCCCCGTTCACCCGGTGCTGAAATGTGGCCATGCCAGGACCACCGGTTCTCAGCACCGCCGTGCTCTGATCCGTGACCCCCTCCGGTTCGCCCGCCACATACAGCCGAGGCTCCACCATCGCCCCCAAATCCTGCCCCAATCCGCCCGCTCTCCGCGCCGGAGAATCCTCCACAAGCCGAAAATCACCCCGCTCCGGATCAACAAAAAACGGCAGGCCCGCCCGGTTCCCAGGCCCAAGTTCGAAAAGCGTGTCCTGACGCGGAAACACACGGTCTCCGGCAATCTCCGGCGGAATCATGTTGTGCCGGAATCGCAAGAGATGCCCGGAGCCTTCCGGCAGATCCACATTCCCGAAGACCCGAGGCAAATCGACGAAGATATTATCCGCCACATAGGCTCCCCGCGCCGTGGTTGCCCCGGGTTCGTCAACGAACAGATTGATCGCCGATCCCACATTGAGCTGGTCGAATCGGTCCCGGAAATCCGGGTGCACTCGCACCACCGTGTTGTTCTCGAACACCGTAGCGGCCCCATTCTTGATGTTCACGGCGTGATCCACGTCCCAGAAAATATTGCGGTTAACGTAAACCGTAACGCCGGACGGACCGTCCCCCTGCGAAATCGCGCTGGCATAACCACGATCGGAAGTCGACCCGTCCTTGAAAACACCAGTGAAAAAATTGCCCGCCACATAAACGTCGCCGCCCAAGTCAAGCAGTTCGTCGCCCGCGCCGGTGAATACGTTGTCGAGGATTTCCAGAATGGGACCCGGCGCCTGTCCGCTGTCCGCATCAATGACATCGTTGTGCCCGCGATTGGTCCCGAACCAGTTGCCCCGGATGACCAGGCGCTCCCCGGCGGGAATCCGCCCAATGATCTTGATGTGTTCGGAAATGTTGTCGAGATCCAGCTCCGCAGGATCCTCACCGGGTCCGAACATGTCCGGAAAACGCGAGGCCTCGATGAAACCCGCCGCGTCTTGCCCATAAACCATCCGCAGATGCGTCCCGGCAAAAGATAATTGTGAGAGCCGCGCCCGGGACCGCACCAAACCTACGCTTCCTCCAATGTCTTGCGCGTCCACTATGTCCGCGTAGACGATCCGGTTCTCCTCCGAGAGCGTCCCTTCGAAATGAATCCCTTTCCATTTTGGGGGGCCTTCGGGCAGCCCCGGCCGGATGTCCGGGACCCAGGCGGCGCCGGGGACACTGCCGAAACGGATCCTCCGGTAGGGCCGTCCTTCCGCCGCCAACTCGCCCAACACCTTGAGTTCGGCATCCCTTTCAAAATACACATTCGTCCCGGGATCGATCGTCAGGCGCCGCCCGGCGGGAACGACCAGCGAACCACGCACCACGTAAGGTCCGCCCGCCGCCGTCAGAGTCCGGTTCACATTCACAAAACCCTCCAACACCGTCCTGTTTCCGTTATCATACCAAACATCCACGTAGTCCTCTTCGATGACGGTTCCCATTCCGTCCAAGGCCTCCACCACCACGCGATTGATGCCCGGGGAAAGCGGGACGCCCGGAGCCAGCGTCCACTCTCCGCTGACCCGGTCTAGCTCAGCCTCCAACCCATTGACCTGCACCCGCTCGACATCCACAATCCCCACCAGACCGCGCAGCGCCGCCCGCGGTTCCAAAACCTGCGGGAAACCAGAAACCTCGCTGGCCACGGCTTCACTCACCAGCGGCCGATTCACTTGGCTCCTAACGAAACTGTTCCTCGCGCGCATCCAGGACCGGATCTCGGCGCGCCGCTCTGCGGGCACAATGTCTCCCAAAAGATTCTCCACCGTTTCGCCGAAGACCGCGTCCGACAATACCGTTTCCGACAGCTCGCGCAGGGCCCGAAAATAACCCCGGCGAATCACCGGATGCTCGAAGAAGCGCTGCAGTTGAGGAATCCAAGCTTGACCCGCGCCAAAAGTGAAATCCAGCATCGGAAACAGCGTCGCCTCTGCTGACTCTCCAAAAACCGAGTCGAGATCGTGCGGCAACAGGACGAACCGCCGATCAAACTCCCCGGCATACATCGAATAATCGTCGTCGATCCCGTTGCTGAGATTGGTTTCCACATTATTCATCAGAACCATCAGGGCAAACCAGCGCAGCCATTGCTCAAGATTGATCCGCTCGGACATCTCTTCCAGGTAGGTTGCGTCTGGCGCTTCATTGACGGTGACAATGAAATCTTGCAGATCCGACCAATCGTCCGCAGCAGTATTCGTCGCCTTGCTCCACTGGTCCGTCCGATGCCAGTCCGGCTGCCGGTAGACGATCTGGTTTTCAAAATGCACTCCCCAGCGCTTGCGATCCCGGCTCGGATCCGCGCTGCGTTTGTTGTAAAGATTGCCTCCGTTGTCGCCGGGAAACTGCTCTCTCACCAAATCGGGTCCGAGCGGTTGCATGTGCACATAGGCGCCGTAATGCGATACAGTCTGCGAACCCGGCGGCATCTGGTCGATTCCGTTGATATGAAGGCGCACCAGCCGCGCTTCCGGAGCGGGAAGCCCGGCCCGGTGAAAGGTCTCCATCCCCAGGGCCTGCAAGTATCCGAAGCGAGCGTTCAGGTTGAGCGAGGTCTCCCCATTCCACGGCCGGTCCCCAGCCAGATTCACTCGCAGCGTGGGCGGAACCTGATTCCGGCTGCTGTTGCCCCGGTAACGAACTCCGGCCAGGTAACGCACCTCCCATTCCGCCCCCCGGCCCGCGATGAATGTCGCGTTCATTTCAGCATTGCTCCGCCGGTTGAAAGCTCCCGGACGAAAAGCCAATTCTTCCGGAACCGAAAGAACCAAGCGGTACACCGGCAAACCGGCCGGGTCCGCCCCGTCGTCCACTTGATAAAGAGCATTGGCCGCCTGTTCCCCGAAGCCGGTAGCCGGAGCCGGCCAAGTGCGCCGCCCCGCCGCGTTGGCGGCTTCCACATAGAACTCGACGACGCTGCCGTTCGGCAACCGGGGAATGGTGCCAGTGAATACGGCGTCGCCCGCCGTGAGATCCCCCTCCTCTCCCCCGTCGTTCATCGCGCTGCGCACAAAGGCTCCCGGACTCGCCCTCGACACCCGATGCCACAACGCCGCCGTCGCTGCCCCGCCATTCGAACTCAAACGGGCCTCCACGTAGACCTCTTCCGTCGAACGTGGAACCGCCGGAAGATGCCGCACCTCGCTCAACAACGGAGCCGATCGCGAGCGATGAGTCGAGTTCTCTCTCCCCGGACTGCCGCCGTCCACCTCGCTCGCCGCCCAGTTAGCGCCCAACCCGTTGTCCAGTTCCCGGTCCACCAATTCCAAAGAGCGTCCGCCGCCGTCGTGCGCCGCCGCCCACGTCCATCCGCGATGCCCGCGATCCTCCGGCCCCAAACGGCGCAGCGCCCAGTCGCCCTCATCGGAATACTTCACCTCGTCCACGATTCCACCCTGGGCATCGGTCAGTTCGATCCCTTCGCCGGAGTTGGAAAGCTGTCCGGTCCAGCCGCCCACCACAATGGCGTCGAGGTCCGGATGCGCCTCCCGCAGCTTTGCGGGATCGGCCGCCGCCACCAAAAACTCTCCTGCCCGCAGCGTCACCGCCGGAAAAGTGAAATTGACTCCCCTCGTGAAACGCCATCCTTCCAACAACACCGAAGGGCCCCCGGTGTGAAAGAGTTCGATAATCTCCTGGTCCACCGGTTCTCGCCCGGAAACGTGAGCGGGATGATAGTGGATTTCGTGAATGACGACGCCGCCCTGCAGCAAAGGCGACAGGCACGACGCGCCAAAGACCGCCGCGAAGCGGCACACTTGCAAACGCCAGCTCATGGGGAGAACGGGAACGGGCGTCCGCTAAAACGCCCGTTTAACCTACCGATGCCCCCTCTCTTTGTCAATGGATCTGTCCCGGAACCGGTCCCGCAGCCGGATCTGAACCAGGACTTCTGACGTCGAACGCCCCTCCGCCCAGTTCCGGAGTCGCACAAATACGGTGACGTTCGTTCCGCCAGGTTTGCCCTGTGGCGAGGCGCGAGGAGGGCGCATCCCGGCGAGCAACAGAGCCACAGGCCAAACCCGGCGCAACCCGCAGGGCGGCGGTTCCTTTTGGCGCAGGCTTCGTTGCTCTCTCCTCACAGACCGCTGAACGTATGCTCGTCGATCGCGCCCCGCCTGCGCCAATAAATCCCTCGCCGCGAACGCCATCGTATTTATGCTCATGACCACTTAGGAAAACCTGTATGCACAAAACTTGGCGCGTCGCCGGCATCAGCTTCGAGCACTTCCACATGGGCGATCTCCTGCTGGAAGTCCAACAACATCCCCACGCCGAAATCGCCGCGGTCTGCGATGTCGATCCGGAACGGATGCGCGAAACCATCCATCGCCTGGGCATCCCCCAGGAACGTGTCTTCACCAACTATCGCGCCTGTCTGGAACAAACGCGGCCGGACCTGGTTCTTCTCTGTCCCTCGACCGCAGACCACGCCCTCTGGACCGAGCAGATCTCCGCCTACCGCCTCCCCATACTCATCGAGAAACCCTTCGCCGCCTCGTTGCATGACGCCCGCCGCATGATCGCCGCCATGCAAACCGCCGGCCAGCCCTTGGCCATCAACTGGCCTCTCCGCTGGTACCCCAGCCACGCCACCGCCTATCGCCTTCTCTCCGAACATCACATCGGCGATCCCCTCGAAGTACACTACTACGACGGCAACCGCGGCCCCCTTTGGCACGGAGCGGAGAAGATCGAAACGGAACCCACCCCCGAACGCAAAGCCGCGAGCTGGTTCTACAAACGCGCGGCCGGCGGAGGTTCCTTGCTCGACTACCTCGGCTACGGAGTCACCCTGGGAGCCTGGTTCCTCGGCGGACGCCAGCCGCTCGAAGTCACCGCCGTCGCCGGCCAATCCGACGGACTCGAAGTCGATGAACACAGCATCGCCATCGCCCGCTACCCCTTCGGACTTTCCAAATTTGAAACCCGCTGGGGCACTTTCACCGATCCCTGGACCCATCAACCCCAGCCCAAATGCGGTTTTGTTATCCGCGGCTCCGAGGGAACCCTCTCCTCCTATGACTTCGAACCCACCGTCCGCATCCAAACCCGCGATCGGCCCGAAGGCCTCGACATCCCCGTCGACCACCTCGCTCCCCCGCACGACGGAGCCGTCAACTACTTCCTCCACTGCCTCGAAACCGGCCAGCCGGTCGAAGGCCCTCTTTCCCCCTCCATCTCCTGGGCGGGACAACAGATCGTCGATACCGCGCTCGAAAGCATCCGCACCGGCCGGAGCGTCGCGCTGAAGGATTCCTAACCTGCCCCAAATGGCATGAGCAGCGAATCCGAATACGGCCTCAGCACCCTACGCCCGGAGCCCGAGATCCCTGCTCCCAGCCTCGACTACCGCCCTCCCCGGCCCCACCACTACCGGCCGCTCATCGGTCTGATCGGAGCAGGAGGAATATCCGAGTTCCACCTCAAAGCCTGCCGGGCCCTCGGACTCGAAGTCGCCGTCATCTGCAATCGCACCCTCGAAACAGCCCGGCAGCGCCGCGACGCCTTCTACCCAGACGCCGAGATCTGCTCCGATCACCGCCGCGTCCTCGAGCGCAGCGATATCCAAGTCGTCGACATCACCACCCACCCTGAGGAACGCTTCGACCTGATCGCCGACTCTCTCCGCGCCGGCAAACACGTCCTCAGCCAAAAACCCTTCGTCACCGACCTCGACCGCGGCGCGGAACTGGTCGCCCTAGCGGACTCTCAGAAACGTCTCCTCGCCGTCAATCAGAACGGCCGCTGGGCGCCCCACTTCGCCTGGCTCGCCGCCGCCGCGCGCGCGGGCATCCTCGGAGAACCCGGAACCGTCGATTTTGTCCTGCATTTCGATCACACCTGGACCGCCGGAACCCCCTTCGAGCAACTGCATCACCTCGTCCTCTACGACTTCGGCATTCACTGGTTCGACATGGCCCTCCAACTCGTTCCCGGCCGGGAACCCGAACGGGTCTACGCCTCCGCCGTTCGCGCCCCCTGGCAAACAACAAAACCGCCGTTCCTTGCCCAGGCCGTCATCGACTTCCCGGGGGCCCAAGTGCGCTTGCTTTGCAACGCCCATACCCGTTACGGACAAGAAGACTGCACCGTCGTCGCCGGAAGCCTCGGCACGGCCCGAGCCAGCGGTCCCGGCCTCAACGAGCAAAAGGTCATGCTCTGGACCGAAGCCGGTGTCGCTCGCCCGTCTCTCGAAGGCGATTGGTTCTCCAACGGATTCCAGGGCGCCATGGGAGAACTCATCCTCGCCATCGAAGAGAACCGCCAGCCCTCCCACAGCGCCGCCGCGAACCTCCGCAGCCTCGCCCTCTGCTTCGCCGCCCTCCAAAGCGCCGATGCCGGCGTCCCAGTCAAGCCCGGCAGCCAGCGCCGCCTTCCCCCCCTGCGCCGCGAGTTGAAAATCCCTTCTTGACATACATAGTTGCGCAATGCATATTCGCGCTATGCACATCAGCAAGGACCTCGTCGCCGCCTCCGCCGCTCCCCTCGTCCTTTCCATCCTGGCCCAAGGCGAAAACTACGGCTACGCCATCATCCAACGCGTCCGCGAACTCTCCGGCGGAGAAATCCAGTGGACCGACGGCATGCTCTATCCCGTCCTCCACCGCCTCGAAGATCAAGGCTGCATCCGCTCCCGCTGGGGCGCCTCCGATACCGGCCGCAAACGCAAATACTACCGGCTCGCCGCCCCAGGCCGCAAAGCCCTCCAAGTCCACCAATCCCAGTGGCGCCTCGTCGACCAACTCTTCCTCACCCTTCGGAATCCCTGCCATGACTGACCTCTCCAGCCTCCCCCGCCTCCTCCGCCAATGGCGGCGGAAAACCGCTCGGTCCACCGGCTTCCCTCCGGAACTGCTCGACGAACTCCAAGATCACCTCCTGGCCCTCGTCGAAGAAGAGATCCGCAGCGGACACTCCACCTCCCGCGCCTGGTCAGAAGCCCTCGCGCGACTCGGACCCCCCACCGCGCTCGACAACCCCACCCCTCCGCCCGCGAAAACCCCGGCGCCCGGCTTCCCATGGGCGCGCTGGGGAATCGCCGCGCTCTCCGCTGCCCTCCTCGCCGCCGTCCTTCTTCCTGATTACCCCGCTTTCTCGCCGCTCCTGAGCTTCCACGTCGCCGCCATCACCACGGGCTACCTCGCCGTCTTCTTGGCGGGCGCCGTAGCGGGTCTCTCCCTCATTCAGCGCCTCTTCCGCTCCAGCACCCTCGAAACCTTCCGCCGCCGCGTCCGCAAGCTTTCCGCTCTGTCCGGAGCCGCGGCCCTCCTCACCGGACTGGGATTCCTTACCGGTGCGCTCTGGGCCCAGGCCCATTGGGGGCGATTCTTCGACTGGGATCCCCGCGAAACCGGCGGCCTCTTGGTCTGCCTCTGGACCCTCTTCACCTTTCTCGGATTAAAGACCCGCCGGCTCGGCGGCCACAGCGCGATGTCGACCACCTGCGCCGCCAGCGCCCTGGTCGCCTGGAGCTGGTTTGGAGCCAACTTCGTCCTCGCACCCAACGGTCTCCATGCCTACGGGCTATCGTCTTCTATGGTGTGGGCTGCCCTGATTGGATTTACCTTACTGCAGGCGGCCCTCGCCCTCAGCGCTTGCCTGCCCGCCGCCGCCCTGAGCCCGTCCAAGGGCGCGGCGCCATCGTCGTAACGGGATCACTGCCTCTCCCGCTTCGCACGCCACCTGCCGCTTGCACCGTCAGGCCAAGGAGAGTATCTCTTGCGGGCGGTGAACGAACGGACGGATAGCGCGGGCCAGCACCAGCCGCACTCGGAGAACCCTCCACCTCCCACGCCCGTGGCCAATAGCGACGCCGCGGCGGAGGCGCTCGACCTCGGCCCGAAATGGGAAGACACCAATCAATGGCTTCTCCTCCAGCGCCGTCTCAAAGAATCCTCCGCCCCCCCACCCGGCGCATCCCGGGATTCCCACCATCCCACGATTCAGCAGGGATTGGAACCGATGCCCGAGGAAGCGCTCTCCTCGCTCGCCTCGGACCTGGAAACGCTCGCCACGCTCGCCTCGGATGAATTGCTCGCCTCGCTCGGCTCGGACATTGCCTGCCTCATCGCCTCACACCGGCCCGCCACAGAACCGGCGGACCAGCCAGACAGCGCCGCTCCTTCCCAAACCACAGCAACCCAACGAGGTCTCGCGACGCCCGCCTCCTCATCAGGTCGCCCCCAAGTCCCAGCGAAAACTGGCGTCTTCGTAACCATGGACCAAGTCCTGTCCCGAATTCAGGATGCCTCCGATCGGGACTGGGCCGTCGTTGCCCCCAACTCCAGCCGCAGTCGAGCCTCGGCTGTATCGGGATTCCGCCGCTACCTGCACGAATTGCCCGGCGGAGCCGCTTTCGTCGATTCCGCGGGCCAATGGAAAACTCCGGCGGTTCTCCGC
>JBGTBW010000253.1:0-5806 GCA_041749135.1 Verrucomicrobiales bacterium
AGTCAAAGGTTCGAAACGAGCCATTGCGACCGCCGGGAAAACGGAGGTTCAGAACTCCTGATCTGTCGGGCGAGACAAGGAGATCGAGGAAAGAAGGAAAGCCGGAGGCCCTTGCGGCGAGCATCGCCATGCGTGCGGAAGCTTGTAGAGTGCGCCAGTCCTCTGGGGTTTTGGATGGGGCCGCGGAGTCTCTGGGAGGCCGAGGCGGGGTTGGGATTGGCGGGGTTCTGTGCGCGCCCGAAAGCGGCGATTCTCGCCGCAGTCCAAGGGCGTCGGACAAGCCGCCGCTAAAGAGGCCCCGTCGAGCCACGCCGGAGGCCCTTGGACTGCGGCGAGCATCGCCGCTCTCTCCAAGGCGCGGAGCGCCGTCCCCGCAACTGCATTCGCAAGAATGCAGACTGCCCGCCAGGCCTTCGGAAATCTCACGAGTTCCGCTACACCAGTGACCCCTCACGGTCTCCCATTCCTTTCCCGTTCCCTGATTGGCCGCTCATCCAAATTCCTCGAGATCAGGAGTTCTGAAGCTCCGTCCGGCTGCTCTACCTGAAGAGTTTCCTCCAGAGCGAATCCCTCCCACGATGCCCTCGCCCGCATTGGCCCTGTCAAATTCACGCATATCCCGATTTCCGATAGGCCCGCGGGCTGCACCCGCAAAATCGCCGGAAGGCGCGCGACAACGAAAAGGGCGAACGGTAGCCCACCTGATCCGCGATTTCCTCTAACGAGTAATCAGTCCGGCGCAACAGTTCCTGTGCCCGGCTCAAACGCAGCCGCTGCAACATTTCAGCGGGAGCACAACCCAGCCGCGCCACCATGACCCGGCGAAACTGCGCGGCCGACAGCCCATAACGTCCTGCCAAACCCGCCACGGTCCACGCCAGCCCCGGTTGCAAAGCCACTTCCTCCCATAAACGTTCGAGCTTCGCCGGCCCGGCCGTCTCTTCCTCTAATTGCTCCAACGCCAACTCGCGGTCCAAGTGCACTCGAATGAGTTCCGCCTGCGCCAGCGCCGCCCGGTCCGCACCCGGCAGCCGGGACCCGGTCTCCGCCAAATACCCGGCCACGGCCACCCGAAGACCCGCCAAATCCCGTGCCTGCCTCCGCAACGCCCGGCGCTGCGAAATGCCGCCCCCAGGCAAGCGCGGATCCACATGGAAAAACATGATGCTCCACGTGCCCTCCGCCCAGTAGCGCTGCGCCGTCCCTGCGGGAACCAACCACATTTCGCCCGCTGTGAGTTCACCCGCGTCCCTGGTCAATTCATACGCGCCCCGCCCAGCCACCGTGAAAATCAATAAGTGAAATCCCGGACGCCGTCGCACGATTTCATAAGGCGGATGCAACTCGCTCACTCCGGCAAAACACACCCCCCGCTCGATCAAGGGACGCGACGCCGCCCCCGTAAGAGCCAGGAATCTCTCCCGGCAAGAGGGGGGAACGACGCACGTTTCGGATATGTTTTTGATCTGAAGAGCCATGGATTTCCCCAACTTCCATGCTAATCTATGACCGATCCTGTACTTTCCAAGGCGCGATGAATCACCCTCGAATCCAGCCCGCCTTGATCGGTCTCCTTCCCCTCCCATTGCTCTGGCTGCTCCTCGTTCCCGCCGTATCCACGGCTGCGCCCGCCCCAAATCCCGCCTCCCCGGAGGATCGCGCCTTCTTCACTCAGGAAGTCCATCCCATCCTGCAAACCCACTGCTTCGAGTGCCACGGCGGCGGCGAGCGCCTCAAGGCCGGGTTCCGCCTCACTTCCCGCGAGGGACTTTTGCGCGGCGGCGACCTCGGAGCCGCAGTCGATCTGGCCGACCCCGCGCATAGCCTTTTGCTGCGCATGATCAGTTATGCAGATCCGGATCATGAAATGCCGCCGGCCGGCAAGCTGCCCGCCGAAGAGCGCGCCGTCTTGCAGCGCTGGATCGAACAGGGCGCACCCTACGATCCCTCCCTCGAAATCGCCGGCGATCCGGAAGCCGAGGCGGACCCTACCAAAGTCTCCGCCCAATCCAAGGCCTTCTGGTCCTTCCAGCCCGTCGTCAAACCCCCCGTTCCGCAGACCGCCGACCCTTCCTGGTCTGCCCATCCCATTGACGCTTTTCTCTATCGTCGCCTCCAGGAGAAGGGGCTGCGCCCCAACCCTCCCGCACCTCCGGAAGTCCTGCTCCGCCGCGCCTACTACGACCTCATCGGCCTTCCTCCCACACCCGAACAAGTCCGCGAGTTCCTCCACGATCCCTCCCCAGGCGCTTTTGCTAGTGTCGTCGATGATCTCCTTGCCTCGGAGCATTACGGGGAAAAATGGGGACGCCACTGGCTGGACCTCGTCCGTTACGCCGATTCGAACGGTTACGAGCGCGATTCCGACAAGTCCATGGCCTGGGGCTATCGCGATTACGTCATCCGCGCCTTCAACGAAGACAAACCTTACGACCGCTTTCTCAAAGAACAGCTCGCCGGCGACGAACTCGAGGACGCCGATGATCAATCCGTCGCCGCCACCGGTTTTCATCGGCTGGGGTTGTGGGATGACGAACCCGCCGATCCCGAGCTGTCCCGCTACGACTACCTGGACGGCATCCTCTCAACCACCGGTGAAGTGATGCTCGGTCTCACCATCGGTTGCGCCCGCTGTCACGATCACAAAATTGATCCCATCCCGGCCGCCGATTACTACCGGATGCTGTCCTTCTTCATCGACATCTCCCCACACGGAGCCGGAGACGCCAACCTCGTCCCCGTTTCCACCCCGGCCGAGGACGCCTCCCGGTCTGAAGCCTCCCAAGTCAAGCGCGCCGCCGAAGACGCTCTCCGCCATCAGTTAGTCGAGATCGAGGAGAAACTCGCCCGCAACGCCGCCACGGAGCCATCAACTGCCGCCTCCAGCCCGCAGCCTGCCTCCTCCGGACTTCGCGAGTTGCGTTACCGCTTCTATCGCGACACTTGGGACCACCTCCCCGATTTTGACCGCCTCCGGCCCGAAACCGAGGGCCTGCTCGACGCGTCCTTCTTCAGTCTCTCTCCAGCCTCGCGACCCGACGCCATGGGCCTGGTCTTCGAGGGCATCCTCCACGTTCCCACCACCGGAGACTACCGTTTTGCCTTGGACAGTCACGGCGGATCACGCCTTTTGGTCGACGGTCAGCCTGTCGCCGGTCACCCCGAAGCCGGCCGCGCCGCTACCGAAGGTTCGCTGCATCTCGAACGCGGCTTTATCCCCGTGCGCCTCGAATACTTCAACCGGGACGGCGAACCTCTGCTCGACCTGCGCTGGTCCGGCCCCGGCTTCGCTGGCCTTTCCCTAACCAACGATCCCGGAGCGTCCGGCCTGCCTCTCGTCGGAACCGCCGCTTCGCGCGCTTCGCAGCGCTGGCTTTACACCACCTCCAAACCGTCCGGTGATTGGACCGCTCTCCGCTATGATGCGCGGCGCCGGTGGAAGCGCGACCCCGGCGGCTTCGGCCTCTCCGGTGCACAGGGAGCCGTCGTGCGCACCGGCTGGTCCTCCCCGGAAATCTGGCTGCGTCAGGTTTTCGAAGTCCGCGCCGCCCCCGCAACCCTGATTCTCACTCTGCATCACCTCGGCGACACCGAGGTCTACCTAAACGAAACCCTGGTGCGCACTTTCTCCGAAGCCACCGAAGGCTACACCGATTTCACTCTCGATGCCGCAGCCGCCGCCCTCTTGCGAGAAGGAGCTAACGTCCTCGCCGTTCACAGTCGCCGCTCCACAGAAGGATCCCAATTCATCGACGCCGGCCTCTCCGCGGCCTCCGGCGCTTCCGGGCCATCCGCCTGGATCGCCCGGTCCGGCCCCGCTGTCCTCGGCCAGCCCGAAGTGAACCGCTACTTCCGCATCCGCGATCAGTTGGAAGAAAGCCTCAATGCCCCGCCCCCGGTGGAGACCCGCAAAGTCATGGCCGTCGCTGAACAAGGCCGGCGTCCCACCCACATCCTCAAACGGGGAAACCCCTCTATTGCCGCCGAAGAAGTCCAGCCGGGATTCCCCTCCGTGCTCGACCCTCCGGAACCTGTCATCAACAGTCGCAACGCTTCTTCCGGGAAACGCCGCGCCCTGGCCGAATGGATCGCCAGCCCGGAGAATCCCCTGACCTCCCGGGTCATGGTCAACCGCATCTGGCAACACCATTTCGGCCGCGGCCTCGTGCGCAGCACCAGCGATTTCGGCCGGCAGGGCGAGCTTCCCACTCATCCGGACTTGTTGGACTGGCTCGCCGCGTCCTTCGTCGAAAAGGGATGGAGCATGAAGGCCTTGCATCGCACCCTCCTGCTCTCCCAGGCCTACCAAATGTCTTCCGGATCCAACCCTCAAGCTCAAGACGTCGATCCTGACAATACCCTGCTGTGGCGCTTTCATCTCCGTCGGCTCACCGCCGAGGAACTGCGCGATTCCATGCTCGCCATCAGCGGCGGGCTCAACCCCAAGCTTTTCGGTCCCGCCATCTACACCGAACTCCCCAGCGAAGTCCTCGCTTCCTCCTCGACCGGAAAAGGGAAATGGGGCGTCTCCCCTCCCGAAGAAGCCCGGCGCCGCTCCGTCTACATCTTCGCCCGGCGCTCCCTGCGCGATCCCTTTCAGACCGTCTTCGACGCCGCCGACACCGACTCCTCCTGCCCCGTCCGCTTCAGCACCGTCCTGCCTACCCAGGCCCTCACCCTCCTCAACAGCCGGTTCGTCAATGAACAAGCCGCCGCCCTCGCCGCCCGGCTCCGCAGCGAATCGGCCTCCCCTCGCGATCAAATCGACCGGGCCTTCTGGCTCGCTCTCTGCCGCCCGCCCACCGGACCGGAGATCGAGGAAGGCCTCCGATTCCTGGAGAAACTACAAACAGAGAACGGACTCGAAGCCGGTCCCGCGCTCGACCGCTTCTGTCTTCTCGTGCTCAATCTGAACGAATTCCTCTATCTCGACTGACCTTCCCCGCCCAACGATCCCGCCAATTTTGCCGCTTATGTCCCAGTCATCCGCCCAGCAACGCCTCGCCGCCCGCCAGTTCTGCCGCCGCGTCCGCCGCCGCGAGTTCCTCCGCCATGTCGGAGGCGGCTTTACTTCCGTCGCCCTCACCGGTCTGCTGGCGCGGGACGGCTTCTTCCCGCCCTCCCTCCAGGCCTCGACCGAGAGCGGATCCTATCATAATCCTCTCGCTCCCCGCCCGTCGCCGCTCCCTCAGCGCGCCCGCAGCGTCATCTTCCTCTTCATGTATGGCGGGCCAAGCCACGTCGATACCTTCGATTTGAAGGAAGGCCCCTGGACCCCTGCCTTCATCAAACCAACTTCCTATGGCGACATTCGCTGGCCCCAGGGCATTATGCCGAGACTTGGGGAGCAGATGGATTCTATCGCGCTGGTTCGCTCAGTTAAGTCGTGGGCGGCGGTACACGAGTTGTCGCGTACATGGATTCAGATCGGGCGCAATCCGATTTCGAGCCTGGCAAAAATCGCCCCCCACATAGGCTCAATTGTTTCGTTGGAGCTGGGCAATAGAAGTACAGCTACATTGCCTGCCTTTGTGTCGTTGAATACGGGCAACGGTCCGGATCAAGGCTATCTGCGGCCGGAACATGCGCCTTTCTATATCAGCCCTAATGGAGGCGGACTGGGCAGCTCTCGCCACCCGGACGGTCAAGTTGTATTCGAGCGCCGATTCGGACTGCTACAGGATCTGGATTCCGAGCATCGCTCCGGGGCGTCAGAGCTGGGTGGCGCTTTAGATGAAATCTCTTCGTTTAACCTGAGCGCCCGGAAGCTAATGTACAACGCCGACGTGGACCGCGTCTTCACATT
>JBGTBW010000254.1:0-27531 GCA_041749135.1 Verrucomicrobiales bacterium
CCCTCCATTTCCTTCAGACGCGCCGCAGTCACCATGCCCCGGTCGCCGGCAAACACGACCTTCTCCAGTCCGTAGAGCTCTCGTAGCTCAGTGATCTTTCCCATCACGGTGGTCAAGTCGTTGGTGTTTCCCGGGAACACCTCGCAGCCCACTGGGGGTACGTGTCGCGTTTCGTGTCGCACCTGCGACAAAAAACGCGCCGTTGTGTTGGGCTCCGGGCCAGGCGGAGCACTCGATTTCCCCAGGGCTCCGCCGGGTCCGTGTCGCGTTTCGTGGCATTTCTCATACCTTTTCTGCTGCGGCGCGCCCCCATGGGGACTGCGTTGCGCTTACCTCAGGCTCAGAACTCCTGATCTGGCGAGGGGAGAAATGCAGTTAACAGCTCAGCCGCCGGTCTGCTCACGTGGACGCAGCGGTCCTCGGGCTGCCTTCGCGGATTCGCCGTAGCCACGCGTCGGTTCCATATCGATCGCGAACACAAAGGGTCACCTCAGTCTCCAGCCCAAGGAACGCACCGGCTCCCACGGGTTCCCAGTCCGGATCCAGCATCGCGGCGAACACGTGGGGCCAGCCCTCCCGAAGCCTCACCCGGAGGTTCCCTTGAAGCAACGTCCCTTGCCGCGTCCGGCGTTGGCCCGCCCCCGCAATCTTGCCCCCCAGATCCCACGCCACGATGTCGTATACCGACGCCTCTCGAAAACACCATCCCCCGGGCCGCGCCTCGGGGCCATGATGCAACCCCGCCGGAATCCCGCTCCATTCCAGCACCCGCGCCAATCGAGAGTGAACCAACGCGTACAAGTCCCGTGGACGCAGGCGAATCCAGGGGTGATCCCGGGGAATCAATACGGAGTAGGTCGGCGCCGTTCCGTCCGGCTCGTGCAACACCAATCCGCCGCCCGTCCAGCGGCGCACCAGTTCCCGGCCCAATTCCGTCAACGAATCCGTCCAATCCACGAAATACCCCAGGGAAACCGCAGGCGACCTCCAACCGTAGATCCTCAGCATGGGCCTTTGCAACCGGCGCAGGAGGATCTCATCGCAGGCCATGTTCTCCGCCGCGGACCGGCAGGCCATATCCTCAAACAAGCCCAGAGGGCTTAAAATCATTCCTTCATCGAGATGCATCGCCGGAAAGTATGCATTGCCTGGATGACTAGCCCACATTTCTCATACCCTCTCTGCTGTGGCGCGCTGCACCCCATCCTGCCTTCGTTCCGATTGCCTCGGGCTTGAACAAGGGTCTACTCGCCCAGCTCTGCGCCCTCGGCGGCGCGCGGCCTTGGCCGTAAGGGGTTCGCAGCGCGACGAGACGGTATGGGAAATGCGGGCTAGAGAAAACATCCTCAACCCTTGGCGAGCTTTGCGCTCTTTGCGAGAGATCGATCTTCTTCATCGGTGTCCCTCCATCCGTGGTTCCCAATACCAGTCCCCAGCCCTGGGTCTTGAGGCGGCGTCCCCGGCGGCCTAATCCTGGGATGCTGACCCATCGCGCGACAAGAACCCGGAAGGCCGGCGTCTCCGGCGGCCTGGCCGGGAGTTCATCCGCAGGACGCAACCGCCCGTAATTCTAGAATGACCGCACCTTCTAAGAAGTTGCCCCAGCCCCGGCCCTCCGTTCATTTCCTCGATATGCCCGGCCTTCATCGAAAGCATCATCCCAAACCGCAGGCTGCGCTCGTCATCATCGCCCACGGCTCCACGCTCAATCCGGATTCCAGCGAGCCTGCCCACCGCCACGCCGACTGCATCCGGGAGAGCAAACTCTTCGGCGAGGTCGTCTGCACTTTCTGGAAGGAACAACCCGGTCTCCGCGAAGTCTTCTACATGCTTGACCGAGAAGAGGTCTACTGTGTTCCCCTCTTCATCAGCGAAGGCTACTTTACCCAGGAAGTCATTCCCCGGGAATTGGGTCTCACCGGACCCGTGACCCATCGCGCCGGAAAGACCCTCTACTACTGCGACCCCGTCGGCATTCACCCGTCCATGACCGGTCTGCTCCTGCACCGCGCCCACGAGGCGGCTCCTGAAGCGCCTCCAGAGCAGACCACCCTCTTCATCGCCGGCCACGGCACCGGCCTCAACGAACGCTCTCGTGAAGCAATTCAGGCTCAGGTGCGCCGCATCCGCGAACTCCCTGCTCCGCGCTTCGCCAGCGTGCAGGACCTCTACATGGAGGAAGCGCCCCTCGTCTCCGACTGGTCGAAGTTGACCAAAACAGAACATGCCGTGGTGGTTCCCTTTTTCATCGCCGACGGCTTGCATTCCTACCAAGACATCCCGGTCATGCTCGGCATCGAGAAGGAACCCACCCGCGCCGCCAGTCAGCGAAGCGTCTTTCGCGAATACCCCGTCCGGCTCCACGACCGGCAGCTCTACTACAGCGCTGCCGTCGGCTCCGATCCCTTGATGCCCCAGGTCATTCTGGACCAAGTCGCGGATTTTGACCGTCGCCATCTTCAAAGCTGCGACTCATGAGCAGCGCGATCGAAGCGGTCCTTGGGTCCTGGTTGAAGGGCGGTGGAAACCGCATCGGGCAGATCCACATTCACAGCGACCTAACCCAGCCGTCGTTTCTCCTGCGCCACGCCGCCGACCTCGGCGAGGACGAGTCTGGTCTGGAAGACTATACCGGTCCCGAACGCGCTCGTGAGATCGGGCGCTTTGACGAAGGCGGCGGCTTTCGGCCGTTGAACTACGCGCCCACTCTGCGCCGCGGTTGGATCCTCCGCCTCACCTCGCTCGGAGATCTCCACCTCGCGCTCGACTTTTTCTACCCGGCCTGCCTCGGACTTTGGGCTCACTTTCTCCAGGAAGATCTGCCCTCTACCCCGCTGCGCGAATCGCTCGCCCGGCAGACCGGCATGTACCGGATCACCCAACTCATCTCCCGCTCCGGCGCCCAGGAAACTGTGCACTCAATCTGCAATTCCCAGACCGGTTGCCTCCGCCATATCCTATGGGAATTCGAGCCGGGCTTTCCCGTCGCCGCCCTGCCTTCGGAGAAGAGCAAGCTCGGGCCAGCAGTATGCGCGGATAATGAGGAAATCCCTCTGCTCTGTCCCGAAGCCTGCGGCATTCTCGTGGCCGCGTGCAGAGACCGTGTCAAAAACGAGATGCGCTCTGACTCTCAAAACGCCTGATCGCCTTCGACGAAAGCCAAACTCGCGAAGAATCCGCAATCTCGCGGAAAAAGTCTTTAACAATTGCTGACTTCTTGATATTCTTGCTCAACTCG
The DNA here is from genome assembly GCA_041749135.1 of Verrucomicrobiales bacterium. Taxonomy (GTDB): domain Bacteria; phylum Verrucomicrobiota; class Verrucomicrobiia; order Verrucomicrobiales; family DEV007; genus DATKCT01. The sequence continues at coordinate 3,239 of JBGTBW010000254.1, forward strand.
TTCGCGATTCTGAGTCTCTCCACTCTCTTGCGAACTCTTCTCCGCTCATGGCCAAAATCATTCTCATCGACGACGAAGCCGCGGTTCTCAAGGTCATCCGGCAGTTGTGCGACCGCATGGGGCACGAAACTTTTGCTTTCCAGACTGGTGCGGAAGGTATGCGGCGTCTCCATCAAAATGTCCCCGACATCCTCATTGTGGACATGAATATCGGAGACATGAACGGGCTCGACATCATCCGCGACTGCCATCACCGGTATCCGCTGCTGCCGGTCATTATGGTTACCGGTTACGGGACCGTCCGCACGGCAGTGGACGCCATGCGTCTGGGGGCTTTTGACTACCTTTCCAAGCCCTTCGACTTGATGGATCTGCAGCGGACCATCGCTCGCGCGCTCGGGTCGCGGCAGCGCCGAATCGTTGATAGGGCTGCGGTAGAGGAGACGGCCTCCGTGGTTCCCGAGGCGCCGGCTCCGCTCATCGGGAAGAGCGACGCCATGGGAAAGATCCTCCAGCTTCTGGATCGCATCGCCTACTCCGAGGATCCGGTCCTTCTCGAAGGAGAGTTCGGCAGCGGCAAAATGACCTTGGCCCGCGCCATTCACCAGTCCGGGCCTCGCGCCGCGGCTCCTTTCCGGGTTCTGCACTGCAGCGCTCTTCCCGAAGACATGCTGGAAGAGGAACTCTTCACCGGGTCGCGCCAGACCGGGGAAACGATCCTCACTCGCTCGCAGGGAGGCACCCTCGTGCTGGACGAAATCAACGCCCTGCCCCCGCGCATTCAATCGCAGTTGGATACCCTTGTGGAGGACTTGCAAGGCCGCCGCGCGGCAGGTTCGCTTCCGGAGAGTCTGGACGTTCGTCTGGTCGCCACCAGCACCGGTCCCCTAGAGGCCGCCGTGCGGGACGGCGAATTTCGAGAAGATCTCTTTTACTCCGTATCGGTCGTTCTTTTGACCGTGCCGCCCCTCCGGCAACGTCAGGAAGACATCCCCTTGTTGGCCCAGCACTTCCTGGAAGAGTGCCTCCGCCGCCATCGAGGCCGGAAAAGGCATCTCGATAAGTATTCGTTGCGCCTGCTCTCGCATTATGCGTGGCCGGGCAACGTCAGTGAATTGGCCAACGCCATCGCCCGGGCCTTCACTCTTTCCGAGGAGGAACGCATCCGGCCCTCGGATCTGCCTCCCAAAGTCGCGCAACAGATCGAAGTGTCCGGCGAGGACGAACGTCAGGGACGCTACCGTCTACCCATCGGAGCCGAATTGAGCACGTTCATCCGGCAGCAAGAACGGTTGTTCATCCAGGAAACCCTGCGATTCAATGGGGGATCCCGCGAGAAGACAGCGGGCATGCTGGGAGTGAGCATGGCCACTCTTTACCGGAAGATGGGCATTAAGGCCGAACGGCCCGAGGAGGCCGCCGCGACTTGATCAGGCGCCGGCGATCGTGGGCAGGTTTTCGCTTCGCCCGGATTTCGATTCTTCTGTAGAAAAACTCGAAGCCAAACCAGATCCCGCAATCCGGTCGCCTTCCGCTCCGAAAAGCAAGTCCTGCTGCCAGGGGAGAAACAATTCCTGCTGGAGGGCCTCGTCCCGCTGCAGGCTGCACGCGTAACGCTCGAGCGCGGCGCGTGAAGCCAAGGTGGCGGGATCCAATCCTGCCTCAGCGGAAATCTTATCCCGGCGCGTTCTCAGAGCTTCGAAGACGCATTCCCAATCCTCCGCTTTCTCCAAGCGGAGTCCGCGACGCTTGCGCGGCAATTCTTCATCCGGAACCGCCGCGCCTTCGGCGACGCTTTCCTGAAAGCGCCGTCGCAGATGCTCCGGAAACCTTTCCGAAGGTTCGATCCGCTGTCCTTCTGCTAGTCGCTCGGAGAACTCCAAGAGCTTGTCGTTGCCCAAGACTTTGAAGGGGGGCCGGTCCCATTTCTCCGCGATGCCGTCCCTCCAATGCCACAAAGATCTCAAGTAAGCCAGGCCTCTCGGGGAGAGTCTTCCCCATCCCGGCACCCGCCAAACATCATCATCACTCTTCCCCGTCCGGACCATGACTTCCCGCCGCGCCGACTCACAGTTTTGCAAGAACCAGTCCCAGCGGCCGTATTCCCGCAACCGGGCCCCCAGCACTGCCGCCAGCGGAGCCAGATAGAGGACATCCGCGGCGGCATACTCCAGCATGTCTTCGGGAAGAGGCCTCTGACCCCAGTTGGCTTTCTGTGAAGTCTTACACAGTTCCACTCCGACAACTTCCCGGACGATCGCCGCCAACCCGAGCTGCCCGTAACCGAGGAGTCGAGCCGCTGCCTGCGTGTCGAAAATCCGCTCCGGGAGGTAGCCGTAGGTGCGCCACCACATGGTCATGTCGTAGTCCGCTCCATGCAGCCATAGCTCCGACTCACGCAGAAACCGATGCATGGGCGTGAGATCCCGGACGTTCAGCGGGTCCACCAGCACGCAGGAATCCTCGACCCATACTTGAATCAGGCAAATCTTCTCCCGGTAGGAATACAGGCTGTCGGCCTCCGTATCCAGGCCGCAAAGGCGGCCCCGGGGCTGGCCCCCAAAGAACTCCTCCACCGCCGCATCGCTGTCGAGGAGCCGGGGCCGGATTGCTGTGGAGGGAACCATCATTTGAGACCTGCCAACAACAACTCCGCATTGGTCGATGTCTTTCCAATGGTGCGCACCAGCTTGACCATGGCTTCGATCATCGGCACCTGAGCCATTTGCTTGCGGAGCAGGCTGACCTTGGGAAACTCGTCGGCATGATAGAGCAGCTCATCTTTGCGAGTTCCCGATTTCAATAAATGAATGGCCGGGAAAATCCGGTGCTCCATCAACTCCCGGTCCAACTGAATCTCCAGATTTCCCGTCCCTTTAAACTCCTCGAAAATCACTTCGTCCATACGGTTCTCCGTCTCGATGAGAGCCGATGCCAGGATTGTCAGGCTTCCCCCTTCTTCGATGTTTCGCGCCGCACTGAAGAAGCGGCGTGCTTTTTGCAGGGCCTTGGCATCCACACCTCCGCTGCCCGTGCGTCCGCTGTTCCCACGGATGGCGTTGTAACCTCGGGTCAGACGGGTCAAACTGTCGAGGAGAATCACCACGTCGCGACCCATTTCCACCAAACGCTTGGCTCGTTCGATGACGATCTCCGCCACCTGAATATGGCGCTGGGGGCTTTCATCGAAGGTGGAGCTGTAGACCGAAGCCTGCACGGTTTCCCGGAAATCGGTGACCTCCTCCGGGCGCTCGTCCACCAACACAATCATCAACTCGATCTCCGGATGATTGGCGTGGATGGCCTGGGCAATCTGTTTGAGCAGAATGGTCTTGCCCGAACGGGGAGGAGCCACGATCAACCCTCGTTGCCCTTTGCCTAACGGAGCCACGAGATCCACGACCCGGGTCGACACACATTGCAGTTCTTTGTTCTCCAAGAGAATCCGGTCCTTGGGAAACAAAGGCGTAAGCCGGTCAAACGGCGTCCGAGGCTCCCAGGTTTCCGCGTCGGTCCCTTCGATCGTCCGGACGTCGGCCAAGGCCAGATACTTCTCCTTCTGACGAGGCATCCCCACCGTCCCGCGCAGAAGCGCGCCCGGCTCCAGCCCAAAACGCCGGACAATCCCGGGGCTCACATAAATGGAGTCGGCCGTGGGAGAAAAACTGTAGCGGGGCCACCGGAGAAACCCGAACCCGGCGCCATTGGCCAAGTCCAGCACTCCTTCTGCCTCGATCCGCGAACCCCGGCGAGCGCACAGACTCAAGATATCGTGGATCAATTCAAACTTCGAGCTGTTCCCCGGCGACCGCAATTGCAGCTTCTGGGCCATCTCATACAGCGTCGCCGTGTCGAGGTCGTGATAGTCGTTGAGGAAGATCTCCGCGGGAACTTCCGGGGCGGGAAGAACATTGCGTTCCGGCTCGGGCGCGGTGGGCGCCAGCGTGGGTGTCTCGGATCTCGTGGTCATGGTCTCATCAGATCTCCAGCAACTTGCACAGGAGGCTAGTTTGCTCGTTCAAGGCCGCCCGGGATCCTTCGTTCCACAAGACCTGGTCCGCCCGCTGTATTTTCCCGCTCATCGGCAGTTGTGCCCGGATCATCGCGAGCGCCATTGCTGCGTTGATGCCGTCGCGCCGAATCAGTCGTTCCATTTGGGTGTGTTCCTGTGCCGCCACCGCCACAACGCGGACGGCAGGAAACTTTTCCTGAGTTTCGAAGAATAACGGGATGTCGGCAATCACCCATCTCCTGCCTTCCAGCCTGCCGCGCTCTACTTCCTCATGAAAGCGCCGAGCTACGACCGGATGCAGAAGACTTTCCAGAAAAGCCCGGTCCTCCGGGTTTTCGAAAATCCGCCCGCGAAGTGCTCGCGTAGCGACCGTTCCATCGGGGTGAAGAAACGCCCTTCCGAAATGTTGATGTATTTTCGACCGGATTTCCGATGAAGTCAAGGCCTGATGCACTTCCAAATCGGAATCGAAAAAGGCTGCCCCTCCAAACCTCTCCCGCAATACCGACATCACGGCGCTCTTTCCGCTGGCCACCCCGCCAGTGATTACCGTCACCAGCGGCTCTTTGCCCTTGTCCCTGGCCTGCATCGGCTCCAGTGCTGCGCAGTCCCCTCCTTCTCAACGCTCTCCCATGCCCTGCAATCCGTCCCCCAGTCATCATCCACAAAAACGGCGGAGCGCCCAGGCTCCGCCATCTTTGTCGAATCTGTAGCTTTGCGGCGCCGGCTCCGCGGAATCAAAAATCATCCGGGGGCGGAAGCAGCAGATTGGGCTCCGCGCCGACCCCCCCGTCGAGGTCATCGACCGCTGTCATTACATCGCCAGTCCTCGGCTGCCGCACCCGCTCACCGGCCGGATTGATCAACTTGGCCGTCACGAAAACCATCAGATTTCGCTTCAAATGCTGCTCCCCCTCACTCCGGAAGAACCTTCCCAAAAGCGGAATATCGCCCACGAAAGGAACCTTGTCCTCGACGTGCTGCACATCTTCCCGGATCATGCCCCCAATGGCCACAGTCTGACCATCCCAAACCGTCACGTTGGTGGTCGCCCGCCGGGTTTGGAAAACGGGCATATCGATCCGATTGTCCGTGATCGTGATCTGGATCGGCTGGTTCAAGGCGTTGATTCCCGCCGTCGTAATCGGGCTGCCGTAGTTCACGAAGCCTTCGAATTCCACCACTTCAGGAGCCATGTTCAGGTCGATGGTGTAACCATCCGGTCCCACCACGGGATCCACCTCGAGAGTCACGCCCGTATTGCGCGTTTCGAAGGCCGTCGGTGTGGCCGGAGTCACCGGGAAACCTCCCTGCGTCGCTTCGGCGCCAACGGTTTGCGGCAATTCCGGCGGCTCGTACTCCGTCGGATAGATGAGTTCACGAATGATCTCGATTTTTGCGCGACTGCCGCTCTTGGCCACGATATTCGGGGCGGTCATGAGATCGGAACCCTTCTTCAAGCTCAGGGCCCGGATAACCATTTGGAACTGCGGATCCGTCAGGACGCCGGCGACGGCCAGCACGCCAGGAGCAGGCCGCGTGCCCGCGATCAACCCCCGGTTCTGCTCCAGCAACAGCGCGTCGATGGCGTTGCCCTGGATGCCCACCGTCCCAGATCTATTCCCTGCCGTGATCGGATTCCCTCCGATGGGGATCGGCGCTCCGGTGGTCTCGTCAAAGGAGTTAAACGGATAGAAGTTGTAGCCAATCGGATTCCCGCTGGATTCGTCCGGCAATCCCAGCGGGCTGTTCCCATAGGTGCCTCCCGCAGACGTGATCGAACCGCCCCGGTAGCCGCCTCCATACTGACCCAGGAGCCAGTCGAACCCCAGTTCTTCGGTGTTGTCCTGACGGATCTCGACGAACTTGACCTGGATATCCACTTGCTTTGGAACATCAAACTGAATGCTGTCCACAAAGGCATCGATCAATTCGATGTTCCTCTGTGTGTTGCGGACCACCAACTGTGAACTGGTGGCATCGAAAAAGGCGCTAGCGCCGTCCGGGAAAGTGATGCCGCGCGCCTTCAGAATATCCGATGCAGACGCTCTCGGCGCGAGTCCGCTCTGTCCGGAAGGCGCTCCAAACGGATCATCGGAAGGGGCTTCGGCTCCGCCTTCTGCTGCGCTCAAGGTCTCAAACGAGGCCGGCACTTTATAGACTTTCCGGTAGAGAGTATCGTCCGAATCACTCGACCCCACGATCCGCACGGCAAAAGCCTCGATCCGGTACTGAAGCCCGGCCAATTGCGTCACATACTGCAAGGCGGTGAGTAGAGGAACTCCCCGCAAGGTGATGCTGATCGGTTGTGTGCTGCCCCCCGCCGCTCCCACACTCTTCTCATCCACCACGAAGCTGATCCCACGTCCATTGGGATCCAGAGCCTGGCTCCGCTGCCGCAGGAACTCGACCGCTTCATTGATGGTCACCGACTCCAAGTTGATGGAATCGAGCGTGATGGTCTTGAGTTGTGAACTGATGTAATCGACGCCCTGACCCGCTCCCAACTCCTGGTCATCGGCTCGCTGCAAAGTCAATCCCTTGGGGGGCACCGTGGTCTCCCACTTCGAGGCAATATCCGCCAACCAGCGCGCCCGGGTTTGATCGTAGGCCGCCTCATAGTACTTCAAGCGGGAATTCTCCACATCTTCCATCTGCTGACGCGCCGCCGTGTTGTAAGGATCCGTCCGCAAGACCTCATAGAGGTTCTCCTCCGCAGCATCATAGCGGCCGATGCTGTGATTTCCCGCAGCATCGACAAGGTTCTCTTGCACCGTTTCGACCTTCTCCTTGTGGCGCCGGTCATCGTCCAAGTTGGCATACTCCAAGGCGCGCTCGATCGCCCGCAGGCCCCTGTCCCGTTCTAACAAATCGAGCTGAAAGGGCGGCGTGTGCTCGGGCAGTTTGATGCCATAACGCAGGTCCTGGTGCTCGGGGTAGGCCTCAAGACCCATCTCCACATAACGCCGGGCCTGCTCGTATCGCCCTTCCGCCATCCGCGCCCGCGCCAAGACGGCACACACTTCCGCCAGGGCATAGCCGTAGGATTTCCGCCGGTCTTCAGTCATTGGCGATTCCGGCAGGATCTCCAAGGCATGGCGATACTGTGAAACCGCCTGTTCTAGATTCCCTTGAGCCTCGTATTCACGGCCTATCCAATAGGCCTGATCGGCCTCGGCGACCTGCCACTGCCGGCGAGCCGTTTCCGCCTCGGCCCAATACGAATAGGAGTCGATCTCGGAAACGCTCTCCTCCACAAAATAGTCCGGACCGCCCAGCACTCCCCCTGCCGACGCAGCCAAGACGGCCGTCGCGGACACCCTGTTGAACCATCTCATAATCATGTCGTGGTCAGGATCTTGGAGTTATTTGACGTAGTATCCCTTGCCGTAGGTCACGGGGGGCGGCGTTATGGGCGGAGGAAGCGATTCCGGAGTTTCTTCTTCCACCTCCTCCGGTTCCTCACACAGCACATTTCCAGCCGGATCAATCAGCTTGGCGGTCACAAAGACCATTAGGTTGCGCTTGTCGCGCTCCTCCGACTCGGACCGGAACAAGCGTCCCAGCAAGGGGACGTCCCCCAAGAACGGGACTTTGTCTTGGACATGCTGTACATCTTCCCGCATCAGCCCCCCGATGGCCACCGTCTGACAATCCCATACCGTCACCGCCGTAGTCACTTTCCTCGTCGCAAATACAGGCATCTCAATCCGGTTCTCCGTGACCACCACCTGAATGGGGTTGCCCAAAAGATCGGTTCCCAACGCCGTGATGGGACTGCCGTAATTGATAAAACCTTCAAACTCCACGATTTCCGGGAGCAAATCCAAGTCGATGGAATACCCGTCCGGTCCAATCACGGGCGTCACCTCGAGCGTCACGCCGGTGTTTCGGACTTCGAATGCCGTCGGCGTCGCCGGAGTGACAGGAAAGGTCGCCACGGTTCCGGGACCACCGCCGCCGCCGCCTCCTCCTCCTCCAGCGAGGGTGGCGCCGACCTGCTGCGGAAGCTCCGGCGGATCATACTCCGTCGGATAGATCAACTCGCGAATCACCTCAATCTTCCCGGGACTGCCGCTCTTAGTGAGGATGGTGGGAGCCGACAGAAGGTCAGTGCCTTTCTTTTGATCGAGGGCGCGAATGACCACTTGAAACTGAGGATCAGTCATAATGCCCGCCAACGAAAACACCCCCGGAGCCGGTGAAAGGAGACCCGAAACAGCGCCTACCCGGCCGTTGGCGATCAGGGCATCGATGGCGCTCCCGACAATTGCCGATGATCCGGTTCGCAATCCCTGCGTCACACGTCCCCCGCCCACTGGGATTCCATTGACCACTCCTCCGCCGATCGGATTTCCGTCCGCATCGATAATGGGATAATCGACTCCGCCAAATTGGCCCGCCCCCGTCCCTCCCCCGATCAACACATCATTCGCACTGCTCCAGCCAAAGCCGCTCAGCAGCCAGTCGAAGCCGACTTCATTCACGTTTGTCTGACGAACTTCCACGAACTTCGTCTCTATCTGAACTTGCTTTGGAACTTGGATAATGTTGGTGGTGCGAATGAACTCTTCCACCAGTTCCAAGTTCTTCTGAGTGTTGTGCACCACCACCTGGGAACTCTGGGCGTTGAAAAAGGCGCTGGATCCTTCAGGGAAGTCCACGCCCGCGTCCCTCAGCACCTCGACCGCCCCGCGTCTCGTGGTCCCTAATCCCCCTTCGGTGGGCGCTCCGAAGGGATCGTCCGTCGTTTCAGCCCCTCCGCCTCCGCCGCTAATGGACAAAAACGAAGGCGGCACCCGGTAGATCTCCGTGTACATCTGCCCGCCTTCATCACTTTCCGGAACGATCACCACGGAGTAGGCTTCAATTTTCGATTTCACACCGGCCATATCGGCAATGTAGCGCAAGGCCTCGATGAACGGGATGGGGTTGTCGATGGTCAAAGTGATAGGACGGGTCAACGCATCGCTGCCGCTCACCCCGATGGCGCGCGAATCAATGACGATATTGATTCCACGCTTCTCGGGATCGGTTTCGATCCCGTCCCGGAGAATGCTCTGCTCCCGGAGATAATCGACGGCCTCCTGCAACGTCACGTTGCGAAGGTTGACTTCCGGTATGATGATCTCGTTGAGCTTGGCCGTGATGTAGCCGATGCCGCCCCCAGCCGAAAGGATCGGATCGATCATCTCGTGGGTGAGCCCCAAGTCGGCCACCGGGGTTTCCCAGGCCTCAGCGATATCGCTGAGGAATTTCGCCCGGGTATGGTTATAGGCCGTCTTGTAATACTCCATCCGGGCGTTGTCATTACGTTCCATGGCCCGCCGGGCCGCCGCATTGTAGCGGTCGGTACGCAAGGCGTCTTCCGCGTAGCGGTCTGATTTGTCGTAGAGGCCCAGCATATGACTGCCATCCGCTCTGCGCAGCAAGTTCCCGACTCTTTCCACGCGTTCATGATGCGCCGTGTCGTACCCGGAGGGGTAGCGTTCGGGATCGTCCAGTTGCTCCAGAAGATTCCTGGCCCTCTTGTCGTCTGGCCGCTCCGCCACGATATACTCGAGGAGACTACGGGCCTCCTCAATTCGCCCTTCGCGCGCGATATCCTCGGCGTATTTCACTCCCGCGCTCGAAAGGCCGCTCAGATAAACCTGCCGGTGCTCTTCCGTCGCGGGCGCGTAAGGCAGCAAATCAAGCGCGTTCCGGTATTCGGTCACCGCTTCCGCATACTCCCGCCGAAGATAATGCTGCCGCCCGCGCTCGTAAGCGGCGTTTGCCTCCTCAATCCGGCCGACGCGCCTGACGTACTCCCGCTCGACAATGCTGCTGCTGTAGCTCGTCTCGGAGTAAACCGCATCGGGTCCGGCCATGGCCCAGGGCAAGGCTGACATAGCCAGTAGGATGGTCCAAACTGCCTGAAACCGCTGGTTTCTGCCTCGAAAGTCCGGGTTGTGCATCATGAATCTGGAGCGTTGCACTGATTAAAGCCTGAAACCGTGGTCTCCCGTCAATGGTTTCCTGAGAAAAGTTCCGGAATCTTAAGGATTTACTCGCACCTGGGCACCGTGATCCGGTCTCCCTCGGGGCTTTCGATCTCCGCTTCGTCTTCCGTGACCTTAATCACTTTGTACGGACCGGAATCGGGATCGTTGGACAAAATAATCGAATCTCCTTCCTTGACCTTGAAGTCGCCGTCTTCAGTAGCGAGTGCGTTCCGGAAAATCCCCGTAAATGTGGGCAGGGGAAACGGCTTCTGCCGTTCCAATTCCACAGTCTGCGTCGCTCCCGCCGCGGTATCGGTGATCGTCACCAAAGAGACGTCGTCCTGCACCCCCGTCCTCGGATTCTCCCGCATCACCCGCTCGTAGCGGTCGAGGCGAAACCGGTTCCCGACGTCGAAACTTTCCCCTTCCCGCACCCAGAAGTTGTTGGTTTCCTCGCCGCTCCCGGTCTTGCGGATCCGTTTGATCTGGTGCTGATTGCCCGTACTGGTTTCAAAAATGAGGGTGTAGTCCGACGGCATCAACTCCACCAAACAAAGCTTGGTGTAGGTCGGCGGGTGATCCGCACTGTCGTTGGGGTCGGTTTCCCCGCCGACGAACTCTTCCTCGTTGGTAAAGCCGTCCTTGTCCGGATCTTGCCGGAGCAGATCGGGCGAAGTGATGTCCAGCCCGTGCTTCAAGATGTAAGTATTCGAGAGGGGCGGCAGAACCGGCGGACCGTCCGCCTCCACCCTCCGGGCTGTACCCTGGGCATCCAAAACGATCGGCACCGAACGGAAAAGACCCCAGGCTCCTTCCGGTTTGACCCACTTGACGCCATCCCGGTAGAGGCCTGCCGCCGCATCCAGATCGGTCAATCCGGTTTCCTTGAGATTGTCCACCCGCGCCACTTCCGCCGCCTCGAATTCCTTGGAGAAGGTAAGGCTCCGATAGATAAAATAACCGCTGCACGCGATCGCCGCGATGCTGGCCGCGATGAGCACAATCCGGTCCCAGTGATTCTTGAGCTGTTCGTTCATGATGCAGGATCAGCGGGCCGGCGACTGAGCGAGCCAAGCGCGCGGGCGCAGAGCAGGAGCAAGGAACGCATCACCGGGATTCCAGCGCCACCTCCGCAGCGTCCGTTTGTTTGAAGCGCACCAAGTCCAAATTCAGATACACCTTCACCAGTTCGCGTCCGAGGATGAACTGAAGCCCGCTGGCGCCCGCGGAACCAAAGTCCCCTTCCTCCGTCTCGGCATCGCCATTCGATGCGAAGTCCGGCTCAGTGGTTTCCGAAACAACGATGTCGCTGCGATCCGGTCCCTCCGGATTCTCGTTCTCGACCCGGAGAAACTTGATCATCATGACATGGCTCTGGGCATTGGCGATGCCATTGAGGATCTGCATAACGCCTTCTTGCGTGGAGCTGAAGGCGATCTCGAAAGGATAGGCTTCCCGGATCTCCGCAGCGGGATCGGGCTTCTCCGCGGGTGTCTGCGCTCCCCTGGGCGCTGGCGGACGCGGACTCTCTGGGGGGGTCTCGGTCTCAACCGGCAAGGCCTTGCGATAAAAACCCTCGACCGAACGCACCCCATTCTCGAAGAGAATCGCAAACAGACTCTCGAAGGCGCCGAGCTGGAAACGCAGCAACCCTGTGGCTTCCCGGCGCGGCAAGGTGGTTTGATAGGCTTGCATCCCGAAGTAAAAATCGGCCGGCAAACTCACATTCGCCGCCGCCGCTTGTTCCTGGATGGCCGCCACCACATCGCTCAGCTCTTTCTGGAACCGGACATCGGAGATGTCGTCCAGCTTGGCCTGAGCATCGAGAATCTCCGCCCGGAAACGCGCCGCACTCGCTTCATAGGCTTCGACCTCCTCCTTCCATTTCCGGTAATTGGTGTCGTCGGGAAAAGGCCGCCCCCCCTTCAACCGCTGCAAGTCGCTTTGCTTGACCAGGAACTCATCCTTGGCCTCGCCAGCCGCTTTCCATCCCTTGAAGATAGCGAATCCCAAGCCGCCAATCCCAACGATGGCCAACGCCAGCAGGCCCGCCAAAAACCCATTCTTTTTCAACCAGAGCATGATCTGAGGAAATACTGCCCGAATTCCTGCTGACTATCTTATTTGATGTCGATGTTTTTGATGAAGGGGAGATCCATCTGGAAAGTCCAGGCCCAGCGATCCTGCGCCGCCGGATCTTCCGTCATCACTCCGAGATCTCTCGCTTCTTTCTCCTTCACGTCGAAATACACCGACTTGGCCTTGAGACTGTCCAGAAAATCGAAGACGACCTTGTTTCCCGCTGGATTCTCATGAAAGAGGCCCTTGACGAGGAGTCCACTAATCCCGGAAGACTCCGCGGCGGCCGTCCCAGCGCCGGCTGGAGTCCTGGAGCCAGCCGGAGCCCGAGCCCCGGAAGGCGCTGCGGCGCCAGCTTCGGGAATCCTCACGTCTCCCTGAAGTCCATCCTTCACGATCGGTTTGGTGAATTCTTTCTTGTCCACGGTCGGAGCCAACGTCGTCAGCCATATCAGGTCGGTGGGCAGCGATGCATTCAGATCATTCAGCACGTTGATCCAAAGGACCCGGTCATTCATCGCCTGCTGGTAGGGGCGAACTTCGGCCTGCACCGTCGCCAGCCGCTCGTCCAACTTCCGGATCCGGTCGGCCACCGCGTCCAAGTCCGCGACTTCCGTCGAAATCTCTGCCGTGCGGGCCTCCGTCTTGCTCTTTGCCTGATAAAAGAAAAACGCCGTCGCCGCCATCGCTCCGAGCAGACCCACCAAGGCCAGGATCAGCGCCGGCTTGCGCTTCTCCAAATCCCGGGCGCGAGCCAAGGATTCGGGGACCAACTCCAATTCGATGGGACTTCCTTCCCGGTTGCGCAGGGCCAGCCCCACGATTTCTCCCATGCGGTGGGCTTCCGACGCGACCAAATCCGTATTGACCTTCGGCCCCACCGCCACGTTGCGCATGGCGTTGAAGTACTCCACCGGCAGACCGAATTTCTCAGCGAAGAACTCCCCGATCCCGGGCATGGACGCCCCGCCGCCTGCGAGGAAAATCTTCACCGGAGAATTCCCCCCTTGCTGGCTCTTGTAGCGGCTGTTGCTGCGGACGATCTCCCCATGCAGACGGGTGAGCGTGCTCCGGGCGATATTGGCGATGGCGGCTGCTTGCGGATCCTCAGGCGGCGCATGAGCCCCTCCGGGAGCCACCTGACCATAGGCCAGCTTCAACTGCTCCGCCTGCTCGAAGGTCGTGTCCAACTCCTTGGCAATGGCCGATGTGATGTTCGAACCCCCGATCCGGCTGGTGCTGATGAATACTCTCTGTCCTTCGATGTAGATGAGGTCCGTCGTCCGCGACCCGACATCGAGCAGGAGCACGGGGTCGAACACGTCCGGGTAATTGTAGCGAAAAGCATTGTAAACGAGCATGGGGGCAATGTCCGCCGATGCCGCGTTCAATCCGGCTCCTTCCACCGCGTCATTGATCTCGTTCAGCTCATCGGACTTGATGGCTCCCAACAAGACCTCTACTTCCCCGCTGCCGGGTTCCCCAATGAGTTGGTATCCCCAAACCACCTCGTCGAGAGGAAAAGGCACGTTCTGTTGCGCCTCGAAGGCGACAATCTGCGCGACCTTGTCCTCGGTCAGAGGAGGGAGTTTGACAAACCGGGTGAACACCGGCTGGCTGCTGATCCCGTAACGCACTTGCTGCCCCCGCGCCCGGGTGGCCCCCGCCAACTGGCCGACGGCCTCCTTCACCAAAGGGGCCCGGGAAACATCCGTGGAGGGATCTCCCCCCAAGTCCCGCACCTCATAGAGCTTCAAAACGAGGGAGCCGCCGCCGCCGGCAAACGAGGCCAGAGTGACCCGCTGAGAACCGATGTTTAGGGCGACGGACGCAGGTTTGGTAGCCATATTCGATCGTAACAAAATCCCGGGCGCAGCTTCTCTCTCCCCGTCACTCTAAGACATCGGGATAACGGTCGGGATAAAGCAAGGCGAAGGGAGTCTTGTTGATCGAACGTATCAGATCTTGGACCTGGTCCCCGGCTCTCCACTGTCCGTTCCTTTGAAATCCCTTGTGATCAAATCCCACCATGTCCCCGCCGTGATGAATCTCCACCGCCACCGCCCTGACATCGGCCAAAGTCGCCTTCGTTTTTCCCACCTGGCGCGCCATCACCAACGGCGGAAGGTACGCTGAAGAATAGCAGGTCGTTTTCAATGGGACGTTCCGATGCGACACCGTGTGGGTCAGGATCTGGTCCTTTTCCCCACCCTGAAGCAGAATGAAGTAGCGCACTTCCACATTGTCGATGAACGGCGGACCCTGCTGCGGCGTCTTCAGTTCCGGAACGAAAGCCACCTCCACTTCCAACCACTCCAGCGGATCCGTCCTTTTCTTCTTCGCTCCGGAAAAAGAGAGCTCGGGAGTCTGCTGCATCTCATAAATTACCTTGGCTTTCCAGGCGTTTTCCCCCTGGGCTCTCAAGGAGTCAGGAGCCAAGAGCAGCCCAGCCGACAGGGCTACAGTCAACCGAAAAATCGCGGCGGTGAAAAACTGCATGGCAGGATGAGGAATCCGGGTTCTAAGCAAGTATCTCCCGAGGGTTGAAGTGGGCGAAGAATTCAGTCTTTATCGCAGCTTGGCGAGCAATTTATCAACCTATTTTTTCGGAACCCGGAAATTTCAAGACCTCAACCCCGGTCTCTTCTCTGCCCCGGCTCCGCGTAAAACCGAGCCGAAATACTCTAGAGTCAGGCGCATGCCATCTTCAAAGTCCACAACGGGTTCCCAGCCGAGCACCGTTCGCGCCCGCGAGATGTCCGGCTGTCGCAATTTGGGATCGTCTTCCGGCAGCGGCCGGTAGACCACCCCTGGCGAGCCCGGCGCCAAAACCAGGAGCGACTCCGCAAATGCCTGAATGCTCATCTCACGGGGGTTGCCCAGATTGACCGGCTCGTGAAACTCCGTCTCGGAGAGCCGGAGAATCCCTTCGATCAGGTCGGAGACGTAACAGAAACTCCGGGTCTGCCGGCCATCGCCAAAAACGGTCAATTCCTGACCACGCAAAGCCTGACCGATCAGGGCGGGCACCACCCGGCCGTCATCCAACCGCATCCGTGGTCCGTAGGTGTTGAAAATCCGCACGATCCGGGTGTCCAACCCGTGCGTGCGGTGATAAGCCATGGTTATGGCCTCTGCGAAACGCTTGGCCTCGTCGTAAACACCGCGGGGTCCGATGGGATTGACGTGCCCCCAGTAGTCCTCTCGCTGCGGATGAACCTGAGGATCCCCATAGACTTCCGAAGTCGAGGCCAGCAGCAGCATGGCTGACTTGGCCCGGGCCAAACCCAGCGCGTTGTGCGTTCCCAGCGCCCCCACTTTCAAGGTCTGGATGGGCAACCGGTGGTAGTCCACCGGACTCGCCGGCGACGCAAAGTGAAACACAACATCGACTCTGCCCTCCACCTCGATGAACTCGGAGACGTCGTGCCGGATGAATTGGAAGTCCGGGCTCTCCGCCAAATGGCCCAGATTGCGCATGTTTCCCGTGACCAGATTATCGATGCCGATGACCCGGAAGCCCCGGTCCATCAAACGGTCGGTGAGATGCGATCCGAGAAATCCCGCTGCCCCCGTCACCACGGCGACTTTTTCCTGTCTCATCACGGCCTTGCTGCCCATCACCACTCGGGAGCCCTCCCCCTCCCGGAGGCGCATCGCACCCGGCGACGCTTCACCGGGCCCCAAACCCAGAAAGCACGGCCGGAATCGTCTTCAACAGGATTTTCAGGTCCAACCAAAGCGACCAGTTGTCGATGTACTTGAGGTCCAGCTTGACCCATTCTTCAAAGTCGGTGATCCGGTTCCTGCCCCCCACCTGCCACAAGCAGGTCAACCCCGGCTTCACACTCAGCCGGCGCCTTTGCTCGCTGCGTTCAATCTTTTCCACCTCGTAGACCGGCAGCGGCCGGGGCCCCACCAGACTCATCTGCCCCAACAGCACGTTGATGAGCTGAGGCAATTCGTCGATGCTGAACTGGCGGAGCAGCTTGCCAAAACGGAAAACCCGCGGGTCGTCTTCGATTTTGAACACCGGGCCACACATCTCGTTCTGCACCTCCAACTCGGCCCGCCGTTGCTCCGCATCGTCGTACATGGTGCGGAACTTGTACATCGTGAAAGGACGGCCGTAGAGGCCTCCACGCTCTTGCCGGAACAACACCGCTCCCGGAGAAGACATCCGGATGCCCAGCCAGGCCACGATCCAGAATGGGGCAGTCGCCAAAATCAACAGGCACGCCCCCACCCGGTCAAAGGCGTTCTTGAACAGGAGCGCCCAGGAAATGTCCGGCGTCGTTCGGAACACGAGCATGGGCCGGCCCCCCACGTTCTCGAACCCGGGGCGCGCCAAGGTCGTCCGGAAAAAATCCGCCGACAACCACACCTCCACTCCCTCGCGCTCGCAGGCGATCAGCGCCTCCTGCACTTGACTAAAATAGGCGTGCTCCGCCGCAAAAACGACTCGCGCCACTGATCGGGTGTGGAGCAGTGCGATCAAGCCCTCCGTAGTCACCTCGTCAATATCCAAGCGGGCCACCACGTCCATCTCCAATTGCTGCTCCAGCGGCATGTGGTCGAGCACTTCTTCGATGTCGTCCGGACGCCCGATGAGCACCACGGCCTCCTTGAGTTGCCCGGAGAGCAACCGCTTGCGCAGGATACTCTTAAAGATCGCCTCCTTCGCCAGGAACGCCGCCACCGTAAACCCCGCAAACATCAGCAGCACCGACCGGCTGTCGGTCGTCCACTTGAGGAAGACCACGCAAGCTCCAATGGCCAGGCCGATGTAGACCATCGCTTGAAAAAGCTGGCGGACCGCCGTGAGCGGTCCCTTTTGCAAAATATTCGTGTAATAGCCCTGAAATTCGAGGACCACCGGAGTGAAGGGCACGATCACCGCCATGACCCACAAGAACTTCTCGAAGGTGGGGATCACCGGCAGGTCAAACCAGCCCTGCATCTGAAAGCGCACCCAGTGGGCGAACCAAAACAGGAACGCCAACAGCAAGCCGTCCAGAATCTGATTGAACTGAAGGCTGATTTCCTGTTTACGCCCGAGCATACCTTCCCGCAGCCGGCCCCCCGGCAGCCTCTGAGTCACCATCCCAGTCCATCATCACTTCCCGATTCTTCCTCTGTGGTCAAGCGACAACAACTCAAGGCGCCCGCTCCACGCTCCCTCGTCGGCACTGTGGCCGATGAGGAAACCTGGCGGCGGTTGCCCCAGCTTCAAAAAGCAGCCGGCGCGGACTACATAGAGATCCGTGCCGACGCGCTTCCTTTTCTCTTGGATCCATCGAGCGCCATTTCCGTTCAAACGTCGGTCCCCCTCCTGCTCACGGTCCGCCGTGCCGACGAAGGCGGATGCGCTTCCATCTCCGACGCCGAACGGGCCGCGTGCTATGCCCGGCTCCTGCCCCGGGCCTCGCTCGTCGATCTCGAAATCCGCTCCCTCGCCCCACTCCAAGGCGTTCTCCGTCTCGCCCAAACCGCTGGCATGCCCCTGGTGGCTTCTTTTCACGACTTTTCCCGCACGCCCAGCCGCAGCCGGCTCCGAAATCTCATCCTTCGAGGCGAACAAGCCGGGGCCGCCGTGGTCAAGATCGCCACCCATACCCGCACCGCAGCCGATGTCGCCACCCTAGCCGGGCTCATGGAACGTCCGGTGTGCGCCGTCGCGCTCAGCCTCATGGGCATGGGCCCTCTCGGGGCCGCTTCCCGCATCCTCCTGGCTCAACTCGGCTCCGTCCTCAATTACGGATATTTGCTGCACCCGAACGCTCCCGGCCAGTGGCCCGTCGCTCTCCTCCGGCAAATCCTCAACGCCCTCCCTCCGCTCTCCCCTCCGGCGCTCCCACTGTCTCCAGAGGGGCCGGCGGCAAAGACTTGAGAAACCGCTTTCCGTAGGCCCGGGTCACGATCCGCTTATCCAGAATGACCGCAATGCCCCGGTCCTTCTGCGAGCGAATCAATCGCCCAATCCCCTGGCGAAGTTTCAAGATCGCCTCCGGCAGCGAATAGTGCAGGAACGGGTCGCCGCCGTCTTCCTGAATTCTCTCGATCCGCGAAGCGGTCAAGGGATGATCCGGAACGGCGAAGGGCAGCCGCGTCACGATCACGTTGGACAGGGCCTCCCCCGGCACATCCACCCCAGTCCAAAAACTGTCCGTTCCAAACAACACGCTCGATACCTCGCGCCGAAAGGCCTCGATCAGGCGGTGCCGCGGCTGACCCTCACCCTGCACCAGCAAGGGCCAACCGGCTTCCTGGCAGAAACGCCGCAGCCGCTCCGCCATCGCCCGCATCAGGCGGTGACTGGTGAATAAGACAAACGCCCGCCCCTCCGAAAGCCGGAGGAAATGCTCGATCCAATGCGCCAAGGCGTCCTCGTAGCCCGGCCCGTCGGGATCCGGCATCGACGCCACAACATAAAGCTTCATCTGCCGTGTGTAATCGAACGGGCTCCCGATGCTCACGGCTTCGACCGCTTCAGCCCCCACCCTCTTCCGGAAATACGCCAAGCCCGGGTCGCCCACCGCCAATGTTGCGCTGGTCAGGATCACCGGCCGCGGACGGGCAAACAACAGGCTGTGCAACCGCCCCGCCACGTCCAGCGGAGCCCCCTCCAAGCTGACCTTCCCCGCCGCCCCCTGCTTCTCCACCCAGTAAACGTGATCCTCCAAACGCTGCTCCAGAAAATCGGTCACCGCGCTCCGCAAACTTCGCACCCGCCTTCCCATCTCGTCTAACTCCAACCGGAAATCCTCATCCTCGAGCCCTTCCGCCGCGCTGGCCAGACTGCGCTCCACCTCCACCAGCCCCTCTGAAAGACTGTTCTCCACCAGGGCCGGCTCGCGAACCCGGTGCGTCCGGTTCTCCCCCCGGAACCGGCAGGCGTTTTCGACCTCACCGAAAAAGACCTGCAAATCGTCCAACACCCCCTCCACCGCGCGAATCCCGCGGGAATGACGCAACGCCTGAAACAAGCCTTTGCGGTGCTTGGGATGGTAGAGCCGGTGCAACTCCAACGCTGCCCCCGCCGGGGACACGTGCAGACCGAGTTGGCGGGCCGCGATGTTCTCTAAGGTGTGCGCCTCGTCGAACACCACGAAATCCTTGGCGAACAGCAGCCCCTCTCCCCGTGGATCGAGATCGTCCTCCTGCGCGGCCAACAGCGCGAAAAACAAGGTGTGGTTGAGCACAACCACATCCGCCTCCTCCAGCCGCCGCCGCAGCGCCTGATAAAAGCACGGCCTCTTGCCGCAGCGCCGTGGCGTGCACAACCCCGCCTCGCTGCAAACCTGAGCCCAGACACGGGCGGCCGGCCGGAAATCCAGATCGCTGAGGGAGCCATCCTCCGTCCGCTGCGCCCATTCCCAGATCGCTCGCAGTTCCGCTTCCTCATCCCCTGAAAATAACTCCCCCGGTTGCGCCATCGCCGCCCGCAAACGTTGGGGACACAGGTAGTTCGCCCGCCCTTTCCACAACAGATACGAAAACTCCCGTCGCAACACCCGGCCCGCCAAGGGAAGGTCCTTTCGCACCAATTGCTCCTGCAGATTGATGGTGTGGGTCGAGATCAAGGCCTTGCGCTTGTTCATCAACGCGTAACGGATGGCCGGCAGCAGATAAGCCAACGATTTCCCCACCCCGGTTCCCGCCTCGATCACCAACGGCCGCTCTTCCGCCAAGGCCGCAGCCACCCGCACCGCCATCTCCTGCTGCTCGGGCCGAAACTCAAAATCCGGCGACGACGACAAGGCTCCTCGCTCCGAGAACAACTCGGCCATCTCCGCCGCCAACCCGCCCCGGGCCGATCCCGTGGACCGGTCGTCCAGATCGATCATTTCCGCCCACTCCTTCTCATGGCGGCTCCTCTAACTCCGATCCCCTGTCCGTGCGAAAGAAATCCCCGCCCCCCTTCGTCACTCATCCCATGCTGCACCGTCCTTCCCCATGGACACCACCGCACGCTTCCCTAAGATGCGGACTCCGGAACCGCCGCTCCATCCGGCGGTTCCGCCATCGAGCATGGGATACCAAGACAGCAATCCCCCGCGCCGCGCCGGCTGGCTCTTTCATCCCGCCCTGCCGCCGCTCCTCCTGGCCCTGGCCCTGCTCGGCTTTCTTCCGGGCTTGGTCCGGGATCTTCCCATGCCTTCTGGACTCGAGGCTGAATGGTGGTTCCATCGGCAGGGAGCCCGGGCCTTGGCCTGGTTCTCGCCCCTGGTCCTGGTCCTCTTCTTGCGAGCTGGCCGGGCCGGCCGCATGGCCGTGCTCACCGCAGCTTGCGTCGCCTCCTGGCTCCTCTGGTTGCACGGAGACTGGCAGGCCCATCACCAAATCGCCATCGTCAGCCGCATCGGAGAGACTCCCATTCCCAACGCCTACTACGGTAAGATCGTCCTCGTTTCTCTGCTCTTCCTTAGCCCCATCGTTCTCCTCGCCCTCCTGGGTCGCGCCACCCTGCTCGACCGCTACCTCCTCGGCGCCTGCGTGGCCCCTTTCGCCTTCTGTCTGGTGGCTTTCTTCGGCATCTGGCTTGTCTTCGACCTCAATGACAACCTGCCGGATTTCCGCAAGGGAAACACTTCTCCCGGCAAGATTCTCGGCTTCTACGTCGCTCAGATCCCTCTCGTCTTCACCCAGATCGTTCAGCCCGTCCTCCTCGTCTCGACCGTCTTCGCCCTCAGCCGGATGTCCCGCGCCAATGAAATCGTCTCGATGCTGGGAGCCGGCCGCAGCCTTTGGCGCATCGTCCTGCCCCTCTTTATCTTCGGGTTCTACATCTCCCTGGTCCACACTGTCTTCAGTTACCACTGGGCCCCCTGGGCCGAGGGTCACAAAGAGTCCCTCCTCGAACAGTTCAAACGCGGCGAAGAGCAGTCCACCATCGCGGAACGGCAGCTCTATGTGAACACGGAGGATCGCCGCACCTGGTACATCGGGCAGATCCCGTTTCAGCTCGATCGCGAGCAACTCCGCATCCTCGACATTTACGAGCGGGATGAACAGCAACGCATCCGGCTTTCCATCCAGGCCGGCTCCGCCGTCTGGCATTGGCGCGATAGCGTCTGGGAGTTCCGCGACGGAGCCGTTGCTTCTTTCCGGGAGAACGGCGACCTGCTGCGCAAAGACTTCTTCTCCATCCACACCGTCTCCGGTTGGCGCGAAACCCCCTGGCGCATTGTGAGCAGCCGTTTCGAACCCGACTACCTCGGCGTGCCGGGGCTGCTCTCCTATCTTCGAACTCACCACGACGACAGCAGCGCCCGGCGCGAACTCTACCAGACCAATCTCCACAACCGTTGGGCTGCTCCTTGGAGCTGCCTCGTCATTCTCTTTGCCGCCGCCCCCCTCGGAATCGTCTTCTCCCGCCGCGGAGCCCTCGGCGGCGTCGCCGCCTCCATCGTCCTCTTCGCCGCCATCCTCTTTGTGTCCGAACTTCTCCTGGCCCTCGGAAAGGGCGGTTTCATCCCACCTGCGGCCGCGGCTTGGTTGACAAACCTCGCTTTCCTTTGCATCGGAGTTCTGATTTTTCATTTCCGCGCCGGCAATCGCGAACTCCGCCTCCCGCGATTTCGTCAAACTTGACTCCCTCGACACCCGCCGCCTCCGCAGCCCTTCCTGCATGCATCCCGAGCGCCAATGGAATCTCGGTCGCAGCGCCGCCGCCTGCGGTCACACCGGCCGCCCTTTCCAAGAGGACGAAGACATCTACACCGCCCTCTTCGAGCTTCCCGGCGAAGACGAACGCGTCGAACGCCGGGATTACAGCAGCGACGCCTGGAAGGAGATCTCCCCCGGCCTGCAGCCCTTCTCTTTCTGGAAATCCCGCTTCGTTCCTCCCCCTCCACCGGACGCCCCTCCTGAACTCGTCGAAAAAGACAGCGCCGGAACCCTCTTGCGGCGACTGCAGAAAGAGGACGATCCCTCGACCGTCAACGCCCGTTACATATTGGCGATCATGCTCGAACGGAAGCGAATCTTCATTCAAACCGGCGCGAAGTCCGACCGGAAAAAACGCCGGATTCTCATCTTCCGCCACCGGCACAGCGACGAAGTCTTTCTCATTGAGGACCCCGGTCTCCGCCTCGGCCAACTCGCCGCGGTCCAAGCTGAAGTCGGAGCCCTGCTCGGCCTGGCGCCGCCCTCCAGCCTGCCCAAGGTTCAGAATTCCTGATCTGGCGGGCGGATCCAACGAGATGGAGGCAAGAAAGGAAGCCGGAGGCCCTTGGACTGGCGAGTATCGCCGCTCTCTCCCGGCGCGGAGCGCCGTCCCCGCAACTGCATTCGCAAGAATGCAGACTTCTGGGTCAAGGAGTCTCAAGCGCCCGCCTGCGGACTGGTCTTGGGAACCACGGATGGACACAGATGAACAGGGATAAAGGACCTGCATCTCTCGCAAAAGAGCGCAACGCTCGCCAAGGGAGGAGGGAGAATGGTTCCTCTACCAACCCTTGTTCAAGACTTGCGGCTGGAGATTGTGGAGGGGCGGGCTCCCGCACGCCCTTGTCTGACCATGGGTCTCCATCCCGGGACCAGGCCGTCACGGAGGCCGGCCCTCCAGGTCCAGAACTCCTGTGATCTGGCAAGCGGATACAAGGGGAGATGGAGGAATGAAGGGAAGCCGGAGGCCCTTGGACTGCGGCGAGCATCGCCGCTCTCTCCGGGCGCGGAGCGCCGTTCCCGTAGCTGCATTCGCAAGAATGCAGACCGCCCGCCAGGCCTTCGGAACTCTCACGAGTTCCTCTACACCAGTGGCCCTGAGGGCCTTCCATTCCTTTTCCCATTCCCTGATTGGCGGCTCATGATAATTCCTCGAGATCAGGAGTTCTGAGGCTCCGTACTCTGCGGGGTAAGATGTGGCAGAGCGCGCCGCCGCCAGCGACAACGGCTCTCCCGGCTCCCGGCCGCTCCCAGCGTTGACCGCCGGTAAGTCGCGCCCTAAGCTGGATCGCCATGAGTCCGGTCGGCATCCGTTCCGATTCTCCCCTGATCAAGTTCATGAGCTGGGATGGAGAACTCCGTTATCCCTCCGACAATGGCGAGTTGATGAGCAACGATACTCTTCATTTCGAGTGGATCCTCTTCATCTACGACGCCATCCGTGAGGCCTTCCGCAACCGCGAGGATGTTTTTACCGCCTGTGACCTGCTCTGGTACCCTGTCGAAGGAAGGCCCGACATCAGCCGGGCGCCGGACACCATGGTCGTTTTCGGACGGCCGAAGGGACACCGCCCCTGCTGGAAACAGTGGGAGGAGGACGGCATCGGCCCGCAGTTCGTCGTCGAGGTAGCTTCCAAGTCGAATACGGAAGAGGAATTCCGGGAAAAACTCGCCTTCTACGAGCAGCACGGTGTGCTCGAATGCCTCATCTATGACTTCACTCGAAGCACACTCACTATCTGGCGCCGCCAGAGCAGGGAAGGATCCCTCGATGTCGCTTGTCACAACGAACCCTGGTCCAGCCCCACGCTCGGAATGGAGTTCCGCCTCGAAGCGGACGGCCGGCTTGAGATCCGCCTGCCCGACGGCCGTCCCGCCCGCACCCACGACGAAGTGCTTCGTGATTGGGAACAGGAACGGCAGCGCGCCGAAGCGGAACGGGAACGCGCCGACCGGCTGGCAGCGAAATTGCGCGCGCTCGGCATCGATCCGGATTCCAAGGAAGGCCTCTGAGACGCGCTTCCTCGCCTACTCAATCCCAGATGCCGGTCACGGCTCGCGGCCCGGGCGCTCTCACCGGCGTTGACCCCGCCTTCGCCGCGCCGCGTAAGCTGAACCACCATGAGTCCGGTCGGCATCCGTTCCGATTCTCCCCAGGTCAAGTTCATGAGCTGGGATGGCGAAACTTCTTTCTCCCTCCCACAATGGCGAGTTGATGAGCGACGATACACTCCATTTCGAGTGGATCATCTTCGTCTACAACGCCATCCGCGAGGCCTTCCGCAACCGTGAGGATGTTTTTACCGCCTGTGTGCATTCTTGCGAATGCAGTTGCGGGGAGGGCGCTCCGCGGCGGGAGAAAGCGGCGATGCTCGCCGCAGTCCCAGGGCCTCCGGCTTCCCTTCATTCCTCCATCTCCTGGTATCCGCCCGCCAGATCAGGAGTTCTGAGCCTACAAAAAACCCGCCCCGGTTTGGATCCGGAGCGGGTGTTTCTCTTGCGCCTTGTTCCAGGCACGGGGAAAAAAAGGATTCTGGCGACGTCCTACT
>JBGTBW010000255.1:0-14576 GCA_041749135.1 Verrucomicrobiales bacterium
ACTCCTGCCCGCGAACTTTCTAGGCTCACTCGGCGGACAAGAGTGTCCGCCCCACAAATAGAGTGTCATTCACGGAGTGGCGGTCTCGCTTTGGCTCACTCTTATTCCCCTGTATCCATTATCTTCCTCGATAGATCAGGAGTTCTGAGGTTAGGCGTCGCGGCTTGGCGATCGCCGGGGCGGAACACCCCGGACCATGATCTCGGCCGGAGCGCGGCCCTGCCGCGCCAGCCAAGCCATTCCCCGCATGGCTGGTTCAATGTGATGAAAGAACCGCTTATAGGCGGCACAGAGGTAGTTCAAGCCCGGCTCCCCGTCTGGAGTGAGTGCGAAACGGGCCGGGAAACCTTTCCGTCCAGTCGCGCCACGAGGAGCGAGTTGCCAAGATCTTCTTGGAACCAGACCAGGTCGTCATCGCCCGCAAGGGACGAAAGGATCCTCGCCCCGGGCGGCAGCGGGCCGGCGAAGGGTTTGTCCAACCTCCATCGGCCACTATCCAGAGTGAAGATTCCTTGACGAGTAGATGCAGCGAGCAGCCCGCGGCTATCCAAGAACAGATCGAAAACTTTCGGTGGTGAAGCATCCAGATCTGCTGGCTGCGTCCCATCCGGCGTGATCTGGTAAAGATCCCCACTGCCGGTTAGGAGCCAGTAGAACCCCGGCGATGGACCGGCGACAAGCCTGGCGGCCCGGTCGGAGTCCGGGACATCCAATTCCGCCGCGACGAATGCGCCACGGTCGAGCTTGAGGAGGCGTCGCTCGCCCCCATGAGAGACGAAGGCATGGATCGCGCCCGTCGAATCTTCAGCGAACGCTTGGAACCGGCCTTGCGGGATATCGTCTCCCGGCGGCAGTTTCGAGAACTTGCCCTCGTGGTAAAGGGTGATCCCCGGAGCGAGTGTAGTGATCCAGACCCGCCCCCGGGAATCGCCGAACAGCTCGAGGACTCGCTCACTTTGGAGTTCCGGTGTATCCGCCAAAGTAAAGTTCTTGAATTCCGATCCGTTGAATCGCGCGAGTCCACGAAAAGTGCCCACCCAGAGATAGCCATCCGAGGACTGGGCGATCGCCGTGACGTGATCGTAGTGGAGACCGTCGTCGACTGACCAGTGAGCAAGTGAATAAGAGAGTTCGGAGAGTGAAACTGGGTCCGGATTTCCGGGGTCCTGAGCGGTTGTGCTCACCGGCAGCCCCCAAACAAGGGCCAACGCGGCGAAGCGCAGGGCAGATCGGCCTCGGAGCGTCGGCATCGCTGGCATCAGGGCAGGGCAGCGTGCATCGGAAGTAGAACAAAGATTTGCTCGCAGATGGTCTACCCAAAGCTATAAGCAAACTGCAAACCCCGCGCCCAGCTATGAACGAGGACTTATTCTCTGCGCGACCCGTCGCCCTCGTTTTCAGCGGGGGCGATTCGCCGGGCATGAACGCGTTTTTGCGCGCAGTGGTCCGGCTCGGTCTCAACCGCCGCCAGATTCCGGTGCTGGGCATCATGGAAGGCTACGTAGGCCTGGTGCGCACCGTGAAGCGGTTGGAGTCAGGCGGCATAACGCTCGATGGCCTAAAGCGCGAGATCTTGGACCGGCCCGGCATTTTCGGGTTGCATGCGCAGGATCACTATCTCGTGGAGATGAATCACGAGTCCGTCAGCGGCCTCACGGTGCAGGGCGGCATCAGGCTGCGCAGCGCGCGTTCGGAGGAGTTTCGCCAACCAGAGCGCCGCGCGCAGATCATTCAGCTCCTGCGCGATCTGAAGGTCCGGGCCCTGATCGTGTGTGGGGGCGACGGCTCGCTGAAGGGGGCGGATGTCCTCCAGCAGGAAAGCGGCCTCCAAGTCATCGGCGTGCCCGGCACCATCGACAACGATCTGGCCGTCACTGACCTCGCGCTGGGAGTGCAAAGCGCTGTTGAAACGGTGGTGTGGGCCGTGGATCATTTCAAGGACACCGCGCGCAGCCATCGCCGCGTGCTGGTGTTGGAGACCATGGGCCGGGCGTGCGGCGAACTCACGCAACTCGCCGCCATTGCCTCCGGGGCGGAGTTTGCCGTCATTCCCGAAGACGACTATTTCAGCAATGACCGCATCCGGGATATGGCGCGTGAGATGGAGCGTTCCTTCGACCGTGGCCGTTCCCACAGCATCATCCTCATCGCCGAGGGGGTGAAGCTCGACTGTATGAGCTGGCAAAGCCCTGCATGGGTGCTGGCCGAGCGGCTTGGCAGGGAGTTCGGGCGTAGCGGTGGGCCCTACAAGGACATCGAGACCCGCGCCAGCGTGCTCGGCCACCTCCAGCGCGGCGGCCGCCCGGCGCCTTTTGACGCCATTCTCGCCGCGGAGTTCGCCGAGGTGGCGTGGGACGCCATCGACCAGGGCGCCCGCAGCGGCATCACGGTCCTGCAGAACGGCGAGTACAAACTGGTCCCCTTCGGATCGTTGCCCCCTTGCAATCCGATCGAGCGCCTGAGGCGGCTCCACAATTTGCACAAGGATTTGAGTGGATGGTGAGAGACCCGAAAAACGCCGAAGCATCGGCCAACGCAAAATGCTCTTACTGCCGCCAGATTGAATTCACGCGAGGCGCGTTCTCCACTTTTTTATTGGAGACGCCCATCAAGCAGGAACGATGAATTCCAGGCGCTGCGCCGGCGGCGCCCGGGCGGCCCTCAGACCTGGCAATGATCGTGCGGAATGCACGTCACGAGTGCAACTTGCAACGCATTGTCAGGGATCTGGATGGACAGGCGCTTTTCATTGTATTGAGAATCAATCCGTTGCATTGGGGCGGCGCGTGGTATGGCGAATGCATTGAACCTTAGGTTGCGGCCACGAAAGCGCTTAGCAGCGGTTTAGCTGGCGCGAGAACCAGTCCATCAACATCAAACATCTCAGACGGATATGAAACCATCTTCTTTCCCCAATCGGCTTTCTGCAGCGGGATCTAAAAGGCTCTGCCTCTTCCCTCTCCTTATCGCGCCAATGCTTGGTGCGCTCGGCCTTCTCAGCTCATGCACGGTCGTGGAGAATGAGGATGATGATGATGATGACAGACCCGCCGCCACATCGACCAGCACAACGACGAGACGTTCGACACTCATAACGCCTGCTGCTCCCTTGACGCCGGTGGTCCCTGTGACGCCGGCCGCAAGCAGCACGACTGTCACACGCGAAACCATCGATTACTGATTGCTGGTGAATCGCGGCTTCAGGCGGTGTCGGCTGATTCGGCGATGCCGCGCGGGACTTGGTGGAAGGGTTGGCACGGCGCAAGGAGGGAGCGAATTGGACTTCGTGGCCGGCGAGCAACAATGCCAACGCTTTCAACAAGTTCCGCCCGAAAGGTCGCGCAGTGGGCCGGCTCGCGGAGCAAGGCTTTCGCTCTGGTCTGACGGCGCGCGCCGCGGCGGTGCAGGAAAAATCAACACGCCCTTCACCAGGGCTTGACCTCGATCGCCACCGAAACCGCGGCGCCGGAGGCTTCATCGCGAGCAGTGATGCGGTGACGGCCTTCAGCGAGGCGGGCGAGGTGGCCCTGAGGCTCCTTCCAAGAGTGGAGGGTGGGGCATTCCCAGTGGATGTTTCCCGCCGCAGCCGCGCGGAGGGGGATGCACTGGCTGTCCTCGGGGAGATCGCTGTCGAGGTAGTAGACCGTTCCATCGGCCGGCTGAAGGATCTGGAGTGTTGGAGGACTCCCGGCGCAGACGGCCAGGTCGCCGAGGGAGTTCTGCGGTCCGGCTAACCATTCGGCATACTCGACCGGGAGGCGCACTTTACCCGAACCGTCGTAGTCCTCGGGCGCTGATGGTTCGGGCTCATAGAGGCAAACTTCGGCGACGGCTCCGGGGCGGTCTGGCGGAACACGGCGCCCGGTCAAGGGATCGACGACACAGGTCAAGAAATCGCCCGGAGGTTCGAACCAGGTGACCCCGTGGCGGTCGCGTAGGCGATTCATGATGCGGTGCATGAGGGGGGCCGCTCCGGTGACGCCCGTGATGTCGCGCATAGGTGCTCCGTCAGGATTACCGACCCAGACCGCGACCGTAAACTCGGGAGTGTAACCGACGGTCCAGTTGTCCCGGTAGTCAGAGCTGGTTCCTGTCTTGCAGGCTACAGGAAAATCGAAGTTCAGGTAGGACTCGAGGCCGAAGGAAGCGGCGCGGGCCCGGTTGTCGGAGAGCATACCGGCAAGAAAGTAAGCGGCGCGGGGATCGAAGACCTGGCGCGGAGCGGTGTGCGCGGCGGCGTCCCCGCTCAGGAGGCGGTAAGGACGATGGATGCCGAGCCGGCCTAAGGTGGCGAAGGCGTTGGCGAGTTCGAGGAGACGGACCTCGCCGTTTCCAAGGGTGAGACCAAGCCCGTAGTACTCTGGAGGATGCCCCAGAGTGGTGATGCCGCATTGGCGTAGAGCGCGGTGCAGCGCCTCCGGGCCGCCGGCGCCTTGCAGTGTGCGGATAGCGGCAACGTTGAGGGAGTTGCCGAGAGCGAAACGAAGGCTGACAGGGCCATAGAAACGGTGGTTGTAGTTGTTGGGACGGTAGAGACCGGTGGGGGTGGGAAAAGCGGTGGGCACATCCGCCATGACGGTGCAGGGGTTGGCTCCGGTCTGGAGGGCGAGGAGGTAGGTGAAAGGCTTCAGCGCCGAGCCGGGCGAACGCACGATCCAGGCTCCATTGATTTCTCCACTGCCGGGGCGGAAGTAATCGTCGGATCCGGTCAATGCGAGAACGTCGCCCGTGGGATTGTGGATGACGACTGCGGCTCCGCCGCGGGCGTTCTTTGCGGCGATGCGCCGGAGTTGTTCGGTAAGAGCGCCCTCGACGAAACGGTTGAGTTCGAGGTCGAGAGTGGTGGTCAGCGGTCCCGGGCGGATGAGTCCGCGCCGTTTGAGGAGAAGATCGACGAAGTGAGGAGCCTCGAAGGTCCTTTGGCTGGAACGCAGCTTGAGCGGTTCGAAGAGGGCCCGTTCCAAGCCCTCGCCGGTGAGGCGGCCGTCTGCCCGCATACGGCGGAGGATCCAGTGCTGCCGGTCGCGCGCTGCCGCGAAATTGCGGTGGGGATCGAGCCGGCCTGGAGCTTTGGGCAGGCCGGCGAGGAAAGCCGCCTCGGCAACGCTGAGATCGGCGGGCGGCTTGCCGAAATAGAAGCGGCTGGCGGAGGCGATGCCGGTCTGCAGATTGCCGTAGTCGAGCCTGTTCAAGTACTCTGTCAGGATGGCGTCCTTCGACCAGGTGAGTTCGAGGCGGAGTGCAAGCCAGATCTCGACAGCTTTGCGCAAGGGGGTGCGGGGTCCCGAGTCGGCCAGTTTGACGAGTTGTTGGGTAATGGTGGAGGCTCCGGAGACGCGCTCGCGGTTTCGCAGGCGGTCGCTGAGAGCGCGTGCAGAGGCGAGGAAATCAATGCCGCAATGGCGGCGGAACCGTTTATCCTCGGCGCTGAGCGCGGCCGCAACGAGGTGCGGCGAGACGTCCTCGAGCTGGCAACGTGCGGCGAACTGCCGGTCTTCCACCAGCAGGCGGCGCAGTGGGCGACCGTCGCGGTCGAGGAACTCCGTGCTCACGGGCTGTCCTTGCGTAAGCGAAGCGGGAAGCGGTGTGAACCGGAGAGCCGCGAACAGGGCTCCAGCGCAGACGAAGGCGAAAAACGCGAGGCGGCCGGCCCGCTTCGAGCGGGATCTGACTCGGGAAGGCGTTCTCGCTGGAGCTTGGGAGCGATGCATGGGTAAGCGGCGAAGGCGTTGGCTTAGTTAGCTCTGCTTTGCAGTCGCGCCGTTTCGGACAAGCCGAAGCGTTCGGGCCAGTACATTTCTTCTACTTTGGCGGCGGGGGCGACGGCATCGCCGGCGGAACGGACCCGGGCCAGGTAGGTGAAGGTGAAGTCTCCAGCGGGGAGGTGATCGCAGAAGTAGAGCACGCGATCGGCGCGGATCTCGCGGTGATCGGCGACCCAGGGATCGTCGAGGTCTTCACCCGCCCCGGCTGCCTGAGTGCGGAACTCGGGGTGGATGGCCTCAAGGATGGCGGGCAGGGGATCGTCAATGGCCACGAAATGGGCAGGCCGAGAGGTCTCGATCCGGAGGGTTACCAGAACCCGGTCGCCTACCTGGAGATTCGAAGCCTCCTCCAAGGAACCGTCCGCGGCGATTTCGCGGTAACTGCGGGAGACGGCGTAGCCACGGTCTTGCCGCGGCTGGAGTTCGACTCGGGCGCGGACCTCGAAGCGGGTTTCGCCGTAGAGTTTGCTCCTGAGAGGGTTTCGCACGAGGAGGGAGGAGAGAGTCTCCGCCGGTTGGAAAGAGAAAGTCCGGGTGTCGGTGAGCTGTTCTCGTGTGAGGTTGAAGGGAAGGTCCTGTCCGGAGGCGGCCAGAACGCCTTCGACGGGCTGGAGCCTGCCTTCCACGGCGGTGAAATAGCGGCTGAGCGCGAGGAGCGCCCAGGCGTTCTCTTGCGTGGTGCGCCAGGCTCCGTTGCGCTGAGCTTGGAGCAATTCCTGGGTCAGGCGCTCGACTTCTTTGGCCTTGGGGCTGTGATGCGTCCAGGCCAGCAGGCGGATGGCCAGGCCGCGCGCTTCTCCCCCGAACCAGGAGTAGACCTCGGCGGGTGATTTCCGGGCGTCGAGGAGATCGGCCGTCATCTCTTTGGAACCGCCAGCGTGGAGGATGGCGAGAGCCAACAGGGCGCGGGATTCGAGGGAGAGTTCTTGCCGGCGTTGGAAGAGGACTTCGTGATAGCCGGGTTCGGGTTGGCCGGCTTGGGCGAGGGCGTAAAGCGCGAGGGCGTGATTCTCGAGGTTGTAGCCTTCGCCGAGGTCAGAGATGCCGCGCAACTCGCTGCTCAGGTAGTCGAGCAGGGCGGTCCAACCTTCCGGCAGGGGCACACCCTGGTCGCGCAGCGATGTCAGGGCCACGACGGCCCAGGCGCTGGGGAAAAGGTGATCCCTGACTCCCTGCGGCCAGAAGGCAAGACCTCCGGAGCCGGTTTGAAAGGCGAGAATTTTGGCAGGGCCGTCAACAAGTGCGTCGCGGATTTCTTCTTCGCTTCGTCCGAGTTCGGGAAGCACGGGTCCAAGGGTAGGGAGAAGGGTCCACGGGATGAAGTTCGAGATAGTCTGCTCGGCGCAACCGTAAGGGTAATTGAGGAGTCGCTGAGAGGCCTCGCGCAGCGAAGCAAGACGGGTGTTGGATAGGGTCACTCGCACCTCGCCTGTGCCTTCCAGGAGCTGTGGATTGACGCCTTCGAGGAGATCGTTCTGGCGGGCGGCGAGATCGCTCAGGTAGATTTCGCGGAGCACAGGAGCGGGAGAACCGACGCGCAGGGGAGCCGTGATGTGGTCTTCGAAAGCTGCTTCGCCCGAGCGGAACCGGGCCGACCATTTCCACTCCGCATTCCCAGGGGCGACGAGGCGGACGGGAAAATCGACGGTTGCGGAGGCGCCGTTGTTCACGGTCACGATGGTGCTGAGCGCTCCTTCATCGGCTTCGGCGGTGGCGTCGAGTTCGAGAGACACTTCTGCAGAGCCGTCGTGGCCGGTCTCGTTGCGCAGCACGGCGCGGGCGAGGAGGCGGTCGCCGGCATTGGCGGCTTGACCAAGGGTCGAGAGCAGCATGAGCGGTTGGCGGATGGTTACCGCCGATTCGGCGGAACCGAAGCGTTCGCCGCCGGCGTGGACCACGGCGACGAGACGGTAGCGGGTGAGGGCGTCGGGTGCTTCGAAGCGGACGACGGTCCTGCCGCCGGCATCGGTGCGAAGTGCGGGAAACCAGCAGGCTGTGCCGGGGAAATCACGGCGCAGCTTGGGTCCCGGTCCATCGAGACCGCCGCCGCCGATGAGGTAGCCTTTGTTCCCGAAGTCGAGGTCGGCGGGATCTTCCGGCAGGAGACTGTAGAGAGAGAGCCCGGTCCGGATCTTCAGGGGAATGGGAGCATGGAAGATCTCGCGAGGCTGCGGTCTCTCATAGCCTGTCAGGGCGACAAGACCGTCGTCAATGGCGAAGAAGGTGACTTCGGCATCAGCCACGGGAGATCCGGTCTCATCCTGGACGAGCACTTCGGTCTCGACGGTGTCGCCAGGCTGCACGCTTTCCGCGGTGGGCGCGAGTCGAACCAGGATTTGCGTAGCCGGGTTGGCGACGTCCACGCGGCAAATGCCGTAGCGGTATTCCGCGGTCGGGTGCTTGCGAGTGCTTTGCTCGGCTCCGCGGATGAGAATGAGAGAAACGACGGCGTTCGGAGCGAACTCTGCCGCGATGGGAATCTCGAGGAGAGGGGCATTTCCTTCCAAAGCAACTCGCTCGCTGCGGAGGACGCGGTCGCCGCGGATGACCCGGAGCAGCGCCGGGCCGGCGATGGGGGTTTTCACGAGGATCCGGGCGGTGTCGCCATCGCGGTAGATGGACTTGTCGGGCGTTAGATCGATCTGTGCGGGATTGCGGTAGTTCCAGGCGACGGGTTCGTCGCCGGACACGCTGAAGCCGATGGAAGCCTTGGTTAGGCGTCCGGACGAGTCCTGGGCCGTGGCGCTCAGTCGATAGGACCCTGCCTTTCCCGGGAGAAAGCGCGCCGTTTCTGCCTCGGGGACACGCCACACGCCGTCCCGGAGTAGGGGCTGGACCGCGGGGCCCGCGGCGCTGGAAACGACCTCTTCTGTGGTGTCCGTGCGAAAGGAGATGGCCTTGCCGGCTCCCTGAACGCGGACGGTGCGGTAGCGAACCCGGATCAGTTCCACATTCACGTCTACGCGGTCAGTTACCGGACTTCCGTCGGGGCGGACGGCCACGGCGCGCGCCACGATTTCCTCCTGGTGTCCGATGACGCCTGTTTCCGGATAGGCGAGGCCCAGGTAGAACCCGGCGGCGTCCCGGGTAAAGGTGTGGGTTTCGGCGACGGTCTGTTGATTGATGTCGGTTACTTCGACCGTGAGGCTGCCCCGGGCGGGATCGATTTCCGGCGCGGGCAAGGCCGGCCGGATGACGACGCGGTCCCGGAGTTCGGCGTCGCCGTGCAGAAGCAAAGTTTTCTGGGCGTATCCGGAGTCTTCTCCGAAACTGAACCCTTCGAAGCCGCCGGGGGAGAAGGCGGTGGGCACGTATTGCAAAGTCCAGCGCAGGCGGGCTTCGCTGATTGCTCCGCCAAAGAGATAGCGGCCGGTGACTTCCGCCCGGACCTCGGCATCGGGGGCGTAACGCGGCGTCCCGTCGATCCGGACTTCGAAGGCGTTGGGCAGCACTTCCGCCGCGAGGAATGCGGTCCGCACTCCGGGCTGCCAACTTGATAGGTTCTCATCCGGGAAATCGACCAAAGCGGAATAGGATCCGACCACGGAACGGTCGAGACGGATCGAAGTGTCGAAGGCTCCGCCCTCGTCCGTGCGCACGGTCAACTCGGTGACTCCTCGTTGGTTCGGCAAGGTCACCCGCAGGACCCCGTCGAGACCTGCGGCGGGTTCGATGCCTGTTTCGCCTTGGCGGCGGACGATGCCTTTGAAGTAGGCCGTCTCGCCCGGGCGGTAGATGGGCCGGTCGCTGAACACGAGGACCTTGAGCGGAGGATTGCTGGACGGATCTTCTCCCCAGCGGCCGTAATCGACGGGCGCACGGAAGGCCCAGGTAGGCAGTTCATGGCCAGGCCCGATTCGCAGCCCATGCACATCTTCGCCCAGACGAACGTCGAGCCATCCATCTCCATCGCCCGCCGGAAGCACAGCGACTCCGTCGGCTCCGGTTTCGGCGGAGCCCCCAACGATGTGGTCCTTGTCCCGCAAGGTCGCGCGGACGCCGGGGACCGGTTGTCCGCTGGCCATGGAGAACACGGAGACTTCGAGTCTGTTTCCGGCGCTGTTCCAGAGGACTCCGAGGTCGGTGACCTGGATGAGGGCCTGCGCTCCCGGCCGCCGGCCGCCAAGTTCCGGGAGGGGCTCGCCTTCGACGGTGAGAAAGATCGCGCCCGCGGCTTCCGGGCCGAGGACTTCGTCCCAGTCCAGTGACAATTGCTGAGCAGCGTCGATCTCCGGATCCGGGAAAGGCAGCGTTTGATCAAAGATGACCTCGCCCCCGATCAAGCCGGGCAGGAGGTGCTGGTAGTATTCGTTAGGATCCCCGTCCGGATCCCATCCCTTTTCGTAGTCTTCGAAGGCGGCGACCATCGCGGTAACGGCCTCCGGTTTGACGCGCCGCGCCGTAACCCAGAGACTTTGCAGATTCACGGCCAGGGCCTCAAGTTTCCGGCGCCCGGCGCGGATCTGGTGGCCGGTGATCTCCGGAAGATAGACTCGCGGCTTGACGGGGCCGAGCTGGAACGTGTGGGAAAGTGGGCCGCTGACCGGCAAACCAGACTGTGCGATGAGGGATGGATCGATTTCAAGGACGTAGGAGGTTTCGCGATCGAAATCGCCGCGCACGACGACGCTTTCCCAGCCTTCTTCGAAGCGGAGGTTTGGCACAGCCGGAGTGATGCGAAAGAAGTCCGGCGCCGTCTCCGAATCGACGTCGGGACCGGGGGGCTCGGAGAATCCCAATGTGATGCTGCGGCCGGTATGGATGTAACTGGCGGGGGTGATGGCGGTGAGGACAAAGGGCTCCACCAGGCCGAGGTGCGCGACGCGCTCTTGAGAGCTGCGATAGGCTCCTGTGGCGTCGGGGACGCCGGCTGCGATCTCGAACCTCCACAGGCGCTCCGGAGTCAGGGGCGCCTCCGGCCGCAC
This sequence comes from Verrucomicrobiales bacterium, assembly GCA_041749135.1. Lineage (GTDB taxonomy): Bacteria > Verrucomicrobiota > Verrucomicrobiia > Verrucomicrobiales > DEV007 > DATKCT01. The sequence goes on from JBGTBW010000255.1 coordinate 10,691, forward strand.
GATCAGCCGGTTGCGGATGGGCTCGGGTTCGCTGGATTCCGCGGAGCCGGTATCTTCGACCGCCGGGGCCGGTTCCCGCGCGCGACGCCACCGGTCCGCCCAGTCCTCCGAACCCGTGGGTAAGGAGAAGTAGTCTTGAGAGGTGGCGTAGCGGGTGTTCGCGGAGATGACTGCCCCGGTTTCGTCAACGAAACGGAGGAAGCCGCTCGCGGACTCCAGGGAGACGGCGAGGTTGAAGGCGACGCGGATTTCGGGGTTGGCCGCGCAGGTGTCCGGTTTGAGGTCTTCACCCGGCAGGAAAGATACGCCAAAGGGCGGCGTGGTAAGGGTGCTGCGATATGCGGCTCCGATGGGGGACCCCGAAACGTCGGCCAGGTCTGGGCGGGTTGAAACTTGATAGCTCACTCCGAGGCGGGGCATTTCCGCCGGTGTGTAGACGCCGCTGCGGCGGCTGAGCCAAGTGAAGGAACCGGGCAAGGGCGGATCGAACAGAAGGGGTGACTCCCCAGCGAGGCCAGCGGCTTCCGGGGAGACCATGTCCCGGGCAAAGCGGACCTCGAGAGTGCTGGAGGGCTGAAAATCCTCACCCTCGATCATGAGAAGCACGTCGGGAGCCGCCGCGGCTCTAGGCGTGGGAACAAAGAGGATAGCCAGAACGGCGGCCAGACCCAATCCAGCGGGCGCGAAGTATTTCATGAGAAAGGAGGGATTACTGGGGAACCTGTAGCGCGTCGCGGAGCCTCGCGCCACTGGCGTCGCTGTTCGGCGAAGGAGTCCGCGGTGAAATTGGATTCGCGGCGCCACTCCGTCCGGCTCGTCCCACGTAGGGACAAGCGTCTCGCTTGTCCAAGGTCCGAACAGGCGTCTCGCCTGTTCCTGAAGTTTGGCTTCCAAGGCGAGCCCCAAAAGGAGGGCGGGTTTTCCAACCCGCCTCTTCTCCCCTTGGATCGGCGGCTCCAAGGCGAGCCGCAAAGGAGGGCGGGTCTTCCAACCCGCCTCTTTTCCCCTTGGATCGGCGGTTCGAAGGCGAGCCGCAAAGGAGGGCGAGTTTTCCAACCCGCCTCTGGAGTTTTTAGAATTCGCAAGCCTGTTTATGTCTATATTTAATAGATCCGATGCATATAGAGAGTGTGGCAGACAAACCTTCACAAAGTTCAGGTCAGAAAAGCTCCCAGCAAAAGTTAATGATGCGACTGCTCGTACTGCACGCCGGGTCCGCCGTCTTCATGCTAACTTTAGCCGCGCCGGCGAATTCGTATGCCGCCGAACCCGAGACCTATCCTGCTACCGCGAGCGGAGAGTTGCCCGCCGCGGATGGCTTTCGCGGCATCTGGTACATGAACCAGCCTTCCGGGGACGAGTACGCATTCAAATACTCCGGAGGCATGGCGACCTATCCCTGGCAGCATCATCCGATCGCCATCTACGCTCCAGAAGCCAACAAGACCTTCTTCGTCTACGGTGGGCGTTACAAGAACAAGAATACGCTGCTCCACATGGTCAGTTTCTACGACCATGCGACGGGCATGGTCGCACGTCCGCGTGTGCTGCTCGACAAGCAAACGGCGGACGCTCACGACAATCCCACTCTATGTATCGATGATGACGGCTATCTCTACGTATTCTCCAGCGCTCACGGCACGGGGCGGCCTTCTTACATCCATCGCTCGCAGAAGCCCTACGACATTGCCGCGTTCGATCATCTGTGGACCGCCAATTTCTCGTATGCCCAACCTTGGTTCCTCAAGGATCACGGCTTTGTGTTTATGCACACTCGATACATCGGCGGCCGGGTGTTGCACGTCATGCAGAGCAAAGACGGGATGAACTGGACCGAGCCGATGGCGCTCGCCAAGATCGCCGAAGGTCACTATCAGGTAACGCAGCCCTTCAAGAATCGCATTGCCACTGCTTTCAACTATCACCCGAAGGGAAAAGGACTGAACTATCGCACGAATCTCTATTACATCGAAAGTACCGACGGAGGTAATACCTGGCGCAACGTACAGGGCGAACAGCTCGAAATGCCGCTGACGGCGGTGGACAATCCTGCCCTCGTCGCCGATTACGAATCGAAAGGCCGGCTGTGCTACATGCGGCGCTTGGAGTTCACTCCCGATGGACAGCCGGTGATTCTGTTCGCCGCCAGCGGCGGCTACGAATCGGGTCCGAAGAACGATCCGCGCACGTTCACGACTGCGCAGTGGTCTGGCTCCGAATGGATCATCCGCGAGGCCATGCCCTGTGACAACAATTACGATTTCGCCGACTTGGAAATCCGCGACGATGGCGTGTGGCAGATCACTGGAGCTACGGAGCAGGGGCCGCAGGAGTACAACACCGGCGGTGAGATCGCACTTTGGATTTCCAGCGACCAGGGCCAAAACTGGAAGATGCAGAATCAGCTTACCAGGAACTCCAAGTACAACCACAACTTCCCGCGCCGGCCGGTGAATTCCCAGGAAGATTTTTATCTGCTCTGGGCCGACGGGCATGGCCGCGAACCATCCGACAGCGCGCTCTACTTCACCGACCGCGCTGGCTCCGCCGTCTGGAAGCTCCCGCCGCAGATCGAAGGAGACGCGGAGATGGTGAAGCCGATTCGCATCGAGGTCGAATAGCGGTCGCCTTCGAGCACCGGCTCCGGATTGGGCTGATCGTTCTCACAGAGGCGCGGAGAGAAAAGAGAAAGAGACCGGAAAGATCGTGGTGGATTCTCCTGTATGCCGGAGCCGTGGGGGCCGTGGACGGCGGTTCAGTATCGGACCCGGGATGACCGGTTCGAAAACGGGTTGAGGCATGAGGCAAACTTCTCCGTATTCTCCTCAAATCGCGAGGAGAATATGTATCTTCAGAACCCCTGATCTATCGAGGAAGATAATGGATACAGGGGAATAAGAGTGAGCCAAAGCGAGACCGCCACTCCGTGAATGACACTCTATTTATGGGGCGATTTGTGGGGCGGACACTCTTGTCCGCCGAGTGAGCCTAGAAAGTTCGCGGGCCGGAGTGCCCGCGCCACATAGTTTTCCGGCTCATCCAAATTCCTCGAGATCAGGAGTTCTGAGTTTGGCTGCTGTTTGGCGGCATCTTGCTGACGCGCAGAGGCGTCATCTGGCGGGCAAGATCGACCCGGGCTTGCGCACTTCGCCCCGTTGAACTTTGCGGCCGAAGGCACATGCACGGAGGTGGAGAGGTAGGCTGAGAGTGTGCATCTGGGCGCCATCAATGAAGTCCCGTGGCGGCCGCACAGGCCTTCCCCTGCTCCACGACGGTTTCGTGTCGCACCTGCGACAGAAAACGCGCCATTGCGTTGGGCGCCGGGCCAGGCGGAGCACTCGATTCCCAGGGCTCCACCGGGTCCGTGTCGCGTTTCGTGTCGCACCTGCGACAAAAAACGCGCCGTTGCGTGGGATCCGGGCCAGGCGGGGAATTCGATCCCCCAAGCTCCGCCGGGTCCGTGTCGCGTTTCGTGTCGCACCTGCGACAAAAAACCGGCCAACCGAAGGCGCCAGGCTCCCCCGGTCGACCGTGCGGCCGGCCTGGCGAGTGAGTTCCGCGAAACCCGCCGATGCGCCATGGATGAAGCCCCTGGCTTCACCGAAGGCGAGGAGCGCGGGCGGTGGTTCCCACGCGAGAGTGCGCAACCATTCCAGCGTGCTTAAGTGGTCATGAGCATAAATACGATGGCGTTCGCGGCGAGGGATTTTTGGCGCAGGCAAGGCGCGATCGACGAGCATACCCTCAGCGGTCTGTGAGGAGAGAGCAACGAAGCCTGCGCCAAAAGGAACCGCCGCCCTGCGGGTTGCGCCGGGTTAGGCCTGTGGCTTTGTTGCTCGCCGGTTACAGCCCGCTGCGGGGATGCGCCCTCCTCGCGCCTCGCCAC
>JBGTBW010000256.1:0-6790 GCA_041749135.1 Verrucomicrobiales bacterium
CCCGCGAACTCTTCAGGTTCCATCGGCGGACAGGAGTGTCCGCCCCACAAGTAGGGCGTCATCTGCCGAGAGGCGGCCTCGCCTCGGCTCAGCGATTTTCCTCCCTGTCCATGATCTCCCTCGATAGGTCAGGAGTTCTGAGGCTGCCGCCAAAAGCGCGGCAGAGCCGCGCACTCCAAAGACTTCGTCCGCGCCCTTGAAGGGCGCAGCTTGGATTGGCGGTGTCCGGACGCCTGAAGGCGCGGGACGGATCTTACCGGTCGTCATAGAAATCCGGCGGGGTCAAGGTCACCGTGTAGGGATCATCGACGATCTCCATGTAGAAGCCGCTGGTTATGGCTGTGCCGGATGCGTCCGCATTGTCTGTTTCTTGGTCTTTCCACCCTTCGGTCGTGAAGAATCCGTCGCCCAATGTGTAGTAGTATTTATCAAAACTATAATTCGGCGCGTCAAATTGCATCCACAGGTTGTCGGCTTCCAGCGCGGTTCCACCCTTGGTAAGTTTGCCACCTCTCCTTCTTGCAAACCCGCTTCGTTGTCCGAACCGAAGATCTGGCTGATGGTCTCGGATTGCCGGACGATGTAGCGGTCTCCGGCAGCGACCTGCGCGCTCATGTCGTAGGCGGTGACGACGTTCGTCCCGGCGATCGATCCTGGCCGAACCTCGCCCTTGCGCTGCCGCAGCCTCGATGGCCGCCTACGCCAACGCTTGCGGGAAGGACCTGGCCATGATAACTCTGGCGCCATGAGCGTTGCCGTTACACCTGGCAGGGCGGGGAGACCGGCGGCCCCGAGATCGATCCGGGCCGAGCTGGGGGTGCGTGCAGGCAGCCTGCATCACGATGGCTGAAAACCCGAATCTGCACGACCCGTTTCGCGAGGCGCGCTGCCAGGACGGCGTGCTCCTGTGCCCGTTCCAGGGCGAGGACCTGCCCATGATCCTCCGCCACGCAGACGTGCGCGAAGCGGCGAAAGATTGGAAGACATTCAGCTCGGACGCACCGTTCCGCGTGCCGATTCCGTCGGAGGAGGAAGTCCGCACGGTGCGCCAGTTGCCGATCGAGACCAACCCGCCGGAGCACACCGAGTATCGCGCCATCGTGGAACCGTTTTTTCAGCGCGCCAAACATCCCGAAGTGATCGCGAAAGTCGAGGCTCTGTTCGACGAGATGATCTCCAAGGCGCTAGCGCGCCAGTCTATCGAAATCGTCAACGAGTTCGCGCTGCCGGTGCAGTCGCGCGCGCTCACCTATTTGCTCAACGTGCCTGAGCAGGAAGCCGCAGTGTGGATCGACTGGGGGATTCACGTCTTCAAAGTTACGGGCGGTGCGTTCAAGAAGGGAACGGTGTTGGAAGACTACCTGCACGCGCAGTTCGACCGGGCGGAGGCAAAATCCGGCGAGGACTTCTTCAGCGCGCTGGCGCAAGCCCGGTTTCGCGGCCGGCCGCTGACGCGCGAGGAGATGATGGGCTTTGGAAATCTCACTTTCGCTGGCGGACGCGACACCATCATCCACAGCATCTCGTCCATCGTCGCCTATCTGAGCAGCAATCCCGCCGCCCTCGAGTTCCTGCGGGAAGACCCGAAGCGCATCGTTCACGCAGGCGAGGAGTTCTTCAGAGTCTTCATGCCGTTGACGCACATCGGGCGCGTGTGTCCGGCGTCAACGGAAATCCACGGCGTGACGGCGTCGCCCGGTGGCCGCGTCTCGCTGGCGTGGTCCTCCGCGAACTTCGACGAAACGGTGTTCGACGCGCCGCAGGAGATCCGCCTCGATCGAAGACCAAATCCGCACATCTCCTTCGGTTTCGGCGCGCATCTTTGCCTCGGAGCCGCGCACGCACGGTTGATCGTGCGCAGTCTGTTGCAGACGCTCGTCGACCGCGTCGCGCGAATCCAGGTGTTGGAAGCGCAACAGCACATCGAGCGCGAGCCGCGCTACGAGCGGGCCAATGGGTATGATTCGCTGACCGCAGCCTTTTCGCCGCGCTGATGGCCTTTTGTTCAGTTAGCCCGCATTGCTCATACTGTTTCGTCGCGAGGGGCCGGCGAACCCCATGCGGGATAGGCGCGCGCTGCCGAAGGCGCAGAGCTGGGTGATCACACCCTGTTCAAGCCTGAGAACTCCTGATCTGGAGGAATTCCCATGAGCCAGGTGGAGTGAGACCGCGGATGCGGTCTCTTTAGAGTGCGACGCTTCGCGGCGCTTTCCCACGCGCAACAGACCCAAGGCGCGGCTCATCGAAATTCCTCGGGTTCGCTTTCTCCCCTCGATAGATCAGGAGTTCTGAGTCCGAGGCGAGCGCAACGCAGTCCTCATGGGGCGCAGCGCGCCGCAGCAGAAACAATATGAGAAATTGTGGGGTTAGGGAGCGCCCGGCTCGCTCTCCGCTGCAGCGGCCGCTTCCTGACCGCCAATGCAGTAGAGATGTGTTGCGGCCCGGATCAGAAGCCGCTCACCGTCCGTCGCCGGAGAGGCAAATACCCCTCCTTCCGGCAGCTCGCTTTCCGCAACCACGCTTAGCTTCTCTCCTGGACGGATCACGAACACCTTCCCTTGCTCGCTGCAAAAGTAGATCAATCCCCTGGCGACAATCGGCGACGCGGAAAACTGCCCTGACAAACGCTCATACCAAAGTGTCTCCCCCGTCTCTGGGTCGATGCAGCTCACGATGCCCCCGTCGTTCACGCAATAGATCCTGCCCTCGACGAAAACCGGCGAAGAACGGTTTGGGATGCGGTTCCCGGTCTCCCAAGCCACCCCGCTCTCAGTCAGATCGCCCCGCTCGCCCCCTTTCAAGGGAACCCCGTAGAGCACCGCTCGTGAATAACCGGAGTTCACATAGACTCGCCCGGCCCCATACACAGGGCGTGAGGCGCCTGAAAAACCCTCGTAACGCACCTGCCACAGCTCCGCCCCGGTTGCCGGATCGTAAGCCCAAACCGCCTTGGCCCCCGCACTCACCAATTGTTCCTCACCTCCAGCCAAGCGCAGCAGAATCGGCGTGAAGTATGCCTTGCGATAATCCCCATCCGCCGCCGGTTTTCCGTTCTCGTCCAAATCATTCCACTCTGTCGACCGGTCCCTCCTCCACACCGTCTGGCCCGTGCGGGAGTCCAAAGCCGCTAAATACTGAAAATCGATTCCGTCCATGGTTAAAATCAACAGATTGCCGAACAGAAACGGCGACGAGCCCGGCCCGCGAAAATGCTCACAGGGCAGGTCGTTGCGCCGCCACAAAACCTTTAGGGTCGCAGTGTCGTAGCAAGCCGTCCCGTAACTCCCAAAATGCACATACACCCGCCCCTCCTCGATCACCGGAGAGGGCGACGCATAGGTGTTCACGTCGTTGCCCAGGGGACTCGGAGCCTCCACCCGGAACAGCGCCTCATCCAAGAGAAGCGACCCGTCGCGCAAATCGAAAGCCATCACCGATAGCTCCTTCCCATCCGGGGTCGCCGTGGTCAGCCAAACTTGATCTCCCCAGATCACGGGCGTCGAATGCCCTCTTCCGTGCAGCGGCGCTTTCCAGGCGATGCCCTCGCTCCCGCTCCAATTCAGCGGAAACGATTCCGCCGCCTCCGGAACCGTGCCGTCGTGCAGCGGCCCCCGGAAATCCGGCCAATTCCCAGCGAAAGCCGCCGGCCCCGTCATCGCCGCGACAGCCAGGACCACCGCCAGACAGGACCGTTCAAGAATACAAGCGCCGACACACATCCGGCGAGCCTAGCCCATCCCCGCTGGCCGATCAATCGCCGCGTAGCGCGACGAAGCTCCAAAGCTTCCGCCGGTGTTTGTTGCCAGGAACATCTCCACGTTCGCGACGCCGCATCCTCGAAGGTCGCCGCCCGTCGCCCGGGAACCGTCGCCTGGGAACCCTTGCCAGTCAGCCCAAGCCAGCCTAGTTTCTGAGCCTCGTTCTTCAGCGATGCTCACCCTGCTCACCAAGCCGGAGTTTCAACGGCGCGCCCTGCCGGTTTCGGTGGCGGCGTGGCACAGCATGATCGCCCATGGCCTCGCGCCGCAGCGTGCGGAACTCATCCGCGGAGTCATTCTCGAAAAATGGTCAAAATCCATCCTACATTCCAAGCTGACAAGCCGTCTGCTGCGCATTCTCGAAGCTGCCGCCGGCGATGTATACTGGATACGCAAGGAAGACCCTCTCACCTTTGCAGACTCCGAACCGGAGCCGGATCTGTCCGTGGCGCCCGGCCGTGAGGAAGACTACATCGCCCATCCCACCACGGCGACCCTCGTCGTGGAAGTGGCGGTGACCACCTTGCACGAGGACCGGGAGCTGATTTCGCTCTACGCCGAGGCATCCGTCTCGGAGTACTGGATCGTGAACGCCCCGGAGCGCTGCATCGAAGTCTATCGCGAACCGGCCGCCGGAGCATACACCATTGCGGAGCGCGCCAGCCACGAAGATGTGTTGCACTGCGCCTCCCTGCCCAGCGTCAGCGTCCCTGTCAGGGAGTTGTTCGCCAATCTGCCCACGCTGGAAGAAGCGCGCGAGCAGAACTGACTCATAGACAGTTTCCAGGAGCCCCGGCCCCAGCGCCTGATGGAGTTCTACGGCACAATCCACCACAAACGTCCCCATCTCATCCTCTTCCATCAGCACAACGCAGGCAGGATGCGGTGCAGCGCGCCACCGCAGAAAGGGTATGAGAAATGTGGGCTTAGCCAGGAGGGTGAGGAAATTGGACGGGGTCTTGCTTTACCGTGATCCGCCTTCCGGATAGAGTCCCCGGCAAATGTCCGTCCCCGGCCACGGTTTTCATGCCCCCACCCCCGCCCTGCCTCCGCGCCCGCGCCTGGTCTTGCGCGCAGGGTTTGCCGGGCGCAAAGAGCTGACTGCCGATGAACAATCCCACCTCGAAGCTGCCCTTCAAGACGTTCTCCTCACGCTCGGTCACCGGCTGGCGGCGCTGGCTCCGGGCGTGCCGGTGGAGACCGGCGGCAAACCGCATGTCGCCCGTTTCTTTGCGCCTCAATGTCCGCTGCTCCGCTTGGTGACTGGCCTCTGCGAAGGCGCGGATGCCGTGGCCGCGCAAGTCCTCGAAGGCGTCCGCGTTGACCCCGATCCCGGCGCTGCCTGCGTCCCTGAAACGCATTGCTTGGAGACGGAACTGGCGGCGATCCTGGCCTTTGACGCGGATGGCTACCGCCGCAGCCGTCCGGCGGCATTCCGGCCGGAGTTCGACCGGCAGCTCGCGCGCTGCGCCTGGGTGCTGGAGCTGGACGGGATTTATGAGAAGGCGGATCCTGACACTTCGTTGGCGAAGATCCGCCGGGCACGCGCCTATCGAGCCCAGGGATCATTCCTGCTCCGGCACAGCGACCTCCTCATCGCGGCAGCCAATCCGGACGATCTGGGCAAGGCGGGCGGCACAATCGAGACGGTGCAGCAGGCGCTGGCCTTCGAGTTGCCGGTGGTTTTCATCCACACCGGCACAGGAGCCGTTCACCTCATCGAGCCGGAGGGCGATCTGCACTCGGCGCTGGCCGAACCGGCTCCCGCGCCGGAAGCCCGGCGCGAAACGCTCAGGAAATGGGTGACGCAGTTGACTGCGGACCCGGACAGCGGCCTGAACCCGGCGGAGGAAGAACACGACGAGGCCCGTGAGTATGCCGAGAAGTTGCTGATGGAGTTTTTCGACCAGGGCGACAGTCCCGCGCGGCAGAGCAAAAAATGGATGGTGCGATTCCGCAAGTGGGCATGGGCGTGGTGGGAAGGGCGCTTCCGATCCGGTCCCTCACCCAAGAGCGATGCGCCGGTGGCTCCCTACGCCGCCTATCGCAAGCGCGCCACGGAACTCAACTATCACTACAGCGGACTGTATCGCGGCGCCTTCCTGCTGAACTATGTGCTGGCCATCGTGGCGGTGATCCTGGCCGCGGCAAGCCTCACCTTGCTGGGCACGGCGGGGAACAGCGCGGTGGGGGAGCAGATCGCGACCCTGCTCCGGGCGGCCGGCTACGCTCCGGCTAAGGCCGCCGTAAGCCCCACGCCCCATCCGTGGCTCCTGCCGGTCCTGCTGACCCTCGCCGTGGGCAAACTCGCCATCCTCACCTTCATCTCCCGGAACACCCGCCGCGCCAATCGCGAGGCATGGAACGATCGCGCTGTGAACTATCGCTACCTTGCCGAGCGCTTGCGCGGAATGTTCTACCTCCCGCTGGCTGGCAGCCACCAACCGCCCGCCGCCGTTCCCCCGCAGTTCGCCTCTCGGGTCGTCCGCCAGAGCGCGGTGGACTGGCTCTTCGACTCGATCGTCCGCGCCATCTCGCCTGCCGATTTGCAACATGCCAGGCCAGTGGAGATTCCCGCCCATGATGGGCGCGGGTCCGTGACGGTAACAAAGCTCCTGACTCTTGAGCCGCTGGAGATGGCGAAGAAGGTCCGGGATGCCTGGATCGGCGAGCAAGCGAAGTATCACGAGCGCAACGCCAGCACCATGCACGCCCTGCATCACAGCCTGGAGAATGCCTCCAAGTGGCTGGGTTGGATGGTCATCGCGGTGGTGGCCCTCGATCTCGTGCTCATTGGCGGCAAAGTTTTGCACTGGTTGCCGGAGTCCTGGATCCCCCTCGCCAAGACGGCGACGCCCTGGCTGATATTCGTCTCCGCCGTGTTGCCCGCCATCGTTGCCGCGCTGGGCGGGATCCGTTTCCAATCCGAGGCCCAGCGCCTGGCGGAACGCTCCGCCGTGATGCGCGTGATGCTGCGTGGCCGGGCCGGGGCCCAGCCGGGGGATCCTCAAGGCCGCTGGGAACTGGCCGAC
>JBGTBW010000257.1:0-59456 GCA_041749135.1 Verrucomicrobiales bacterium
CCTGATCTCGAGGAATTTGGATGAGCTGGAAGGGTATGTGGCGCGGGCACTCCTGCCCGCGAACTCTTCAGGTTCCATCGGCGGACAGGAGTGTCCGCCCCACAAGTAGGGCGTCATCTGCCCAGAGGCGGTCTCGCTTCGGCTCAGCGATTTTCCTCCCTGTCCATGATCTCCCTCGATAGGTCAGGAGTTCTGAAGATACACGCCAGCGCTTCGCGCTGTCATGATTCCTGCCTGCGCAGGAAACGACTGTGAGTGACCAATCCGGCCCAGTCCACATCCCTCACCCAATCCTCGCCCCCCAGCTAAGGCCTTCCCTGTCAGCGCACTACATCAAACGGAACCCACCCGCCGCGCCGGCTTTATCTCTTGCCTTCCTCCCGCTCTTTGCCTATCCTCACCGAATCCTTATCCCGCCACCCCAATCCGTTCAACCCAGGGATTTCGTGGGATAATGGAGGCAAAAAGGTTGTGGCATTCGATAGGAGTACAGGCCGAGGGTATTACCAAGCCAACTCCAGATAGGAATCTGGGCAGAAGACTGAGGCTCTGCCTCTTTGCGGTTGTTGCATGGATTTGTCTGGCGCCTCTCTACCTGCCGCTGGGGCTAGTGGAGGGCGCGGCTCACCCTTTCGATGAGCTGGGTTTGCTCGCCAAAATTGGAATAGTGGTAGTCTACATCGGATTTGTGGCCTAGCCCCCTGCGCGGAATTCCCGCCTAACGCGACGCCTCGGTTTCCCTCTCAACCGGCGGCGCGGAAGCCTCCTCTTCTTTCGCGGTCCCGCCGGTCCAGGATTCCTCGAAGGTCTTGAACTCCCATGCTTCCCCGGACGAAGCACGCCTCCCCACTTTCCCGGTCCGCAGATTGAACATCCGGTAGCCTTCGCCCGGCAAGGGACGAAAAAGGACATCCCCCTTTGCCGTGTCCACCAGGAAACCCGCGTTTCCCGATCGCACATACTGATAGCGGCCCGCTTGCCCAACGACGAATCCCCAGAGAATCGCCCCTGCCGCCCCGCCGGCCAAGCCAGCCAAGAAACCCACTAAAGCGACTCGCTTCCAAGAATTCGACCCGTCTCTCATAGCTCAGAATACTGCCGCAAAGCGTGAACGCCACTCCCTTCCCTTCCTTGGCTAACCCGCATTTCTCATACCGTTTCATCGCGAGACGCTGCGCCCCCCCCTTACTGCCAAGGCCGCGCGCCGCCGAGGCCGCAGAGCTGGGTGAGCACACCCTGTTCAAGCCCAAGGCAAGCGGAACGAAGGCAGGATGGGGTGCAGCGCGCCACAGCAGAATGGGTATGAGAAATGTGGGTTAACCTCCGGCCTCGCCAAAACCCTCCGGAGCAGCTCCATCGAAAAACACGTCCCGGTCCGGACGCGACCCCGGCGCGTGAATGTCCAACATCTCCAGCGCCTCGTCTTCAGTAATAAAACCATGCCTTGTCCCGGGCGGCAGCCGCAAAAAGTCGCCCACCCCAATCCCATACGCAACGCCGTCCAAGATCGCGGCGCCCCGTCCCGACAACACGAAATAAAGCTCCTCGGCCACACGATGATAACTAACCGCCGTGCGCTGGTGCGGTTCGATTCGAACCCGGTAAGCCGTCATGGCCTGCTCCGCTTCCCGCGGAATGAGCGTCTCGATGCCGTAAGGACCCAGCCATTCCATGGGTAGTCCTTCCCCGGATCGCCGGTGCAGGATGCCGATCGCCGCCATGCCGTTGCCCCGCCCTTCCGAGCCTCAGAAAAGTCCCGCGACCAATTCCACGTACTCCCGGCCGGTCTTGGTCAACTTGGCCTCCCGGCCCTGACCGCTGAGCCGGCCCCGCGTCCGATAGGAATGGGGATGGGGCGAAGGCCGCACCCAGACCAAGCGGGGCTCCGTCACGGCTTCGGATAGGCTTCGGGCCGCCAGCGGAAGTCCCGAGTCGCTGAAGGTGAGTTCCCATGCCTTCCCAGCGCCGGACCCCTGCTTCATCCACGGATACCGTTGCAGCAAATCCATCTTGGCCCCGGAGGGCGCCGCCACCCGGTAATAGGGCTGCGCAGAACTGACCTCATCCCGGATGGTCCACGCACCCGCACCGCCCGCGTTTCGCACGAGAAACCGCGCCGGATCCACGCCGGCGAAGTTGATGCCGTTGTAGGGCCCGTGAGGGTTCGGCTCAGAGTAATGTTCCGCATGCCAGGCGTCGAATTGACCGTTCAACAAAAGATTGAACTCGAAATGCAAATGGGCCCGCCGCCGGTCGATCCCCGTTCCAGTATATCCCATGCGCCCGAGAACCGAGCCCGGCCGCACCTTTTGTCCGGCCGCTACCCCCGTTCTCCCCAGATGAGCATACAAACTGTAAACTGGTCCCTCCGCCCAATCATGCCGCACCACGACGTAGCGTCCGTAACTGCTGCGCCGCGCCTCCGTGTTCACATAGGTGACGACCCCCTCCGCACTGCTCCACACTTCATCGAGAGGTTCTCCGGACGCATCGCGTTTCACCGGGCAAATGTCGATGCCCTCGTGAAAACGGGAAAAGACCAGACTGCCCCCGCTGCGTTTGGGATTGCGATAAAACCCATACTGCCCCCCCTCCCAGGGAGTCGTCTTGACCCCTTCAAAAGTCCGGTCCACAAACATGTAGTAGGCCTGAGGGCGCCCTTCCAACAAGGCCCGGTTTGCCGTCGGCAATAGGATCCGTGGTCCCGCAGCCGCGGCGGAAACAATCCCCGCCAACCCCAACCCGGCCGTCAGAACGCTCCGCCGGAAAGCCTTCGCCGTCACCATGTCTACTCCGACTCGGCGGCCCGGGCGAAATGCTTGTCGAACAGCGCCAGATCATCGCCGGTCAACCGCTCCCACTGCACAATAAACCCATCCTCCCCAGGGTGATCCATCAACAAAATCCCGCGCGGCTCTCCCTGAACGACGCAAAGGAGGTAACTGCCTTGCCCTTTCGAAACCGCGGCTTGAAGAGCGTTGCGCCCGTTGTTCGACAACTGAAACACGGCTCCCCATAGCCCGTCATCTCCCGCGAACGGGGCGTAAGCCTGAATATGCCGCCAGTGCAGCGCCGGGCTTTTCTCGTAGAAGTACTGTGATCCAGCCGGCCACTCGAACTTGCGCTTGGGCGAAGTCGTCGCGTCCGCCTGCACGTGAAAGGTGACCACATGCGTCTCCTTCTTGCTGCCGCTCACGCAGATCAATCCGAGAGACGCGACGAGAAAAAGGGCGATCCGGCGCATCGATGCACAGCAAAGGCTGGAATGGTCCGTTTGACAAGACAGAACCTCGCCCGATGCTTTTTGCCGCGGCGCTCCCGGCCGCATTTCTCACACTGTTTCGACGCGAGGGGCTGCCTTCCCCCCCGTCCGGGGGGCTCCCCTCACCTCAGGCCGCCCCTTACCGGAACAAACCCCGCAGCCGCGACAGCAGACTCCGGCCCGGCTCAGGGGCTTCACGTGGCCGCGCTGTGGAGAATGAACCCGGCCCCAGCCAACCGGGCGGGGCGCCGGAATGCACAATGCAAGGGCTCCGGGCCCCAGCCAAGTCCTCTGGGATCGCCACGTCCATCCCCGAATCATGATCCTCACAAGCACGCGTCGCGAAACCCCCGCTCAGCCGGCAAACCCGCTCGAAACGCCGCGGCGGACCCGTGGGAAGAGGCCCCGCCTCGTATCCGTGGCCGGCTGCTGCCTGCAACACGTCTACCCAGATGGGCAATGCCAGCCTGCTCCCGTAGCCGCTTTCGATAATCCGGTCCGGCTGGTCCAAACCGACCCACACTCCGCAGGTGACGTGGTCCGTGTATCCCACGAACCAGGCGTCGCGAAAATCGTTCGTCGTTCCGGTTTTGCCGCCGCAGTCTCCGGTCCATCCTAACCGGCGCGCGCCCGCGCCCGTCCCGCTTTTCATCACTTCCCGCAAACTGTCGTCAGTCAACGCCGCGGCCCCTGCCGCCATGACCCGGTATCCCAGGGGTCCCGATTCATACACCGCCTCCCCACTGCGGGTCTCGATGCGCCGGATCAGAAAAGGCCGGTTGCGGATCCCCCCGGATGGGAAGGTCGAGTAAGCGCTGGTGACCCCTTTCACGGTGGTTTCAAACGTGCCGAGGAAGCTGACCTGCGACAGCGGCGCGGTTTCGCTGAGCCCGAGCACCCGCGCCTGTTCGACCACAGTTTCCACACCCGCCCGGGCTCCCACGCGGGCGCTCATGGTGTTGCGCGAACGGATTAATCCAGAGGATGCGGGCTGATATCCCCCATAGCTGCTGTCCGCGTTGTCCGGGCTCCAGTTCCCATGTCCCTCCCCCAGCTCGCCTGACGCGATCCGGTCGTCGTTCACCAGCACTTGGGGAAGCAGTTGGGCGCTTTCGTAGGCGGCGGCGTAGACGAAGGGTTTGAATACGGAGCCGAGCTGCCGGCGGGAGTGCAAGGCCCGGTTGTATTTGCTTTGCGCGTAATCCCGTCCCCCGACGATGGCGAGCAATCCTCCGGTGTGGTTGTCAATCGCGACTACGGCCCCCTGAAGGTAGGCGGGGGCTTTCTCCTCTTCCGGTCCCAAAGAAGCTTCGTACTGCGCCCGGGTCTGATGGGCATAGCCCCGCGTCCGTTCCACCTCCAGGATTCGCCGCTCGACGGCCGCTTCCGCGCCCTTCTGAATCTCGGCATCCAAGGTGGTGAAAATCCGCAGACCTCCGTCGTCGATATCGTGCTCCTCCAAGACCAAGTCGAGATCCCGCCGCACCGCATCCATGGCGTAATTCTCCTGAGACCAAGAGCCATCGGCTCGAACGATCTCGATAGGATCGCGCCGCGCCTCTTCCGCCGCCACTTCGTTTATATTCCCCATCAGAACCATGCGTTGCAGCACGGTATCGCGCTCACTCAAGGCCCCGGGAAGATTCCACAACGGTGAGAAGCGGTTTGGACTCCGGATGATGCCCGCCAGCAAGGCGGATTCGGAAAGATCAAGCTCCCGCGCCGGTTTTCCGAAATAGACCTGACTGGCGCGCTCGATGCCGTAGAGCCCCGACCCGAAGAAAATCCGGTTCACATACAATTCGAGAATCCGGTCTTTCGTGCAATGATCTTCGATGCGCCGCGCCAACATGATTTCGGTCAGCTTGCGGTCGATCGATTTGCCGGTCTTGTCGTGCAGAGGATAACTGTTCCGGGCCAACTGCATGGTGATGGTGCTGGCGCCTTGCGTGAATCTCCCGTCGCGCAGATTCCGGACAGCGGCGCGGGCCAACCCATAAAAATCGACGCCGTGATGGCGGTAGAAGCTTTTGTCCTCGCGGGCCAGCAGCGCCTGCACGAAATGGTCCGACACCTCACCCAGCGGCACGACAATCCGGTTGGCCCCGTGCACGCTGCCGAGTTCCCGCCCTTTCGCATCGTAAACAATGGAACGTTCCGGCATCCGGCCGAGGTCCCCGAGATCGTAACCGCGGGCCTGATATCCGTAATAAAGCAGGACTCCCGCCAAACCCACCCCAGCCAAACCAGAGACCAGCGCCCCCGGTCCGAGGATCAACCGCCAATGCCAGGGTTTGCGGCGATACCACCCATAAGAATGCTCGAGCGGACTGCGAGGCTGCCCGCTGACCCGCCCGATCCCGCGTCGCTTGGGCCGGCGGCGTCCGCCTTCTCTTCCCGCTTGCGTGCTTCTGCGCCGTAGTGGCGGCCTAGTTCTCGATGGCATGAAGAATTATTTAGCGAACCTTAATAGATACCGGAGCGCAGGCAAGGGGATCGACCGGGCCTTCTCCGTCCCTTCCATGGACGCGAAACCCGCCTATCTATTCGTCGCTTCCTGAGCATGGATCCGTCAACCCGTCATCTCATCGCCCTCGCTCTGACTGAAGACCTGGGCCGGCAGGGTCTCGCCAGCGACATCACCTCGACAACGCTCATCCCGGAGCAGCAACTGGCGTCAGCCACGATGGTCGCCCGCGAAAACTGCGTCCTCTCCGGAGTGGAAGTCGCCGCAGCCGTCTTCACGACACTAGATCCCTCCCTGAAAGTGGAAATCCTGCTTCCGTCCGGCTCCGAGGTGCACCGGGAGCCGTCCTCCTTGCCAGTCCTCCTTACCGCACAGGGCAATACCCGCTCCCTGTTGGCCGCCGAACGCACTGCCCTCAATTTTGTTCAGCGGCTCAGCGGCATCGCCACCTTGACCCACGCTTTCGTCTCCGCCGTTCGCGGCACCGGTTGCGTCATCCTTGACACCCGCAAGACGACTCCCGGGTGGCGGCTGCTCGAAAAACGAGCCGTGGCCGACGGCGGAGGCCGCAACCACCGGCTCGCTCTCCACGATCGGATCCTCATCAAAGACAACCACCTGGCGGCCATGCCGGCCCACCAGTCTCTCGCCGACATCCTCCGGCAAGCGCGCCTGGACTATCCCGGGGTCGAAATCGAAATCGAGGCGGACACCCTCGACCAAGTCCGCACTTTTCTCGCCATCGAGGATGTCGATCGCATTCTCCTGGACAACATGTCTCTCGAGCAGGTGCGCGAAGCCGTGGCCTTGGCGGCCGGCTCGGGAATCTCCCTCGAAGCCAGTGGAAGAGTGAGGCTCGAAAACGTCGCCGCTTTGGCAGCCACCGGCGTCGATTTCATTTCCGTGGGAGCCTTGACCCATTCCGCCCGGGCCGTCGATCTGGCCCTGGAGTTCGACCTAACACCACGATCGTGAGTGCAGCCTTGCAGGCCGAAGCCATTCAAGGGCGTCTTGCGGAACTCGGCTCGACCTGGCCCTGGCGAATCCTCTGCCTCACGGAAACGGCTTCGACCAACGACGACATCCGGCTTCTCGCCGCAGAAGGCGCCGAAGAAGGCGCGGTCGTTTTCGCCGAACGGCAAGACCACGGCCGGGGACGGCGCGGAGCCCGCTGGTTCGGCGCTCCCGGACGCCACCTGCTCTTCTCCCTTCTCCTCGCCCCCCCGGTTCCCCAAAACCTCTGGACCCGGCTCACACCTCTCGCCGCCCTTTCCGTCAGCCGGGCCGTGGAAGATGCTTGCGGTTTGCGTCCTGACATCAAATGGCCCAACGACCTCATGATCCACGGCCGAAAAGTGTGCGGGATCCTGACAGAAACTTTTCAGCTCGCTCCGCGCCGCCCCTTGGCCGTGGCCGGAGTCGGCCTCAACGTCAATGGAATCCTGCGCGACTTTCCCGAGGATCTCCAACTGGAGGCCACCAGCCTCGAAGCAGCCTGCGGGCATCCGCTCGACCGCATTCTCCTGGCCGCCGCAATCCTCCGCCACTGGGAGCGGTTCTACCCCGTGGCCATGAACCGGTTTCCCGAAATCCTCGCACAAATTCGCCTCCGCTCACCGCTCCTCGGCTCCGTCGTTTCCATCCATACCGGCGGCACGCGCCTGACCGGCGTCGCCGAAGACCTCGGACCGGAAGGCGAACTTCTCCTGCGGACCGCAGACGGACGGCTGCACGGCGTGCATCACGCCCACAGCTTGCGGTCTTTCCCCAGCACCCCTTGACTGCCCCTTAACCCACATTTAAAAAATCCCTTTTGCCGCGCCCGGTGAGGAATGCCATCGTCCGCGAAGACCTTCCCGCTTTTTCCGCATGCGCCGCCTCTTTCACTTCCTGCTCTTTATCACCCCTATCGCGCTGGTCGCGGCCGGCTTTTACTACCGGGTTCCCCTTAGCACCTACCTGAGGGAGAAAGGTCTTCTGAAAGGCTCAACCTCGCAATCGGGAGAGCTGGACCAATCGGACCGGAGCGCTCCAGGCACGACGTTGAAACGTCCTCCGGAAATGCGCAGCCGGCCCGTTCCCGGGGATCCCCCGACGACGCCCGTCCCCGAGTTTCAGCCCTTGGAGGAACTCGTCGACAATTGGAAGAACGTCCCCAAACGCGTCTTTCCTGAGAGGATCACTCTGCGCGTGGATGCCGAGGCGTCCTTGATCCGGGATGGCCGGACCCTAGGCCAAACTCGTGTTCCCGCCGGTTCGAAAGTCGTCCCTCTCAGTCTCGAAAACGGTGAATTGGAAGTCGCCACCACCGCCTCCGGCACGACCAAGGCGCGCGTGCCCCTAGACGACACGGATTTCAAGGAGCAAATCCGGCGTAACTACGAAGTCTGGATCGAGCGGCAAAAGGAACTGGCAAACGCCCGCGCGCGCGAGGCAGCTTCCACTCCGCCCGCACCGGAGCCGGCCGGAGTCGCAGACCCAGGACCCGAACCGGAACGCGCTCCGGACGGCGCCGTTCCGCTCATGCTCGAGAGCATCCAAAACGGACAAGTGACCGAGATCGACCCAGACCGCATCAGTTACTGGAAATGGTTGGGCCAACAGACGCTCGACGGCGAGATCTACTGGGCCGGAGCCGTGGGCTACCAGACCGACACCATCTTCGGCATTATCAATACGGAGGGAAAAGCCCTCATCCGCGACGGCAAAGTCGAGCGCTGGGTCTATTCCGGCTCCGAAGAACCCATTCCCTAGCCTGACATGGTCATGGCGGTTCCCCTCGGACTCAATAGACCGGACGGTACGCCTGGCGCCGCGAGCGAGGAAAGCCGCACTGGAAACTTACTCCGGCCGCGCCTAACAGGACGAACCCACGCGCCCGCCAGGCGATCTTTCCATTAGCCATGCCCTTCTCCGGCCGGTTCCCTGCCCGCCCGGGCCTCCCCCTGCTCGGGCTCGCCCTCCTCTCGGGAATCACAGGGGCCCTCATCCTCGCCTCCAAACAATACAGCCGAGACGTCTCCCCAACGCCCCCGGCTTCTCTTAGCCTTTCCCCACTCGACGCACCTCGCCACCTCCGTCCGGCAGGTGACTCGCAAGATCCGCCATGGGACGCGGAGGCCTATCTCGCCCCCTCCTTCGATCATGCCGCTGCCCGGGACGCAGCGATGGATTTCCAGCGACGCAATCCCGGAATCCATCGCTTCGCCCACGCTCTTCCTATCGAACTCGAGCCCTCCCTGCACGGAAGTTGGAATGAGACCCACCCGGAAACGCTGTCGTGGACCTGTCTTGTCCGCTCTCCCGGGGCCCTCTCCCTGAGCCTGGCGTTTACCGGTTTCCTGCTTCCCGATGGAGCCCTGCTGACGCTGGCGCACCCACGAAACTCGACGTCGCACCGCTTTACCTCGCTTGACAACGAAGATCACGGACAACTCTGGACCCCGCTTCTGGATGGCGACCATATCCTTCTCTCCCTAACATTGCCGCGGAAGGCGCGCCGTCTCCTCCGTCTGCGCGCCACCCGTCTGCATCATGGTCTCGTCCCTCAAAAAAGCGATTCCTCACAGCCCGATTCCTTCTGTCACATCGATACAGCCTGCCAGCCGGGCGACCTCGATGGACTTGGCTCCCTCGTCGAATCCTTCCGGCCGCAGGCGCGCGCCGCCCTTGCCTATTCTCTCAATGGAACCGATGCCTGCTCCGGCGTCTTGCTGAACAACACCGCCGGCGACGGGACCCCCTATGTCCTTACGGCATTTCACTGCGGCATCGACGAATCCAATGCGGCCAGCATGATCGTCTATTGGAACTACGAAAACCCCTCCTGCCGCACTCCCGGAAACCGCAACAATGGAGCGGTTGGCAATGGTTCGCGCAGGCACTTCAACTCCGGAGCCATCCTCCGCGCCGCCTACCGGGATTCCGATTTTGTCCTCGTCGAACTCGACGACCTCGTTCACCCTGATGCGAATCCCTTTTTCTGCGGATGGTCGAACTCCCCGCTCCCGCACCCCGAAGCCGTCTCTGTGCATCACCCTCAGGTGTTTGAGAAGCGCATTTCCTTCGCCTTTTCTCCCACGACCATCACCGAGTTCGGTTCCTTCAGCTTAGATCCAACGCGCCATTACCTGCGCGTGCCGTGTTGGAATCATGGAACCACCGAAGGAGGCTCATCCGGCGCTCCCCTCTTCGATGCCGCCGGACTCGTCACGGGTCAGCTCCGGGGCGGGGATGCCGCCTGCGGCAACGATGCCTCGGATTGGTTCGGACGCTTCGCTTCCTCCTGGGAAGGCGGCGGAACTCCCGCCACGCGCCTGCGCGACTGGCTGGACCCGCTTCACACGGGAGCGGAAACCCTAACGGGCTCCTTCCTCCGTCCGGCTCTCCGCATCGAGGACAGTTCGATTGCCGAAGGCGATGGCGAAACCCTAAGCCTTACCTTTCCCGTCTTCCTCTCTGAACCCGCCCCCGCCGATGTCGTGGTCCAGCTCCGCTTGATCCCCGAATCCGCGCAGGAGGGCGTGGACTACAGCTCCTCGGACGATCTTGAAATCCTGATTCCGACAGGGTCGGCGACGGCGGCTTTCTCCGTGCCCATTCACGGCGATGCGGAACCGGAGCCCGATGAGGCATTCTTCGTCGAAGTCGTGTCTGTGGAAGGCGCCGTCGCCGTCACCCGCCGCGCCGCCGGCTGGATCCTGAACGACGACTTCGAGCCCCCAGTCTGGCAAGGCTCTCAAGTTTTCGACCTGCGCCAGGACGCGCTCTTTGAGATCGTGCTGCATGCCTCTTCGGGTCCCAACGTCTACACCTTCCAGGAGGATCCCCCCTCTGGGATGGAACTTGACCCCGATGCCGGCCGGCTGCGCTGGCGGCCCGAGCGGGCCGGGGATTTCGTGGCCCAGCTTCTCGCCTCGAATCCAGCCGGGCAATCGCCTCGCCGATTCGATCTCCTGGTTTCTCCTAACTATCTCCGCCTCGCCGCCGATGCACCGGACCTTCCCCTGGAAACCGGCTCAAAGGCCTGGATCTCCGATCCCGCCGTCTCCCATGAAGGCCCGGACTCAGTGGCCAGCCCAACCCTCGGCGACAACGAATTCGCCTGGATCGAAACCCGCATCGAAGGGCCCGAACTCCTCCGTTTCTGGTGGAAAGTATCGTCCGAGCCCGGCTTCGATATCCTATACCTCTCGCTCGATGGAGTCGAGGTGGATCAGATCAGCGGGGATACCGGTTGGGAACGCCGGCTCCTGAGCATTCCTTCCGGGCCACACCGGATCCGGTGGACGTATCGCAAGGACTCCGGCTCTTCGGAAGGCGCGGACCGCGGCTGGCTCGACGGACTGCAGCTCGCGGGCAATTCCCCACATCCCTACATCGTCAGCCCCCTGCAGGTCGCGGCACAAACAAATGAGTTCTTTGAATACCGCGTGGCAACGGCCGGTGAACCCGCCACTGTGTCCGCCGGCCCCCTTCCAGTGGGGCTCGCTTTCCACCCCGGGGACGGCATACTTTCCGGAGCCCTCTCTGAGCCCGGCTCCTACGCCATCGAACTCCAAGCCGTCAATGCCTTTGGGCAGGATAGCGCTGTTCTCATGCTTTTCGTTAGTCTCTCGCTAGGCGAATCCCTCGACGCTCCCACCCTCCCCTGGAGCACCGGAGGAGACCAGCCCTGGACCGGCCAACCCGACGCCTCCGCCCCCTCCGCTGCTTCCGCCCAGTCCCCTGATCTTGGCGATCTGGAATCTTCATGGATCGAAACGAAGGCGTCCGGCCCCGATACCCTCCTTTTCCAATGGCGTACTTCCTCGGAGGAGGACTTCGATATCCTCACTTTCGAACGCAACGGTCAGACTCTGGCCTCGTTGAGTGGCGAAACCGGCTGGCGCAGACAGGTCTTCTCTCTCCCGCCAGGACGCCACCGGCTGCGTTGGACCTATTCCAAGGACGAGTCCGCGCGAGCGGGATCCGACCGCGCTTGGCTGGACTCAGTTCGCCTCGCCTCCCACAGTCTCGCTCCCATTCTCCTCACGCCCGCCCGCATCCTCACGCCCAGCGGAACCAGCTTGGAGCGGCAGTTTCAATCCACCGGAACCGGGCCTCACTTCACCGCTTCCGGGCTGCCTCCGGGCCTGTCTCTAACAGAATCCGGATTCCTATCTGGATCCCCAATTCAACCGGGAGTATACCCAGCATCCGTCGTCGTCGCCAATGCCCATGGCTCCGACGCGGCTGCCATCGATCTCGCCTTTCTTCCGGCCATTCCCAGCGCCACCGCCGCTCTGGAATCACCTCCCCTCGCTTGGTTCGGCCAACCCGAAGCCCTATGGTTTCGCGTGGAAGACTCTACCGCGCATGACGGCGACGCTCTCCGCAGCGCTGGCATCGACAACGATGAAGAAAGCTGGATCGAGACGGAGATCCTAGGTCCAGGCCTCATTCACTTCCGGTGGAAAGTCTCTTCGGAAACGGATTTCGATTTTCTCCGCTTCGACGTGAATGGCCGTGAGGCCGCCTCCCTGTCCGGCTCGACGGGCTGGCTCAGTCGCACCCACGTGCTCCTCCCCGGCTTGCAGAGTCTGCGCTGGGGATATGTCAAAGACGACTCGTTTTCGGAGGGCCAGGACGCCGGCTGGCTCGACCGGATTCGTCTCGATGGCTACGCCGCTTGGGTCCTCGAACAGTCCGGAGCCGGATCCCTCGATGCCTTCGCCGACCCCGATTTCGACGGCGTCCTCAATCTCATCGAGTGGGCCTTCGATCTCAATCCGTTTCAGCCGGACTCTCAGGCTCTCCCGCAGCCGGAAGGGACCCGGGAGGGAGTACAGTTAACTGTCCCGCGCCTGCGAAACGATCCACGCCTTTCCTATTCCGTAGAAGCCTCCAACACCCTGGCTCCGGATTCCTGGAGCACCCTTGGACTCGAGATCCTCGAGGACAGCGCCCTGCGACTGATCGTCCGCGACCCGCCCGCACATGAACAGCACCGCATCCGGGCTTTTCGAATACGCATTCTGTGGCGGTAAGGGCAGCGATTGGTCGCCATTGGCCGTAGCGGGATTCCCAAGAAATCGGGCCTCCCCTCCGTAGCGGAACTCGCCAAGAGTTCCGAGGTCTTTCTCTCGTCCACGTAGCGGAACTCGCCAAGAGTTCCGAGGTCCTTCTCTCGCCCACGTAGCGGAACTCGCCAAGAGTTCCGAGGTCCCTCTCTCGCCCACGTAGCGGAACTCGCCAAGAGTTCCGAGGTCCCGCTCTCCCGCCCTCGGAAGCTTTGCAGCTTCCGCTACGAGAGTTCCGGGGGGCCAAGGGACAAGCCGATAAAACTATCATTGCACCTTCTCTCAATTCATCATGGTGCGTATGCTATGGATCAGCCCCTGCATTCTTGGCTGCGCAGGCTCGGACCCGCCGCTTATCAAGGATACGCTGCGGTGCATTGGACCATGGCGATCCTTCCGCGGCGGGCGGGCTGGCTTCATCAGGAGTCTCATGCCGCCTTTCGCGAATCGCTGCTTCACACCCTCTTCCAACATCGCCTCGCGTGTCCGATCTACTGCCTCATGCCAGACCACCTGCACCTGCTCCTGATCGGGTGGGATGTGAATTCCGATCAAAGGCGCGCCGTCCAGGTCTTTCGCCGCACTTTCAATGGAGTCCTGCGGGGCTCTGGCTTCAAGTTTCAAAAGCAAGCCTTCGACCATCTCCTGCGGCCTGACGAACGAAACAGCAGCGCGTTCTCTGAACTCGCCAGCTACATTCGGGCCAACCCCCAGCGCGCGGATTTAATCAGGGAGGGTGCAGGACTGCCGGACTATCCCTATTCAGGCTGTCTTGTGCCGGGTTATTTTAACCTTTCCATCTGGGCGGACGACTACTGGCCTCGATTCTGGAGTATATGGGGGACTCTCGCAAGAAGAGCCGAGCGGCTGAACATGCCGCCCACGTAGCGGAACTCGTGAGAGTTCCGAGATCCCTCCGGGCCAGCCCATCGGAAGCGTTGCCGCTTCCGCTACGATGCCTCCAGTTCCACGTAGCGGAACTCGCCAAGAGTTCCGAGGTCCTTCTCTCGCCCACGTAGCGGAACTCGCCAAGAGTTCCGAAGTCCTTCTCTCGCCCACGTAGCGGAACTCGCCAAGAGTTCCGATGTCCCTCTCTCGCCCACGTAGCGGAACTCGCCAAGAGTTCCGAAGTCTTTCTCTGGTCCACGTAGCGGAACTCGTGAGAGTTCCGAGATCCCTCCGGGCCAGGCCTTCGGAAGCTTTGCCGCTTCCGCTACGATGCCTCCAGTTCCACGTAGCGGAAGTCGCCAAGAGTTCCGATGTCCCTCTCTCCCGCCCGCAGTCGAGTAGACCGGGGCCTCCCAGGGCCGCCTCTCGGCAGCCCGGTTGTGCCCCGGCCCCTCTCAGAACCGGACCAGGGGCTTTCATTGCACTTTACATCGACCACCCTGTCGCGGCATGTTTCCTGCAATGAGACCCACCTTGTCGAGATCTGATCCCTATCGGTCCCGGCCGGCATGAACCTCCTCCACACTCACAACCGGAGACGTCTCCAACCCGGCGACGTCGAGTTTATCCTTCAAGCCCTCGCCGGCACGGCCGAGGAACGTCTCGCTCTCCTTCGGCTCCTCGCCGATCCCTCAGAGGCCGATGCCATCCTCGATCATCCGCGCCTCTGCGAGGCCGTATTCTCTTGTTCCAACGTCGTTGCCCTATCTCCTGAGTTTTTCTTTTACGTTGTGGTGCGCCATCTCACCCGTGAGGCTGGGATCAACGACATCGGGCTCGCAGATTACCTCGCCGGTCTCCTCGCCACCTATGCCCGGGCTCACAATACCCGCCGCTCCGTTCTGCCGGACAGTCCCGACCCCGTATTGCACGCGACCGATCTCATCGAGGCCGCCGAGCGGGCCAGTCCCTACGAGCGGTTCTTCGTCTTCGTCGATGGCGGCAACCGCCTCCTCCTGCTCACCGGCATCTTCCCCGGCCGCGTCCGCCGCCGCGAAGCCCGCTCCGGCGCGCCCGGACTGGCCTTCTACGAGCAAATGGCCATGAGCGCTTTTCAATCCGCCTACGATCATCCGCTCTGCGCGGAGTTCAGCCTTCGCGATGTTTACCGGACTCTGCTGGAATCCTTCGCCCCCACCCGCCGGGTCCTCAACCGGCTCGGGGAAGAGTTCCTCGTTCTCGGCTCTTGACTAACTCATTCCGGTCAAGTTCAAACCGGCCCTTATTCTTCAGCGGCAATGGCGTAAAGATGCGTCATCGTCGCCACGTAAAGCACGCCGTTCGCCGCAACGGCAGTCGCGCTGACCGGAGCCGGTAATCCGGCTTCAAACAACACCTTCTTCTCTTTGGCCGCCGCGAATACCCAAAAATCCCCGCTCCGGCTTCCGATGTAAACCTTGCCGTCGGCGACGTAAGGCGAGGCCCAAAACGCGCCTCCGCATTCGTGGGTCCAATGAGGTTGGCCTGTGCCGGCGTCCACACAATGGACGCTCTTCCCGGTGTCGGCGATAAAGACCAAATCTCCGTGCACCGCCGGTGTGGAGAGCGTGTGCTGCCGCAACGGATACGACCATTTCAACGCCTTCCCTGTCTCATCGCCCAAACCTGAGGCATCCACACACTGCAACCAAGCATCGTTCTTGCCCCAGAACACGTCGCCCCCTCCCGCCACGAAAAGCGCGCCGTCCAGCACCACCGGCATGCCGTAAATATTGCTCGGACTTTCCCTCCGGTTCTGCACATACCGGTGGATGTCTTGCTTGGGCGCCGTGGGATCGATATCGTAAGCGAAGACTTTTTGCAACGCGGCCGGCTTGTCGCCTTGCAACCCGCCCGATAACGGCTCAAAGCCATAGACGATCCCATCGCCGCCCGCGAAGAAAAGTCGCAGCTCTCCGTTGACCGCAGCCAGCGAAGGCGAGGACCAGGTGCAATGAAAAGTCGCAGCCGTCATGCCTTCGTTCTCTCGCGCCAGATACTCCCCGGTTCGTTTGTCCAAAACCACCAGGCTCGGAGCCTCCGGCCTGCGGATCCGCCGGTGCGTGTTGTCGACGCCCGTCGAAGTATTGACATAGAGATGGTCGCCGTGAACCAGGATCGAACTCTGCGCCGCATCGTGTGGCCAAGTCCCGGCTTCCGCCGCCAAATCGAATGCCCAGCGAATATCCGCGTCCAGCGGTCCTGGCGTCATCGCTTCGCGGTCCAGTGGCCGCAGCCCGGGTTCGGGGGGGATCTCTGCGCCGGCCACAGGAGCCGGCGGCGAACCGGTGTCGCGCGGCGGCGTCATGTAACGGCCTTCGTCGCGGAACGGACCATCGTTGCCGTCTGCCAGGCCCCGGACGTCTAGGCAAAGCACCACCCCCCGATTGTCGAGAAGATAGACGGAGTCGCCCTCCACCGTCGCCGTGGAGGAGATGCCGCATCGAGGCCAATCAAAATAGGGATCCTCTTCCCGCTTCGGCACGACCAGTTGCCAAAGAAGGCTGCCGTCGCGTTCATCGAGACAAAGAAGAACTCCGCGGTCGCCTTGGTGCCGGGGATCCCGCGGTTCTCCGTTGTTTGTTCCAATAAATACGCGGCCGCCGGCAATCACCGGCGTCGAGTGCGTTTCCGTTCCCAAATGCGCCGCCCAGCGGATGTTCTTTCCGGTGACCACGTCAAACTCCGACGGCAGACCGCGTTCCGCCGAGACTTGATTTCGCGTCCATGCCTCACCCCATTGCGGTTGATCCGCTCCCCTTGCCGGGAGGCCCGGGGCCCATAACATAAGCCCCAGCAGGATAAGCCATCGAGGGTTCATCGAGGAAAGTCCGATGCGCACAAGCGCTCGACTCAAGGGATCGAGGCAGTCACCCGGTAGTAGCGCTCGCTGCTGGGCAGGGTCAGGGTGAAGCCGGCCATGTTCCCCGTCCCGTTGAGCGATCCCCCAGACACGTTGGACCAATCGCGCATGTTTGCACTCGACTCGATCTGGTAATGCGTGCCCAAACGAGTCCAGAACTCGATGAGGTTGAGGCTCGGATCCTGCAAATGCCGGGAAAAGGTCAGGGTCGACTCAGCCCCGTAAGCGCCCAAGACGAAACCGGTGAAGAAATTCACCTCGGCATTCCATCGAGCGAAGTTCTTTCTCGAGTTCGGAGCATCATACCCAGTCGAGAAAACCCCGCCGACATAAATGTCGTCGCCCGAGGCGAGCACCGTATTCGCGATCTGACTTCCCGAAAGTCCAACACCCGATCCCATCGCCTTCCAACTGCCTGTGCCGTCCCAATAAGCAACCCGCTGGATCAAGGTGTTGTCCGTTGCTGTTCGAGTGAAATCACCTGCGATGTAGACGCGGCCTCGGCCGTCGATGTCCATATCATAGACGCCATTGGCGAGAAACTCGTCCTCCGTCTCCAGCCCCAACCCGCCGTTGAGATTACTCCAACTCACTCCGTCATACGCGGCGACATGGCTCGCAGCAATGGCCCCGCTAATCGAGCCGACCTCGGAGAACTCTCCGCCAATGAAAAGCACGCCGTCGCCGCGGCGTTTGATCGCGCGAACGAACCCCTGGCCGTTCACTCCGCCTCCCACAGTGTTCCAACTTTCGCCGTTCCATACCTTCAGCCCTCCCGTAAAGCCCCCTCCAGCAATCAGGTCGCCGTTCGGAAGCACCTCGAAACCCCGCACCGCGCCGTCTAGCCCCTCTCCTACCGCCTCCCAATTGTTCGAGCTGAGGTCAAACCGGCGGATGTAGCGCGGGGCGCTCGTGTAATCGCCCCCAGCATATACGAAATTGCCTATCCGGACCACCGCATCGACGCTCCCATTGGTCGGTCCGGTCTCTTGCCCCGCGCTGGGAGGCGTTGCATCCATCAACGCCTCCCAGGCGCCCGTGGCCACCACAAATCGCGCCACTTTGGTCGCGGCAACGCCGCCGATTGAACTGAAATCGCCCCCAACCCAGAGGTTCCCCGCCCCATCGTAAGAGAGGGCGTTGACGAAGTTGTTGTGCGAGCTGTCGATCCCGGGCATGCGCTCCCAAACCTCTTGAACGACATTGAAACGCGCGAGGTTCTTCTTATGGGCATCCCCAGCGACGTTCAGGAACCCTCCGCACATGTAGATGTAGTCGCCAACACGCACCAGATCGAAGGGATCGCCGCTCGGACCGCCGTAGTCGTAAAACCAGTGTTCGTCTCCCGGTGCTGGAGGACCAGCCAGGATCGTGGAAAACGTAACTGCAAAGATGGCGGCGCAGGCAAAGTTTCTCATCATTTCGCTTATTGTTAATTTGATTGGCTCCTCACGCCGGGAACCTTAGATGCACTCAACCCATAAACTCAACAAAAATCTCCTCTTTCACCGCCGGTTCCGCCTTGACGGCTCTTGAAACTCGTCTCCTGATGCGACATTCGCCGATTGCTGTGGCTTCTGAGCAATGAAGAAGCCGCGATCCGCCGCCGTCGTCCGAAAGCGCGGACTGACAAAACCCGCAACACGGAGAAAGTCCTCCATCTCCCCGATTCCATAGCACCGCCCTCGCGTTGCATGCATGAGAATAGCGGAATACTCGGCAACAGGAAGGGGACCGTCCTTGTCGCGGTTCAGGAAGGCCTCGTGCACAACGATCATGCCGCCGTCCGGCATGGAGGCATAGGATCGCTCCAACAGACTCTGCACCTCCGGCACATCCCAGTCGTGCACGACGTTGGAAAAGAGGTGCACATCGCAGTCCTCCGGCCAACCTTCAGAGAACATCTCCGCGGTCAACACCTCAACTCGATCGGCGAGGCCCCTCCGCGCCACAGCCTCGCGGGCGATCGCATCCACGGGCCCTTGTTCCAGCACGATCGCGGTCAGACCCGGATTCCGCGCCGCCAACCGGCAAGCATAGATTCCAGACCCTCCGGCGACATCGAGCAGCCGCCGCCGCCCGTAGAGATCGAGCAATCCCGCCAACGCTTCGCCCAAGTAATGCCCGCGCGCGTCCATCGCCGCCGTGAACGATCGCGAGAACTCTTCGGTGACCATGCCGGCATGCCAGTCCAGGGCGTCTTCACCACCGGCCCAATTCGCCGGAACGCCTGTCCGGAGCACCCGGACCATGTCCCGGACCACGGGCCCTCCGCCGAGGGATGCGAAATAGGCGGTCACATCGTGCGGTCCACCCCGCAACAAGTGATCACGACCAACGGCGGTAAGCCGGAGGATACCGTCTTGATCCAGCGAAACCAAGCCCATGGCCCGAACCAAAGTCACCAGCACGTCCGCAGGCCGGGCGGCCAGACATAAACCCTCACATAATCCCTTCGCATCGCAGGGATTCTTCTCCAGCCAATTGAAGAGATCCAGTTCCACCGCCGCTGCAGTAAAGAGTTGAGACCGGAAAACGCCATCCCGGTAGCGATAGATCAGCCCCGGATCCGACGGTAAAGCAGCAACTGGGTCCATGGCGTTCAGATTCCCCAAAAGTCAGGGGCAAGTAAAGCCGGTATGCAGGGGTTTCCCGGAACGCTACAAAGGCCGTTGCCAGTAGTAATGATAGACGAACCCCAGTTGCCATAGGGCCGGGTAATGTGCTTCGCGGAATCCCCATCCGCCTTCGGCGTTCATGGGCTGATGTCCGCACTGCCTATGCACCGATAGGGACAGGAAATGGGCGTTGAATGGTTTCATCTCACGCCAGAGGCTCTCGGACTGCGGCGAGTATCGCCGCTCTTTCTCAAGGCGCGGAGCGCCGTCGTGGGCGAAGGCGGTTTCCGGCCGCGTGAAGCATTGGAGCCGGCCAGAAAGCGGCGACGCATCCCCACAGTCTCCGGGCGGCGGCTTCCGCCTCCCTCCCCTTCAAACCTGCCCGCCCAGGCCCCGGCGGTGCATGGGCGCTGTCCGGCAATCCTTTCGCTCACCTGCGCGTTGGACAAACCCTGGCCCCTCCGCGAAACTCCGGCCAACCCACGCCGTGCCCTCTCTCCCTTCATGCCGCCGGACGGCTCTCCTCTCGGCGCCCGGACTCTGCCCCGCAGTGGCCGGCCTGGTTCTATCCTCGCTGGCCGCCCAACCCCAAACACCGCCGCCGGACGAAGCCTCACCGGAAACTCCGCCGTTCGTGTCCTCGCCCTCCGAGGAACAGATCGCCTTCTTCGAAAAACGGATCCGTCCCGTTCTCGCCGAGAATTGCTATGAATGCCACAGCGCCAGTTCCGATCCGCTCGAGGGCGGCCTTCTCCTCGACTCCCGCGCCGGCCTGATGAAAGGCGGCGACAGCGGACCAGTGGCCACTGCGGGCGATCCGGAATCGAGCCTTCTCATTCACGCCATCCGCTATGTCGACCCCGACCTGGCCATGCCTCCCAAAAAGAAGCTGCCGCCGGAAGTCATCGCGGATCTGGAGGAATGGGTGCGCCAGCGCCTCCCCGATCCCCGGAGCGCCGACACCGTGGCAACAGTAGAAAGTCGCAACGCCATCGATTGGGAGACCGCGCGCAACTGGTGGTCCTTTCAACCTATCGTGTCTCCTGCTCTACCCACCGTGCAGAACGAGGACTGGCCGGCCAAT
The DNA here is from genome assembly GCA_041749135.1 of Verrucomicrobiales bacterium. Taxonomy (GTDB): domain Bacteria; phylum Verrucomicrobiota; class Verrucomicrobiia; order Verrucomicrobiales; family DEV007; genus DATKCT01. The sequence continues at coordinate 20,283 of JBGTBW010000257.1, forward strand.
GAACTTGACCTCTTCGTTCTGGCGCGCCTCGAAGAGAACGGGCTCACCCCGGCTGCCGGCGCCGGCAAACGGGTTCTCATCCGCCGCGTAACCTACGGCCTGACCGGGTTGCCCCCGTCCCCGGCCGAAGCGGAGGCGTTCCTCAACGACCAGGCGCCCGGAGCCTTCGCCCGGGTCGTCGATCGCCTTTTGCAAACGCCGGCTTACGGAGAACGCTGGGCCCGCCATTGGTTAGACGTAGTCCGATACGCCGACACCGCAGGCGATAACTCAGATTTCCCCGTCCCCCAACACTATCGCTACCGCAACTGGGTCATCGACGCCTTTCAACGCGACCTTCCCTATGACCAGTTCGTCCGCGAGCAATTGGCTGGCGATCTGCTCCCTTCCGAAGACGAGCCGGAGGCGCGCAATCGTCTCGTCGCCACCGGCTATCTCGCCAACGCTCGCCGTTTTGGCTCCCGTGTCGACGACTACCCGCAGCACCTGACGATCGAGGACACGATTGACAATTTAGGCCGAACCTTTCTCGGCCTCACCATCAATTGCGCCCGTTGCCACGATCACAAGTTCGATCCCATCAGCGCGGAAGACTACTACGCGCTCTACGGCATATTCCGCAGCACACGCTACCCATGGCCCGGCATCGAACTCGATCAGCGGCAGCGCGATCTTGTGCCGCTTGCTTCGCCCGCGGAGATCGCCGAAGCTGAGGAGGCCCATCGTCAGCAGGAAGAGCAGTGGAAAGCGCGCCTGAGCGAAGTGCAACAGGAATTCGATGCAGCCGAAGACGGCGCCAAAAAGAAGCTGCGCCCTGTGTTGGACAAGGCCAAACAGGATTTGGATGCCCACGTCGCCACGCCTCCCCCTTACGAACGCGCCTATGCTGTGGCCGACGCCTCCAGCATCGAGGATGCCGCGGTTCAGCTTAAGGGCGATCCATCCAAGGAAGGGCCAGTGGTCGAGCGCCGCTTTCTCACGGTGCTCGGCGGAGAAAGGCTGCCGCCTGACGAGGCCGCCAGCGGACGGCGTCAACTCGCCGAATGGATCGTCGATCCCGGCAATCCCTTGGCCGCCAGAGTCATGGTCAATCGCATCTGGCTCCATCATTTTGGCCGGGGCCTGGTTCCCACCCCGAACGATTTCGGCCGCCAAGGGCAACCGCCTTCTCACCCGGAGCTGCTCGACTGGTTGGCCTTCCGCTTTCGGGAGTCCGGCTGGTCCATCAAGGCCATGCACCGTCTCATTCTCCTGTCGCAGACCTACCAGCAGAGTTCGGAACGTCCCTCGGCCTGCCTGACCAACGACCCCGCCAATATCCTTCTCGGCGGTTACCCGCGGCGCCGGCTCGACGCTGAATCCATCCGCGACACGCTGCTGTTGCTTGGCGGCGCCCTGGACCCCAGTCAGGGTGGTGAGCATCCTTTTCCTCCGCAGAACGAGTGGAAGTTCACCCAGCACAATCCCTTCAAAGCCGTCTATGAGACCGATCGCCGCAGCGTCTACCTAATGACCCAGCGCATCCAGCGACACCCCTTCCTGGCCACCTTTGACGGAGCCGATCCGGCCGCCAGCACGCCGGTGAGATCGACCAGCACCACCCCGCTCCAAGCTCTCTACTTTCTCAATGATCCCCTCGTCCACGAACAATCGGGCCGCTTCGCATCGCGGATCCTCGCCTCGGGCCAAGAGGACGCCGGACGTCTCCGCTGGGCCTATGCTCAGGCCCTGGGCCGCCCGCCCCTCGACGAGGAAATGCTCGCCGCGCAACGCTTCCTTGCCACCGTATCCGGAATGCTAAGTGAGACGATCACTTCCGAGGAAACCCGGGAGAAGCAATCCTGGCAAGCCTTCACCCGGGTTCTCTTTCAACTCAACGAGTTCCTCTACCTGGATTAGCCGTACTCCGCCATCGATCCCATGCCTGCTCTCGCCTCACCCCTTCCTCGCCGCCAAGTTTTGCGCAGTCTCGCGGGCGGCTCGCTCCTGCTTCCCGGCCTCCTCTCGGAACTGCTCGCCGACGGTCCCGGACCCGGAGTTCCGGAGCTTGATCCTCTCGCGCCCAAGGCTCCGCCGGCCCTCCCCAAAGCCCAACGCGTCATCTTCATCTTTTCCAACGGCGGCGTGTCGCACATGGACACCTTCGATTACAAGCCCCAGCTCTTCGCCGCGGACGGCAAAACCACGGGGGTGGGAGGCGGATTGTCCAATCAGGAACGCGTTCTCCTCAAGCCGGGCTGGACCTTTCGCCCCGGCGGCCGCTGCGGAACCCTGGTGAGCGACCTCTTTCCTTACCTCCGCGAGTGCATGGACGACATCTGCCTAATCCGCTCGATGAAGTCCGATGACAATGAACACTATCAGGCTACTCTAGCGATTCACACGGGATCTTTCTTCTTCTCCAGGCCGAGCATGGGTTCCTGGATCTCCTACGGCCTGGGAGCTATGAACGGAAACCTCCCCTCTTTTGTGGTCTTGGCGCCGCATATGCCCTATGCCGGCACACAGATCTTCAACAATGATTTTCTGCCCGCCTACCACCAGGGCGTGCGCGTCGTCCCCGGCAAGGAGCCTATCGCCAATCTGGACACCCGCACCACCCCAGCCGGGCTCCAAGAACTCGAGGTCGGTCTGGCCAATGCCTTCAACCGGGAACACCTCCGATCTCGCGGCGACAACAGCGAACTGGCGGCCCGCATTCGCACCTTCGAGACCGCCTTCCGCATGCAAACCGAAGCCAGCGAGGTTTTCGACCTCTCCGGAGAATCGGACGAAACCCTTTCCCTCTACGGGATGCAGCGCGGTCAGCACGAAGGTTTCGGCTGGCAATGCCTGGTAGGCCGCCGGCTGGCCGAGCGCGGAGTCCGGTTCATCGAACTGGTCGACGGCAGCTCTAGCCATAACTGGGACCAACACGGCGACATGGCCGAACACGCGAAACACGCCAAGAACATCGACCAACCTGTAGCCGGCCTGCTGCGCGACCTGAAGCGCCGCGGAATGCTGGAGGATACACTCGTCGTGTGGACCACCGAGTTTGGACGGACGCCCGGAATCGACGGAGCCAAAGGACGCGGCCACCACAGCGCTTGTTTTTCCTCCTGGATGGCCGGAGGCGGCGCGAAAGGCGGGATGGTCCACGGGAGCACCGACGAAATCGGCGCGACTGTAGCGGAAAAGCGGGTTCACGTGCACGATTTCCACGCGACCATCTTGCATCTGCTCGGCATCGATCACACTCAATTGACTTATCGCTACGCCGGGCGTGATTTTCGCCTAACCGACGTTCACGGCGAAGTCGTCCACGAAATCCTTGCCTGAATCCATCTGCGATTCTCCCGCCCGAAAAACGTATGAGCGATCAACCATTCCGCATTCTCGCTCTCGATGGCGGAGGCATCAAAGGAACCTTCAGCGCCGCCGTTCTCGCCGCTTGGGAAAAAGACACCGGACTCAGCGCCGCCCGCCATTTCGACCTGATCGCCGGCACATCCACAGGCGGCATACTTGCCATCGGTCTCGGGCTGCAACTTCCCGCGGACCGGCTCGTGCAATTCTACCGGGACAAGGGACCCATCATTTTCCCGGTCACCCGTTTCACCCGGAAACTGAAACATACTCTTCAGCAAGTCTTCACGCCGAAGTTCTCCCAGGAAGTGCTCCGCGGAGCCTTGGCCGAGGCCTTTCAAAAACCCGGTGGAGGCGAATACCTTTTCGGCGACTCGCGCACCCGGCTCCTCATCCCGGCTTACGACACGATACGAGGACGAATCTTTCTCTTTAAAACCGCGCATCACGACCGGCTTCGTTACGACCTGAACATTCCCGCGGCCGATGTCGCCCTGGCCACCGCGGCGGCGCCCACCTTTTTCCAAGCCGCCAAGATCAAGGAACATGCCCATGGCGGTTACGTCGATGGCGGCGTCTGGGCCAATTGCCCCGCGCTGGCCGCGGTGGTGGAAGCCGTGCATTTCCTTGAAATTCCGCTAGAACGAATCCACTTGCTCAGCGTGGGGACGACTTACGCGCCGGATTCCGTCCGTGACCTCGCTGGAGCGGGCATCTTCGGCTGGGGAGCCCGCATCGTGAAACTGCTGATGAATGCTCAAGCGGAAGCAGCGCAAAAACAGGCCATGCTCCTCATCGGCCGGGACCGCTTTCTCCGGGTCGACTGCGAAACGCGCCCAGGCGACTACGGTTTGGACAGCGTGCAGGAGATCGACGCTCTCGCGGCCCTGGGACGAGGGAAAGCGGTCGAGAAAGAGATCCTCGACAAAGTCCGCGCCCAATTCCTCAACGGCGTCCCGGCGCCCACATTCCAACCATCCCATTGAGCCTACGCTGCGGGGCGCCTGCGATCAACGCCAAGGGAATCCGGGGGCTCTTAGCGAGTTCCGCTACGTGGAACTGGGGGCATCGTAGCGGAAGCGGCAACGCTTCCGATGGGCTGCACCTTTGAAACCCCGGAAGGCCGGCAAACATTGACCACGCTCGATGCGATGGGCCGCATTGTGCGCCCGCAACAGTCCGGCTTGGAAGCCGTCCATTATTCCTACGACGAACGCGGACGACTGGCATCCATCGTTCAAGGCGCCGGAGTGCACCTTGACGGCGAAGAGCCCAATCTGTGCTCGAGATGCTGGCCGCGGGCGATGCAGTGGACGACGTGCTGGAGGCGTTTCCCTCGCTCCATCGCGAGCAGGTGCTGGATTGTATGGATCATGCGGCCCGATTGATGGGATCGCTTTCCTCCCCCTCAAACCCCCTCCAACCCACCCCTCTGACCAGGCGGGATTGGCAGCCTTTGAAAAGTGAATTCCTGGCAGTTTTTCGGGCACGATTCTCCGCCAAAAACCGGGAGGCCAGCGATTCCGATCCCTAAGAAACGGCGCCTCTGCGGTAGTCTGCTACGCTTACAGCGGGTAGAAATCTGCCTGGAAGGGGAATCGAGACTGAACTAGAGGAAGCGTCAATGGTGAGTTGGCACATTCAGGAGTGGTGGCCGCAGATCGTTGCGTTGCTTTCTTTCGCGTTGTCCGCTTACTGCTCGGGCCATGCCGTTCTTAACAAGAGGGACTCGCGTTCGGCTACGGGATGGGTCGGAATAATCTGGCTGGCTCCCTTCGTGGGAATTTCGCTCTATTGGCTCCTTGGTAGAAACCGAGTCCGACGCCTCGCCAAAGTGGCCCGCACGCGCGGAGAGTTGCCTCCGCTCCCCTTGCATGAAAGTTCACTCGCCGCCCAAGAGGCCGATCTTGCGCGAAATTTTCCGGCGAACCCCTCCTTAATCTCGCTGGCTAGGTTGGGGACTTCCGTCACCCAACGACGGCTTCTCTGGGGAAACAGAATCCTTCCTCTAGAAAATGGCGACGCCGCCTATCCGGAGATGCTTGCGGCAATCGAAGGATCAAAACGCAGCATCACTTTAAGCACCTACATTTTCGACAACGACCGCGTGGGGAAACTCTTTATTGAGGGACTCTCTTCAGCCGTGGCTCGCGGCGTTCAGGTTCGAGTCCTCATCGACGATATCGGTCTTAGATATAGCTGGCTGTCCGTGTTGCGTAGTCTTAGGAAAGGAAAAGTTCCCGTCGCGAGGTTTATGGGAGCACTTCGGCCAAGAACATTTCCGCACCTGAATCTTCGCAAACATAGGAAGATTCTGCTCTGTGATGGAAGGATCGCTTTCACCGGAGGCATGAACCCTAATCCTTGTTGTGAAGCGGGCTGGCAGGAGGTGATTGGACATGACCGCATAGACGAGCGCCTCGATGGCGAAGAGGCCCGACAGCTCGCACAGGCGGTCGCGGATCCAAACTCGGCGGTGTTCGGAATTCTGCTCCCAGTAGGCGTCCCAGCCGCAGAGAATGGCGCGTATCACACAGCGCGAAACACAGCGGAAGACGATTGGTTCCCGCCTGTTGGAAGCAGGAAAAATTCACCTCCGCAACGGCTCGGCGGATGCTTGCCCGTGTTGACAAGTATTACCACTTCGGGAAATACTTCCCCATGAAAGTAGCGATCAAGGGTCAGATCACGATCCCGCAGGCGTTGCGGGATCGCTATGGATTGATGCCGGGGACGGAAGTCGAGTTCGCGCCGGGCAGCGATGCCCTCGAACTCAGGCCGCGTAAGCCCGGCAAGCGCCGTAACTCCAACCCTCCATCCCGTCTTCACGCTCACCCTCGCCCCGGCGGTCGGAGCAGCTTAGACGTTCGATCTATAGATGCATCAACTTCAAACTCCGACGACTTTAATGACAGAGACACAGGAGATGTTGCGAGAAGTAAACTCGTTCATTCGTGCTATCGGAGAGACAGAGATAGCCGTTTCGGCTAATCCCGATGAAGTTTCTGAACTGGACTACCTGAGAGAAGTGAAAAATGAATACAAGAAACGGCTGTTGAAGAAAGTTCCAAAATACGAGCGCGTTCCAGAGAAGAATATTCCTGATCTATTTCTTGCGGCTCTCAGGCGGCGGGAGGCGACTCTAACCGGAGAAACAGCAGGCTAAGATCGAACAAACGGGTGGCGTCAACCACATTCCCGCCGCTCGTTCCTCGCTCTGGGAATGTGGCGACACACCCTTGACGTTCGGCGAAGAAAGTGAAATTCCTCACCTGGCTTTGGCCAGGCGGGTCCGGGGTTGTCGGTTGACTTTACCGGATATTTTCGGTTCCCATGCCGGCGCGGCTGATCAACGGCTTGCCCGCGGCGAATCGAAAGCGGCATGAACTCTCAAATATCAATTCCCTTCATCATGCCTTTTCACGTCCACACCCAGGTCTTCCTTGTCCAGACCTCCGGCAAAGGCACCCGCGAAATCAGCCGGGAGGTCGCCGCCGCGGTCCAACAAAGCGGAATTTACAAGGGAACGGCGGCCGTCTTCGTCCAGCATACAAGCTGCAGCTTGGTGCTTTTCGAGAACGCCGATCCCTCCGCCCGCGAAGACCTCCACGCCTTCTTCGAACATCTCGTCCCCGAGGACACCCCCTTTTTCGTCCACACCACGGAGGGTCCCGACGACATGCCCAGCCATATCCGCATGGCCCTGACCCGAAGCTCAGAGACAATCCCCGTCCAACAGGGCCGCCTCCTGCTCGGAACCTGGCAGGGAATTTTCCTCTTCGAGCACCGGTCCGCACCGCACACCCGCAGCGTTGTCGTGACCGTCATGGGCGAAACAGAATCCTCCGGCTGAATTCGTTCGACCGCCTCCCTTGACCGCCCCCCTTCCCGGCGGAATCTGTTCTCCACATGCTCCGCTGCCTGATCCGACCGGACGCCCGGGTCGCCCTGTTTTTTCTCGTTGCGTCCTTCCCTGCCCTTGGTCAGGAGGACGGACTGTACGCCCGCTTCGAAACCAGCCAGGGAACTTTCCGGGCCCGGCTCGCCTTCGATCACGCCCCGCTGACCGTCGCCAATTTCACTGCCTTGGCCGAAGGATCTCTGGCCTGGGTAGACCCGCGCACCGGACGAGTTCGCCGCGATCCCTACTACGACGGGATCCTATTCCACCGCGTCGTCCCCGGGTTCGTCGTGCAAGCCGGTTCTCCCGGGGGCTCCGGAGCCGACGGGCCTGGGTATACTTTTCGCGATGAGTTCCTCCCCAACCTTCGCCACAGCCGGGCCGGAGTGCTCTCCATGGCGAACTCAGGGCCCAACACCAACGGAAGCCAGTTCTTTATCACCCTCGACTCCACCCCCTGGCTCAACGACGTGCACTCTGTCTTCGGAGAGATTGTCGAAGGCCTCGATATCGTTCAGGCTATTGGCAGCGTCTCCACCAATTCCGCCGGACGGCCACTCGAAGACCTGTGGATCCACTCCGTGCGCATCGAACGCATTGGCGAGGCCGCTTCCGCCTTCGATCCCCGCCCCGCCCTGCTCCCGCGTGCGGCCCGCCTGGATCCCCTACTCATCTCAGTGGACCGCGCATTCGCGTTGCTTTTCCCCCGCCGGGAACATGCCGTTGAGACCATCTTCTTCTCATCGGACTTTCGATCCTGGTCACCCCATCGCCTCGAATTCGCCGTGTCCGGGCCGGGCCCCACGCCCGTCGAAGTCACGGCGCTCACCGGCAACAAACCAATGGGTTTTTTCCGCTGCGTCGAGATTCTCTACCCAGAGCCCATTTATCCACCGGCGAGCGTCTCCGGCCTCGTGCTCACCCTCACCACCAGCGGCGGGCAACGCGTAACCTACGCCTTTGATGCCGCGGACAGCGGCACGGCCAGTCTGGACGGCGGGGAGCCGGGACCCATCCTCAGTCTCAATTACAGCCCGGAGAACTCCCACCGCGCCGCCCTCAGCGTGTCCAGCGCACCAGTTGTTCCCCTGCGCATCGCCCTCGGTTTCGACACAGCGAACACAGGCAGGTTCAGCGGGACGATCCTGTCCACGGGAGGCGGCATCCGGGGTGTGTTCTCGTTGGCCGCTCCAACTCCCTAATTGCCGTCGCCCTTGGTCCAATTTTCCAAAGCTCTGTTCAACGGGGCTCTTCCCTGCTACACCAGGCAGAAGCCCATGTCTGCCCGGCGGAACCCGTCTCGTCTTCTCCTTGCTCTCCTCCTCACGGCGGCGGCATCCAGGGCTTTGTTCGCTCAGGATGAAGCGCCCCCTCCACCGCCTCCACCGCCGGAACCCACCGAGGCCGTCGATCCGGCCCAACCCCCTCTTGACGAGCCGGAAATCGATCCCTTCGCTTTCCCCGGATCCGAGGAAAGCGTCACGCCGCCCCGGGTTCGCGAAGTGGAAGAGGCCGAATCGAGCGGCTTCTTCGACACCTCGGCCTTCGACACGCTCAGCCAACTCATCGACGAAGGACTCCACGTCGCCGCCCCCGGGGGGATGGATCTCAGCCCCGAAACCAAGGTCATCACCGCCACCGGCGGCGTCCAGATCACCTATCAGGATCTCAAACTCTATGCCGATCGGGCCGTGATCGATTTGGAAAGCCGCGACATCTTTCTCCATGAACGGGTCCGCATCTATCGCGGAGACCTCGTCTTTCAGGGCGAAACCGCCGCCTACAACCTCGATAGCAAACGCATCACCGCTTCCAGCCTGAAAAGCTCGGTCGATCCGCTGCTTTATGAAACCACCGGCTTTTCCACCACCATTCCCGAATTGACCGGCCTCAACGCCCTCACCGGATCGGAATCCGTCTTCACCACCCACGACAGTTCCGATCCGAACTATCGCATCCGGGCTACCTCCATGCGAATCGACCCAAAGTCGGAAAGGGTAGAGATGCGCGACGTGACCTTTTATGCGGGAGACACTCCTATTTTTTGGCTGCCCTATCTTTCCCAATATCTCGACGACGAATTGGGCTGGTACGTGCGACCCGGCACCCGCAGCAACTGGGGAGCCTCCCTCTTGGGCCAATACGGCTTCCTCCTCGGCGAACATTCCATTCTCAAAACGCAGCTCGACCTCCGCTGGCGCCGGGGGGCCGCCGCCGGTTTCGAACTCCTCTCCCAGCGCCATCGCGAGAATCCTAACTTCGGCCGGATCAAAGCCTACTACGCCCACGATCTCAACCCCGATATCGCGGTTTCCTCCCAGTTCCGCCGTCCTCTCAACGAAGATCGCTACCGCCTCAACCTCCAACACCGCATCTACCTGCCCGGACCGGACGCCAGCGATCTCTATCTCGATTTCGATATCAACAAACTCAGTGATGAGTTTCTCTACCAGGATTTCTTCCCCGCGGAATACCAGATCGATCCGCGCCCCGACAACCTCATCGACCTCGTCCACCATCGTCCGTGGGGCTCCGCCAGTCTCCTCGGACGTTTCCGCTGGAACGATTTCTTCCGCACGGACAGCCGCGAGCCCGAAGTGGCCCTTGATTTCACCCGGCAACCCATCCTCCGCAGCGGCATCTTTTACGAAGGACAGACCTCCGCCGGAATCTACCGCGAGCGACTCACGGACCAAGAGGATGCCTTTATCGGAGATGGCGAAGGCAGCTTCGAAGACCTCTACGGAGTCGATCCCGATGATCTCGACCCCGCTCTCGTCGGCCGCCTCCTCGACGATCTCGCCCTGCACGCCGGAGGCTACAGCTTCAAACGCATCGACAGCGCCCATCAGTTCATCTATCCCACAACGCTCGGTGGCTGGCTCAGCCTCGTGCCCCGCGCCGGAGCCCGCTACACCGGTTATTTCGACATCGATTCCGGCGATCCCTCGGCCCCGGCTTCCGATAACCGCGGGCTCTTCCATGCCGGAGCCAGTGGTTCCTTCAAAATCTCCCGCGTTTTCTCCAACGTCAGCGTCCCCACCTGGGGTATCAACCAACTTCGCCACGTGGCCCAGCCTTACTTCGATTATTCCTTCGTCGAAACCGACGAACTGGAGGCCGGCGTCCCACGTATCGACCGCCTCGTTCCCACCACGCTGCCCCGCCCCCTCAACCCCGTCCGCTTCACCGCTATCGATGACCTCGCCAGTTGGAATATCCTCCGCCTCGGAGTCCGCAATTCCTTGCAAACCCGGCGCGACGGCCAAACCTACCGGTGGCTCACTCTCAACACGTTCTTCGATACTTTTTTCGAAGATCCAGAGTTCGACCGGGACTTCTCTAACCTCTACAACGAACTCGAGTGGAAACCGCTGCCCTGGGTGCGCCTGGCCATGGATTCCCAAATCCCCATCTTCGGGCAGGACGAAGACTTCATCGAATTCAACTCCCGCTTGCGCTTTATGCCCACCAGCAATCTCGAGTTCTCGGTCGGACACCGCCTTCTCAGCGATCACCCCCTTCTCGGCAATAGCGACCTCGTCAGCGTGCGGGCTTATGCCCGGCTCGGAGAAACCTGGGGCCTCGGCTTTCTCCACCGCTACGAACTCGAAGACAATACCCTCGAAGTTCAACAATACAGCCTGCACCGCGATCTCACCTCCTGGACCGCCGCCATCGGAGCCGTCATCCGCGACCACCGCGGCAAGGATGAATACGGGCTCCTTTTGACCCTAACATTGAAGGATTTTCCTCAGCTCTCCCTCCCCCTCGCCATCGATCCGGAAGCCTCCGCCGACGAGCCCTGATGACCGGGGCCCGCCCAATTTGCCTGCGAGCCCTGCAAATCGGGGAACAGTCTGGAGCCCACGCCGACGACATTCTGGAACGTCTCTGCCTGCGCCATCAGGCCGATCCCCGAGAGCGCGCCCTCGCCCACTCCCTCCTCTTCGGCGTTCTCCGCCAACGCCGGCTGCTGGATGCCCTCCTGGCCCGCCTCCGTCCAGGAAAACTCGACCCCTCCACCCGCCGCGTTCTGCGCCTCGGACTCTACCAGATTCTCTTCACCCGCGTCCCGTCGCACGCGGCCGTCCACGAAACCGTTTCGCTCGCTCCCTCCCGCAGCCGCGGCCTAGTCAACGCCGTCCTCCGTCGCGCCGCCGCCGAAGACGAAACCCTCCTCGCGCTCCTTCCCAGCCTCCCTCCCGCCCTTCGCTGGTCGCTTCCCGATTTTCTCTACGACCGCTGGGCCGCTCGCTGGCCGCCGTCAGAGCTGGAAGAACTCTGCCGCTGGAACCAGGAACCCGCCCCCGTCTACCTGCGCCGCAATCCCCTGCACCCGGCAAGCGCCCCCACCCTTGCTTCGCACCCGGACCTGCAACCGGTTCCCGGACAGCCGGATTTCTTCCTCGTCCAATCCCTCCCGCGCGCCTTGCTCGATCAGGGCATTTGCACTGTCCAGGATCCCGCTGCCGCGGTCGCCTGCCTCCTTCTCGCCCCGCAACCCGGTCAACGCGTTCTCGATGCCTGCGCCGCCCCCGGCGGCAAGACCTCCCACATCGCCGCCCTCATGGACAACCGCGGTTTCCTAACTGCGACAGATCACTCTCCTCGCCGCCTTGCCCAACTCCAATCCAATCTCAAACGCCTCCACGTCGTTTGCGCCCAAACTCAGCTCGCCGATTGGTCCGCCCCCGTTCAGCCCTTTGCCGCGGAGTTTGACTGCATCCTCCTCGATGCGCCCTGCAGCAACACCGGTGTGCTGCGCCGCCGCGCCGACCTCCGTTGGCGTCTCTACCCGGGCGTCTTCGCCGAGATGGCTGCCCTCCAACTCCGGCTCCTCTCTCACACCGCAGCGCTTCTTCGCCCCGGCGGCGCTCTCGTTTACAGCACCTGCAGTTTGGAACCGGAAGAAAACGAGGAGGTCATCGCCGCGTTCCTCGCCTCGCACCCAGACTTTGTCGAAGAAGCGCGCCAATCCGTCCTTCCTCACATCAACCGCTTCGACGGCGCCTTCGCGGTGCGCCTGCGGCGGAGTCCATGATCTCAAGACTCCTTGTCGCGTCGCGGCCAGGCCGTTCCCAGCGCCGTGGCAATGGCAGGAAACGCGCTTCGCGCCGCCTCCTTCCCGCTCATCCGTTCCGTTTTTCCCGTTTTTCCTTGCCTCCTTCACGCCCTCCTGATTGCTTCAGCGCTCCACAACGTCCAGCCGCCCAGCATCCTCATCCGTCCATGGAAGACCACCTGATCAGTCCGCACGGAGGAACCCTCCGGCCACTTCTCGCCGATGGCCCACGCGCCGCCGCCCTCAAAGACGAGTCGCGCGGGTGGCCCTCGTGGGATCTCACTCCCCGGCAGATGTGCGATCTCGAACTGCTTCTCTCCGGAGCCTTTTCGCCCTTGCCTGGATTCCTGCGGGAAGACCAATACAGCTCGGTCTGCGAGACCATGCGGTTGCCCGAGCGCCAGCTCTGGCCCATTCCCATCGTCCTCGATGTGACGGACGCCGCGGCAGAAGGCCTCTCCGAAGGAACTTCACTCGCTCTCCGGGATCCGGAAGGAGTGATGCTTGCCGCCCTCCACGTCGAAAGCATCTGGATCCCCGATCGCGTTGCCGAAGCCGAAGCCGTCTATGGCGCCGCCAATCCCGAACACAAGGGAGTCGAACATCTCTTGCGCCGCACTCACCGCGTCTACCTCGGCGGCCGCGTTGAAGGAATCCAGCTTCCCATTCACTACGACTCCCGAAACCTCCGGGAAACTCCCTCCGCCCTCCGGGCTAGTTTCCATCAGCTTGGTTGGCGTAAGATCATCGCGTTTCAGACGCGGAACCCCATGCACCGGGCCCACTTTGAATTGACCATGCGGGCCATCCGGGAACATCAAGCCAACCTGCTCATCCATCCCGTCGTGGGCATGACCAAGCCTGGCGATGTCGATCACTACACCCGGGTGCGTTGTTACCAGGCGCTGCTGCCCCACTATCCCCAACACACCGTTCGGCTCTCTCTGCTTCCCTTGTCCATGCGCATGGCCGGACCCCGGGAAGCGCTTTGGCACGCGCTCATCCGGCGTAACTACGGCTGTTCGCACCTCATCGTTGGTCGCGATCACGCCGGCCCGGGACAAGACGGAAACGGAGCCGACTTCTATCCGCCCTACGCCGCTCAGGAACTCGTCCAGGAATACGCTCCGGAGACCGGCGTCGAAGTCATCCCCTTCCAACACCTCGTCTACAGCGAAGACCGCGACCGTTACCTCCAGACCTCCGAAGCTCGTCCCGGCGAACGCACCCTCAGTCTTTCCGGCACCGAACTGCGCCGGCGCCTCGCCGATGGACGCGACATTCCGGAATGGTTCACTTTCCGGGATGTCTCCGATGAACTGCGCCGCACGCATCCTCCCCGCGCCCGGCAGGGATTCACCGTGTTTTTCACCGGCTTATCCGGCTCCGGCAAGTCCACCATCGCCCGCATTCTCCAAGTCAAACTGCTGGAAACCGGCGACCGTCCGGTCACCCTTCTCGACGGCGATATCGTCCGCAAGAACCTATCTTCCGAACTGGGCTTCTCCCGCGAACACCGCAACCTCAACATTCTCCGCATCGGCTTTGTCGCCAACGAGATCAGCAAGAACGGAGGAATCGCCATCTGCGCCCCCATTGCGCCCTACGACGAGATTCGCAAGGAAGTGCGCAACCTGATCGAACCCAGCGGCGGCTTTATTTTGGTGCATATCGCCACACCCATCGAGATCTGCGAGCAACGCGACCGCAAAGGACTCTACGCCAAGGCCCGGGCCGGGATTCTCAAAGAGTTTACCGGGATATCCGATCCCTACGAAGAACCCATCGACGCCGAGGTCCACATCGACACCACGGAGCGCACCCCCGAGGAAGCCTGCCAACAGATCCTCCTCCACCTCGAAAGCGAAGGCTACATCGGAGCCAGGGGCTAACTGACGGCAAGATTCAAGGGGTGAGTTCACGCACGCCCTGTCGCGCGATGGGTCTCCATCCCGGGACCAGGCCGTCACGGAGGCCGGCCCTCCAGGTTAGGCCCTGCGACGGATCTCATTTCCGGGACCAGGCCGCCGGGGACGACGGCCCTCCAGGTTAGGCTCTATCAGATCCGCCGCGCCGTCGACTCACCCGAGCAATATCCCGAGCAGCCGTTCGTGCACGCCGTCGTTGCGGACAAGACCGTGGAATTGTTCCGCCTGCGGTCCGAATGCGGTGACGATGGTGGGATCGGAAGTGTGCACAGTGCCCGTCCAGCCGATGCCAGTGTGGTTGCCGGCAATCTGGCCAAGGATGCCCTGTGGATTCGCCAGCAAATGATTCCATTCCGTGATCTTTGCTCCATCAATGGTGTCCAACAGGGTCTCAGCCTCACTTTCCGTTGCTTCGAAATCGAGCTTGGATCTGATCAACGCCGCCAAATCCTGAGAGCCGCCTTGGCGCTGCTTCCAGTCCGCGAACAGCCGTTCGTGAGAAGACTTCATGCCGGCGATGCGGGCGAAAGATTCGTTGGTCCGGCGGTAGGACGATCCCATCCCGTTGAGGCCGGGATTGGCGTTGCCGTGGTCGCTGGTGATGATGACAAGGATGTCGTCGCGGCCGGCAATGGCCGCCGTCACACCAGCGATCGCATCGTCGAAAGCTAACTGATCCCAGAGCAGACCGGCGATGTCGTTCGCGTGAGCGGCGTGATCGATGCGCGCTCCCTCAACCTGGAGAAGAAAAGGGGCGCCGTCTCCGAGCAATCGCTTCAGGGCCGCATCCGTCATCTCGGCGAGAGTCGGGACCTTCTTTGCCAGCTCTCCGTCATGCGCACGGTCCACCGAATAGGGAAGGTGCCCGGATGAAAACGTTCCGAGCAGACGCCGCCCCTTCGCGGCAAGCAGCTCGTCCCGGTTGCGAAGAATCGTGTAGCCCGCACTGGCGTAGTCGCCAAACAGGTCGCGGCCGTCTTTGCGCTTGGCTGAATCGAAGAACGGCGACCCGCCGCCGAGCAGGATGTCGGCGCGATCCAGATACTGAACCGCGATGCCCTCTTCGTCGTTGCGGTCCGGCGAACTCGCCGCGAAACCGGCCGGCGTGGCGTGGGTCACGGTGGCGGTGGTGACAAGACCAAGCCGGCAATTCTCGGCCCGAAGCGTCGCGCCCACGGGTTCGACTTCACTGCCCTTGTCGGTCACATTGATATGCCCGTTCGGCACGCGCTTGCCCCCTCCCCAGGCCGAGGCGGCGGCGGCGGAATCGGGGACCAACGAATTCGAGGACGCCGTGTCCATGAGGCCCTGAACGGATGCCGGCGATTGCAGCGCCTCCCACCAGCAGGTCGTGCGTTTTCTCGTTTGCAGGGAGAACGCCTCCGCCAACGACAACACGCCGTGGCTCATGCCATCGGAAACCATAAAGACGATCCCGTGGACGCGCTTCGCCGGAACCTGAGCGCCAGCGGAGGGAAGCAGACTCCCTACACCTCCGAAAAGTCCGGCCTGAAGCAGGCGGCGCCGGGTGGATCTCATGGCTCGATGCTCCTCTGTTTTTTGTTCTTTTTTCCTTGCCTTTCCTTCTGTCCCATCCTCCCAGACCTGCGCCTCAGTGGCTGCAGCCGCAGCCTCCGGCTTCGCAGCCCGATTCCGCCAACTCTTCCTCCGATGGAACATGCCCAAGTTGCAAAGTCTTCTGCACCATCTTGGTGACTGCGCCGAAAAGGCCGTTCAGCAGTTCTTCCGCCTCGGCAAACTCGGACGCCACTGCATTCGCTTCCACCTCTTCTCGCAATTGCTCGAACTCCTCCAAATCCTCGTCGTCCGGCAGGTCCCCTTCGTGGCTGCTCAGGTGCAACGCATGCGCCTTCTCCTGCCAGGCGCGATAGACCTTCCTTGCCGCTTCGTCTTCCGAGAAAGCCTCGATCTTTGCCCGCGCTTCCAAGAATTCCGGGTCTTCGACGATACACTGACACAGATCGCGCAGCTTGCGCTCCAGAGCCGCTGTTTCCAATACCGTTTCCATGCCCACGCATACGGCGGTCACGGCCCCTCCGCAAACTGCAAAGTCCCTCTTTCCCCGGCCGCCGCATCCCGGATTGTTGGATCCCGGACTTGAATTGGCCGCGGCATCTTCGGATGATCCCGGTATGCCCACGCGCCGCCATTTCCTCCAGAACTCCGCGACCGCTGGAGCCGCCCTTTTCGCCTCCACTGCCTCGCGTGCGGATCAAGCCGCCGCTGCGGAGCCCGCCCCGGGCTATCCGGAGACCCGGCCCATCTTCAAGTCGATCAAGTTCGGGATGTTTCAGGAGGACATCTCGCTGCTGGAAAAGTTTCGTATACTTAAAGAACTCGGGTTCGATGGAGTGGAACTGGAAAGTCCCGGGGGACCGGACAAAGGGGAAGCTCTCGCCGCCAGCCGTGTGACCCGGCTGCCCATTCATGGCGTTGTCGATTCCATTCATTGGAACATCCGCTTGTCGGACCCCGATCCCGCGGTGCGTGAGAAGGGGCTGAAAGGCCTCCTGACCGCGATCAGCGACACGCGTCTGATCGGAGGCAGCGCTGTCCTGCTCGTGCCTGGGAAGGTCAGCGATCCGGCAAATGAAAACCAAGAACAGATCTGGGAAAGGTCCATCGAGCAGATTCGCCTGGCGCTGCCGGCAGCGGCGCAGTTCGGCATCCACATCCTGATCGAGAACGTCTGGAACGGTTTCTGCTACCAGCATGACGGTCCGCCGGACCAAAGCGCAGGCCAACTCGCCGACTATCTCGACGCTATCGGAAGCCCATGGGTAGGTTCATACTTCGACATCGGCAATCACCAAAAATACGGCAAGCCCGCAGACTGGATCCGGACGCTCGGCCGGCGCATCGTCAAACTCGATGTCAAGGATTGGGGGGTGGAAAACGGCTTCTGCAAAATCGGCGAGGGCGACGTGGATTGGCCCGAGGTGCGTAAAGCCCTCCGGGAAACCGGTTTCACCGGGTGGTCCACCGCGGAAGTCGCAGGTGGGGACCGCGAACGGATCGCCGAGGTCGGCCGCCGCATGGACACCTTCCTGCTGGGGAGGTGATGCCGGGCTCAGCCCGCATTTCTCCCACCCTTTCTGCTGCGGCGCGCTGGGACCACCCCCCAGGGGAACTGCGTTGCGCTTGCCTCAGACTCAGAACTCCTGATCTATCGAGGAAGATAATGGATACAGGGGAATCAGAGTGAGCCAAAGCGAGACCGCCACTCCGTGAATGACACTTTATTTATGGGGCGATTTGTGGGGCGGACACTCTTGTCCGCCGAGTGAGCCTAGAAAGTTCGCGGGCAGGAGTGCCCGCGCCACATACCCTTCCAGCTCATCCAAATTCCTCGAGATCAGGAGTTCTGAGGCTTGAACAGGGTGACTCACCCAGCCCTGCGCCTTCGGCTGCACGCGCCTGGTCCGCACGGGGCTCGCCGGCCCCTCGCGCCGAGACTGTGTGAGAAATGCGGGCTAGACCTGCGACCGCCCCAATGCCCCCCCAGGGAGGAAACGCTGGACTTTCAATCCGCGCTCCCTAGGTTTCGCGCGCCATCCGTCGGCTGACGCAGCGCCGGCTCTCCATTTTTTCTTATACCCGATCCATGGAAACTTCCTCTCCCAACCCGGCCACGATGAACGAGGACGACGTCAAGGCCATCGACGATCTCCGCGCACTTTTCGACCGGCTCCGGGCGGAGTTGGGCAGAGTGATCATCGGGCAGCACAAGGTGATCGAACAGTTGTGCATGTGCCTTTTCGCCCGGGGTCACGCCCTGCTCATGGGCGTTCCTGGGCTGGCCAAGACGCTGCTCATCAGTTCGCTCGCCGAAACGATGGATCTCACCTTCAGCCGGATTCAGTTCACGCCCGATTTGATGCCGATGGACATCACCGGGACAGACATCCTTCAAGAAACCGACCAGCCCGGGCGCCGGGCCTATGAATTTGTGAAGGGCCCCGTGTTCGCCAACATCGTGCTGGCCGATGAGATCAACCGCGCCCCGGCGAAGACCCAGGCGGCCATGCTCGAGGCCATGCAAGAGCACCGCGTCACCGCCCTGGGGCGGGCTTTTCCGCTCGATCCCCCGTTTTTCGTTCTGGCGACTCAGAACCCGGTGGAACAGGAAGGGACTTACCCGTTGCCTGAAGCCCAGCTCGACCGCTTCATGTTTCTTATCGAAGTGGACTATCCCTCAGAAGAGGAGGAACGGGAGATCGCCCGCGCCACGACCGGTGCGGACCGGCCCCGTCTCAATAGCCTGGTGCATGGGCCTCAGGTCATCGCCTTTCAGAACCTGGTGCGCCGCATGCCTGTCCCCGACCACATTTACAACTACGCCGTCGAGCTGGTGCGCTGCACCCGGCCGAAGATGGACAGCTCTCCGGAATGGGCCCGCAAACTCATCGGATGGGGAGCCGGCCCGCGCGCCGTCCAATACCTCATCCTCGGAGCCAAAGCCCGAGCCGCGCTGCACGGCAGCTACATGGCCCGTCTGGAGGATGTCGAGGAAGTCGCGGAGCCAGTGCTCAATCACCGGGTCTTGACTAATTTCAGCGCACAGAGCGAAGGCTTGACCAGCACGGACATCGTCCGCCGTCTCGTTCAGGAACAGCGCAAGAGCGCTTGATGGCGCTCCGACCACTGACGCAACGCCGTGCCTGAAGCCGTCGATCGCGAATTCCTGGATCCTGATGTGTTGGGCAGGCTGGCCGCGGTGCCGCTTTTCGCCCGGTCCCCCATGCAGGGCAACGTCTCCGGACGGCATCAAAGCCCGCACCGCGGCTCCAGCGTCGAGTTCGCGGAATACCGCAAATACGTCCCCGGAGACGATACCCGCCGGTTGGACTGGCGGGCCTACGGCCGTTCGGACCGGTTCTACATCAAGGAGTTCGAGGCCGATACCAATCTCCGCTGCTGCCTCGTCCTCGACACCAGCGCTTCGATGGGGTTCGGCTCGGATTCCTTGCGAAAAATCGATTACGCCCGGAAACTCGCCGCCGCCCTGGCCTACCTGGCGGTGCACCAAGGTGACGCCGTTGGACTGAGCACGGTCGCCAACGGTCTCGTCCAATACCTTCCCCCCCGGCGCAATCCCGCTCATCTTCGCTTGATCTACAACGCGCTCGGCGAAGCCGAACCCCAAGGAGAGACCGGCTTGGTTGAAGTCCTGCACGAACTCGCCGAACGCATCCAGCAACGCGCCCTCGTCGCCGTCTTTTCCGACCTATTCGCCGATCCGGATGCTCTATCGGAATGCTTTCAACATTTGCGCTTTCGCAAACACGACGCCGCCATCTTTCACCTCCTCGACCGGCAGGAGATCGACTTTCATTTTGACCGGCCTCTTCGCTTTGTCAGTCTGGAAAACGATGAGGTGATCATCGCCGAGCCCAGCCTCATTGCGGACCGTTACCAGCATGCTCTCCAAGAGTACCTGGAGATCATCCGCGAAGGCTGCATCAAATCCAACGCCGATTATCACCCGGTGGTCACCGATCAGCCCTACGAAGACGTCCTCGCAACATTCCTCGCCAAACGCGTGCCCAAACAGGCGCGGAGATGATCTGAAAAAAAGCAACCCGTGTCCTTTCTCCAGCCATTTCTGCTTCTCGGGCTGCCGCTGATCGCCATACCGGTGATCATTCATCTGCTCAACAAACGCCGCCACCGCACCATGCCTTGGGCGGCAATGATGTTTCTGCAAAAGGCCACTCGCCAGTCCCGGGGCCGGAAAAAAATCCGGCATATTCTCATCCTGGCCTGCCGGGTGCTCGCCATCGCCACCCTCCTCTTCGCCGCCAGCCGGCCCCTGGCGGGAAGTTTCCTGGGCTGGGCCTTTCAAGGATCGCCTGAGACTATTCTCGTCCTCCTGGATCGCTCCGCCAGTATGGAACTCTCCACCGAGGGCCTGTCCGGCGGATCCAAACGGGACCAAGCATTGCGCCAATTGGGCGAGGCCGCATCCAACTTCGGGCGCTCCAGGCTAACCGTGATCGACAGCGCCTCTCTCGCTCCGCAGATTGTCGAAGATCCCGCGTCTTTGGCTGACTTGCCGTCGGTCCAAGCCACCGATACGGAAGCGGATATCCCCGCCATGCTCGACCGTGCTCTGGATTTCGTCGCCTCCAATCAATCGGGGAGGACCGATATTTGGCTGGTCTCCGATTTGCAGACCAACGACTGGAGGCCCGGCGACAACCGCTGGCAGGCCATCCGCGAACGCTTCCGGAGTCTACCGCAAGATGTGCGTTTGCGCATCATGGCCTTTGACGACTCGCCGACGGACAATCTTCGGCTTTCCCTGTCCGATGTTTCACGGCAGAAACGTCTCGATGCGGACGAACTTCTGCTCACGCTGCAGTTGGAACGTGACTCCACTTCGCTCACCGATGTTCCGCTGGCCGTGGTCATCGAAGGCGCTCGAACCGTTGAACCGGTCAGCCTCAGTGGACAGTCCCTCCGCTTCCAGCGCCGTATTCCGTTAGGAGGCGAAGAAGGCGGCGGATGGGGCTGGATTGAAATCCCCAATGACGCCAACCCTCGCGACAACACTGCCTTCTTCGTCTACAGCGCTCCCCAGACGGCGCGCAGCGCTCTGGTAGCCAGCTCCGACCGCGCCGGAGCCATCCTCGCCCTCGCCGCCGCGCCCGCTCCCGAGGAACTCAACCAAGCCGCCGAATCCATCGCCGCGGATCGATTGGCGACGCTGGATTGGCCCAGTATCGCTCTGCTGCTTTGGCAAGCCCCCCTACCCAATGGCGCCAACGCCGAGATGGTTCTGGAGTTCCTGGCCTCAGGCGGCCGCGTTCTCTTCCTGCCCCCGGAACAACCCTCCGGACCGGGGGAGGTGTTCCTCGATATGAACTACGGCGCGCCTGAAACCGCGCCGGGAGAGGGCGGAGTGTTCAGCATCTCCACCTGGCGCCAGGACGAAGGCCCTCTCGCCGACACCGATGACGGCAATCCGCTTCCGCTTGGACGCGTCGCAGTGCAGCAGCGTCAACCCTTGCTCGGCGAGGCTCCCGCTTTCGCCCAGTTCTCCGACGGCAAGCCCTTCCTCGTCCGGCGCGATCACGGCGCGGGCGCGGCCTGGTTCTGCGCTACGCTTCCCCTGGCAGATTGGTCCGATATCGGAGACGGCCTCGTTCTTGTGCCCATGGTCCAACGCATTCTGGCGGAGGGCGCCCAACGATTAGGGAATGCCAAACGGCTGGTCTGCGGCGAACCCTTGCCGCCGGGTTTGGAGGAGCAACCCTGGACCCGCCTCGACGGAGCCAGCGCGAACGCGCCCTCCAGCCAGCGCTATGTGGCCGGCGTCTACCAAGCCGGCGAAACCCTCTTTTCATTGAACCGGCCCGAACAGGAGAACCGCAACCAGGTCACCAGCCGCGAGGAACTCCAATCTCTCCTCGAAGGCGCTCGATTCACCTACTTCGAGGCGGCTGCGAATTCGCGGGACCGCAGCCTGGCCAGCGAGATCTGGCGGCTCTTCCTTTACGCCATGCTCTTCTTCCTGCTCGGAGAGGCGCTGCTCTGCCTGCCCTCGCCTGCGCAGCTTTCCGCCTCACGCGCTCCCGCCGCCGCCTGATCCATGAGCCGCCTCACCTTCAATCCGGGCCTGCCCGCTATCCTCATCGGAATCCTCGTTCTCGCCGGAATGAGCGTCCTGTCTTGGATGGCATGGCGGCGCTCCGTCACCCGGCGCCGTTCTTTTCTCTGGCTCGAATCGCTACGCTGGACCCTCACCCTCCTTACGGTGATCACACTTTGGAAACCGGAATGGGTTACCGTCGAACAACCGGCGAGTCAGCCGGAAATCGCCATACTTTTCGACCGCTCCCGAAGCATGGAAACCGAGGACGTTGTCGGCGAAGGCGGCGTTTCCGTCGTGAGCCGGGCCGAGTGGCTGACTCAGCAGGAAGCCACCGGATTCTGGTCGGGCCTCGAGGATCGCTATACCGTGGAACGTAGGGATTTCTCGGCGCCGTCTGATTCCCCGGATGCGGACCCTGCCAACGCCGCAGCGGCGGCGCAGGAAGGCACCGACATCAACGCCGCGTTGGACGACGCCCTCCGCTCTCACCGCAACCTCCGCGCCGTACTCCTTTTTTCCGACGGCGACCATAACCTCGGGGAGTCGCCCATGCAGAGCGCCACGCGACTGCGACTGCGCAAGGTTCCCGTCTACGCCATCGCGGCAGGAAGCAGCCGCACCTTGCCCGACATCGAGCTGCCCAGCGTCTCGGCTCCTACCTACGGGATTGTCGGCGAACCCATGCTCATTCCCTTTACCATCCGCAGTTCCCTGACTCGCGATGTCGAAACCGTGGTCCGTCTCACGACCGGCGCAGGCGAATCTCTCAGTAAACTGGTCACCCTCCCGGCCATGCGCGAAACGCAGGAAGGGATTTTTTGGACTCCGGCCTCCGAGGGGACCGTCTCCCTCAGTCTTGAAGTCCCCCTCCAGCCGGACGAGCTGCGCCCCGACAACAACCGTCAAGAGTTCCAAATCTCCGCACGCCGCGAAAACCTTCGCGTCCTCGTCGTGGAAAGCCTGCCCCGCTGGGAATACCGTTACCTCCGCAACGCACTTTCCCGCGACCCCGGAGTCGACGTGAGCTGCCTGCTTTTCCATCCCGGCCTGGGCCCTGGCGACGGCGTGGACTACATTGGATCCTTTCCCGATTCCATCGAACAACTCTCCGAATTCGACGTGGTTTTCCTGGGAGATGTCGGCATCGGTCCCGGCGAGTTGACCGCGGAGGATTGCGACCGCCTCCGCGGCCTGGTTGAGCAGCAGGCCAGCGGCCTGGTTTTCTTGCCAGGACCGCGCGGCCGCCAATTCACTCTGCTCGACACGTCGCTGGCTGAACTCATGCCCGTTCTCCTGGACGACGCCAACCTCAAGGGAGCCGGCGCACCCGCTCCATCCGCTCTCGTTCTCACCAACTTGGGCAAAGGCAATCTTCTCACCCTCCTCGCGGATTCCGAGGCCGAGAATCCCAGCGTCTGGCGCGACCTCCCCGGATTCTACTGGCACGCTCCCGTGCTCAAGAGCAAAGCGGGGTCAGAAGTGCTTGCTGTCCACGAATCCCTCCGCAATCAGTTCGGGCGTATTCCACTGCTCGTGACGCGGCCGGCCGGCAATGGCAAGGTGTTGTTCCTGGGCATCGATGGAGCCTGGCGCTGGCGGCGCGGCGTCGAAGACAAGTACCACTACCGCTTTTGGGGTCAGGTCGCCCGTTGGATGTCCTATCAGCGCAATATGTCGGAAGGGGAACGCGTCCGGCTCATCTACAGCCCCGACCGCCCGCGCAGCGGACAATCCGTCACTCTCACCGCCACGATTATGGATGTCGCGGGAGGCCCGGTTCAGGGCGGAAACGTCCGCGCCGAGATCACCAATCCTCACGGAGACCGCGAAGTCGTGTCGTTGAATCCCGGCGAGGCGGGCTGGGGAGTTTTCTTCAGCCGCTTTACCGCACAGTCGCCGGGAACCTATCAAGTGCGCATCGATGCTCCCGACGCCGGGGCCGCTTACGAAACGGAGATCCTCGTCCAGGGTGAAGCTCGCGAGCAAATCGGACGCCCCGCCCGCCTCGACCTCCTCCAGGAGTTGGCGGACTACACCGGCGGCCGCCTCGGCGCCACCGCTGACCTCGCCGCCTTTGTCGCCAGCATCCAGGCTCTCCCCACTCCGGAACCGGTCATCCGCACCGTCCGGCTTTGGGCGCACCCGGCCTGGGCCGGCCTGCTCATTTTTCTCTTCACCGTATTCTGGATCGGCCGGAAGCTCGCCGGCGTCATCTGACCCCGTCGAGATGCGGGCGAGAATCCCTTCGCCCCTGCTCAACTTCTGTTTCTCAGCGATCGCGGTTCCTGATAACCTCAGAACTGTGATCGACTCCGCCCTCGAAAAATTCCCATGCGACGTCGAGAGTAGCGACGGCTTCCGCTGCACCCTCCGCACTCTCCAACCGAACGACGAGCAACAGTTCCAGGAGTTCTTCCTGGCCATCCCCGAGGACGAACGGCTCTTCATCAAACACCGGGTCACGGAACGGGCCGTCTTCCACCAGTGGTGCCAGGAGATCGACTGCGAATCCAATCTTTCGCTCCTCGCTTACGGAGAGAACCGCATCATCGCCGACGGCACTCTGCATCAGCGCCAAGGGGGCTGGAAACGCCACATCGGCCTCATCAGCGCCCTCGTGCATCCGGCCTACCGCGGTCACGGCCTTGTATCCATCCTCACCCAGGAACTCATCGAGATTAGCACCCATTGCGGCCTCTCCCGTCTGGAAGCGGAGTTCAGTGGCGATCGAATTCCAGACATCCGGGCCTTTTCCGATGCAGGCTTCCGGGAACTGGTCCGTCTGCCTCGCTACGTGCGCGACATCCATGGCAATCCGCATGATTATGTCCTGCTGGGTCTCAATCTCATTCCCGACGACGATCTCCTCGCTGCGGCGGATTGAGCCCCACTCAGCTCATAACCCGGCGCCCTCTCAACATCGTGGACTTCTCGGCCTCCCAACGCCGGACCGTTTGGTTTGATCCGCACGACGCCGGAGCCGTTCACATCATCGACCAGCGCTATCTTCCTTTCGAGCTTCGCCAGGAAACGCTCCGCGACGCCGCTTCCGTCGCCTGCGCGATCCGCGATATGCACGTCCGAGGGGCGGGCTGTATCGGAGCCGTCGCCGCCCACGGTCTCTACCTGGCGGCCCTCGAAGCTTCGGCCTCTGACAACTTCACTGAAGCCTGGGAGAATCGAGCCGCGCTCCTCCTTTCCACGCGACCCACTGCGGTCAATCTAGCCTGGGCCGTGGACCGCGTGCGGAATGCGCTCTCGGCGGCAGTCGGCTCTGGCGGCAAAATCCAGGCGGCTCGGCAGGCCGCCCAAGCGATCGCCGACGAGGACGCCCGCTGCTGCCGCCGCATCGGCGAGCACGGCCTGACCCTGTTGCGTGAACGCGCCGCCGGCAAGTCCTCTGGAGAATCCCTCCAGATCCTCACGCACTGCAATGCCGGCTGGCTCGCCTTCGTCGAGCATGGCTCCGCCACCGCCCCGATCTATGCGGCGCACGCCGCCGGACTTCCGGTCCATATTTGGGTCGATGAGACCCGCCCGCGCAACCAGGGCGCCCGCCTCACCGCCTGGGAACTCTCCGAAGCCGGGGTTCCCCACACTATCATCACCGACAATGCTGGAGGTCACCTCATGCAGCGCGGTCTGATCGACCTCGTTCTCACCGGAGCCGACCGCACTACGCGTTTCGGAGATGTGGCCAACAAAATCGGAACCTACCTAAAAGCTCTCGCCGCCGCCGACAACGGCATTCCGTTCTATGTGGCTCTTCCTTCCTCGACCTTCGATTGGCAATGTCAGAATGCGGCCCGCGACATTCCCATCGAAGAGCGGGACCCGGCTGAGGTCACGCACATCGAAGGTTGGGATGATCATTCCGGCCGGCCGGTGACGGTCCGCCTTTCGCCCCCTTCCAGCGCCGCCGCCAACTGGGCCTTCGACGTCACCCCGGCCCGGCTCATCACGGGTCTCATCACCGAACGCGGCATCTGCCGCGCCAACGAAGAAGACATTCGCCGGCTCTTTCCGGAGGGAGACCCGGCTCGCGTGGTTTCCGAAGGCCATGTGTGAGATTGGCATCCTGTTCGCCTTGGGCCGAACGATATCGCAGTCGGATCTGGTCAAAGAGGTGAAGAAAAGTTCCTCCAAATGGATGAAGGCCGAGGCCGGCGTGCCCAGTTTCGCTTGGCAAGCGGGTTACGGCGCGTTCTCCATTGGCCAATCGCAGGAAGACCCCGTCATTCGTTACATCCGGAATCAGGAGAATCATCATCGAAAAATGACGTTCCAGGAAGAATTCCGGAACTTCTTGAACCGATACCCACTCGCGTATGACGAACGCTATGTATGGGATTAGAATAACGTCTCTGTCCGCGACACCGTACTGCGCACCACAGGGCCGGCTGATTGCAATGCGGCATGTCCGCCCAGTTCCGCCCCTTCAGGGCGGCGATCACCTCATCCATCACGAACCCAGGGCGATGCCCTGGGCTATTGAGTGGCGGCGCCTTCGGCGCGAAGGATCTCACGCGCCAACGGCGCAAAACTCCTCAGCCCAGGGCATCGCCCTGGGTTCTTGCGCCTTCGGCGCGAACCATTCCACGCGCCAACGGCGCAAGACTCCTCAGCCCAGGGCCTCGCCTGGGCAGGGCATCGCCCGCCCTCTCAACACCGCGAGTCCTATTGCTCGATGCATCCATCCTCCCAATGCACGTTCGCCACGGTCCATCGTCCCACAAACTTTCTCTCGCCACGCGAAAGCGCTGCACAGTCAATAAACACCTCAAAGATACTCCGCTTGCAACTCACAGAAACACGGGCGATTCGGCTTTCACCAGCGTGGATAAGAAGCCGCACCGAAGCTTCCTCAGCATTCTCAAACTCCGTTTCGCAGATTGATACAGTCGCGACGACGCCGCGTTCAAAACACTGTTGCTGGGCGGCGGCCTCGCCGAGCTGTGTGGGACCCTCCAGGAATGTGCATCCACGATAGCGTGGGAGAAAGGGACTCGCTCGCCTTTCCGCTTCCATGATCGATAACACGTCGCTGGCCTCAACGTGCCCATACATGTGGCCGGACGGGAAACAGATCACGTTGGCGGCAAAGCGATCACCGCCCAGATGAGTACACTCCCGCACTGCAAAGCGTGGCGAGAACGAGTCGCTCATCTCGCGAAACGCGCTCAGCACGGTCCGCCCATACTTGGCGCAACATCTATCTCGTTTCCCGTGGGTACAGACGAAGACCGATGGGACGCATCCAAAGGAGCAAGGGCTCTCTTCAGAAGGCTCGTCGCATAGGTAAAAGCCTTGCAACAACCTGATCGCCTCGGATGCCTCGCATCCTGAGAAAACCATTCCCTCCGGCATCAGCAGCAATTCCGTCAGGTTGGGATCATTCCCCTCAGACGGATGGAAAAGCCGCACCGCAATCTTACGCCTGCGCTGCAATTCCATTAGACAAGACCTCAGCTCAGGATTCAGTCCAACTGAGGAAAATTGGTTCGCCGCCCATCTGTTGCGCGACAGAGATACAAAAAGCCACTGCTTCGCAGCAATCGCCGACCCAAGCAGCGGCTCCCGCGCTTCCATGTGAACTCGGGAGCAAAAAGGCGTCGGAGAATGCATCCTATCAATCTGCGACCGGTGTGACTAATCCCTCTCGCGCTAAGATCTGTGCGATCTTACGACATTCCCGTTCGGTTAGTTGAGATGCGCCGCCGTTCATTTCCCGCAAGGTGAATTGCTCAGTCTGGAGAATCCGTTCCACCGCACCGGCAGCCTTCAAAGGAAACCGCAGCAGGCGGCCGGAGAAGGCTAGTTCCACGCAATCGCCAGTCTTCCGTAAATGGGTCGCATGCGGTAATCGCCGGAACTCCGAATCTGGCCCGAGCGCGTCGTCAAAGGACCCTATATGAAAGGGAAAGTTAAACGGATTACGATTGCCCTGCTTCGCTGTGCGATGACGATAGAAGTCTAGGAGGGCATTGGGATTCGCGAGAAAAGCAGAGACCTGAGTTCCTATTTGAACAATCAGGCTCCGAAGCTCATCATTGGCGCCGATGGATGAGTCTGTGCGCTGCTCTCCGCGCAAAATGGGAAAGTTCCGGCGAAACAACTCCTGCTCACGCAATTCGTCCACCATCCAGGAGAGTAAATCGATGCCATTCGCCACAAACATCCCCAGAGTGAGATGCAGGGAGGGCGCCTGTTCAGCGACCGCCTCGTGCCAATGACCTCTGGGGCAGTAAAGCACGTCGCCGGGACCCAACACGGAATCGAGATAAAGGGTCTCTTCCGGCGGCGGTTTGATGGAGTGCTGTTTCTGAAAAAAGAGGGGAGACTCAATAGTCGAACCGTAAACCTTCCAGTGCTTGAATCCTGAAATCTGCAAGATAAAAAAGTCCTGCGTGTCGTAATGAAGCCGGTATCCTTGTTCGTCAGGATAGGACAAATAGAGGTTAAAACGGAGGCGTTCCCCGACTTCATCTGCAAACTTGTCGAGAAACCGGCTCAGACCCGGATCGTAACGGTCAGCGTCCTCCAAGATCAAGGTGGCGCCGTTCTGAGTCTGTCGTATGATCTCAATGGAATCCTTCCCCGAGACCGGTTTTCCGTGTTTGTATAACTTGAGCGAAGGATGGGGTGCGGGGAACGAATTCAGTATCCGATTAAGGGACTCCCAACCAAATAGATCGCGGAACTTCTCTTTCGTTCCCCCGATATGTATCGCCCGCGAATCCCAAATGCCGGAGAAAAACTCCGATGGGCGCATGGGATTCAGAATGTAGTCGAGGCAGGCCATTGGAGTACATAGAACCACCCGCTCCTCGTGCGAGCCGCGGGGACTGGATCAAAAATGGCGTCGACGCAGGAACGGCGGATCCAGAACTCAGACGTTTCCGCCGCCCTCACTTCCTTCGCCTCCCGATTCACCGTCTCCTTCTCCCTCGCCGTCTCCTTCTCCCTCCCCTTTCTCGCCCTCGCCAGCTTGGGCCCCAAAGTCAAATTTCGATACAGCCGTCGGGAAGCGCTCCACCTCGATTCTGAAGTCATCGGTAGTCTTCATCCCTCTTATTTAGGAAGGGAATTCGCCGGAGTCAAGGCAATCATGAGCGGGCCGGCTGTCGCGGAAATGTTCCGCGTGTTGCGGCCCGCTCGCGGATATTGCGGGATTCTTCTTCCGAGCCCCTCAGCCGGCGCCGCTGCTCCGTTCCTGATCGATCCGTTCCGCCAAGACAGCCAGCACAGCATGCTCGAAAATCTCCGTCAACCGAAGCGCCACGCCGAACTCCCGCCGGATCCGCCCAGCCATTTGAATGGCGACCAGCGAATGCCCCCCCGAATCCCAAAAGTCCGCATCGCGATTCGCGAGGGTGCGGCCTAACAGCCCACTCCAGATGCCGGCCAAACGTTTCTCGGTTTCTGTCGCCCACTGCTGAGCAGGCTCTTTCTTAGCAGGCGACTGCGGTCTTCTCGCCAGCAATGCCTGCCGGTCGATCTTTCCGTTGGACCCCAGGGGGAACTGGTCCACCACGGTCACGGATGCCGGCACATGCGCGCCGGGCAAAAGCGTCGCCGCATAAGCACGCAAAGATTCACTCTCCGGCGCCGCGTCCGAAGGCCAGTAAGACAGGTCGGGCCCGGGCTCCTCATCCCCGGATCCGCCAGAGCATTCCGGACGAACCCCATACACATAGCGAAGCGAAGTGTCTCGCAACAATGGATCCTGATCGACAGTCACCTGAAAACCTTGGCTCTGCAGCAAACGCACCAAGGGGTCCACGTCGCCCTCAACATCCGTTTCCAGAACCACCTGCTTCACCCGAGGCCAGTCGCCTTGACTGATCCCTTCCAGGATTCGCCGTTCGCTTTTCTCGGCGTTGATCTTGAGAAGATTGACGGTCTCGATTCCGTGGTCGCGCAGCAAACCGGACAGGGTTTCCAGTCGCACCTCCCACGTTTCCGTCCGGAACCGGTCTTGCATCAGGTCATCGAATTCGTCCCCAAGGGAGTTCGCTTCCGTCAGGGATCCCCGCGCCCGTTCGTAGGCCTCCACCACCGCACGTTCCGCCGCCGGATCCGCGGCCAACCCGGAGAAAAGACTGAAACCTGGATAGGCAGTAAACTGAGCGTTTCCCTGACAATCCGCCAAGGCTGCTTGCACGGCCACAGCCTGCGGAGCATAGGTTCCCAGATTCGCCCGCAGGACCTCGAAGACCCGCGGATTCGGCTCCACCACCAACAGTCGTCCTTCCCCTATCCAGGCCCGGACAAACAGGGCGAACAAGCCGATGTTGCCGCCCACATCCACCACGGCGTCGCCTCGGCGCAGGGTCACTCCGTGCCGTAAATAAGCCCGGCGTTGGAAGATCTCATCAAACAGGTAAACCGTTTCGTGGCGGTTGATCTGCCTCACCATCATTCCGTTAGGCAGCCGCACCGGACCCTGCCCCGCGCCGCTCAACGCCACCGGCTGGGCCGCCGTGACGAATCCTTCCAGAACAATCCCATCGCCCTCTCGACGCGGAACCACCGTGGCCTCCGCCACCGACCAGTGGGAAGCCAGCGCCGAAGCCGCCTCGGCCAGCTCGACCCGGTGGCCCCGGACCTTCACTTGGTCGTCGATCCGTCCGCGAAACTCCACTATCTCATCGGAAAAGAAACGGGCCCGGTCGCCGCTGCAGTAGATCCGCTCCACCGCGCCAAGCGGCCCGGAATTCTCCAAAAAACATTCCGCTTGCCGCTCCCTGTCATTCCGATAACCCATGGCTACAGCGTCGCCTCCAATCCACAACTCTCCCTCCGCGCCGGGAGGAAGAGGATGGCCAAAACGGTCCCGCACGCTCACGCGAGCATGACCCAGCGGCCTCCCCAAAGGCGTGGTCCCGTTGCCGCGAGGCCCGGCCCCCAGGCCACAGCGCCAGGTCAGAACTCCCACCGTCGTTTCCGTCGGCCCATAATGATTGTGCACTTCCAATCCGGCTCCGCCCTGCCGCGCCAGATCCTCGACCCAAGCCGCATCCGATGGCTCGCCTCCGAAAATCAACCGCCGCCGCGGCAAGAGGTTTTCCGCAGGAGCTTCACGCAAGAGGGCCCTCAGATGCGAAGGGGCAATCTTGAGCACATCGACAGGATCTCCACGCCATGCCTCAGCGAGTCGCCACGGATCCATCGAGGTTTCCCGGTCGAACAAGCGAAGCGAGCCGCCCCGCATGAGGATGGGGAAAAGAAGCGTATAACTAAAGTCGACCGCAAAGGACTGTAGAATGGCTGCACTCCATCCCGCTTCAAAGCCAAACCGTTCGAGCACCGCGCAGCAATAGGCGTCGAGGTTCCCGCGGCTCACTTCCACCGCCCGCGGAACTCCCGTGGTTCCTGAGGTGAAAACCACATAGGCCGCCGCAGCCGGATCCGCTTCCGCAACGATCGCCTCCCGGCTAACCGGCGACTGGTCTAAATATTCCCAAGGGCAGACAAGCAGGGCTATATCGGCGACCGCGAAGCGGTCCCTCCACGTCTCCCAAGTAAGCACAGCGGCTGCATCCACCTCCTTCACTAGGCGTTTCAATCGCGGGACGGGCTGCGACTCGTCCAAAGGAACGGCGACGCAGCCGGCCAACAACACGCCCAGGATGCCCGCCACAGACTCCGCCCGCCGTCCCAGGCACAACCCGATCCGGCTGCCGGGCTCGATTCCCCGTCCACGCAGCCACGCCGAAACCGCCGAGGCGCGATTCCACAACTCCTCGTAGGACCACAAGGCATACTGGTCCCTCACAGCCGTCGCCCGGGGCTGCGACTCGGCCAGCCTCCGGATCGAATCGAGCGCGGGCGCCGTTTTCCCAGGGGACTCAGGAGGCCCGTGAATCCATTCCACCGCCTCGGGCAACCTCCAAGATCCCAGCACTCGACTCTCATCTTCTGAGAGAAAAACCAACGCCTCCTGCATTTGTCGCAGCCAACGCGCTGCACTCTCACTTGCATAAATCTCCGATCGATGCTCGATCTCCAGCCGCAGACCGCCCTCGCCATCCCACACCAGCAGACTCACATCCGCTTTGACAACTCCCAATCCGAGTGTTCTGGGCTCCAACCGCAGTCCTCCTCGTTCCAACACCGGGCTGAACGAGGTCTCCATGGCGAACAGATGCTGCAACAAGGGCTGTTTGAGCGGATCGCGCCGGTGATCCAATCGATCCATCACCGCAGTAAAGGGCAGGTAAGCCGCCTCCAAACCCTCCATCAGAGCCCGCTGCACCCAAGCAACGAACTCTCCCACGGAGGGATTGCCCGAGAGGTCGAAGCGCAAAACAGCCAAGTCGGAGAACAATCCCACCAGTTCCTCGAGTTCTTCATGGTAGCGTCCCGAGGTCGGCACTCCAACGATGAGATCGTCCGCTCCGGTGTTGCGTTGCAGAACCAAGAGGTAGGCGCCCAGCAACAAGGAAGCGCGCGTCACCCGCAAACGGCGCGCGGCCGCATCGAGAGCCGCTCCTGCATTCGCAGACAGCCTCAGTTCCACTCGATCCCCCGACATATCGAGAGCCTGTGGCCGGGGAAAGTCCGTCGGAATCTCCCGCATGGCCGCTCCGTCTAACCGATCCAGCGCCTCATCGATATCCCCGTGGAACTCGCCTGAAGCCAACAGATTCCGATGCCAGCGAGCAAAGTCCGCCAACCGCAGAGGCGGCTGCGGCTTTCTCTCCAACTCCTCCGGAGACTCACACGCTTCCAGAAAATCGCGGAGCAGCACCGGAACACTCCACCCGTCAAAGACGAGGTGATGGATGCAGATGACGAGAAAGCGCGTGTGCGTCTCGGTCTCCAGGAGAAGGGCCCGGAACAGGGGCGCGCGCTCCAGCGCGAACGGACCTTCGCAGAATTTCACTGCTCTTTCCCACAGCGCACTCTCGTCCACAAACTCACCGGCCTGATACAGTTCGAAAGGCAAATCGGCGGAATCCATCACCATCGCATGCCCTTCCTCCTCTCGCTCGACAATGGCCATCCGAAGCGCTTCATGACGCCGCATCACCGCCCGCAACGCTTCCTCCACTCGCGTCGCCGTCACGTCGCCCTCGATCCGCGACCAGAGGCAAATGTGAAAGACCGGCGATCCCGGAAACACTTTCTCAAATCTCCAGATGCGCTCTTGTGCGGGAGACAACGGTCCTTCCACAGACCCACTGCGCGGGATGAGTTTGAACCGTTGCAGAGTCATCCTGATCGCCAAAAGACGCCCAATGTTCCGGACCCCGGCCCCATGTCAACGCCACTCGTGTTTGGGATAGCGCCCGCGCAACTGTTTGCGAATTTCCGGATAGCTGTTCTCCCAAAACCCATCCAGGCCGGAGATTGTCTGAACGGGTCTCTGATTGGGAGCCAATATCTGCAGGCGCAGGCCAATCCGGCCGTCCGCCAGGGAAGGCAGTCGCCGCACTTCATAGAGCTTCTGGAGCATGACGGAAATCGTAGGCGGGTCATCCAAGTAATTCACCTTGGCCGACACTCCGTTTTCGAGTGTGACCCGCTCCGGCAGTCGCCAGTCCAGCAGCTCTCGCTGCGCATCGGACAGCCAGTGCTGCAGCACCGGCCAGACCGGACGGTCCTTCGCTTGCCGGTAGGTCGAGGCGCCACGGCAAACCTCGGTGAGGATCAACAGCCGGTCCTCCTCGCCAAAGGCCGGCAGGCCCAGTTCCGGCATGGCCTTTCCCAGCAGCTCGACGCGCCGCAACCAACTCTCCACTCGCGCGTCCCAACCCGCGAGCTTCAGTTCTCCGCCTGCGATCTGTTTGGCCAGCAATACCGCCGCTTCCTCAGAGTCCGGCTCTCCTGCCTCGCGCTGCTCCAACACAAGGTCCCGGAAACTCTTCACCATTCTGCGGACCACGCGTTTGGCCCCAGGATCCCACACCGCTGAAGCGCTTTCTCGAATCTCCCCTGGGAATACCCTTTCCAAACAATGTTCATCCAGGGCGGTGGCCAGGCTCAAGATCACTTCCACTTCGCGGCCCTGGATCTCCGCCAGATTACATGCCGCTACGAGGTGGGACCGGCTGGTCACTACCGAACTCCGGTCCAGCCGGGCCTGCACGCCCTTGGAAAGCTTGAAGACCCGGCTCCCCACGCGACTCCTCGCAGCCAAGTGATCGGAGAACCCCGCCGCCATCACCTCGCGCAGGGCTCCTAGATCTTCTCCAGGCTCCTCTCGCCCGGGGCCGCCCCCCGTCGAGCGAAGAAAGAGACTGGCCAACTGGTCCACTTCCCGGACCGCAGCGGCCCGTATTCCGGCCTCCGTGCATTGTTGCCGATCGAACCGGCAGGCCCTGGCGTGGCGGCAAGCCCGCAGCAAGGGCAGCAAATCCGACTCGTCGCCCTTCTCCAAGAAGAGGTCGGGAACGGGTCCGCCTCGAGGCCCTAACCATAGGCTCTGGCCTTCACACAACGCCGCGGCAAGACAAGCGGTATGCACCAAACCCCGCCGTTCTCCTTCCAGAATCATCCGCGCGAATCGGGGATGCACCGGGAATCGCACCATGGCGCGCCCCGTTTCCGTCAAGCCGCATTCGCCATCGATGGCTCCCAGCCGCCGCAGCAGGTCCAACGCCTGCTCCAGAGATTCCCGGCGCGGAGCATCAAACCAAGGGAAACTTCGGGGATCCAGGCCGCCCGCCGTGAGAGTCAACATCGTTTCCGCCAAGTCCACACGCTGGATCTCCGGGGCCGTAAAGGCCGGACGATGGGCGTGATCTTCCTCGCTCCACATCCGGTAACAGCAGCCCGGAGCAGTGCGGCCTGCGCGGCCCGCACGCTGCTCTGCCGAGGCGCGGGAAATTTTCTCCAACAACAGGGTGTCCAACCCTCGCGCGGCATCGTAGCGGGGCATGCGCGCTACCCCACTGTCGATTACGAGCCGGATCCCGGGAAGCGTTAGGGAAGTCTCCGCAATGTTGGTCGATACGATAACCCGGTTTTGCTTCCCCTCGGCGACCGCGGCGTCCTGCGCCTCCCGGGGCAGTTCGCCATACAGCGGAAGCACACACCGGTCCGCACACCACGGTTGCGCACGCAACAAATTCACGGCCGTGCGGATCGCATGCGAGCCAGGCAGGAATACGAGAGCGTTCCCCGTCTCCCCGCTCCGTTCGGCAAACGCAACGCGGGCGACGGAAACGATTTGTTCCGGCAGACTTCGTTCCGAGCTGCCCCGGGGACAGTAGCGGATCTCGACGGGGTGCACGCGGCCCGCGGATTCCAGCACCACACAGGGGGTCAGATAAGTCTCCAGCGCGGCGGTATCCAGCGTGGCGGACATGATCACCAGCTTCAAATCCGGCCGGGTCGCCTCCTGAAGCATCTGGAGCCGGGCCAAGGCCACATCGCCGGCCAGGTGGCGCTCGTGAAACTCATCCAGCACCACAACCGAAGTCCCCTTCAGATGCGGATTCCGCAACAGTTCGCGCAGCAGGATCCCTTCGGTCACGTAGCGGATCCGGGTGTCCGCGGAACTGCGGTTCTCGAACCGGATCTGATAGCCCACTTCCCCACCGGCTGCGCCTCCACGCAATCGCGCCACAGTGCGCGCCAACAGAATGGCCGCCAGGCGGCGAGGCTGCAGGATCACGACCTGCCCGGACCCGGCGCAGCCTCCTTCGAGGATCATTTGAGGAACCAGAGTTGACTTACCGGAGCCTGTGGGAGCGCGGAGGATCACCCGCGCTCCCGGCTCGGCCAAGGCACGCAGCAAGCCGGCACGCAATTCGGCGACTGGAAGTTCAAATGCGGGGTCCCATCCTGCGGCGCTCATCGCATCCCTCCATCGGGGACCGGTCCCTGCCCCTCAAGTTTTCTTTTGCAGCAGGGGCGCCTCACGGGTATCGTTTCGTCAAATGACAAGTCAACTCGCATTCCTTGGCCCCGTCGGAACCCCGGAACTGGTCCTGATTTTTATCCTGATCCTGCTTCTGTTCGGAGCCAAGAAACTTCCGGAGTTCGCCCGCGGTCTCGGCAAGAGCCTGGGAGAATTCCGGCGCGCCAAAGAGGAGTTCGAAGACGAGATCACGCGAAGCCAAAAGGAAGTTGAGGCCGGCATCAAGGAATCGGAGCGCAAGACGAAAGTTTCCTGAGGTCTTCGGAGTCCTGTGACGCCCCCGTTTTCCGCGTCTCGGCGCGGGCGTTCTTCTTTTCCCCGGTTTTTCGGGATTCTGGCGGTCCTCTCTCTGTGGCCGGTCTCGGCGGATGTCCCCCCGCTCAGCTTCGCCGGATACAATCTGCGCAACTATCTGCGCATGGAAAGGCGCATCGGAGACAGCGTCGTCGCCAATGCGCCCAAACCGGAACACGAGATCAGCGCCGTCTTGGCCGTCCTTTCTACGTGCAAACCGGACATTCTCGGGATCACGGAGATCGGCACGGCGGAAGACCTCGAGGATTTCCGGCTGCGCATGGATCGCGCCGGTCTTCCCTTGCCGCACACCACCCTGGTCCTCGCTGCGGATCCGGAACGTCACATCGCCCTCCTGAGCAGGTTTCCTATCGGAACAACCCGGCACCAGACCGCGCTGACCTACCGGCTCGGCGCCTCCCGTCTTCCGATGCAGCGCGGTATTCTCGATGCGGAAATCCTGGTCCGGGACAGCTACACCCTGCGTATCCTGGGAGTCCATCTGAAGTCCCGCCGCCCTGTCCGGGGAGCGGACCAAGCGGAGATGCGCCGGCACGAGGCGCACCTGTTGCGCCGCTATGTCGTGGATATCCTCAAGGAGGAACCCGGCGTCAATCTGTTGGTTTTCGGCGATTTCAACGACACGCGGGAACAGGCCTCGATTCGCGAGATCCAAGGCCGGGCAGGTAGCGAAGGTTATCTAAGGACCATCCGGGCAGCCGACGCCTTCGGGCTGCATTGGACCTATTATTGGGAGGAGGCCGACGTCTACTCGCGTTTCGACTACCTCTTCGCCTCTCGCGGCTTGGCTCCTGAGGTCCTTTGGGAACGGGCCTACATTCCCCACCATCCCGATTGGATGACCGGAAGCGATCATCGCCCCTTGGTCGCCCTGATTCATCCAGAAAACCGTTGAGCGCCGTCAAGCCCACCCCAGCGAAATCATGGGCTCCTCCTCGCTCCTCGTTCTGCCCGCCTGCTCCGCGGCTATCTACGCTCTCGCTTCCCTCCTGTTCAAACGCGGTTTCGAAAGCGGAGCCGGGAAACGGCATGCTTTTCACCTAACCAATCTGGCGGTGGGTCTCACCTACGCGCCGCTCTACCTACTCCATAAGGATGCATTTCCCTGGTCTCGCCTCCACGAACCCGCAATCACCGCCGCCACATTCTACCTGGGAGGTTGGCTGAGCTTTCTTGCCTTGCGCCGGGCCGATGTCTCGATCGTCACGCCTCTGCTGGGAACGAAGGCCGTATTTGTCGCCGCCGCGAGCCTGCTCCTTCTGCGTGAGATCCCATCGGTCCTGCTCTGGAGCGCCGCCATTCTCACCGCAGTGGGAATCCTGGTTATGAGCCGCGCCAACAAATCGGCGCTTCCAGTCCCCCCTGGCCACCGGTTTGTTCCGATCGCCGCCTCGTTGGCCGGCGCGGCGTGCTTCGGAGTCTCCGATGTCTTTGTGCGGAAATGGGCTCCTTCCTTCGGCCCTTGGGCCTTCCTGCCCACAGCGTCCGTCCTCGTAGCCCTCGCCTCTTACATTGTCGCCCGGATCCAAGGCTTGCTCCTTCTCGGAAAGGGAGTTCCGCTCTCCGGTTGGCTGACCGCGGGAGCCCTCCTCACCGCTGCCCAGGCCATTGGCATTGGCATTGCACTCTCCTTTCATCCCAACCCCACCGCGGTGAACATCGTGTATTCCTCCAGAGCCCTCTGGACCATTGCCCTGGTGTGGTTGTGCGGATCGTTCCTGGATCTGCACGAGATCCGTCAGGGGCACGGAGTGCTGGTCAACCGCTTGGTGGGCACTCTCTTCATCACCGCGGCGATCTTACTAGCCATTCTCGATCAATCACGATGACGGGATCGGGTTACGGAATCCCATGGAGGGGATGAGACCATGGAACGGATCTGTCTCACCAGTTGCAGGGCGTGAGACGCGGCGCCTGAACGCCCACAGCAGGAATCCCGGCCCGTTCCCGTTCCCTTTCCCGGCGGCCATCGGGAGTGGAAACTTCTCCACCCCCTCGGAACCTACCCCCACCGCGGATGAGCCTTATCAGCCCCTGAATCCCCAGCTTTCTCAGCGTCGCCGCCGGAACAGGAGAAGCCCCGTCAATCCCAGAGCGGACAACAGCGCCGTCGAAGGCTCCGGGATAGCCACTTGCAGGGTGATCCTGAACATCGAATCCTGCTCGGATCCGGAGGGAAAGGCGGTGAAGCCTGACACGGTGTCGCCAACAATACTCATCTCCAGCCCGATCAAGTCCACCTGCAATCCATCGGCAAACGAAATATGGCGCAAGCTCCCGGCCGGAGCGACCAGCGAACCGTCTTGGTCGTTCGCCACCAGGGCAATGTCAGCCGCCGTCAACGGGGCCAGCGCTCCAAAGTTCCCACCCGCCAATTGCGCGGAAATGCCCGGATTGGTCCGCCCACCGAAAAAGAGGTTGATGTAGCTGCCCGGCTCCGGCGGGCTGTCGTCCACCCAAGACTGGTGCTGCACGAAGATCTCGAAGGTGTGTATCCCCACCTCCAGCGGAACTGAAAAGCGCGTTCCAGCCGCGTTCCCGTCGTTGAGAAACGCGCCTCCCTCGGGCCGGATATAGGCATTCCACTCGGTATTCCCCCCAATCGTATCCGCCGTCGAATCCGAATCCGCTTTCCACGGAATGGTTACTCCAACAAAGTTGATGGCGGCCTGACCCGTGCCGCAGGCGCAAAGGAGACCGGCGGCGGCGAGGACAACTGATCGCGTTTTCATAAGGATAGGGCTTTTAGTTTCGAGAGAGTTCTATGCGGATAGATTGATCAGAGAGTCCGGTTTTCCGCTTCCTGGACGCGAAGCCCAGGAAGCGGAAACCGGATCAAATCGCTAGGGTTGAAGGAGAGCGCGGGCACGGTAGTAGCCCTCCCGCAGGCTGGTCCGCTCCGGATCAGGATCCACCAGCTCGAGCGTCGTTCCGTCGCCGCTCACCCGGTCGATGACCTCCCAGCTTCCGCTCTCCAGCGACTCCGAAAACTCGATCTCGTAGACCCGGCCTTCCACCGTCGGCACTTCCAGCCTCAGCTCCCCAGAGCCCGCCTCGATCGCCGTCATCCGGAAGTAATCCCTCGCGTCAAAGGCATCGGTGCCCGCCAGCGCTTCCGCGGCGTCGCTC
>JBGTBW010000258.1:0-4482 GCA_041749135.1 Verrucomicrobiales bacterium
GTGAATGACACTCTATTTGTGGGGCGATTTGTGGGGCGGACACTCTTGTCCGCCGAGTGAGCCTAGAAAGCTCGCGGGCAGGAGTGCCCGCGCCACATAGTTTTCCGGCTCATCCAAATTCCTCGAGATCAGGAGTTCTGAGGCTGAGAACTGCTGATCTAGCGGGCGGATCCAAGAGATGGAGGAAAGAAGGTGAGCCGGAGGCCCTTGGACTGCGGCGAGCATCTCCGCTCTCTCTCGGCGCGGAGCGCCGTCCCCGTAGCTGCATTCGCAAGAATGCAGACTGCCCGCCAGGCCCTCGGAACTCTCACGAGTTCCGCTACACCAGTGACCCTCAAGGTACCCATTGCTTTCCCGTTCCCTGATTGGCGGCTCATGACAATTCCCTGAGATCAGGAGTTTAACTCCCCAGAAATTCTCATCGCATTGGATCATGGCTTCCCTTCTGATCGAAATAGCGCGGCGGCGTCAGAAGCCCGGGCCCGGAAGCCAGCCCGTCCGGCCGCCCCCCCCCAAGTCACTCCATGTTCCGGGAAGTCCTCTCCATTCGCTATGTGGTGATCAGCGATCAGGCGACCCGCCACTACATGCCGGAGCGGATGACCCTCAACTGGGATCTTCTGATCTCTTCCGGCGACGCCGAGCGCGCCAAGGCGGATTTGCAGACTGCGGGAGCCCACACCTTCCGCCCACTTAGGATTCCGGGTTTTTCCTGCCGCATGCCCGACGGTCTCCTGGTCGATCTCTTGGAAAGCGAAGCGGAAACGCTGGCAGTGGTCGCGGTCCATCTTCCGGAAGCTGTTGAAGACCTCCGCGCCCTGGCGGACCTCGGCAAACGAGAGAGACCGAACGGTTCCTCTTGAAATGAGCCAGGATCTCCAATCTCCAACGCTTTCAACAAGTTCCGCCCGAAGGGTCGCGCAATTGGCCGGCTCGCGGAGCGACACTTTCGCCCTGCTCTGACGGCACGCGACGCGGCGTTGCAGAATAGATCAACACGCCCGGGAGGCGGACGTCCTGTGGAACCTGGCCGTGACGCGGCTGCACTCTCCCCAATGAGCGACATCCGCTCATCCGCTAGAAGGCGCGCGATTGCTCTAGTCGAGAACGCCAGATCCTGCTTAAATGATCTTGGATGAATCGCCATGACTCATCCGGAATCCTTCCTCCCCCCCCGAACCCCGCCTCGAATCCGCGCCTCTGAGGAAGAGGGCGTGATCAGATTATGGAAGCGAATTGCCAGCGGCTATTGCGCGGTGTGAGAGCGTTGCTCGTTTCTTGGCGCAATGCTTTGCGATCCGGGATCGCCAGGGGCGATTCGGCGACCGGCATCCCTTGCAGGCCGGCGGACGATCCGGTTTCCCAGGCGTGGGGTGACGACTTAGTGGTCATGAGCATAAATACGGTGACGTTCGTATTTGCTCATGACCACTTAGTTCCAACGGAGCAATCGTGATGCAACCCAGCCCCATCCGCTTCTTGTTTTTCTGCACGCTGTCAATCTGCACGGTGAACGAAGTTTACGGAGATTCAAAGATAAGCCCTGACGGGGCTCCACCCGGGTCGGCGTTCGGGTCGGCGGTGGCTGTGGATGGCAACTTGTTGGTGATCGGCGCTCCTAAGGAACTCGATGCCGGGGGCACGCGTGAGGCCGGTGCGGTCTACGTCAGGACGGTGGACGGATTGACAGCGTGGCGACTCACGCCCACGGACGCCGCCAACCGCTATCAGTTCGGTCGCTCCGTGGCCATCGACGGGGACGTGCTCGTGGCCGGAGCCGGTGGCGCAGCCTATGTCTTCCGCTTTGATCCCCAGGGCGAGGCCTGGATCGAGGAAGCCAAGCTTGAGCAAGATTGCAGCCAGGGCCGCTTCGGTTGGGCGGTGGCGGTGAGCGGGGACTGCATTCTGGTCGGATCGCCCCTGAGGGGTTGCCTCGATGCCTCCGTCGAGGGCAATGCCTTTTTCTACCGGCGCACGGCCAGTGGAACTTGGGAACTCGAGAGCCGGCGCACTTCTCACTACGGAACCGTCGGCAGCTACTACGGCTGGTCGGTCAGCCTCGAGGGCAGTACGGCCATTGTGAGCGCGCCAGGTTAGGGAGAGGTTTTCACCTACCTGCACGATGGGTCGAACTGGGAAACCGGGGCCAGGATCGTGGATCCAGTGTGGGGCAGTGGCCGGCGCTTTGGCGAGTCCGTCTCCTTGCACGCCGGCCGGCTCGTGGTCGGCGCGCCGGGGGATGCCCTCGTCCGTCCCGGCGCGGGAGCCGCTTATACCTATTCCCAAACGGCAACCGGCTGGACCAACGAGGTGATCCTGCTGCCGCCGCCCACCAGTCCGGCTCAAAAGCTCGACGGATCCTATTATGGCTCCTGTGTGGCGATTTCCGGTGATCTCCTGGTGATGGGCGGACCGCAGGCCGACGCAGCCGGTGAACAGGACGGCGCCGTGCTTGTCTACGCGTTGCAGAGCGGTTCTTGGACTTACCGGGCCCGGCTGACCGCCCCGGATGCGAGTTCATCCGCTTGGCTCGGGGCTGCGGTGGACATCGACAACGGCTCGGTCCTGGCCGGAGCCCCGCGCAAGACCGCGTCCAGCGGCGCCGCCGAGCTTGGGGCCGCCTATGTCTTTACCGTTGTTAGCGAGCCTCTCCCGGCCAACCCGCCTTCAGCGACGAACCTTGTTCCCCGGGCCTCGTTCACTGTCGATACAGCCGGCTTGAGCGCACATTTCGATGCCGGCGGTTCGAGTGATCCGGACGGCGCCATCGTTGATTACGCCTGGACGTTTGGCGACAAGACCGGGGGGGCGGGCGTGACGGTTTCCCACACCTTTACCGCGCCCGGTTATTACACGGTCTATCTTCGGGTCACAGACGATGGCGGAAAGGTCCATAGCGTTTCGCAGGTGGTCCCGGCGAGCGACGGCTCCGGGATCGTGTTGAGCGCCAGGGGCACGACGTTCCAGAGAGGACTCCACAAGGCCACGCTTACGTGGTCGAACGCCGCGTTCGAGCGGGTGGATGTCTTCCGGGACAACACGAAAATCGCCACCGCGCCCAACAACGGAAGATACACCGACGACATTGACCGGCGAGGGCGCGGCGTTTACCGCTACCGCGTTTGCGAGGAGGGCACGAGCGAGTGTTCTAACGAGGCTATTGTGGTCTTCGCCGGCGACGAACCCGAACCCGGCGCGGCCGCAGCTCCGGTCCTGCACACGCGTTGGAACCAAGGCCAGCTCATACTGGAACTGTTGGGCGTCCCGGGCGCATCGTACGAGATTCAGACCACCACCGATCTGTCTGAGCCTTGGTCCCATTGGGGGAATCTCACGACTCCGGAGCCGGCCGGCGCCGAAACAAGCCGCGTGACCGTGGACATCCCGGTCAGCGGTTCGGAGCCGCTCCGGCTCTATCGCGCAAGGAGACGTTGAAGCTCCCTCGCTCGTGCGGAACCATGCTCTCACCGCAATCTGCCAAGCCGTTCTCACATGCCGGAGCGGATGACCCTCAACTGGGATCTTCTGATCTCTCCCGGCGACGCCGAGCGCGCCCAGGCGGATTTGCAGGCTGCGGGTCCAAGGGGTTGAACGACCGTCCGCCGCGCAACGGCGGACTCGGCCTTTGCCCGGATCAGCCTGGACACCTCAGGCTCCTTGAGACTGAGATTTAAGCGCTCCGCCTGGGCACGGGCGCCGTGTTGCTCCGGAGTGTTGTCGGCCATGAAAGGGACTACGCAGATCGTCGTCGCCACGGTCTTGGCGCCATGGCTTCCCTTGGCGCTGGGCGCCCCGCCCGCCAACGACAACTTCCAGGACGCCACGAATCTCGGCTCCGCCGCCGCCGTGAGCGTCACCGAGTCGAATGTGGAAGCTACGACGGAAAAATCCCCTCAGGAGCCCGGGACCGAAAACCACAGCGCTTTCGCCGCCACCCTTTGGTGGAAATATGGTCTTTTCGACATGGCGGGCAATGTCCACGAGTGGTGTTGGGACTGGCATGATCCAAGATACTATTCCTACGTGCCGGCGGAAGCGAATGTTCCGACTGGTTCGAGGTCTCCCGCCTCGAAACGAGTAGTGTGCCGTCGCAGAGATTCTCTTGCATGAACGGCCGCCATATTGTGGCGGCTTTGTCCACGATAGAAATTGCCCTCCAGGGCGGGATTTCCCAGCACTCGCGCTCGTCTCAGGACCGGCGCCCTGCCGCAATTCGCGGCCCGTGTCGACAAAAACCTGCCCCGTCCCCATTTTGTCCCGCGAGGTGGGCCGGCGCGTCCCAGCGGCGGTCGAACCAGCCATGGAAACAGGTTTCAGATCGAGGCGGGAATTGATTGATCGATG
The DNA here is from genome assembly GCA_041749135.1 of Verrucomicrobiales bacterium. Classification (GTDB taxonomy): domain Bacteria; phylum Verrucomicrobiota; class Verrucomicrobiia; order Verrucomicrobiales; family DEV007; genus DATKCT01. The sequence goes on from JBGTBW010000258.1 coordinate 4,345, forward strand.
GACTTGGCTGTGCGAGAATGGCGCTGTGATGAAACCGAAGCCGTGGTTCCTACTCGTTGTTCCGCTCGCCGCGTTGGCGGTGCTGCTCGCCTCTGCCGGGCCACTCGGGGGCGCCGAGGCCGGCGCGCCGGACGCCGC
>JBGTBW010000259.1:0-12264 GCA_041749135.1 Verrucomicrobiales bacterium
CCCCCCCCCCCCCCCCCCCCCCCCCCCCCCCCCCCCCCCCCCCCCCCCCCCCCCCCCCCCCCCCCCCCCCCCCCCCCCCCCCCCCCCCCCCCCCCCCCAGACCGGACTGCCCGGCAGCTGTTGACACTCATCTACCGCGCAGAGGATTTCCGCGATGCAGCGCTGCTGGTCGAGCGGCGGGAGGTCGAAGGTCTCCAGCTTGAGTCTGGTCCAGTTGATGGTGGGCGAGAGCGAGCGACGGAAATCGACAGCGCAGTTCATGAAGCTGTCGCCCATCATGAGGACCGGCAAGAACTCCGGCCGCACCTTGTCCTGCCTGGCCCGCAGGACCATGGCATGAGCGGAGCAGACGCGATCCAACTCCGCAACGGCCAGCTTCCGCTGATAGGCGCGGCGGAGGCCAAAAATGATATCGCCCTTCACGAAGCGCGGCTCGGTGCCCGTGACATCGCTGCCCTTCCCCCACCGCCGGATCCTCAGGCACTGCGAGTCTAGATGCTCCAGCCCCACATAAATCTCCTCCTGCGCATCCCTCGGCTCCACCCGCTCCCCGATCCTTTCAGCAAACTCCCCAAAATGCCATGCGCTGCCAGCCCGTGCGGCTAAACAGCGGCAATTGCGACCAAAGAGGGTTGAGCTGAAGGCTTGATAGGGTGAGAATATTAGGTGGCGCGTTCACGAGGCTGGAGACGTTGAAAAGGCAAGTTCTCCCACCGGGTTAAGATCGCTGTCGAGGAACCCTTTAATGTTGGTGCCTTTGAGGAATGGAGCCGATTCGACTTTCTCCCTGAGTTTGAAAAGCCGGCTCTCTGCCCGTTGAAGGACGGTATCAAAATCCAATGGCTTGATAAGCACTCTCCCATCCATCTCGCTCTTCTCGCCGCGGTCGACCTGGTCAATAGTGCGGCCTACAACAAATCCACGCACCTGTGTGCGATCCGTGAGGAGGCCGTTCTGCGCCAACTCTCGGACATACTTGTAGCACTGTGCCTTCTCATCCTCTGTAATTGGAATACGTGGAGCCTTCAATTCAACAATCACCAGCCTTGATGGGCCAACCTCACCACCATCGTCGTCGTACTCAGGATAGGAGTAGAACCCGGCAGAACCGTGAGGAAGGATGGCGAAATCGGGACGATTTCTGCTACCTTTGAGATCATATCGACCAAAGAGCTCCTGAATCACCGAAGTCATACCCTGATTAGAGGTGTAATGGATGGTTTCGAACTCCGGGCCAAAGATCCAAAGGCCCTGCTTGAACAAGGGTTGAAGCTCCTGAACTTCCAGCGTGTCATCCTTAGTCGTTTTCACGCGAAGCTGCTCGACCAGAAGAAGTCTCCCTTGGATTTCATCCAGGACGATTTTCGCCATGCCAACGGTCCAGTCCTCCAAGATCTGGTGGAGATCATCGATTTGGTCGGGGCTCAGATCGTGCAGCTTGTGCAAGAGGCCGTATTGGCTGTTCGCTACCTCCATGTTCGCGAGCACTCCGGCAACGGTCCTCAGCTCTGACTCTGTCAGCCTCGGGCACTCCTCGGCTACCTTCTCGACGAAGAGATTCCACTTTTCCCGACGGATCAGGGACATTTGACGAACCTGCGGTGCGTGGAACCGTCGAACATTGGCGGTGGTTTCATCGCGCTTCTCTTTCGTGACTTCCAAAAGGCGTTGGGTGATGGCACTTTGCACGGCTGAATTCACTTTGAGAAACGTCTCATTCTCTTCGTCAAACCCAGACCAATCCGGCTTGACGGCACCGGCCTCCTGAAGAAGGTCGGCCTCGACAATGAACGTGAAGCGCTTGGCTTCCACTCGGCGGCCGTCGATGAGCGACTTCTGCTCCGGGTCCTTCCACCCGCATTCACCCACCAGCCTGCCAAACACGTGCCAGGCAACACCGTGCTGCCGTCCTGTGGGATCCGTCCTTTGTGCGTCAATGACCTTGATTACAATTTCGACGCCGAGGTCGTCGATTGAGACGGGTATATTCTCCAGCCCGCGATCTTCGATGTCCTCAAAATTAATCCGGACTCCGTTGACAACCACCTGAAACGCAGGATCAGTGAGAAATCGCTTGCCAAGTTCGGTTCGAACAGTTTCCGGCCTGATGGTGCATTTCATTAGTCTGAAAATTGTGATGGTTGTTCCCGTTTCAGTGGCTGGGCAGGTTGTGACGTGATCAAATTCCAACGGTTCTGTTCGCCCCTTCTTCACGAGAAAGGTGTTTTGCTCCCCATCCTTTGAGGTCGACACCTGATACTCCGAAGCGAAACAAAACGCTGCAAATCTACCGATGCCGTTCCTCCCAAAGACTTTTCGAGTTCGCGTAACGCCACCGATGGTGACGTCAACCGAAGCTCCTTGGTGTTTTATGCGGTCATAACTCATTCCACCCCAGCGCCGATAGAATTCGGCTTTGGTCATCCCCTCACCGTTGTCCTCAATCATGAGTTCGCCATTGCCTTCGTGAGGCCACGTGATCTTTACCGCACGAGCACCAGCATCCCAACAGTTGGCGACAAGTTCAACGATGGCGATGACCGGATCGTTGACCAACTTCGTGCCGACGTATTGCTCCCAGAATCGGTCCTCGTAATAGAGCTCGGTTTGTTCGATCTTTGGCACCAGTTGGGTGTTCTCAGGTTTGATCATGACGGTTCCTCAGCGAAAGTTGCCGGTTATTTTGGGCTGAAAGCCAGTAGAAATGGACATCGTGCGAGCCGCGTCCTCGCTGCGGGGCTGATGAGGGCCAGGAAGGGCGTTTCTGCTCAAATCTTCCGGAGGCAAAGCTAGCGGATGGCGGCCAGCGGTTTTGAGTGGGTCTTCCTATCATGAGAAACCGCAACCACCATCCAACTCACCATTAATACACTGCTGCGCCACGTGCAAGCGTACGCAGGCTTCGCCGTCGACTCCGCCTGCCTGGCTCGAAAAGGCAAGTGGCTCTTCATCGAGGTCACCTGGGCTGCCGATCCCGTCGAACCCCGTTGCGCCTGCTGTGGAGCGCGGGCTCCGGGATACGCCCGGAGCCGAGATTCTCCGGTGCTTGTGGTATTGCGGGAACTGCCTTCCAGTCGTGGCCAATCGGGCGACACGGTGAAGCTGGTGTGCAAAGTCGGGGACGGAAGCGGTGACCATCCGACTCGGGAGAGCTGCTGCCTGGATGTGGAGGCGGTGTCGACCGAACGGGAGCGGAGATCATCTCCACGGACGGCCATAGGCTCCAGCATTCAGGGGACTCTCCGGAGCTGCTACCGGCGGCGCAAACGCCGGACAAAATGGGCAGTCTGAAAACCGGACGAATCTTGAGGGCGACGGATGCGCCAATGGGCCACAAGTCGTTGTGAATGAACCTTTGTCCTAAAGAGTAGAGGTCGCATGAGAAGCCTCGGAACAAGAAAAACGCTGGGTTTCTAGTCGGCCAATTCATCCGGTTATCAGAACGGCGGTGGCAGGAGCTCCCTGCTCCGCGGATTGGCCGGGCCGGGAAGTAACGTAAGGGGCGTTGGATGCCCTTCTACCGACGTGGGCGATGTAGTGCCCCCTCCGGCTGCTCGATGTTGGCACGTATTGTCCGGCTGGAACCGATTGAAGGGGAGACGATCAAGTTGTAGGCTCAAAAATGCGCACTCGGATGGCAAAGCCGCTCGATTTCAGGGAGGTTCTGGGTCCCGACTTCGGGCTCGCCACGATCCAGAGCCCTCCAGGCATTTACGTCGAGCTGGAGTTAGACATTCTCGAACGGCCGGTTCACCGGTTCTTCCGGGATGGCTGGGAAAGACGCCCAATCCTGGCTGCGCGAGCCTTTCGGGACGCTGTCTTCGAGGGCCTTCCTCAGGACTGGCTGAGCGCTGTCTTGGAGGTATTCCAGTGTCTCAGGGAAATAAGTCGCGGAACCGGCGTTCGTCGAACGACGACTGGCGGAGTGGGTTACTGGGGAATCTACAACGACGGCTCTTCCCCTGGAAGACATCCCCGGCGAACCTATAGCGCTGGCCGCTACACGGAAAACGGAGCGCGTGACATGGCGTTGTTCGCCCGGGCGCAAGCGCTTGTGCGGCAATCCCAGCCATGGCTCCTGGGCGAAGTCAAAGCCCAATCTAGTTAGGCTAGCGCTACTGGGGAGGGGAAGTAGTGCCCCACTATTCTCAACTTAATAGGACACTACGGCCCTCGCTATTGGCCGGAGTTCTCCCGGTGACCATCATGGGCCAATTTCCTAGACAGAGTGTAGACATGAATTAGACAAAGATTAGTAGGTTTGAGCACCCTGCCCAGAAATGTTCCTGCCTGCCGTGGGCGTGAACCGGTTTGTTAGTCCCGTTTTTCCTATTAAGGGTGCGGGGGTAGGGGTGGGTATGGGGGGTGCCCCCTGGTCCATAGCACATACACCATGCGGGGTGAAGTCCTCCCCCTGAGGGGGGGGTGTGCCTGGTGGAGGGGGCCTGGGGGTGGTGGAGGCACAGCATGCCTTGTGTCGTGGGACGCCTAGTGTTCTGTGGAGGAGGGAGTGGCGCGGTCGACCTTGCCGCCAGGTATTTGCCCGGCCACCGGATATCACTTCTCGCCCCAGTGGTCGCAGACGTGCGCCTCCACCTCGATCGGCACCTCAAGGAAGATCTTCTCCATGGCTTCACGCATTGTCTGGTCCATGATGTCTCGAACGGATTCCGCGATCGCATTCGGCGATTCCACTATCAACTCGTCGTGCACGCTGGAGAGGATCCGCGAGCCTTCCGGCAGCCGGTCAGCGAGCAGAATGATGGCCTTCTTCATACCGTCGGCACATCCGCCCTGCACCGGGGTGTTCACACATGCGGAAAACCGGGCCCAGGCCGATGCATCCTCAGGGAGGAGGCGGCGGCGGCCCAGGCGGGTCCGCACTTCTGACACACCGCTCTGCGCATCCTTCCAGCTCTGGGAATGCCACCTGCGAAGACCGTTGTAGGCGCTGAAGAAGGCATGACGTACGGCCCCGGCCTCATCCTCGCTGAGCGTGACACCGTAAGCTGTCGCTGCGTAACTGACGAGGCCTCTTGCGCTTTGCCCGTAGAGGAGCCCGAAATTCACTGCCTTAGCCAGTTGCCTGTCCTGCGGGGTCACCGTGTCTTCTGCCTTGCCCAGGACGGCCGAGGCGGTAAGACGGTGCAGGTCTACACCCCTACCGAAGGCGTCGATCATCTTGGACTCGCCAGCGATGGCCCCGGCGGCCCGGAGTTCGATCTGAGAATAGTCGGCCACCACCAACTTGTGCCCGGGGGCGGGAATAAAGGCCTCCCGCATTTCGCCCTTCCCGATGTTCTGGAGGTTCGGGCCCTTCGACGAGAACCGCCCCGTGACAGCGCCGGTGGGCTCGAATCGAGCGTGGATCCGGCCGTCATGTTTGACGTGCCTGATAAGTCCCTCGGACTGCTGCGCAAGCTTGGTGGCTTCCCTATAGCCGAGGATCAAGGGGATAATCTTATCGTCGTTCACCATCTTCAGAGCCCCCTCCGAAGTGCCTTCGACTTTGATCCCAATAGCCCGAAGCGCCTCTTGGAGTTGATTGGGGCTGTTGGGATTGAGCGCAGGTAAGTCGAGGGCGTCCCGCAGTTCTAAGCAAGCGTTTGATTGAACAACGCAGGCCTTGGCTTCGATTTCCTTCAGTTTCTCCACATCTACCCGGATACCGGCGGCTTCCATGTCCACGACGCAGGGCAACAATGCGGTCTCCAAACTCCAAACCTCCCCCAAGGAGGCGAACTCAATCTCGTGCCCCATCGCTCCTGACAAGTCATGGAGATGGACAACGTCCCGCGCCGCGTAGGCTATCTGATCCTCGGACAAGAGCGGCGAGCCCCAATCAGACCGGCTTAAGTCCTTGCCGGGCGCAACGCCGAGGTAGCGATCTAGGCACTGGTCGAGGTTGTTACCAGGCTTTGTGCCGGCACACAGTAGGCGAGACGCAGTAAGCGTGCATAGCGCCTGGGAAATCCTCAACCCGCATTTCACTCGCAACCAGAGGAGGTCAAACTTAGCGTTGTGGGCAATCACCCCAACGGATTCGAGAATTGTCACCAACGGGCCGAGGTCGTAGCCCACCGCCATGAGATCGATAATCCAGACAGGGCCCCCGTTGCCACGGAGAGTGAGCAGGCGGATTTCCCCACGCCAGGGATCCAAGCCCCCGGCCTTCCCAGAGCCATAAGTTTCCAGGTCGAGAGCAATATGCCCTTTGCCGGTCAAGTTCTCAGCGACGCGCTGAAGGTCTGCCTTCGCCCGGCAGTAGATGAGGCTGTGGGATGTGGGATGTAGTGGGACATTTTCCACTCCCTCTTGTGGGCTCTCCGATAATACATGCTCTTTCTTGGAATCGTCTGTGCATTTCTCTTTCGCTGTAGCCGCGTGATGAGAATGTCCCACTACATCCCACATCCCACAGTTTTGGACCGAATCGGAGGCCGGCTGGGGAGAGCCGTTCGGGGGTATGGGGGTGTCTTCGGGACGGGAGAACCGGTATTTGCAGTAGTTCTTGGACGACCTATCGACGTTGAACACGATTCCCCCCAACTCGCGGCTATCGTACTTCGCAAGAAGCTTTCCGAAACTGATCAAACCGCGTCGCTCCTTGAAATCGATCCACTCGAAGAGGTCCTGCACTTCTTCCGCGTCCAGAACGAATTTATGAAGCTGGGCCTTTAGCACCCAGTCGGCACCGAGTTTCTCGTGGGCGGCAACGAAGAACTCTCGCATCGCCCGGGTGTTTTGATCACCAGATGTAAGGCTATCCTCATGCCGTCGACAGGGATCCCCGAGATTGCCCGCATGGAGTATGCCTCCAACGACGCTTCCCCACTCCGGGAAGGAGGTAAACGGTGTCGGACCGGCCGGGCAGCCCAGCTCTACCCAGTGAACCACTAGCGCGTGCACTGCGGACAGAAGCTCTCCCCGGCGCTCAAGAATCCATTCTCGCAAGTTTGAATGGCGATACTTGTGACCGTTGACGTCCTCCGGAGTGAACCGAAGCCGGATTCGACGAGAGCGCCGTTCAATGTCCGGTTCCCATGTCGCATTGTTGGCGGAGAAGCTGAAATCAGCCTCGTTGGGTAGGGAGACTTCCTCGCTCACTCCGAGCTTCCGGTCGGTCCATACGCCTGAGTTATCCGTGGCCGCTTCCAGCGCGGCGAAGCGGATGTGGCCCTTCATGTTGGCCAAGTGGAAGAACCGGCTGCCTGCCAAAAGCGCCGCCGTGATCCGCTTGCGCATCTCCTCGTCGCTGTCCTTCGCAAGGGGGGCGGAAATAATCGACCGGCCTGTGTAAATGAGATGGGTCACGTCGGCACAGGTGTCTTTGCCGCAACCTTCCCGATTTCCGTCGAAGATCCAGAGCGGTCCGCGCCGCCAGCCCATAAGCCCGCGGCAGTAGGGTGTCAGCAGCCGTGCAAGGGCATGAATCCGATCCTGAAAGTCGTGCCACCAAAAACCGCCTTGTTCGGGCCCGGCGAGTAAATCTTCAAAAAGCAGTGCCTTCGCCTCCTCAAATCCTATCGATCGAAGCTCAGGAGCGTTAGGATCGAGCCAAGTGTAAAAATCTGGATCATATCCCTTCTTCGAGAAGAGTAACCTTCCACCTTTCACACCCATCGGAATAGATACGTCGAGGACGCGATTGATACGGGGAAGAGCGAAAGTGAAAGCCTGACTAGCCAACACGATCCGGGCATCGTGCTCGGCCATGCTCTTGGGCAAAAATACTTGGTCCCCAGCGTCATCGGGCCGGAGCACCCCGGTTTCAACCGTGCGCTCCACCGCGGTCACCAGGTGGGCGGGTTTGATTACGGACAGCCTGTTGCGGCTCGTCAGCGCCGCCGAGGCATCGTTTGCCGGCTCCGGAATGATCTCGACCATAGTGTCCCCGAACCGGAAGAGGTCGAGCGCCGGCCCAATGGTTTGTCCGAGTTCTGCTGCAAAGTCACTGTGGCTGCGTCCGGTGGTGGGTAGCAGGATGCGAACTTTCCCCTCGGCCGCCGCGCTTCCAGGAGTCCAAACGCGGACGTTGGTGCAATGCTTGGCAATTAGGCCTGGTTGGTGTTTCTCGATCCACTCCAGAAGATCCTTCCCAATTCGGTTGGAGCAGTGGCCGTGGAGGCACCTGAATCCGGGGGATTGGCCAGGGGAGTTGAAGACCGCGGTGTCAGAGCCTGGCGCATCGGCAGCGCCACCGGTATGCTCCGACTCCCAAGGACATCGCATGCTCCATTTGCAGGTATCGGCGTCAAGGCAATCGCCCAGCATCTCAAGCTCCTTCAGCACGGAAATGAGGTCCAGCGTGCGGAGGTCCTCGTTCCACTGCGACCACCACGGCTTCTCCTTGGCTTGGCGACCTCTCTTCTTTGGCTCCGGTGGAGCGAAGCCAAACCAGCGGCATAGATCGGCCCATTTCACTTCCGGGATTTCTCCGGTCACCTCCCACGAATAGGTGTGGCCACTCTTATGGGTGGACGGAGAGAGGGTGATACTGAGCCCGTCGAAGAAGAGTTCGGCGGTGACCGCCTCGTTTATCCGAGATTGAAGTGCTTTATCGGATCTCAGAACCTGCTCAGGAACATCGCGACAGATAAAAGTGAGATGACCTCCGCCACCGGTCCGCTCGCGGGGAACCGCAACGAGATGTGGCTGGTAAAGGAGCCACTGCTGAACCGATTGACCTTTGTCGGCCTTGGAATCAAGATCGACGTGAACGAACGGCGGCCGCACCACGCAACCGACATTATGGGTGGTGCCGTTCGAGAAATGTTTGGTCAGGAATTCATCGGTGGTCTGTGCGCGAGTGTGGGCGGGCCAACCCTTTAAAAGCGGCTTCTTGCCCCGCTCGTGGTCCTTACCCCTGTCCGGCCCGTAGAGGGGATGAACAGCCCAACCTAATTGGTCTCGATAGAAGCCGGCTGCCTCCCGCATACTCAGCGAATTGATCGAGGACGGAATTGAGGGGGGGCCGCTCATACCATGAGGGAGAATTGGTGACTAGCTTCTAAGTTTCGAGCTTTGGGAGTCTGGCGGTGGCAGTGTTCAAGAGTGTGGAGAGCAAGTAATCTCAGCCAATACCAAGCTCCCTTGCTGCGTGTGGTAGCGCCCCGAGCAACTCATCATCGGTTGGAGTCCTGTCCATTCTGCGAGCAGAGGGCAGCCAGTATTGCAGCAAGGCTTGAACCTCTTCCCTGGGGAGTTCCCCAAGAAGTTTCCCACTGGTTGGACCAACGTGAACCTGCACCTCGCGCCAACTGCTTTTAGGGGTATCGTCGCTGCGATCCTGAGCCCGGCCGTCGTGCTCTGAAGGTTTCAGGATGATTCCGGAAGTATCGGGTGCGATGGAGTCAATGTTGGCGTAGGTCTTTCCACCGGCCTGAACATGAACAATCGAGAGGCTCGCAGACCGGCCAATGAGGTCATCAGTTTCGAGCTCTTCTTCTTCCTCATCGGTGAGTGACCGGCCAAACCACTCTTCGAGGAATGACCGCAGGTGGGAACCCGTCCTTAAGGAAGGAACAAGCGGGCGGCTTGCGATGGTAATGGGGCGTCCACTATCGGTTAACCGATCCGTCTTGAAGATGATTCTAAAGGCCTCGTATTCACCTAACTCATTTCTTTTGGTTTTCGGTTCTGTGCATTTGACACAGACACCGGAAAACTTTCCTTCCGGGTGGACCGGAAAGGCGTCAGGGTATTTGCCAGAAGAGTTAACTTTCATTTTCTCTTGATGAGCGTTGAGTTTGAGATCTTAGGGGAGCGCCCTTTGATGCAATAAAGTCGGGTGTTTCTGCTCATTTTCCTCTCCCTCCGATTTCATGGTCAGCCATGAATTGCTCAAGATTCGTTAATTTGATTCGGACGATCCGGGCACTCGGTTTGCTGACCCGTAAGAGTCCGTCCCTAACAAATTTGTCCAGCGTCCGAACAGAAATGCCAAGCATTCGTGCCGCCGCCGGCCGAGAGAGATATCGGGGGGTGTCGCAAGGAGATCTCGAGTCCACACCCGCCAAATACGATAATTTGCGGAACTTGTCTACCTCATTTTTACGTGTCTGCTAGGTGGTTGATGCTGTGATTCCACCACCGGAGCGGTGGTGCATATCCTGATCCTACCACCGGAGCGGCGGTGCATATCCTGATCCTACCACCGCTGGCAGCACCCGTCTCTCGGTGTGAGACCGGTGCTAAGCCATTGCATCCGGGGCCGCGGAGGCCGGAATACTCATGACCTTTTGGTGCGCGTAGTCTCCACAAGGGGATATCGGGCCGCAGCAAGCAGGCAACGTATAAGAATTACGGACAGAATTATCTGGGGACCCTTGTTCGATCCTTCGAACAGCGCCTCTCGAAATCTCGCTGCTATAGGCCTTCCTGAGGCTGCGGCCGGTTTCTATAGGCACGCTAGAAGTGCCTCGAATTCGGCGTGGTGGTGTAAATATGGTCAAAAGGCCGGAAGCCTGCTTGCGCAGATTCCCAGAGAGCCCGAGGAAACAGGGCTGCTAGCCAGCGACTATGTCGTCTGCGGCGGGCTTAATTGGGGGGCGGAAATCCGAGTTTGAGCAAATCCTTGCGGGCCTGCCGCTTCTTTGAGTCTTTCTCGCCTTTCCCGTATACTTTCCGGATTAGGTCGGATCCGGTCGGAATCTTGTGATTCTCAAGGAGGAACTGCTTCAAAGCCACAAGGATTTTTATCTTCTCTGTCGTCCGTGAGGTGAGGTTAGCCGTTTCCCACTCAATTCTCTTTTTGTTCTCATTGTCCTCGCTCGGACCGGAAATACTCTCAATAAACCGGAGCACCCGTTCCTCCGGAGAAAAAGGTTCGTCCCCTGTCGTTTCATTTTCGTGAGCTTTGTTTTTCTTGTGTTTCCGCCGCGGTCTTGTCGGATTCGCGTCGCGTCGCTGCTTGGCTTCATTAGCTATATATGCTAGCAGTTCATCTTCTGGGCGTTGCCAGATTCCATAAAACATTTGTCCAATCTCGAGAAAGAAAGCGTAAGTTGGTTCGATACCACGCCGGGGAGGGGGGCCCCGTTCCGCCAAGTCACGGCTCAGCACTGTCCGAATGGCCTCGCTTTGTTCCTCCGACGAGTTGCCGGTGGACGGTGGCACAACCTGCGGCGTCAGAGTGTATCCCCGTGATTCTGCATACCTGCGAAAATTAGGCCCGTTGGCGTTCCTGATGCTGAGTAAGAATCTGAGGTTTCGCATGAGTGGATAGTTGCAGGCTGCCTCCCCAAAGATTGCGACCTGTCTGTTGTTGAGAGCGCCGTAGGTCCAATAGCGAGCGAAAAAGTCTTCAACCTGCCCCTGACCATGAGCCTTCTCAAGGTCAGACCGGATGTCCTCCCAGAAAGCCCGGTCCAATGCGACTCGCAAAAGTGCCAAGTAGGGTTTCCGATCCTCGTTGTCCCCCAACCATTGCCAGGCATTTGCACTCGCATGCGGACTAGTATCTCTCCTCCCTAAGCAGGGGCTGGGATTGATCGCCCACTCCGGGAACCCTTCCGGAAAGATGCCTGCATCTCCTGTAATTGAAGCATTCATGGCTTTTTGTGTGTTTTGAAAGCTAACGCTGTCGCGGTCTGGGGCCGGACGTTGAACCAGGCCTTCGCCTGTTCCCGGGTCACGAGTTCCATGTAGTGTTTCTGCAGGACGTTGGGGCTGTTTCCCGCCTCCAGCGAGGTCTGCGCCAGGTTCTGCGTGATCGCCAGGCGGTAGCTACAGAAGGAGTGGCGCAGCGAGTTGTGCTCGCGCCTGACCCCGCTGTCCTTGAAGGCGGCCCTCACCCGTGCGGTTAGCCGGTGGCAGCCCAAGGTTCCGCTCACAGCTCCCGCCGGCTTGGCCAGGGGCCTTAGCCATTGAACGGCGTTGTCTGGGAGGGGCGCCAGTCGCTTGCCGGTCTTGCCTTTGGTCAGCCGGATGTGCTGCTGCTCTAAGTTGACCTGAGCCCAGTCCAGTTGGGTGATTTCACTGGTACGCAGACCGCATAGGCCGCCTAAGACGATCGCCACACGCACCTCGCCCTCCGCGGTATCCAGCAGGCGCTGCAGCTCCGGCGGGGTCAGGATCGGAATCACCTCGGCTTGGGGTACCTGGAGCCGGTCGGCGAGATCCACCGGATTGCGCTCGCACCAGCCCAAGCGGACTGCCTCGGCGAAGAGGGTCGCGGCCCCCTTGCGGTGATTGAGCTTGGTGCGCGGTTGCAGGGGACGGCCGCTTTCATCAACAAGAGAAGACAGCCAGCCGTTGATCTCC
>JBGTBW010000260.1:0-22747 GCA_041749135.1 Verrucomicrobiales bacterium
CAGTCTGCATTCTTGCGAATGCAGCTACGGGGAGGGCGCTCCGCGCCGGGAGAGAGCGGCGATGCTCGCCGCAGTCCAAGGGCCTCCGGCTTTCCTTGGCGTCAGACTGTAGCGGAACTCGTGAGAGTTCCGAAAGCCTGGCGGGCAGTCTGCATTCTTGCGAATGCAGCTACGGGGAGGGCGCTCCGCGCCGAGAGAGAGAGCGGCGATGCTCGCCGCAGTCCAAGGGCCTCCGGCTTCCCTTGGCGTCGGAACTGTAGCGGAACTCGTGAGAGTTCCGAAAGCCTGGCTGGCAGTCTGCATTCTTGCGAATGCAGCTACCGGGACGGTGCTCCGCGCCGGGAGAGAGCGGCGATGCTCGCCGCAGTCCAAGGGCCTCCGGCTTTCCCGATGGCCGGTCTCGGGATGGAGACCCATCGCGCAACAGGACCTGGAGGGCCGTCGTCCCCGGCGGCCTGGTCCCGGGATGGAGACCTATCGCGCGACAGGGCGTGCGGGAGCCCGCCCCTCCAGGATGCGGGATGCAGGATGCGGGATGCAGGATGCGGGATGCGGAACTGCATCTGCGGCGCAGCCGCCTAATCCGCGCAATCCGTGGGTCAGAAATCAGGCCGTAACCCGGCCGAAGAGGCTCGTTAAGCCAGCTTCGCTAACCACGGATGGACACGAATGTTGAAGGATGCGGGATGCGGGATGCAGGATGCGGGATGCAAGATGCGGGACTGCATAGGCGGCGCAGCCGTCAATCATGCATCCTGAATCGTGGATCGCGTATCGGCGGCGCAGCCGCCAAGGATGCGGGATGCGGAACTGCATCGGCGGCGCAGCCGCCTAATCCGCGCAATCCGTGGGTCAGAAATCAGGCCGTAACCCGGCCGAAGAGGCTCGTTAAGCCAACTTCGCTAACCACGGATGGACACCGATGGACACGGATAAGAAGGGAAATCCAACGGGCGTAACCTGGAGGGCCGGCCTCCGTGACGGCCTGGTCCTGGGATGCAGACCCTAACCCGGGTGAAAACGCCTGCTCTCGCGACGGCGCTCCGCGCCGAGAGAGAGCAGGCGATGCTCGCCGCAGTCCAAGGGCCTACGGCTCACCTTCTTTCCTCCATCTCCTTGTATCCGCCCGCCAGATCGGGAGTTCTGAATCTAACGGCATGGGGGCTCGGCGGTGAGCTTGGCTGCGAGGGCCCGGGAAGCTTCTTCCAGGAGTTGAGGGGCGTTCCGGAGGGCGGTTTCGAGGGTCATTCCGCCGGTCTGCAGCAAGTGGACGGAATCAAACTGTTCGCGGAGCGCGGGCAGGTCTTGGGGTGGGGCGGATCCTGCGATGGCATGAACGGGTTTGCCAAGGCTGCGAGCCATGGCCGCCACTCCGGCGGGGGCTTTTCCTAACAAGGTCTGACGGTCCAACCTGCCTTCGCCAGTGACGACACAGTCGCAGGCGCGCATGGCTTCCTCCAGTCCGGTGATTTTTGCAATGCGTTGGAAGCCGGATTCGAGGCGGGCTTGGAGAAAGGCGAGCAACCCGAATCCGCAACCGCCCGCGGCTCCGGCTCCTGGAGCGTCCCTGAAATCGCATTTCAGGCTGGCGGCAACTTGGCAGGCGAGATGGGTGAGCGCGGACTCCAGGACCGGCATCATGGCCGGGGTGACGCCCTTTTGTGGTCCAAAGACCGCAGTGGCTCCCTGAGGCCCGAGGAGCGGGGCGGTCACATCGGCCAAGCCCACTATGGAAGGTAGGGAAACACCGGCTTCGGGTGGCTCGATGCGGGCGACGCGATGGAGGTTGATGGGCAGCGGATCGAGGGCGGCGCCCTGGGCGTCGAGGAAGCGGTAGCCCAAGGCCGCGGCGAGGCCGGCTCCCCCGTCGTTGGTGGCGCTGCCGCCCAAGCCGATGAGAATGGTGGAGGCTCCGCTCTGTTGTGCAACGCGGATGAGCAGGCCGGCGCCCCTGCTTGTGGCGCGGAGAGGATCCCGGAGATGCGGTGGAATTTGCTCCAGCCCTGCCGCCGCCGCCATCTCGAGGACGGCAAAGGGGGACGGGCGGTCATCGGAGAGGAAAAAGGGGGCGTCGATGGGGCGTCCCAGAGCATCCATGACCGAGGCATGGAGGATGCCCCGTCCGGATAGAGAAGCGGCCACGGCTTGCACGGTCCCTTCCCCGCCGTCGGCGACGGGAACCTGACGGATATCCACGATGGCCTTTTCGTGCGCCAGACCCCGGGCAGCGACTTGGCAGGCCTCCGTCGCGCTAAGGGAGCCCTTGAACTTGTCGAAGGCGACCAACACGCGCATGCTGCTGCCGATCGTGGCTCCGTCAGGGTTTCTTGCGCACCTCATCACGCAGGTTGAGAAGGCGTTTCATGACGTGATGAAGATTGATCTCGGATTGCGGGGCTCCGAAGACATCGTGGAGCTGACGGTAGAGTCCATAGATCTCCATGTAGAGGGCATGGTTGGCGGGATCGGGTTGGTATTGCCGCTCACGAACGCGGCAATTGCGCTGACGGGCTTCGTCGAGGGTCATCCGGCCGCTGGCGGCGGCTCCGAACAGGGCGGCTCCCAGGGCACAGGTTTGGTCGCTCGCCGCCACTTTGAGGGGTCGCCCGAGCACATCGGCATAGATCTGCATAAGGACGGGACTTTTCACCGCGAGACCTCCGGTGTTGATTACCTCGCGGACCGGGACTCCGTAGTCTTCGATTTGTTCTATGATGCGCAGGGCTCCGAAAGCGGTGGATTCGATGAGGGCACGGTAGATTTCGTGGGCTTCGGTGTGCAGGGTTTGGCCGAGGATCAATCCGGTGAGGCGGGCATCGACTAGAATGGTGCGATTGCCATTGTTCCAATCGAGGGCGAGCAGGCCGCTTTCTCCGGGCCGCAATTGAGAAAGGCTTTCCTCGAGGGAGGCGAATTTGGCTTCCGTGGTGGGGCCATAACTGTCGGGAACGAGGTGATGGACGAACCAGAGAAAGATGTCGCCCACGGCAGACTGACCGGCTTCCAAACCGTAGTGATGGGGGAGGATGGAACCATCGACGATGCCGCAAAGTCCGGGGATGTCGGCCAGCGTTTGATCGTGGGGTACGACCATGAGGTCACAGGTGGAGGTGCCGAGAATTTTCACCAGGACGCCTTCGCGGATGCCGGCTCCGACGGCTCCCATGTGGGCATCGAAAGCGCCGACGGCGACGGCGGTATCGGCGGGAAGGCCGAGTCGCTCCGCCCAAGCGTTTGTCAGGGTCCCGGCGGGCTGATCGGCGGAAAAGGCTTCGGTGAAGAGACGGTCGCGCAGGGAAGCGAGGGCGGGATCGAGACTGGAGAGAAAGTCTTTGTCGGGAAGGCCGCCCCAATCTGGATGAAACATGGCTTTGTGGCCGGCGGCGCAGCGGCTGCGGCGGATGGCTTCCGGATTTCGCGCGCCGGTGAGCAGGGCGGGGATGTAGTCGCAATGTTCGACGAAGCTGTGGGCGGCGTGGAAGACCTCGGGGTCGGAGCGTTTCAAGCGCAAGATTTTGCTCCACCACCATTCGGAAGAATAGATGCCGCCGCACTTGGCCAGGTAGTGCGGGCGCTGTTCCGCGGCGAGCCGCGTTATTTCTTCGGCTTCAGCGTGAGCGGTGTGGTCTTTCCAAAGCCAAACCTGAGCGGCGAGGCGGTCGCGGAACCGCGGCTCGAAGGCGAGAGGCGTTCCCTGGCGATCCACCGGCAGCGGGGTGCTCCCGGTGGTGTCGACTCCGATGCCCACGATGTCGCCGGCTGAAAAAGCGGGATCGGCGGCGCGAGCATCGGCCAGCGCGCCGGCCACCGTTTCCACCAGACCGTCGAGATAATCCTGGGGATTCTGCCGGGCCACGTGCGGATCGGACGGATCGAGGAGGACGCCGGCCTCCCCGGAAGGGTAGGGAAAGACGCGCGAGGCGAGTTCCCTGCCTTCATCGAGATCGACGAGGAGGGAGCGGCAGGAGTTTGTACCGTAAT
This sequence comes from Verrucomicrobiales bacterium, assembly GCA_041749135.1. Taxonomy (GTDB): domain Bacteria; phylum Verrucomicrobiota; class Verrucomicrobiia; order Verrucomicrobiales; family DEV007; genus DATKCT01. The sequence continues at coordinate 3,982 of JBGTBW010000260.1, forward strand.
CCAATCCGATTGCGCTGCGGCCCATGGACAGGGTGATAACCCGCGGAAGCCACCGGAGTCAATATGACGGGAGTGGAGCGGCCGGGGATGGGCAATGGTTGCTCTCGACGGTGCGGGGAGGCGACGTTGCCAGCGAATGCGTGAGGCGGGGCGCCGAGGGGGCGCAGAGCGCGGAGAGAGCGGCTGCGAGCGCGGCTTGTCGAGTCAAGTCCGGGCGTCTATGGGTGGTGCGACATGGGGGAAACGGCGAAATTGGTGGGAATCCGCGAGCTGATCCGGCGATGGGCGGAGAGGGATGCGGCAGCTCCGGCATTGCTCGCACCCGGCGGTTATCGCCTGAGCTATGGGGATTTGCTGGAGGCGGTGGACGGTTTTGCGGTTCGGCTGCGAGCCAGCGGTCTTTCGCCCGGCGCGCGGATTGGCATGGTGTTGCCCGATGGTCCCGATGCGGCGGTGGGGTTTTTGGCGGCAGCCAGTTTTGGAACGGCCGCTCCGCTGAATCCCGCTTATCGAGAAGCGGAGTTTATTTTCTATCTGGAAGACCTGAAAGCGGAGACCGTCGTGGCTTCGCAGGAAGATCATCGGGCCGCCGAATGGATGCGAGCGGCCGCTGGGCTGGGGTTGCCGGTGATCCCGCCGGCTTTTGACGGATTGGAAGCAGGGGAGGGCTCGGTCCCGGCGGGCGGTGATGATGTGGCTTTGTTGCTGCATACCTCGGGCACGACGGGGAGGCCGAAGGCGGCTCCGCTGAGTCACCGCAATCTGATGTGTTCCGCGGCCCGGATCGCCGAGACGCTGCGGCTTGAACCGGGCGATCGTTGCCTGGGGATCATGCCGCTTTTCCACATACATGGGTTGGCTGCGGGATTGTTGGCTTCACTGCACGCGGGGGCTTCGCTGATTTGCCCTCCAGGCTTTCGGGCTCCGGAGTTTTTCGGCTGGTTGGATGAGTTGGAGCCGACCTGGTATACGGCGGCTCCGGCGATGCATCAGGCCATCCTGGCCCGGGTGCGCGATCATGGGGAACGAACCAGGGGCGGGCGGCTGCGCTTTGTCCGATCTTCTTCGGCGGCTTTGCCGGTTGCGGTGTTGAGTGAGTTGGAAGGCGTTTTCGGGGTCCCGGTGCTCGAGGCCTACGGCATGACCGAGGCATCCCACCAGATGGCCTGCAATCCGTTGCCGCCGGCTCAGCGCAAGGCGGGGACGGTGGGCCTTCCCGCGGGCCCGGAGCTGGCGGTCCTCGATGCGGAGGGACGATCCGTGGCGCAGGGGGAAACCGGCGAGATCTGCATTCGCGGGGAAAGCGTTTTCAGTGGGTATCTTGACAGGCCGGAGGTGAACGCGCAGGCGTTCGTCTCCGGATGGTTCCGAACGGGCGACCTCGGTTACTTTGATGCGGATGGCTACCTGACGATTTGCGGGCGGCTCAAGGAGATGATCAACCGTGGGGGCGAGAAGATCGCGCCGCGGGAGATCGACGAAGTCTTGTTAGAGTATCCGGGGGTGGCTCAAGCCGTGGCTTTTTCCGTTCCGGATGCTCGGCTGGGAGAGGAGATCGCCGCGGCGGTGGTGTGCAGTCCCGGGGTCACGCTGGGGGAGAGAGCGCTGCGGAAATGGGTGGCGGACCGGTTGGCCGCCTTCAAGGCTCCCAAGAGGATCGTGTTTTTGGAGGACATACCCAAGGGAGCGACGGGGAAGATTCAACGGCTGCAATTGGCGAAGCAGCTTGGTCTGGACGGGCTAGAGGACGAGGACCTGCAACGGGCCGGCCGCCGGGAGACGACGGAAACGGCGGCTGCTTCGCCGGCTGGTGAGGCCGGTCTGGCGCTGATGCGGCGCTTGTGGATGGAGGTGTTGCATTGCGATCCCGGCGAGGCGGGGGTGGGATTTGTCGAGGCAGGCGGAGACTCGGTGACGGCCACGCAGTTAGCAGCGCGAATCTGGGAGGAATCCGGGGTGGAAGTCCCGGTCTGGGACTTGTTGGAGCGATCGACGATGCGGGGGATGGCATCTGCTTTGGCGGAGGCTTCCGAAGAGTCCGGAAGCGAGGACCGGGAATGACCGCAGATACGCCAGCGGGCATGGATGAACGGAAAGAGGGGGGGGCGGAGGCGGCCGCTTCACTGCGGGTTCTCCGGCGATTGAGCATTCCGCGAGTGTCCGACGACACGGTGGTTCCCCTGGCATTTGGTCAATTGCTGATGTGGGTGTTGCATCGGATGGACCCGACGGGGTCAGCCTACTACAATCCGGTGGTCTTCGGCTTCCGGCGAACGGTGGATTCCGGATTGCTGCGCGAAGCGCTCCGGGAGCTGCTGCGGCGGCATGAGGTGTTGCGCACGCGCTTTGATTTCTCGTCAGGCGACGGCGTATTGCGTGTGGATCCGGTTCCCGAAGAGGTCCCGCTGACGGTCAAGCATTGCGCAACATTGGAGGAAGCAAACCGATGGCTGGAGGGGGTGACCTGCCAGGGGTTGGATTTGGAAGAGGGACCGACGGCGCTTTTTTATGCAATCCAAGTGGCGGAGGGCTCCATGCCTTCGTTGGTGGCCATCGTCGCGCACCACGCCATGGTGGATGGTTGGTCCAAGAGTCTCTTGATTGGCGAGGTGTGCGAGCTGCTGGCGGGCTCGCCAGCAATGGAGGTGAGGGAGGGACCGCGACACAGGGATTGGGCGGCTTGGCAGGCGCTGCGTTTCGCCAGCGGCAAGGAGAACGAGGCGGAGGAGCGGGCGCTGGTGTTTTGGAGGGAGCGGCTCGCTGGCGACCTTCCGGTGATGCGGTGGCCGTTGGATCATCCTCGGCCCTCGCACCGGACGATGGGGGGAGCGAACTGGAGAGGCACGATCGCAGCAGGGCTGACGCCGCGCCTGCGACGGCTCGCTTCCGAACAAGGGGCGACCTTGTTTGGGGTCTTGCTCGCGGGCTACGCCACGCTGCTGCGCCGTTATGGCGGGCAGGATGAGGTGTTGTTGGGCGTTCCCGTGGCTTGCCGGACCCGGATGGAGCTGCAGGGCCTGGTGGGCATGCTCATGCAGACCTTTCCAGTCCGGTTGAAGTTTTCGGAAGGGCTGACGTTTTGCGAGTTGGTCCGGCTCTGTCATGGCGAAGTCAGGGCGGCGCTGGCGCATCAGGAGACGCCATTCGGAAGGCTGCTTTCATCGCTCACCGTGAAGCGGGATCCAGCCGTTCCACCTTTGTTTCAGACGGCGTTTCAGTTGCGCAATATCCCCCTTCCCCGCGTAAGCGATCCGGCCTGGCTGGCGGAGGAGCTTTGGAGCCCGTCAGGCGGCAGCAAACTGGATCTCTCGATGGATTTGCTCGAGCGCGGAGACGGCTTGGAGTGCCGCATCGAGTACGCAACGGATCTCTTCGAGGAGGAGACTATCCGCGGAATCGCCGCGCACCTCGACTTGCTCTTGAGGGCTGCCGCGAACGATCCGGAATGTGCGGTGGATGCGCTCCCGATGATCGGAGCGGAGGAACGCAGACGGATTCTCGAGGAGTGGAACCCTTTCAAGAAACCGTCCGCTATGCGGCGTCCATGCCTTGTCGAGCTGATCGAGGGACAGGTGCGCGGCCGTCCCGAGAGGTTGGCCTGTGAGGACGACCATGAAGCATTGAGCTATCGGGAACTGTGGAGATGGTCGGGCGCAGTCGCCCGGGCGCTGAGGGCGGGGCCCTTGAGTTCGGTGCGGGGAGAGACCTGCGTGGGCGTTTGCGTGGAGCGAACCGTGGAGTTGCCGGTTGCGTTCCTGGGGGTCTGGCGGGCGGGAGCCGCCTATGTGCCGATCGATCCAAGTGATCCCTTGGAACGTCAGCGGTTTGTGTTGAAGGATTGCGGCGTTACGGCGCTTTTGGCTTCGGACATGTTCGACGGAAGATTTGGCGAGGGGGATCCTCCGGTGGTGCCCATGCCTCGAAACGTGCGGGAGATGTCGAATGGGGACCAAGGAGAGGAAGCAAAAGATGGGGATGACCTTCGGGCGTTGCCGGAGGATTTGGCCTGTGTGATTTATACTTCGGGTTCGACCGGAGAACCGAAGGGGGTTGAGATCTTGCATGGAACATTGGCGGCCTATGCCGGAGCTTTCGCGCGACAGTTGGGTTTAGGCGCGGAGGATCGCGGATCGGTGGTTTCACAGGCTACTTTTGACGCATTGGGAGAGGAGTTGTGGCCGGCTTTGTCCTCAGGAGCGGCCGTGGTCGTTTGTCCAGAGGCGATTCGCCGGGATCCGGCGGCGCTGGTGCTTTGGTTGTGCGAGCGCCGGGTGACGGTGAGCACAATTCTGACCGCGCTGATGGAGCTGGCGGCTGAGGAGACGTGGCCGGCGGGCGTGGTCCTGCGCGATGTCGTTAGCGGGGGAGACCGGTTTGCACGGCCTCCGGCGCAGCGACTGCCGTTTCGCTTGTGGAATTCCTATGGTCCGACCGAAGCCACTATCGCGGTAACCATGGGTCTGATCGAAACCGGGGTGGAGCGCGGGCTTCCGCCGCCGATTGGACGTCCGATGGAACATGCCCGCATTTATATTGTGGATGCGGCGAACCGTTTGGCTCCGCCCGGCGTGAGCGGCGAACTCTGGTTAGGTGGAGATGCGGTGGCTCGGGGTTACCGCGGCCGGATCGAGGCAACGCAGGAGAAGTTTGTGGCGGACCCCTTCTCTCCGGGTCCAGGGGCGCGGGTGTATCGCAGCGGAGATGTGGGTCGCTGGCGCCGGGACGGATCGATCGAGTTCCTGGGGCGGCGGGACGGCCAAGTGCAGATCCACGGTCACCGCGTCGAACCCGGCGAGGTCGAAGCCGGCCTGATCGCCTATCCGGGAGTCGAGTCGGCCGTCGTTTTGCCTTGGACGACCGAATCGGGGGGGCGGATCCTGATGGGCTTTTACCGGAAGCGTAAGGGTGAGGCGATGGAGGAATCAGGGCTGGAAGAGCATCTCCGGCGGAGGCTGCCTGCGCACATGCTCCCGGCAAGACTGCACGAAGTCGAGCGATGGCCGGTGACCGAGCGCGACAAGATCGACCGGAAAGAACTGGAGCGAAGGATTCCGGAGATTCTGGCCAAGGGGAAGGACGAACCCAGGGGAGGCTCGGCGGGTTGGAGAGATGCGATCGAGGCGGAGTTGGCGGATATTTGGAAGGATGTGTTGGGACGAACGCCCGAATCCGGGGCGGACTCATTCTTCGAGATGGCCGGCGACTCGGTGCAGGCCATCCGGCTTCTGACCCGGGCAGGACGGCGGTTTGGATGCCGGTTGTCTTTGGCGCGTTTTCTCGATGAGGGGACGCTAGCAGATTTGCGACTGCAGATTGCCGAGGCGTGCCGAGGCGAGGAAGGGTTCTGACGATGCCGCCGGCGGAGAGTGAAGGTCGCGGCTGGGTCACGCGCTTTGCGCCGTCGCCAACGGGCGAGATGCATCTTGGGCATGCTTACGCGGCCTGGTCGGCGTGGAGAGAGGCGCGGGCCAGCGGCGGACGGTATTTGTTGCGCTGGGAAGACATCGACGGCCTGCGTTGCCGGAGAGAGTATGAAACGGGCATTCTCGAGGATTTGCATTGGTTAGGGCTTGATCCGGATGAGGAACCGGTTCGGCAGTCGGAGCGGAGAGATCTCTACGGCGCGGCCCTCGACCGGCTGGAGACGATGCAGTTGGTGTATCCCTGTTTTTGTTCGCGGCGCGAGATTCGAGAAGAATGGGAGCGCATGGCGGCCGCTCCTCACGGAATCGAAGGACCCATTTATCCGGGTAACTGCCGGAGGCTGAGCGCGGACGAGGCCGCAAGACGAAGGGTCTCCGGGAAACCCTGGGCGCAGCGGCTGCTCAGCGGGGAAGCGATCGAGGCGGCGGGGCGGCCGCGTTGGACGGACGGGAACCGGGGCGTGAGGGACGCGGATTTGCTTGGGTTTGGCGATGTTGTCTTAGGCCGGAAGGACATCGGGACGAGCTTTCATCTCGCAGTGACGCTCGATGACGCGCAGCAGGGAGTGAATTTGGTTACGCGAGGAGAAGATCTCTTTGAGGCGAGCGCCATTCACCGCGTCTTGCAGTGCCTGTTGGGTCTTCCGGAACCGTTGTGGCGGCACCACGGTCTGGTCTGCGATGGGGCGGGGAGGCGGCTGGCCAAGCGCGACGCGGCGCTCTCTCTGCGGGAGCTGAGGCGGCGGGGCTCCGGATCCGGTGAAGTACTGGAGTTGCTCGAAGCGATGCGCAGGGCAGACGAGGAAGGGGCTGCGGGCGCCGCGTGGGAGATCGCCGGGACAAGGGTCGGCATCTGTCCGAGCGGCCGCGGCGAGGATTTCGGGAAACGCCGGGACGGCAAATCGTCATAAAGGTTGCCGGCAGGGGCATTCGCTCCTATGCATCGGGCATGCCAGACATACGTATTCAAATGAAAACCGGCCGGGGCGACATTGAAGCCGTGCTTTTTGCCGAGGATGTCCCGGTAACGGTGGCCAATTTTCTCAATCTGGCCTCCCGAGGGTATTACGACGGGATCGTCTTTCACCGGGTGATTCCCAATTTCATGGTTCAAGGGGGAGACCCGACGGGGACGGGGAGAGGTGGGCCGGGATACCAGTTTGAGGACGAGTTCCGGCCCCATCTCAAGCATGACCAGGCCGGGGTGTTTTCCATGGCCAATTCGGGACCACACACGAACGGCAGCCAGTTTTTCATCACCCATGGGCCGCAGCCTCATCTTGATCAACGGCACAGCGTTTTCGGGCGGGTCACGCAAGGACAGGACGTGGTGGATGCGATCCGGCAGGGCGACACGATTTCGGGGATCGAGATCCTGGATCCAGTGGAGGAGTTCTTCGGGAGCCAGCAGGAGCGGATTGCGCGCTGGAATGCGGTTCTCGACTGAGCCTCGGGGGCGGGAGGCAAAGCGGAAGGTATGGGCGCCAGGGCGTTGCAGATCGGACTGGCCGGCTTCGGGAACGTCGGGGCGGGAGTCTATTTGAACCTTGCCCGGAACGGCGAGTTGGTGGCGGCGCGTTGTGGTTGCCGGTTGGAGGTGAGACGCATCGCGGTGCGGGACGTGAACCGTGTTCGGGCGGTGGAGCCGCCGGCAGAGCTGGTGACGGCGGATTGGCGTGACCTGGTGGAGGATCCGGAGATTGATGTGATTGTCGAGTTGATGGGCGGCGTGGGGGAAGCCTACGACTTGGTCAAGGCGGCATTAGAGGCGGGACGCATTGTGGTGACGGGAAACAAGGCCCTTTTGGCGGAACGGGGGCGCGAACTCTTCGCATTGGCGCGGGAACGGGGGGCTCCGCTGTTGTTCGAAGCGGCGGTAGCTGGGGGGATTCCCATCATCAAGGCCATCCAAGAATCCTTGGTGGGCAACCGGATCGAGTCGATCTACGGGATCGTCAACGGCACCTGCAACTACATCCTGACGCGGATGCAGGAAGCAGGGATCGCCTATGAGGAGGCGTTGGGAGAGGCCCAGCGGCTGGGGTATGCGGAAGCGGACCCGGCTCTGGATGTGAGCGGATGGGACGCGGGCCACAAAGCTATTTTGTTAGGCTCGCTCGTCAGTGGAGCTTGGGTCGACCCGGAATCGGTGGTGGTGGAAGGGATCGAGCATATTGCCGCTGCGGACATTCGTTATGCGAAACGCCTGGGCTACGCGATCAAGTTGCTCGCGGTGGTGCGGCGCAAGGGCGCGGAGGGGCCTTTGGAGGTGCGGGTGCAGCCGTCGCTGGTGCCGTCCCAACACATGCTGGCGGCGGTTCATGGCGTCTTCAATGCCGTTTTGGTGCGAGGGGACGTGGTCGGCGACGCCCTCTTTTACGGAAGCGGTGCGGGCCGCCATCCCACTTCCAGCGCGGTGATCAGCGACCTGGGGGAAGCCTGCCGGGCCAAGCGGGGAGTTACGCAGACCGCTCTCATCAATCCCGCGGAACTGGCTCTCTTGCTGCCCGTGGACGAGTCCCGTTCTCATTATTACCTGCGTCTCAACGTAGACAATTTGCCGGGTGTGTTGGCCCGGGTCGCCGCTTTGCTGGCCGATCACGGGGCCGGCATTACGACGGTGTTTCAGCCGGAGACGGAGGGGGATTCTGCGGAACTGGTCATGGTGCTCGGCGACGCGCCCTACGGCTCGATCCGCCGGGCCTTGCGTGAGGTTGCCGAGTTGGACTGCACCCGGGAGCCTCCGGTCCTGCTGCGGCTCGAGGCCTTGGAAACACGGGCGACGTCATGATGGCGATGCCGCACGATCGAGGAGTAATTGCGCGTTACCGGGAGTTTCTTCCGGTGACCGCGAGCACGCCTGTAGTTTCTTTATGTGAAGGCGCCACTCCGCTCATTTATTGCCCTGTGTTGAGCGGCCGGGTGGGGCGCGGATGCCAAGTTTATGTGAAGTTCGAGGGATCGAATCCGACCGGCTCCTTTAAGGACCGGGGGATGACCCTGGCAATTTCCAAAGCAGCGGAAGCGGGCGTGCGAGCTGTGATTTGCGCATCTACGGGCAATACTTCGGCGTCGGCGGCGGCCTACGCGGTGCGGGCGGGGATGGATTGTGTGGTGTTGTTGCCGGCGGGAAAGATTGCGAAAGGCAAACTGGCCCAGGCCTTGGTCTACGGGGCCAAGGTGGTGGCGATCGAAGGAAACTTCGACGACGCGCTGCGGCTGGTCCGGGAGATTGGGGCACGCGACGATTTCGAGATCGTGAATTCGATCAACCCGTTTCGCTTGGAGGGACAGAAAACCGCCGCGTTTGAGATTGTCGATGTGTTGGGGGATGCGCCGCAGATCCACGTGTTGCCGGTGGGCAATGCCGGCAACATTACGGCTTATGGGAGAGGCTACCGGGAGTATCATGCCCTGGGCCGCAGCACCCGGCGTCCGCGCTTGCTCGGCTTTCAGGCTGCGGGCGCGGCTCCGCTGGTGCTGGGACATCCGGTGGAGAACCCGGAGACGGTGGCGACGGCGATCCGGATAGGCAATCCCGCGAGCTGGGACGGCGCTGTGGAAGCGGTCCGCGAATCCCATGGAGCCATCGATGCGGTGAGCGATGAGGAGATTCTAGCGGCGCAGCGATGGTTGGCCTCGCGGGAGGGGGTCTTCGTGGAACCGGCCAGCGCGGCGTCGATCGCCGGGCTTTTGAAATCTTTGAGTGGCGAATGCAAGGCGGGAGCGGTGATGGAGGAGTTGGAAGCGGAGAGCATCATCGTGTGCACGGTCACGGGTCATGGATTGAAGGACGCCGATGTGATCCTGAGCGCGGACTTTCCGTTGCATGAGGCCCCGGCGGAAAAGGAGGCTGTGTTGGAGCGGCTTGGATTCAAGGCTTGATAGGAGAAGCGGGGAGGGCTCCGGGAATGAGTTTGGTGGTGCAGAAGTACGGCGGCACTTCGCTGGGCAGTCCGGAGCGGATCCGCAAGGTGGCCCGCCGGATTCTGGACACGGAGGAGGCGGGCTTTCGCGTGGTGGTGGTGGTTTCGGCCATGGCGGGAGTGACCGATACGCTTCTCCGGCTGGCTCACGAGGTGGCCAAGGACCCTACGGAAGAGGAGTTGGACGTGCTTTTGGCCACCGGCGAGCAGACCACGATGGCCTTGGTGGCCATGGCCATTTACGCATTGGGCGGAAAGGCCGTCTCCTTCACAGGAGCGCAAGCCGGCATTGAAACCGACGCCGCGCACACGCGGGCCCGGATCCGCGCTGTGAGTCCAGAGGAGATCAGCCGGCGGCTGCAGGAAGGGCGAATTGTCATTGTCGCGGGATTCCAAGGGCGCACGGCTTCCGGGCGGATTACGACCTTGGGCCGGGGGGGATCCGACCTTACCGCTATCGCATTGGCGGCAGCCTTGGGCGCGGACGCCTGCCAGATCTTCACGGACGTCGACGGGGTTTACACCTGTGATCCCCGCATCGTGCCGCAGGCGGTGCGGATACCGGAGTTGAGCTACGATGAAATGCTGGAAATGGCCAGTTCTGGCTCGAAGGTCATGCAATCCCGTTCGGTCGAGTTCGCCAAGCGCTTCGGCGTGGCCTTCGAAGTGCGGAACAGTTTAAACAATAACCCGGGGACGCTGGTGACTGAAGAGAACCGTTACATGGAGGCGGTGGTGGTGCGAGGGGTGAGCGTGGAACAGCACCAGGCCAAGGTCACGGTGCGAAATGTTCCGGATCGTCCGGGATACGCCGCGCAGATCTTTGTGGCCCTGGCCGAGGCGGGTGTGATCATTGATATGATCGTGCAGAACGTATCGGAGCAGGGATCCACCGACCTTTCCTTCACCTTGGCCAAGGCGGATTTGGAGAAAGCGGAGGCGGCCCTGCGGGGGTTTGTGAGTTCGGCAGGCCCGGAGGTGACCTTACGCTCGGAGGACGGCATCGCGAAGGTGAGCGCAGTGGGGATCGGCATGCGCTCGCACTCGGGGGTGGCCGCCCGGATGTTCAGCGCCTTGGCCGCGGCGGGAATCAATATCCGGATGATCGCGACCTCCGAGATCAAGGTTTCCGTGATCGTGGACGAGCTGCGCTTGCGCGATGCCGCTTCCGCGGTGCACGACGCCTTTGGCTTGGGGGGGACGGATTCTTCTAGTTAGACTTCGTCAGAGCCCTTCAAGGGCGGAGCTTGGATTGGCGGTATCCTGCCGCCATCTCATCCGTGAGCCTCCGGCTCATCCTCTTTCCTCGGCTCCTTGTCTCCGCCCACCAGATCAGGAGTTCTGAGGCTACACGGGATCGAGCGCAAGGCGGATGGGAAGGACGGGATGACAGATCCTGGAGATGCATCGCTCCCAGACATCTCCGCCGGAAAGGATCTCGATCTCCACCCGGAGAAAGTAAATGGGAACTTCGGGCTCGCGGAGATCAGGCAGGCGGACGGCGTCCTTCTCCGTGGTGATGATCATGGATAGATCGCGATCGATGCAGAGGTCGGAGAAGCGGCGCACTTCCCCGCGGCGATAGCGGTGGTGGTCGGTGAAGTAACGCCGCAAAGCGACGTTGGCTCCGAGTTGGGTGAGGGTGGTGACGAGACTTTGCGGGGAAGCGATGCCGCACATGACGCCGATGTAGGCGCCGGCGAGGGCTCCCAGCGGCAGCCGTTCGCCAGTTGAGACGTTTTGCAGGTAGCGGGGGCTGTGAGTGCACTGGATGATCCCGGCGGTGCGGTTGTAACGCCGGATCCGGTTCACCAATTGGTCCTGGGGACGCCCATCGCATTTGGTGAGGAAGATGTAATGCGCGCGCCGGAGCCCGGAAGGGGGTTCCCGCAGAGTTCCCCCTGGGAGAAGGCGTCCCGTGCCGAAGGGCTGGGTGGAATCGACCAGAACGACGTTGAGCCGGCGTCCCAAGCGAATGTATTGAAGACCATCGTCGAGCAGGAGCGTATCGGAACCGTAGGTGCGCACGGCCCAAGCTCCCGCGTGGACGCGATCTTTGTCGACGAGAACGGGAACCCCGTGGAGGTTGGAGGCGAGCATGAAGGGTTCGTCGCCGGCATAGCGCGATTCCAGCAGGACTTGCGAGCCGTCGGACACGATGCGGGGCGGGGCGGGGCTTCTCTTTCTCAGAAGGCCGCGGCGCGCCAGTCGGATGGACGGGGGCTTCTCGCTTTTGTAGCCGCGGCTGAGGACGGCGACCCGGCGGCCTCGCTGGTTTAGGGAACGCGCCAACATTTCGACCACGGGAGTCTTGCCGGTGCCGCCGACGGTGAGGTTTCCGATGCTGATGACGAAGCAGCCGAGATGGCGGCTGTGCAGGAGGCGATGACGGTAAAGCGCGTGGCGCAGAAAAACGGCGGCGCGCCAGAGTGCGGAAAGGCCGCGGAGGAGAACCCGGAGGGTGGATGCGGCGAAATCGCGGCGGCGTCCGTAGATCACTTCTACGGCGAATTCTTCGAGGCCGTCGAGCGTTTCTTTCATTGTGGGCGCGCTGGGGACAGTGTCAGGAAAACGATCATGCGGCGGCGGGTGTGGGCTCTGTGGGGCGCGCGGCGTTTTCGATGCCGCGACGTTCGTTGACGCCGGCGAGGACAAGTCCACCGAGGAGGAAAAACCCGAGGATCGTGGCGACCCCGGCGCGTTGGGATTGGAAGGCTGCGGTGGCGATGCCCAGGAGCAAGGGGCCGAGGAAGGCCATGGCCTTGCCGGAGAATGCGAAAAAGCCGTAGAACTCGCTTTCCTTCCCTGGGGGAACGAAGCGGCCCAGGAGAGAGCGGCTGGCGGCCTGGTTCGGACCGACAAAGATGCCCACGATGATACCGGCGATCCAGAGCCAGGTCTTGTTGGGTGCGCCCACGGCGAGGATGGCCCCTAGCGTAAGTCCCGCGAGAGTGATGGCGATGGTCTTTTTGCCGCCGATCTTGTCGTCGAGAAAACCCATGAAGTAAGCGCCAAGCCCGGCGGTGACGTTGAGGGTGATGCCCCAGAGCATCACTTCGTTGAGGGTGAAGTCGAACGTCTCGCTGGCGTAGATGGGACCGAAAGCGAAGATGGTGACCAGGCCATCGTTGTAGATGAGGCGCGCCAGGAGCAACTTGAATATTTCCCGGTAGTTTCGCAATTGGCGGAAAGTGGCGGCGAGCTGGCCGGGGGTGCGCCGCAGCGCTTTGGCAAGGGTGGAAGGCGGGGCCGTTGAGCCGTTGCCGCGCAGCCAAAAAACCATGGGCAGGCTGAACACGGCATACCAAATGGCGACGAGCAGCGCAGTGGCGCGGATGTTTTGACCGGACTCGCGGCTCAATCCAAACCAGGGCTGTTCGGGCCGGATGAAGGCGAAGAGGACGAAGGCCATGGCCAAAAGGCCTCCGCCATATCCCAGGGCCCAGCCGTACCCGGAAATCCTGCCGATGGCGGCCTGGGGAGCGATGCGCGGCAGGTAGGAATTGTAGATCACGTTGCAAAGTTCGAAGCAGATGTTGCTGAGAGCGAAGAGGGTGAGGGCGAAGAAGACCTGTCCGGGCAAGGGAAGGTAGAGCAACGAGGTGAGAGCGACGGTCAAGGCCGTCAAGAGGACAAAGGCGGTATGGCGAGCTGGGCCCCCGAGGTTGTCGGCGACGGTCCCGATGAAGGGCGAAAGAATGGCCACGACTACGGCCGCGAGACTGACTGCATGAGCCCATTGGGCTGTTCCCGTGATGGGATCGGCCGCGATCTGTTTTGTGAAGAAGACCGCGTAGACGAAGGTAACGATGAGCGTGGTGTAGGCCGAATTGGCGAAATCGTAGAGCGCCCAGCTCCAGATTTGTCGGCGGCGAGAAGGCATAGGAAGCGGCGTCGGACAGTTGGCGCGGAATGGCGCGGTTGCAGTGAAGAGCGGGAGGATAGAGAACGGCAAGGGATTTCCGTTGCCCTGGGCAGTTCTATGGGCGATAAGCGGCCTTCCCGCGTTCTTCGCGAGATGCGTAAACCAGGCGCGAGTACCCGTTCATACGGAGCAGACAGTGGGAAGGGCCGCCAGCCGAGGGTTTCCGCGCATCTTGAGCCGGGAGGGGTTCTTCTCCTGGAACCGCCTATTCTCCGAATCCCTAAAGCCATTGGCCCTGGCCCTGCCGCGGCGATCTCCCCTCAGGCGAGGGAGAGGCGGGAGTGGTCGGGCTGACTGGATTCGAACCAGCGACCTCTGCGTCCCGAACGCAGCGCACTACCAAGCTGTGCTACAGCCCGAAAAAAATCCCCGGCGGGCGGATTCGTCGGAAGAGAGCGGTTACGCGGGGAGTGCTGCTGTGTCAAACGAAGAATTCTTCTCAGAGGTCTTGGATTCTGGGGAACTGAACCTGGATGAAGTCGATTCAGTAGTGTTGAGCCGGCGCCGGGCCCGGTGGTAGGGTGGGCGGATGTGGCGGCGGAATGAGTCCAAATGGGCCCGGTGCGGGCGACTGTGGGCTGGGAGTCTGGGGGGTCTGCTCGCAATGGGAATCTTGCCGGCGTTGCGGGCCGGCGACTTGGAGCGATTGGCCTATCGGAATCCCGGTTTGGAGACCTACTTAGGAGTGGGATTGTGGGCCTGGCCCCTGCCCATGGATTACGACGGGGACGGCGATCCCGACCTGCTCGTGGCCTGTCCGGACAAGCCCTCCAACGGCGTATATTTTTTCGAGAACCCAGGATCAGGGGCGGGGGGCGATCCGCGACCGGTGTTTCGTCCGGCAGTGCGGATCGGGGATGCGGAGAACAACATGCGGCTCAGTTTTGTCGATGGCGCAGCGCGGATCTTGGTCCCGGGCAAGGAATACACCGGTTTTCACACGAGCGGATTCCAGGAAACGATAAAGATCTACTCCCGGGAGAATGTGCATGATCGCAGCGTCCGTGCGAACCAGTGGGGATATACCGATTGGGATGGTGACGGCTCCTTGGACTTGATCGTGGGGGTGGGCGACTGGAATGCTTATGGCTGGGATTATGCCTACGATCGGAGCGGCCATTGGCGCAATGGGCCGTTGCACGGATTCGTCTACTGGCTGCGAAACCGGGGCAGCACAGCGCACCCGGACTACGCTGGAGCGGAGATGCTTCGCGCCAACGGAACGGCTGTCGATGTTTACGGCAGACCGAGCCCTTGCGTGGCGGACTTTGACGGCGATGGCGATCTCGATTTGTTGTGCGGGGAGTTTCTCGATGGATTCACGTATTTCGAGAACACGGGGAGCCGGACCCAGCCCGTGCTGGCTGCGGGGCGGCGGCTGCGGGATGAGCAGGGCGAGAACGTGCAGATGGATTTGCAGATGATCGTGCCCGCGGCGATCGACTGGGACGGCGACGGCGACGTCGATTTGGTGGTGGGAGACGAGGATGGCCGGGTGGCCTTGCTGGAGCATTCGGGCGTGGTTCGCCAGGGGACGCCGGTTTTCCGCAAGCCCTATTATTTCCGGCAGGAAGCCTCGGAATTGAAATGCGGGGCTTTGGCAACGCCCTGCGTTTTCGACTGGGATGGCGACGGATTGGACGACATTCTGTGCGGCAACACGGCGGGCCGGATCGAGTTTTTCCGCAATCTGGGAGGGGAAGAAGAACTGCCTCGCTGGGCGGCTCCCGAGCCGGTGACGGTGGGCGGAAGCGTCTTTCGCATTCAGGCGGGCGAGAACGGCTCGATTCAAGGACCGTGCGAAGCCAAGTGGGGATACACCACATTGTCGGCAGGGGATTGGAATGCGGACGGGCTTCCGGACTTGCTGGTCAATTCGATTCTCGGCGAGGTCATGTGTTTGCTAGGGAAAGCGCCGCGAGGCGGGCTGGATTTGGCGGAGCCGGCTCCGTTGCGGGTGCGGTGGGAAGGCGAGGCGCGTTATCCCGCCTGGAATTGGCGAGCGCCTGCGGCAGGAGAATTCGTTACCCAATGGCGGACGACGCCGGTGGCGGTGGACTTTACCGGCGACGGACGGATAGATTTGGTCATGCTCGATCACGAGGGCTACCTGGCCTTGTTCGAGCGCCCCGCGGAAGTGGACCCGTTCGAAGTGTTGCCCGGCAAACGGATTTTTTGCGATGAGAAGGGGGAACCCCTACGGTTGAACGCGCGGACGGCCGGAGGCAGCGGCCGTCGCAAACTCGCCGTGGTGGACTGGGACGGCGACGGGAAGTTGGATCTTCTGGTCAATGGGGCCAATGCGGAATGGTATCGTCAGGTGGAGCGGCGGGATGGCCGGGTGATTCTGCGGCGCTTGGGGCCGTTGGCGAGGCGGAATGTGGCCGGACACACTTCGAGTCCTGCCGTTGCGGATTGGAACCGGGATGGCAAACCTGACTTGTTGCTGGGCGCGGAAGATGGGTTTCTCTATCATGTATTTCACGAAGAGACATTGACTTACCCGGAAGAGACTCCAGCGGACTCCGCCCTCGATCCTCCGGAAGCCGTGGAAGGCGAGGCGCGCCCCGGCTTGCTGCGGATGGAGTTTATTTATGAAGACGCTCCCTTCCCCGAGTGTCACGCATCGACCATTGTGGAGACGGGCGCGGGTCTTGTCGCGGCCTGGTTCGGCGGAACCGGGGAAGGGCACGAAGACGTCGGGATCTGGGTGAGCCGGCATGACGGTGAAACCTGGGGGAAACCGTTCGAAGCGGCCAACGGCGTGCAGTTCGACGGGTTGCGCTATCCCTGCTGGAATCCGGTGCTCCACCAGGAACCCGGCGGGGTCTTGCAGCTTTACTACAAGTGCGGACCGAGCCCGAGCCGCTGGTGGGGGATGCGGATCGAGTCGTATGACGGCGGCCGGGTGTGGGGCGAGGCGGTGCGGCTCCTAGAGGGGATTCAGGGTCCGGTGCGGAACAAGGCGGTGCGGCTCGAAGACGGGACGTTGTTATGCGGATCGAGCCGGGAAGATGCGGGCTGGCGGGTGTATTTCGAGCGCACGGCCGATCTCGGGCGGACCTGGACGCGGGTGGGACCGTTGGAAACAGGCGGGTTCGAGGCGATTCAGCCGACGATTTTGCGTCACCCGGAAGGGCGGTTGCAGGCCTTGTGCCGGACCAAGCAGAGCGTGGTGGCCCAGACGTGGTCGCGCGACGGAGGAAAAACCTGGAGCGCCTTGGAGAAGACCATGCTGCCCAATCCCAGCTCGGGGATTGACGGCGTGACCCTTGCCGGCGGCCGTCATCTGCTGGTCTACAATCACACCGTCCGTGGCTCTGGGAAGCCTGGGGAGCCGCGGAACCGGGAAATGCTCAACGTCGCCTTGAGTGAGGACGGCCTGCAGTGGCGACCGGCGTTGATTTTGGAGAGGGAACGGGGCGAGTTTTCCTATCCGGCGGTCATCCAGACGGCGGACGGCAAGGTGCATGTGACCTACACTTGGAATCGGCAACGCGTTCGTCACGCAGTGTTGGACCCCGCGGCGTTTCGGGTCCAGAGTTATCGGGAGGACGGAGGCTGGCCATTCGGAACGGACGGCGAGGAGAAACCCCAAGCACAGTGATTCCATGAAGCGATCCCATCTGATCAACGGCGTTTCCGGGCGGCGGCGTTTCCTCCAATTGGCTGCGGCTTCAAGCGCAGCGAGTATCGGAGATTTTGGTTTTTTGGCGCGGCTCCCCCGGGTGTCGGCAGAGGAAGCGGCCCGTGTGGTGGCCGTCCGGCTGGATCCTTCGATCGAGCCATTGGTCCGGCTGCTGGAGGACACGCCCCAGGACCGGCTGCTCGAGGAAGTGGGCTACCGGGTGCGGAACGGCTCGGCCGGCTACCGGGAGGTGCTGGCGGCGTTGCAGCTCGCGGGAGTGCGCAACATTCAGCCGCGTCCCGTGGGCTTCAAGTTTCATGCGGTTCTCGTGGTGAACTCGGCTCATCTGGCGAGTTTGTCGTCGCCGGACCGCGACCGCTGGCTTCCGATATTCTGGGCGCTTGATCACTTTAAGAATTCGCAGCAGCGCGATGTGGAGCAGGGCGATTGGACCATGGGCGGAGTGGAGGAAAACGCGGTTCCGCCTGTGCATCGAGCTGTGCCAGCCTATCAAGAAGCCATGGACCGGTGGGATGAAGCTGGAGCGGACGCGGCGACGGCGTCTCTGGTCCGCGGGGTTGGGGCGCAGCAGGTCTTTGACCTTTTGGCGCGCTACGGGGCGCGAGATTTTCGCGATATCGGGCACAAGATCATTTATGTGGCCAACGCCTGGAGGACCTTGCAAACCATCGGTTGGGAGCACGCCGAACCGATACTGCGCTCGATATCATACGCATTGCTGATGCACGAGGGCAATAATCCGGCGGACCGGGATGCGGAGGTGGACCGGCCTTGGCGGCTGCATGTGGCCAAGGCGGCGGCGATACCCAAGGAATGGCAGGCGGGTCGCAGGGATGCAGCGGCGGCCGCTTCATTTTTGGGAATGCTCCGGCAATGCTCGTGGGAAGAAGCTGGGGACGAGACCGTGCGATTGTTGACTGCGGGGATCGGTCCGGAGAGCGTTTGGGACGCTTTGTTTTCGGCCTCGGGAGAGTTGCTCATGCGGCGTCCCGGCATCCTGTCCTTGCACGCGGTGACGTCGATGAATGCGCTGCACTACGCCTATCGCCAAAGTTATCAGGAGGACACGCGGAAGATGCTTTTGCTGCAAGCCGCCGCGTTTCTCCCGTTTTTCCGGCAGGACCCCGCCGCCTTGGCGGATCAGACCGAGCGCATCGACGGTCTCGCGCCCTGGGAGAATCTACCGGAGGGAAGCGAGGGTTTGTCAGAGACGTTGTCCGCCATCACCGGAAACCGTTATGAGGCGGCCCGGCGGGTGTTGACTTGGTGCGAACGCGGCGGCTCGGAGGGCGTCGAGGAATTCATTCGGGGCGCGCGACGCTTGTTGTTCCTCAAGGGGAGCAACGCACACGACTACAAGTTCACGTCGGCGGTGTTGGAAGACTACGCAGCCTTGGCCCCCGGGATCCGCGAGCGCTTTTTGGCTTCCAGCGTCTACAACCTGCGCGGCTCGGATGAGCGCGACAATCCCTTGGTCGAACGGATCCGCGCGGCCGTGGGATAGGGAAGCTGGAGAAGTGCAAGGATCCGTGTCTGCGCGGTATTTGGAGGCGGAAAGGGTTTTTCTCCTGGAAGCGCCTTCTGGGGCCGTGTCCCCGCCGGGGGGAGTGAGGGTGGCGAGGCGCTGTGGTCGTGGAAGCAAGCTGGCGCCGCTTTTTTTTGAAGCCGGGGCATCACGACAACGGTAGGGGACTGTATCCTCAGAACTCCCGACCTATCGCGGGAGATCATGGACAGGGAGGAAAATCGCTGAGCCGAAGGGAGGCCGCCTCTCGGCAGATGACGCCCTACTTGTGGGGCGGACACTCCTGTCCGCCGATGGAACCTGAAGAGTTCGCGGGCA
>JBGTBW010000261.1:0-49514 GCA_041749135.1 Verrucomicrobiales bacterium
CGATGGGAAGCGCGGCGTATGTGGAGGAGGTATTTGCGCGCAACCGGGAGAAGATGAAGGTGAAGCGGGAACGGGGAGCGCGTGAGGCTCCCGGGGGATTGCTGGGGCCGTGGCGGACGCTGGTGGATTTGCGTGGGTGAGTTGGGGGACAAGCCGCAAAGCAGGCCTTGCAAGGGGGAAAGGACTTGCGGGCGGGAAGCGCGGGAAGGGAATGCCTTGCGCGAGGCGGATTGTGAGCGAAGGGCCAGGACCGTTTGATGGCCGGCGAATCTCGATGAAGCGAGCGCGCCCGTGATGGGGATTGGGGATTTACCATTTCCCTTTTGAGTTTTCGAGGCGGCGCCAGGCCATCCTTAGTATTCTGGCATCAATGACGATTGATTATAGGTCTTTGACATTCTCAAGATTTTGCATTTCGGGCTCACGAAGACGGCGCTGCGCCGGCCGCCATCGCGCGGATCCACACCGCCGAAATGCAATTCGAGCTGCCGATATCCCGCTCTCCAGCACCTGCCCTTGGAATGCGGGCAAGCGCGCCGAACCCACCGATGGCCTTAAGGTGCGCCCGCCAGGCCAAACCTTCCCCGCTCCCTCTTCGAGCCCACTGCGTTAGCCTCCCGCCGCCAACTGCACCATTTCAATCACGTCGGCTTCGCGGACTAGCGCGACCGCTATTTCCCGTGGATGCAAGGCCACCCCATTATGCTCCACCAAAACCGGACGGCCTTCTAATCCCAGCTCCCGCAGAAGATCCGGAAGCGGAACGGGATCGCAGGGCAGCGCATACTCCTGTCCGTTGAGCCGTATGGTCATGACCCGGCCGCGCAAACGGGCAAAAGATTCGCGACGGGGCCTGCCGCACCGGATTCCACATCGAGAATCGCTGCATCCCAGTCTTTCCACACCGGATCCAAACCCTGGGCGCGCAACATCTCCGCCACAGCCTTCGCCGGGCGGCTATCCGCGATGCCAAACTGCTCCGTTGCACGATCTCGGTCAGCCTCCAACTCCGGGTCCAGTTCGACCCGGCGTCCGCGCACCGTGCGGTGCAGATCCCCTGATCCTTGCCCGGTGTAGCCTCCGGGCTCCGTATGACTCCCAGCGCTCATCGTCGTCACACCTAGACCAGCAAGCGCATCGCGCAGGGGAGCCGCTTCGCGCGTGCTCAACACGATCCCCACCTCCGGAAACAGGATCCGAAAAGCGCATATCAGTTGTAGGAGTTCCCGGTCCTCCAGCCGGTGTTCGGGCTGGAACGATCCTGCATGAGGGCGCATCCGGGGAAAACTCACGGTCAAACTGGCTTTCCAACAGCGGCGGTAAAGGTATTCGAGGTGTGCCGCAAGACCGAGCGCTTCGGTTCGCCAATCCGCCAGTCCAAAGAGCGCTCCGACTCCAATACGCCGGAACCCCGCGTCGCAGGCGCGTTCCGGAGTGTCCAGCCGCCAGTCGAAGTCTCGCTTCGGCCCGGAGGTATGCAGCCGGGAATAAGCTTCCCTCTCATAGGTTTCTTGATAGACCACCAGACCTTCACAACCCACAGCCACCATCCGCCGGTACTCCTCCGCCTCCATCGGCCCGACTTCGAGTCCCACTGTGGGAATGAAGCTTCGGATGGCCCGCACGCAGTCCTCGAGGTAACCGTTGGAAACAAATCGGGGATGCTCCCCGGCGACGAGAAGAATGTTGCGAAACCCCTGGCTTGCAAGATGCTGGGCTTCCGCAACCGCTTCAGGCACGGTAAGCGTCACCCGGAAAATCGGGTTGTCCCGCGAGAACCCACAATAGAGGCAATTGTTGACACATTCGTTCGAGAGATAAAGCGGCGCAAAAAGCCGCATCGTGTGTCCAAAACAACGCCGGGTAATCCGCCGGGATTCCGCAGCCAACGCCTCTAGTTCTTCCTGGGTCTTGGGCGCAATCAATCTTTCGAACTCCCGCAAAACAGGAGAAGGGCGCGCGAGAGCGAGAGGGAAGACTTGCGAGAACGGCATGAATCTCGGGATTGGTTAAACCTTACCCCGGGAGCCTGCGGGCCGCAATGATGCGGGTACGGAGAATTTCCGGAACCACCCCAGCCCGCTGAAGACATCCCTGCCGCCGGAGCCTCCCCAGTCGCCCGAACTGCTCACCACCCGATCACTTGATTGCATGCAGCTCCATGTAAATGACGTAGGCCCAGTTGGCGAAAAAGAGAAGGACCAGCGCGATGGGGATGAGGATCTTGTCCCCTTTACCCAGTTCGAACCGAAGGGTGCGCCGGCTGCCAATGCGCAGGGCCAAACCCACGGGAAGCAGCACCAAAAGCGTAGCAAGGAGCGGATTGAAACTGAATGCCCCGGGAATGTCCCCAGCGAGAAGCCGAAGCCCTGCACGCGTACCCCGGCAACCAGCACAAGGAACTCCCGTGAATCGTTTCATCGTGCACAGCGTCCACTCAGCGCCCGTTTGCCTTCCGATCCAATACACCGCCGCAGAAAAGGCCGCGAACACCCCCAGCGCGGCAAACCCGTGCCAGGGCATTGGAAGCCGTTGCTCGACTGGCTCGATCCGGATCCGCATGAACTGAGACGCGCTCACGAACGGCGCGACGACGGTCAGTGTTTCGCTCCGGTTCCCTCCACTGGAGCCACTTCCGACGGCCAGGGCAAGCCGCTGCTCCGGTAGCGCTTCGTCAGAGCCGAGATCTTGCCCGGCCAAGGTTCGCCCGGGCCTTTTCCTGCGGTGATGTCTTCCAAGGCCCCTTCAAATACCAAGGCCCCTTCCACATCGCGAATCCGCACCACCTCTTTCCCGTCCCGGATGGAGATCTCCACGGTTCCGTCTTCATCCTGCGCCGAGAGAGCGAAGTCTCCCAAATAGATCACGCTCGAACGAAACCCGGGCATGGCGCCCCGCGGCTGCCGGCGGAGCAGTTCCTCCAACTGGGGAAACTCCGAAAAGAGCCCTGGAGGCACTTCACCCTCGTATCGGGGCGCGCGCGCCGTTCTCATCACGCCCGGCGTGTGAGATCCCAATGCCACCGCGAACTCCTGGGATTCTCCGCCGCGATACACGGCCAGATGCGCCTCTTGACCGATCTCCATGCTCTGAATCAACAGGGCTAACTGTCGCGCCGTGAACAACAGTTGGTCATCCACGCGATGCAAGATGTCGTGCTGCCGCACCCCGGCGCGTTCCGCCGGGCTCCCCGGCATGACGAAATCCACAGCCAATCCGCCGTGCCGAAGTTCCGGAAGCTGTCCCCGGACGAGCGAGTCCACCTCCCGGACACTAACGCCAAGCCATGGAAGCGGTTGGCGGGATTCCCCGGCGGGCGCGGGTTCCGCCTCCGGAATCGCAGCCGGATCCACAGCCTGGCTTTCCACGCCGCCCTCTCCTACGGGATCTTGTCCCCACAAGAACAGGGAAGGCGCAGCGAGATTCACGGCCAAGGCCAGGCGAACGGCCCCGGAAACGGACCAACCCGGAGCACCCATCAGGAAGCGGTGATTTCTTTGCATCAGTAGGTGACGATGGGCAGCAACAAACTCTCTTCCCGGGGGATCTCGGCGCGCATGGTGCCGCGATCCTCCGGTCCGTCCCACAGAAACTCGTCCCGCATCCGCATCCGCACCCGGCGGAACGGACGATTTCCTTCCAAAATCACGATGCCGTCGTCCTCAAGCTGGTCGAAACGCGGATTCCAATGCACCGCATGGATCCCCTCCGAGGGCACCAGGACGGGCCGTTGCGTCGCGGGATCTCGCTCGGCGGCGTCCCGCGCATTGGTCTGCGAGGGAGCTGTTTCAGGTCCGGGACGAGTGAATACCGACAATACCCCTAGCACCATCAGCAACACTGCCGCCAACTTGAACAGCGGGGCCCAGTCGCGGAACCGCATCGGAAAAGTCGCCTCTTCCTGAGCTGCCGAAGGCTCCTGATTCAACGCTTCCTCGATACGCGTGAGAAACTCCGGGCTGGGCGCGGCCGGACGCAAGGCCTGCAAACGGCCTTCCAAGAGGCGGTCTTCATCCGAAAGCAAAGGCGTGTCCCCGAGACTCATGGTGCAGACGTTGAACTGAGCTGTTTACGCAGTGCGTTCAAAGCATAGCGATAGCGCGAGGCTACTGTGTTGATGGAGATGCCTTGCATATCCGCGATGGCTTGGAAGGTCATCCCTCCCCAAATCTTGAGAAAGAGCACTTCCTGATAATTCTCGGGAAGCTGTCGCATGGCCCGTTCCAACTCTTCTCTTTCCTCCCGTTGCTCCAAATCCGATTCGAACCATGCCACCCTCTCCCCTTCGTCCGCCGATTCTTCCTCCCGGCGGGAACGCCGCGTAGTCTTGCGGCCCAAATCGATGGCGCAGCGCCGGATGCTGGTGAAGGCGAAAGCCAGGCTCGGCAAGTCCAGTCCGGGTTGGCGCTGCGCGGTATTCCACATGCGCAGAAAGGCGTCCTGGAGCACGTCTTGCGCGTCTTCCTCTCCCCGCGTTTGCTGCCGGGCGAAAAGCAAGAGGCGCCCCGCATGCTCCTCGAACCAGCGCGACCAAAACTCGCGATCGGGAGAAGACGCCATGGCCTGCCGAAGGAAGCACCTGTCGAACTCTGTCCATCACTACCGGTCTAGCGACCGGAGAGAGGGCATTTGTCTATGGAACCACCGTCCGCTCATCGTTTTCCGAAACAAATGAGCCGGGTCATGGTCCGCACATACAAACGATCGCCCATCACCGCCGGAGTCGCCCGGATTTCCTCCTCCACGCTCGCCTCGGCCAACTTCTCGAAGCGCTCACTCGCGCGCACCGTGACGATTTCCCCTTGCCGGCCAAACAGATGCAAGACTCCGTTGATGCACAGTGGCGAACTGTAAACCGGCCCGCAGACCCGCTCCCGCCAAAGAGCTTCCCCGTCCGTAGCGCGATGGCAGGCGAGAATCCCCCCGTCCGACATGAGAAAGAGGAGTCCGTCGTGGTAAAGCGGGGTCGGCACATACGGCAAGCCCCTTTCGACCCGGTAGAGTTCCTTCACCGCACCGCCCTCTCCAATCTGCACCGCCACACTCTCCTTTCCTCCGCCGCCTTGACCAGTCGCCGCAAAAACGGCGTCCCCCATAATCACCGGTGATCCCACGCAGCGCTGCTCAAAATTCGGGTTGTACTTCCAACGTTCCTTTCCGGACTTCGGATCCAAGCCAGTCAACCCGAAGGTCGTGCTCGAATACACGACCTCCACACCGTCGCCCGTAGTACGCACTACCGGAGTCACATAGGGCGTCCGCTCGCTCGGCCGTGAGACTTTCCACAACTCTTCTCCCGTCTTCGGATCGAGGCCGGTCAGAAAACTCGACGCCGCACGGTTCTCTTTCGGAACGACCAACACGCCGGAAACCAGCGCTGGAGATGCGCCGCTTCCGTGCTGAGCCTCGAATGCTCCCAAGGGCGTCCGCCACCGCAGATTCCCCTGAAGATCCAGCGAAAGCGCCTCCGAGCCGCCGGCTTCTGTCCAAAACACATAGACTCCGCCGCCGTCCACCGTCGCCGTGGACGCGGCATAGGAATTGAGACTGTGCTGTGGATAGGGTTTGAACGGAAAGGCCTTGCGCCATTCCACCTCCCCCGTCTCAGCCGAAACGCAGATCACTTCGCGATTCTCCTCTTGGCCGGAAGGGATGAGGGTCAGAAACACTTTTCCTTCCCGCGCCACCGGGGAAGAATGCCCGGCCCCTCCCAGATCTCGCGTCCAGAGAACCGAGCCCTGTCCGAAGTCTGTAGGCAACCCCGGAGCCTCCACCACTCCTGTCCCGTCCGGGCCGCGCAACCTAGGCCACTCCGCAACCGCCGCTCCCGCTTGAAAGGCAGCTACAGTCCACCCGGCGCCAGCCAGGAGGGCGATCAGTCGAAGATTTGTCGGCGAATTCATGTCGAAGCGTTGAGTTTCCTCTCCATTCTTCCCACGAGGACCGCCAGCGTCAACCTCCACCGCTCCCTTCCTCACTCGCCGGACCGGACTCGCCGCCCCGCTGATTCTCGGTTTTCTTGGGATCTTCAAGGATCAAGGCGAGCAGTTCCGGGTAGACCCGCCCGATATTGGCGTCCACTTGCAAGGGATCGATCAAATCGTGGTGCAAGTGTTCTTCCGCGGGAAACTCCACGTTCGTGACGGCATTGCCGGCGCTTCGCGTCCATTCGCGTCGCAGGATCGCGATCGAATCGAAATTCACCGCCGCATCGGCGCCGTTGGTCACCAACACGATCGACTCTGAACGAGGAGCCGCTCGCGAGGCTTCCCCCAACACGTGCAATCCGAGCCGCAACACCTCGCCCATCCCCCGCGTCGCATAGCGAGGATAGGCATAGGGAGGTCCCGGGACTTCCTCCTTCAACTGCGCATCCCACCACCAAAACTGATTCGGCCAGAGCAGCGCAAAGCTCGTCGCCGGACGCGTCAACACCGGACTCAATCCGGGAACACCCGCCACCGGCGAAAGCACCAACACCCGGTGCACTGCCCGGTGCTGGGCGATCCAGGCGGCCATCGTCCCTCCGGACGAGAGCCCCACCACCACGGTCCGGCGCCCCAATCCCGCCGCCGCATCGACGGCCAAATCGCACATCGCCGTCATCTCCTCCGCGGTGAGATCGGCCAAAGCCGTCGTCATCCGATTCTCCGACCCGTGATCCGGAACCAACGGAATCACCACATTGCAGCCCGCCTCGTAGAGAATGGTTCCCAGCATCCGGAATTGCTCGGGGCAATTCGTAAACCCATGCAACAAAACCACCGCCAGCTCGCTCTCCGCCCCATGTTCCATGAGCGTCGTCCGGCACAACGGAAGGCTCACGGCCGGATCCGCCCCGGTTAGACCCTGCAAGATCCGCAAAGCGCCCTCACGCGACGGAGCTGGATCCGCCCGCGACTGCAACTCGCCCAATCCCAAGGGCCGGAACCACAACCAAGCCGCCGCCAGCGGAAGAAGCAGCCCCAGTCCCACCGTCAGCCGGCCCAGCCGGAAGAACCGCCGCGGTCGCTTCATCCCCCCTGCTTCCCCATCCCCTGACCGCAAAGACTCTCCGGAACTCGCCGCATCCGAATGTTCCCTGCCCTTTCCCTCCTGCCCACGCTCCATCCGCTGCTCTACCACTAAGCACTTCACTTGCCGCCCAATACACTTACTGGATCTTCGCCACGGTCAGCCCGTAGGCCCCAATGTTCTGCGGATACAAGGCCCACGCCCCATAACAAGAGGCGACAATGATGTAGGATCCGCCGGCAGGCAACGTCACCCCGAATGTCGCGTCAAAGATGCTTCCCACCCCATAGTTGTCGTCTACTTCCACCATCAACTCGCCGGTCGTGAAGTCGAACAGGTAGAGATACGTGTCGAGGAACGCGGACGTCATGGAAATCTGATAGGTGCCCGCTACCGAAGTCGTGAACAAATACTCGTCCATATACTCCCCGGGCCGCCAGGGATTCACTGCATCGGTAACAGCCAGACTGTAGATCCCTTGATGCAGCGCCGTAATGTGCGGCAGATCCGGCAAAAGAGTCATCTCCACCGAAACCACAGCCTGTCCGGCCGCTCCCCCATCTATGACGACGCTTCCTGAAAAATTTCCGTAGCCTAACCCCTCGACATTGAAGCCAATCCGAACCCGCAACTTCTCCCCACTCTCCAATCCGCCGCCCGGAGTCTGCACCACAATCCACGAATCCCCACTGGCGACAGTGAAATCGAGGAATCCGCCCCCCGTGTTCGATACATCAAAAGTTACCGCAGCCGGATTGGTCCCCTCAACGCCTTCTACGAGGATCGGCTGCGTCGGAGCGCCGATCGCCGGCGGACCTTCTGACTCGCGCAAAAACAAACTGAAAGTTCCCTGCGCCTCAGGCAAATAAGTCCCCACGCGCGCCAAATAAGTCACTCCGGTCTCCGGATCGAAATCCACCGACGCCCCCATCCGGCCTTCTGCTCCCGGACTCGACGCCAGGGTTTCCCCGGTGTCCTCGCGCACGATCCACAGTCCGGGAAAGAAATCCTCGCTCCGCACCCGCACCGAACACGGACGGTCCTCGGGAAGGCCCAACAACGCGTAATCCCGAACATAATAGGATTCTCCCGGTCGCGACGCATCCAGCTTTTCTTCCGCCAAGAGTTGCTCCAACGGCCAATCCGACGGAAACGAGACCGGCTTCGCCGCCGGCACATAAGCCGTCCCCGGTTCGAAGACAAAACGAAGGAAGCCCAGGCCGCTGTCCGCCTCCAGTTCCGGGCCCAGGAACGACCATTCCTCCAGCCCGGGACTGCCCAGAACCGGATTCACTGGCAAAAGCGTCGCTGGATCCCACGATCCCAACCCAGAGGAAAAGAATCCTTGCCCCAGCACTTCGGCGCTCAGTCCTTGCGGCCCCAAAAAGCGAACCGCCCGGTAGACGGTCCCGCCTTCTTCCTCTGTGCCCACAAAAATACCCGAGGACGTCAACGACGCCAAGGCATAGTCCGAAAGATTGGTCTGCCCGTTGCCATCCGAGTCGGCGACCGGACCGCCGCTCCAACCTCGCGCCGCCGCCCAAGAGCCGTAACCGGGCAAAAGCAGCGCGTCGATCCATGGTTGCATCAGTCGCATCCGGGTGCAGACCCGCACTCCGTTCGCCCGGCCACATTCGTCCCCGAAGCTGGCCAACCCCACCAACACCGGGCTGTCGCCCACCCAGGCCAGGACCGGCAACGAGCTTTCCTCGGGACTACCATCGGCCGAGCCGTTCCCGATCCCCAGCGGAAGAAAAGCCGCATCGTCCAGCCGGCCCGCGAACGACCCGAGGCCGTTGGCTTCTTCGATGTCCAAAGCCGTCATGACCGTCTGAAACCGCGCTGACCCGCTTTGATTGGCCGTCCTCGAGGACGACGCCCAACCGAGCACAGTCAGCATCGACCCAGGGGCCTCCATCGCTTCGTCCCCTGCCACGGGAAGCGCGGCACGGTCCGTCACCGGCTCCGCCAGCCGGAGCAGGGCCACATCGTTCCGAAACAATCCGTCCTCCTCCGTGAAACCCGGGTGAATCACCACATCGACCACCGCCACCCTCTTTCCCGCGCTCCGCCTGAGGTCCGGCGCGTCGAACAAAACATCCAAGGCTACACCCGTCCTGTTACGCACCGCGTGGGCGGAGGTGAGAACAAAGCGCGGATGAATCAACACGGCAGTGGCGATCTGCGCCCGCCGGAGGTCCCGGGCATCTGCTTCGGCGACCAACGCCGTCCATGGAAACGCCTCTTCATCCACTTCGCTCCCTCCGATCACTCTCGGAATCGCCGAAACCGGCATAAGGGTCCCGCCCAAAACGGCCGCACACCAAAGCGTCCCCAGCGGGATCACGCCAAACAACCATCGGGATTTTGCTTTCATAGGGGTAAGCGGAATGCGCCCGGACGGAACGCTGCATGTCTGCGCCGTCGCCCCCCGCCCGGAACGGATGATTTTCCTCGCGTTTGGGATTCCTGTCAACCTTCGCGACGAAGCTCCGCCGGTAGCCCAAAACTCTTCCCTATCCCTCCCTCGCCGCTTTGCCCGTCGCCAAGGCCCGTTCAATAAGCGCATTGATGCGCTGGACCATCTCCTGCGGTTCCTCGATCAGGCCCGCCGATAGCAAGGCGTTGTCCAGCAACTGCTGCGCCGCCAGATCCGCCCCTTCGGGATCCGCTTCCATCGCTTCCGCCAGTCTGTGGATCAGCGGATGTCGTGGATTCAGCTCCAAAATCACCTTCTCCCGGCCGGACCCTGTGTCTATCTCGCGCATCATCCGGCGCAAATGAGGACTCATGGCGCCGTGCTCCATAAACGCCGCTACCGGACTCCCGGTCAGCCTCTCTCCTAACCGGACCCGCGCCACCCGCTCCCCGCAACGCTCCTGCATCCAGCGGCACAAGGCCTCTGAGGGTTCGGGAGCCAACGCTTCTCCCTCCGGAGCCGTCTCCGCCTTTCCCAAATCCAATTCCGGACGGTCAGCCGCCGTCAGCTTCCGCCCTTGAAACTCGCCGATCGCCCCCGCCACATATTCGTCCACCGGATCGGTGAAGTACAAGACCTCGATTCCCCGCGCGCGGAACGCCTCCAGGTAGGGCCCCGCTTCAAGGGCTTGACGTGATCCGCCTAACAGATAGTAAATCGCGTCCTGACCCTCCCGGGCCCGTCCCGCATACGCGGCGAATCCCGTCTGCACCCCAGCATCCAATAGCGACGATTCGAAGCGCAACAACTTCGCCAAGGCCTCACGGTGCTCAAAATCCGTGGCCGCCCCCTCCTTAAGGAAACGTTGGAAGCGGGCGTAAAAACGGCCGTAACGCTCCTCATCCGTCTCCTCCTCCTTCTCCAGGAACTTGAGAAACCGCTTGGTTATCACCCGGTTCAGCTTCTGAACGAGGGCGCTGTCCTGCATGCTTTCCCGCGAAATGTTCAGCGGCAGATCCGCGCTGTCGATGACCCCTTTGAGAAAACGCAGCCAATCCGGAAGCAACTGCCGCGGTGCTGTATCAATGAGCACTTTCCGGCTATACAGCGCCACTCCCGGATCAACTTGCCCGGCGAAAAACCGTTCCGGATTCTCGCCCGGCACAAAAAGCAATGCATCAATGGCCAAAGGCGCGTCCGCGCTGAAATGCATGCGATAGAACGGCTCATCCGCCGTATGCGCAGTGTAGCGATAAAACTCCAGATACTCCTCGTCCGTGATGCTGCTGCGGCTCTTCAACCAAAGCGCTTCCACCCGGCTTACCTGATCTCCGTTGAGATGCAGCGGAAAGGGGACAAACCGGCTGTAGGTGTCGAGGACTTCCCGGATCCTGGCGCGCTTCGAAAACTCTTCGTGCTCCGGCTTGAGCCGGATAACTATCTTGCAGCCCCGCCGCTGACCCGGGGCCTCCTCAATCCAGTAGTCGCCCCGGCCCTCGCTGCTCCAACACAGGTGCTCGCCCTCGCCGCGCCAGGAATGGGTGTAGACCTTCACCGAGTCCGCAACCATGAACACGCTGTAGAATCCCACCCCGAACTGCCCGATCAAACTGGCCTCCTTCTGCCCCGCCGCCGAAAGCGCCTCCAAGAACTTCTTGGATCCGCTGTGGGCGATCGTTCCCAGATTCTCTTGAAGTTCCTCTCGCGTCATCCCAATCCCGTAGTCGCTCACCGTCAGCGTGCGCGCCGTGTCATCCGTGGTGATGTTGATCTCCAGCGGCAACTGAGCGTCGAAAACCTCCTGCTCCCGCAATTGGGTAAGCCGCATCTTCTCCAGAGCGTCCGCCGCGTTGGACACCAGCTCCCGTAAAAAGATCTCCCGGTCCGTGTAGAGCGAGTTGATGACAATATCGAGCACCTGCCGGACTTCGGCCTGAAACTCGTGCCGGTCGGGTCCTTCCGAGTCACTCATGAATATGGGGAGGCGTTCTGCGTCCGGGGAAGCCGATCATAGACACCCAGCCGTGGATGTCAAAAGCAAGCGCGCGCCCGATCGCCTCTCCCTCATGCTTTTTCAGACGGACCCCGGCCCCCCTGGGCCCTTTCCCTGGGCCCTTTCGTCCGGCCCCAGCTCGCACTTGCCTGCACGCCTTGGAGACTCCATCTTGTTCCATCATGCCATCTCGCCCCCTGATCTTCGCCGCAATGCTTTTTTCTCTCGTCGCGCTGACCCCTGCGTTGAGCCGAGCGCAAGCAGAACCGGAAAACCCAACCTCTGCCTTACTCGATCCCTCTAAGTTCGCGGATAAGGCCCCGGACAGCTTTCGGGCGAAACTCATCACCACCCAAGGCGACGTGGTCATCGAAGTCACCCGGGCCTGGGCGCCCAATGGAGCCGACCGCTTTTACAACCTCGTAAAAGCCGGCTTCTTCACCGACATCGCCTTGTTTCGCGTCATTGACGGATTCATGGCCCAGTTCGGAATTCACGGGGATCCCAAAGTCGCCGCCGCGTGGAGAGATGCCAAAATCAAGGATGATCCCTCCGGGAAAGCCTCCAACACACGGGGCATGGTCACTTTCGCCACAGCCGGCCCCAATACCCGCACCAGCCAGTTGTTCATCAACTACGCCGACAACTCCACGTTGGATGCCCAAGGTTTTTCACCCATCGGAAAAGTCGTCGAAGGCATGGAAGTGATGGACAAAATCTACAAGGAGTACGGCGAGGGCGCCCCCCGGGGCAAGGGACCGGGCCAGGCGCAGATCCTACGGGAAGGAAACGCCTATCTCAAAAAGGACTTTCCCAAACTCGATTACATCAAGAGCGCCGAAATCCTCAAGACGGATTAGCCCTTGGCCTTTCATCGCCTCTGCCCCCCTGAGGGCCGGGTCCGCAAGGAGGACTGCATCCGCCAACCGGCATTCCCCGTGGACCGGCAGGCTCCCCCAAAGGGAGACCTCAACTAAGCGTCCTCAAATAGGCCATCAAATCGCGTAACTCTCGCGGGGTCAACAGAGCCCCCACCGGAGGCATCCCGCTGACCGGCCGCGTCCGGTCCCGGATCTCCACAGCCGGTACCACCCGGCGATCCTGATCGATCGCCAATTCCACCTCCCCATCCTCGTCCCGCAGTAGCGTTCCCGTAAGGATCTCCCCATTGCGCAAGGTCAAGGTAATCGCCCCGAAACCCATCACCACATCCGCCTGCGGCTCCACCAGCGAGACCAACAACGCTTCCGCACTCGACCGTCTGGCCACGCCGTCGAGCGCCGGACCAATCCGCCCCCCTTTCCCTGCCAACGAATGGCACCGCACACATTGCACGGCGCTGTTGGTCTGATAAATCTGCCGGCCCCGGCCGGGATCTCCGCCCTGCAGGGCCAGCCGCTGAAGTCCTTCCTCGCCAACCTCCGCTCGCAACCCCTCCGCATAGGCCGCCGCCCTCTGCTGCAAAGCGTGGTCTGGCGCCGTCCGCGCCGCCTCCAACACATCCAAACGGATTCCCTCATCCAGCTCCCCTTGCTCGAGTGCTCCCATCAGCCGGGCAAGAAGGTCCACCGCTCCGGGAACCGCCAAGACCGGCAGAATCTTGATCGCTTCCTGACGCTCCCGCAGAGCCGATTCCGGCCCGAGCGCTTCTTCCAGCAGGCCGACCCGCCCAGCGGGATCCTGCAGCACCAAGCTCCGGCGCGCCTCCGCTCGAAGCTCCGCAAGGCCCGGCCCGGCCAAGACCTCTGTGGAGGCTCGCCTCAATGCCTCGACTTCCCCGCGCTTCTCTAGAGTCTGCAATGCGTCTAACCGAAGCAGATCGGGCGACGCCGGATCCGTGGCCAAGCGGACCAATTCCTCCGGCGGCCGTTCCTCCCCATAGAGCGCATCGAGCCGGGCTGCCAAAATGCGGAGTTCATCGAGCCCCAACTTGCGCAATTCTGGAAGGTAGCGCCGGACCGCCGCACGGGCCACGCCCACGGATCGCCCTTCCGCGGGACGCCACCTCCCCCAAACGCCCTCCCGCGGCGGCGGCGAATCCCAGTCCAACAACGCCTGCAAGGCCGCCGCCCGCGCCTCCTCCGGGCCCTCGCTCACTGCAAAACGCGCCAGACGCTCCGCGTCTTCTTCACGTCCCAAACGCAGATTGGATTCCAACGCACGCCGCAGGAAAGCCTCCGGGCGATCCGCCGCTCCTGGCCCGGAAATCCCTTCCGCCAGCGCCGGCCAAGCCATGGCGATCTCCTCATCGTAGATGGCCCGCGCCGCCTCTGTGGAAACTCGCAGGTCCCGATCGTTCAAAAACTGCGCCAGCCGGGGATCGTGCAACCGCCGCAACGCCAAAACCACCCCTAACCGTACCGCTGAAGAATCTGCGCCGCCTGCCTCCTCCACCAAATCGTCGGCGCGGTTCAACTGCGAAAGCCCAACGACCGCGGCATGACGCAGGAAGGAATCTCTATCGGCGTTCTCCCGGAGCAACTCCACCAGGCCGCTCAGGGCATCCCGGTCGCCGATCCGGCCCAGCGTCAAGGCCGCAAAAAAACGCACCCGGGGCTCGGCATCCCCCAGCAGCGCCACGCAGTCCTTGGCTGCTCGGGAAATTCGATGCTCCCCCGCCATCCGGCAGGCTTGCGCCCGGATCTCCGGCTCTCCATCGCCCAGCAACCCGGTCACAGCTTCCAACGCTCCCGGCCAACGCGCCGCCGCCTGACCCAAACCCCAAAGTCCATGAAGGCGCGCCTCCAAGGGAGACCCCCCACGCGCCGCCGCCGTCAAGACCGCGACCTCTCCTCGCCCGGCCAACTCGAACTGGGCCCCCATCCGGATCCGCTGATCCGCGTGGCCTAACCAATTCGAAAGCGCTTCGACGTTCGTCCCGGCAAATCCATTCCGCAGGATCTTCTCCACTTCCCGCACCAGCGCCGTGGCCCGGGACGCCTCATGCTCCAACGTATAAATCCGGGCCCGGGGATTGATGTCCCAGCCTGTACCCCATTCGGCCACGTAGATCCTTCCGTCCGGACCGAAAGCCAAATCACTCACCGCCGGACCATCGTCAAACGCTTCCGCGGAGCCCAACCGGAACCCGGAGCCATGCGGGATCGTCGAAAAAGCCAAAATCAACCCCCGCCCGCCGCGGTAGTCACACAAGAAAAAACGATCTTGATAGTCTGAGGGCAGCCCGGTCCCGGGATAATAGGCCAAACCCGACGGTCCCTCACTGAGATGTCCCACCGGCGGCAGCACCCAAGCAGGGGGATTCACCCCGCCCTCCTCCGGCATTTCCCACATCCGCTCCTGCATCCACGGCCCGCGCGTCTCCAGACTCTGCACGCTCATGTCCCATCCGGAGTCTCCTCCTTCCACAACCCACACAATGCGCGCAAGATCGCCCGCGTCGCTGTTGTTGTCCGCCGTAAACAAATTCCCCCGGGCGTCAAAGGCCAGCTCCTGCGGATTGCGCAAACCCGTGGCAAAGAGTTCCAAGCCCGATCCGTCCGGCCAGCAACGGAAGACCGCCCCCCGGCCCGGACCGTGCAATGCGCCGCCGTCGCCCCCCGTGGTATGGTAACCACGGTCTCCCACCGAAAAATACAGCCTCCCGTCCGGTCCCCACGTGAGCCCGTGCAAATCGTGGCCAAACCAACCCGAGCGCACTCCGAATCCGCGGGCCAACACCTCCCGTTGATCGGCCACGCCGTCGCCATCGGAATCCGTGAGTTTCCAGACCTGAGGCACACACGCGAAATACACCGCACCCCCGCCCGTCAGGACTCCCGCCGCGGGCCCGTCTAAAAGATCGTTGAAGCCCTCGGCGAAAACTGTCCGCCGGTCCGCCTCCCCGTCGCCGTCGAGGTCTTCCAACAAGGCGACCTTCTCCGAGAATTTCGTGAGCAAATTGTCGCCATCCGAGAAAAGATCCCGCCGTTTTGCGTATTCCGGGGCCAACTCGCCATCCTCCAGCCACTGCAACAAGAACCGGCGGCGGTCCTCCAAGGTCTCCGTCTGCAAATCGTCCCGCTCCCGGCGCGCCTTGCCGCGGTTGTCCACCACGCCGCGGCCCTCGTAACGATAGGTCTCCGCCACGAACACTCTTCCCCGGTCATCCAGCGTCAAGGCCACCGGTCCGTGCACCTGGTCCGCCGAGGCAAACTCAGAACGGCGCAAACGCAGCCCCTCCCCACGCGGCTCGATCTCGGTCCGCACCGCCGCCAATCCCGAAGCTGCTCCAAACACGCCTTGACGCAACGGAACGCCCCACTCCTCGCCCGCGTTTCCAGCGAAGAAAGCGAACTCCTGAATCCGGCCTTCGGAAGCATCTTGCCGGGGAAGATAGCGCAACGCGGAAAACCGTTGCCGTCCTCCCAGGTCGATCTCCAGCACATGCGGAGGTTCCGTCGAGCCGCCGGTCAACCAGCAGGTGTCCCTGTCTCCGTCAAATGCGCGGCCGGCTTCGTGGCTCTCCCCGTCTTCCGACGAAACCAAACGCACGCTCCAACCGTCGCGCGACACCGGTTCGCCTGTGCTTGCGTCAATCAGCCACAATTCCGCCACGGCGGCGCGCTGATCGCGACCTTCGCTCTCCGAGCGGCCCTCGAAGCGAATCACCTCCGCTTCCACCGGTTCAAACCGCAACTCCACCGCGGCGCGGTCCCCTTCATCCGCACCAGCAATCCGTTCATCCGCCCGCCCGGAAACCAAACCTGTCGCCAGACAGGCCGCCCCCATGACGGAAAGGAGCCAGCTTCCGCCGCGTTGTGCACGCATCGGCCCTCATCCTACCGGTTCGCCCGCAACCGGCAAGCCGCAACCGAACCCGCGTTCAGGAATTGGGAGTCTCCAAAAAATCCACTCACGATTCCGAAAACTTCGCGTAGATCTCCCCGATCTTCGCCGTCTCCGCATCGCCCTCGTGAAAAACGAAGCGGTAACGAAACGTCAACGATTCGCCTCCCTTGATCGTCAGATCGCCCCGCCCCTTCTGTCCTTTGAAGAAATCGTTCCATCCAAAGGGGTTCACCGCCACCAATCCGTAGTCGCGCGCATGCCAAGTGGTGGGATAGCGAGGATTGGAAGGGTGATCCATAATGGCCACACCCACCGTCTTCCCCCCCACTTCGCCCCAATAATCCACCCACTTCGCGGCCTTGCCCCAAAGCTCGCCGTCGCGCTGACCCTCGCTGTTGACCGCCCGGCCCGTGGCCACCTCCCCCTTCAAACGCAAGGCCGGATGCGTCCGGATCGCCAAGGTCCCCTCTTTGGTATCTCCAAAAGTCGCGTCCCCGTTCGACGCTTCCAGCGTGATGGCAAAATCGATGGCCCGGGAGCCGCCTTCCAGCACCGAGAACACCAAACGCCGTTTGTCCCGGCAGACCTCCTTGCCTTCCAGCGTCTCCCACCGGTTCCGGGTGACGACTACCGCCTCATTCCCCTTGGCCGAAGCCTCTTCGACTTCCGTCTGCACGATCTTTCCCCGGTTGGCCCAGAAATCCACGCCGTTCACGTCTCCATGCGCGTACCACAGCGACTGATGATGCGGATGATCCGCCGCCTCGCCAGCGACCCCTTCTTTCATCGGATAGTTGCGGGTCATCTCCACCCCATGCGGACCAATGATGGGATACAAAATGGGCCGGTGCAGACCTTCGTGGCGGTATTCGGCGAATGGAGCCCCATCGATCTCGACGCGGAGAACCTCTCCCTCCCGGCGAAGTTCAAGTTCCGCCCGAACATTTTCCGCAATGCCGGCAACGAGCATCACGGCCAGACTGGAAACCATGGCCTTCTTCATGCACTCAGAACCTGACCTGTACGAACCGGGCGCACAACTCATAAATCAAAGCGCCTCGTATCTCACAGTGCGATGCCCATCCCGCTTTTCCTCAACCTGCTCAGTCGGCCTAGCCCTCGTTTCTCATACTGTTTCGTCGCGAAAGGCCGGCGAGCCCCGTGCGGACCAGGCGCGCGCACCCGAAGGCGTACCCAGAAAACCCCAAAGAGAAACTGAGTCGCTTTTTCACCGGACCTTCCGCTACCCTATAACAATCCATTCTCTTCCCGGGTGTAAATCAAGAGGCCCTTGGTGAACCTGGCGGCGAAATTGAAGATCCACGCGGCGATCAGACCCGTGATCACGCCCATCAGCGCTGAGGCAAAGGGATAGAGCAGCGCGAACGGCACGAGACTCGCTCCCGACCCCGAAAAGGGCAGCGGTCCCTGAATGCCCAAAGTGGCGCCCGTACAGGCTCCGAGAAGCGTCATAATGGCCAGAAGGCACCCAAGCACAAAGTAAACTGCCCCCAGGAGCGCCGCCAGGGACCGGGGAGAAACCCGGAAGATTCGCGTCTTCATCCACTCACAATACGGCGATTCATACACTGTCAAATACGCTTTTCAAATAAGTCATGCTGTCCCGGGCGATTGTGTCCGCGTCCGGCGAGTAATCGAAGACCTCCACCGAAACGTAACCATCGTAACCCACCTCGCGCAGCGCCGCAGCGATGGGCTCGAAGCGCACCTCGCCGGTCCCGGGACCCCTCAGGTTCGGGTCGTTGGCGTGAAAATGGGCGAGCCACTGCGCGTTCTCACGAATAATCTCCGGAATCGGCTTCCCTTCGTCGCTCATGGCCTTGACGTCGAGATGCAGACGGCAGGCCGGATGACCCACGGCTTCGATCAACCTGACGGTTTCCCCAGCCGTGTTCAAAAAGTTCGTTTCCTTCCGTCCCAACGGTTCCAAGGCAATCGTCACCCCTGCTTCGCCCGCAGCCTCGCTCACCTCTCGAAGCGCCTCCGCCGCCCGGCCGAAAGCCTCTTGATAGTCCCAATCCGCTTCTAAATTGCGCTGCTTCGGACTTCCCCAAACCATCACCGACCCACCCGCCGCCCGGCACCAGCGCGCCAAATGCACCGCAAAACGCACCGTATCCCGCCTCAGCAACGCATCCGGACTGGTCAAATGCAGCCAGGCCGGTTTCACCAACAGCCAGTGCAATCCCACCACCTCCAGGCCCGCGTCCCGCGCCGCGCGCGCTGCCAACGCCGCATCCGCCTCATTCAACTCGCGCGGATCCTCCTTTAAGGTGAACGGCGCGATCTCCACGCCCGAATACCCGTGCCCGGCGATCCGTTCGCACACCCGGGCGAACTCCCAACCCTGCCAAGTCTCGTTGCAGATAGCGAATTTCATGAGGAAAACCAGGCAGCCGCACGATTCGGAGGCGGCTCACCCAGCCGGTTTCTACCTCAGCCGCGCCGCCCTTGGCAAGACGGCTCCGCTCCCCTGGCTCCGCTCCTCGGCAGGCCCCAGATTCCTCAAGCGCCCCCCACCCTTCCGCCGGTCCACGGCGCGCCCAGCCTCAAGGGCCTCCCCACTAAGACCCCATCACTGTGCCGGAGGCTCGCTCGGCCCATCCTCTCCCGGCGCTTTCCCGGCCGGCGCCTCCCCTTCTCGCAGGCCCGCCTCGCAAAGCTTGGCGTATGCCCCTCCCTGCGCCAGCAGGGAACGGTGGTCTCCCCGCTCCACGATTCGCCCGTGCTCCATGACATAAATACAATCCGCGGACTGAACTGTGCTCAAGCGGTGGGCGATCACCAGCACCGTCCGCTCCGCTCGCAAACGCTCCAAAGCTTCCTGGATCAAACGTTCCGTTTCGTTGTCCACCGCGCTGGTCGCCTCGTCCAACAACAAAACCGGAGGATTCTTCAAGAGCGCCCGGGCAATGGCCAGCCGCTGACGCTCTCCGCCGCTCAATTGCGCGCCGCGTTCCCCGGGCACGGTCTCCAAGCCGGATTCCAGCTCCTGCACGAACTGCGCCGCATTGGCCGCCCGCAGCGCCTCCCAGATCTCCTCCTCGTCCGCCTCGTTGCGTCCCAACAGCAGATTCTCGCGAATGGACAGATTGAAAAGAAAGCTCTCCTGGGTGACATAGCCGATCCGGTCCCGCAACCACTCTTTCGACAACTCCTCGATCGGTATCCCATCGAGCGTGATTCGGCCTTCGGTCACCTCGTAGAAACGCGTCAACAGATTCAGCAACGTGGACTTTCCCGCGCCGGTGGCTCCGACAAAAGCCACCGTCTTCCCTGGCAGAACCTCTAAATCGATCCCAACCAACTGCGGAGCGCCCGATTCGCCGGCATAGGAAAACGTCACTCCCTCGTAGCGGATGTGTCCCCGCAAGCGTTCCGGCCGTAAGCCCTCAGTCAAATTCGGTTCCTCCGCCAAGTCGAGAATCCCGAACACTCTCCGGCCCGAAACAATCCCTGCCACGAATAACTGAACCAGCGGGCTCACGCGGGAAATGGGATCGTAGAGCAAGCCCCAGGACATCAGCACGGCGCTCAACGCGCCCAATGTTGTTTTTCCTTCCAGAATCCACCACGCCCCGAAGGCGATGGTTAGCACAATGCCCGATTCGGCGGCCAAAGACACCAAAGGCCAGGCCAATGCTCCGATGCGCACGACTTTCATCTGCGCTTCCACGGCCTCCCCGCTCATCGACTCGAAACGGCGCAACTCCTCCGGTTCCACCGTGTATCCTTTGATCTGGCGGATTCCGGCCACGTTGTCGTGCAACACGGATTGCAGCGCGCTGTTGGCCTCGCTCACCGCCTTGTAGCGCGGCTCCGCATAGCGCTGATACACTCGCATGGTCAACGCCACCAAGGGCAGAGGAGCCACCGTGAGCAAAGCCAGCCCCCAATCCAGCCACAACAAATAGGCCAGCACCGCCGAGAACTGAAGGATTCCGCTCAGACCCTGATCAATACCGCCGACCACCACCCTTTCGATCGCCGGAACATCGGCCGCTACGCGGTGCATAGTGTCCCCGGTCGGTTGACGGTCGAACCAGCGCAGCGGAAGCCGCTGAATCCGGCCGTAGAGTTCCATCCGCAAATCGTGGATGATGCGCTGCTCAAAGGCGCTGTTGGCCAGACTCCGCAACATCGTCACAAGCTGACGCAGGGCGATCGCTGCCACTCCTAAAAGGGCCAAGGGCGCGACCCGGTGGAATTCCCGGCCCGGGATCACCTCGTCAATGAAGACTTTGGTGACCACCGGCAACACCAGCACCAGCCCGGTCGCCAGCAGGGCCAAGCCAAAAGTCGACGCAGCCCGCCAAGGATAGCGTGCGGCATATCGAAAGATGCGCAGCAAAGTGTGCACGGGCTCCACCGATACCAATCCGCGCCCGCTCCGGGGAGAAAAACTTCGAGCGGAGCCACCCCCTCGATCTTCGCCGTCAAGAACAGCGGCCAGGGAACGATCTGAATCACACCATGAAATCTGCATCTTGCCATCAAGATGCAATGATGCGACCTTATCTGCATGAGGACCACTGTGACCATCGATGACCAGCTCTATGCGGTCGTTCGATCATTGGCTCATCATAACGAACGGTCCATCAGTGAGACCATTGCGGCGCTCCTCCATCGCGGATTGCAGGCTGATCTTGCGACGGAGACATCCGCGTTCGCCCACGACGCTCTCACGGGATTCCCCTTATTGCAGTCCGGGCGCCCCATCACCGCTGCTGACGCACGTTCCTTGGAGGAGTAAGGGTGACCCGCCTTCTCGACGCCAATGTGTTGATTGCGCTGATCAACACCTCTCATGTGGATCATCAGCGAGTCCGCCTTTGGTTCGCCGAAGCCGGCACGGACTTCGCGACCTGCCCAATCACCCAAGGTGCGCTCGTGCGGCACTATTTCAGAGACACCGCGAACCCCTCCGGAGAGGGGGCGAGAGCGCTTGTATCTGCCGTCTTGCACATACCGCGGCACAAGTTCTGGCCTGACGACATCGGATTCGACCGGATCCGATTCACTGGTGTGATCGGTCACCGGCAGGTAACCGACGCCTACTTGGCGGCGCTCGCAAGGCGTCACGGCGGCGAAGTCGCCACTTTGGACAAAGCCTTGGCCGCTCTCCATGCCGATGTCGCCAAGTTGATCCCCGGGTAAACCGGGAAAGACAAACCAATGGCCTCGCAGGCCTCTCCCCACACCCTGAACTGGCCGGCCAGGGAGACCACGGACCCGGTGATCAAGCGCTTCCTTCGGCGAAGCGCCTATAAAGTGGCCAAAGGACACAGAGAAACTCCTTTCGGACAAACCAATCCCTCGGATAAGGTGTGCCCAGTCCAGATCGACACGCCTCTTCAATCCCAAACCAAGCCGAAAGACTCCAAGAGACCATTATGAACCCCTTCAAATACAACCGTCTCGACAAAAACGACGTCGCCGTCCTCCTCGTGGACCATCAATCCGGACTGACCAACCTCGTCCAGGATTTCTCGCCGGACGACTTCAAGAACAACGTCCTCGCGCTGGCCGACGCCGCGAAGTACTTCAAGCTGCCCACAATCCTCACGACGAGCTTCGAGGACGGTCCCAACGGTCCGCTGGTCCCCGAACTCAAAGAGATGTTCCCAGACGCTCCTTACATCGCGCGCCCCGGCAACATCAACGCTTGGGACAACGAGGATTTCGTGAAGGCCGTAAAGGCCACAGGCAAGAAGCAGTTGCTCATCGCCGGGATCGTGACGGAAGTCTGCGTCGCCTTTCCCGCCCTATCGGCGCGAGAGGAAGGCTACGAAGTGTTCGTCGCCACGGATGCCTCCGGCACCTTCAACAAGACCACCCGCGACGCGGCTTGGGCGCGCATGACAGCCGCCGGATGTCAGCTCATGACTTGGTTCGGAATCGCTTGCGAGCTGCACCGCGACTGGCGCAATGACATCGAGGGACTGGGCGCCCTCTTCTCCAATCACCTGCCCTCCTATCGTTGCCTCATCACCAGCTATATGGCGGGACAATCCGCCGCGAGAAAGAATTAGGCGATGTGCGCGCTGTCCACGAATCGGCCGAACTGGCGGAGGCGGCGTCGCCTGTGGAACGTCAGTCCTGCCAATGTAGCGGGAAACGAACCGATCCCCGGCCGATAACGAGCGCCACAACTCCTCCCCTCTCCCAGCCCGAAAACCATGCGCCTCCGGACTCTCCCCGCCGCCTTGGCCTTTTTTCTCCCCTGGCCTTCCGCCGCCGCAGAACCGCTCAACGACGAGGAACCCGGTTTTATTTCCCTCTTCGATGGAGCCTCACTAAGGGGCTGGCGCGGTGAACCAGAACACTGGCGCGTCGAAGACGGAGCCATTGTCGGCGAAATCCCGCCAGGACAAACCCTCGACCACAACACCTGGCTGATCTGGGAAGGCGGTGAACTCGACGATTTCGAACTGCGCCTTCAGTTTCGTTTGGACGGGGCGGCGCCAGCGAACTCCGGCGTCCAGTTCCGCTGCCAAGCCCAGGATCCCACTCACGTGTCCGGTTATCAAGCCGATATCGACATGGGCGCCGTCTGGCTCGGGCGCATCTACGATGAACACGGCCGGGCTCTGCTCACCGAACGCGGACAACGCGTGCACATCGCCGAAGACGGTTCCCGCGCCGCCGAAACCTTCGCCGCGGCCGACGCCTTCGGCGTTCTCTTTCGCGAATCCACCTGGAACGACTACCGGATTCTCGCCTGCGGATCCTCCATCACGATCGAGATCAACGGCACACTCTTCAGCGAACTGATCGACGAGCAGCGCGAGGAAGCTGATGCCGCCGGCCATATCGCCTTTCAACTGCACAGCGGACCCGAAACCCGCGTCCGCTTCCGCCACATCCGTTACCGCAAACTCGCCCCAGGCGAGCACACCGTCATTGCACCCGTGAAAGCCCAACCTGGAACCGAAGCCGGCGAGGGAGTCTGGCCGCGCGCCGGGGATGGCCGGGAACTGAATCTCGGATTCGAGGACGGCACGCTGAAAGACTGGACCGCCTCAGGCGAAGCCTTCGCCGGCCAACCAGTCAACCGTGACGGCATCGCCGACCGTTGGCCTGGCCAGACCAGCAACAAGTCCGGAGAGTTCTTCATCGGGGGCTACGAGAAGGTCCGCGACGCCCCCCTCGGAACCCTGATCTCCGACTCCTTTGAAGTGACCCATCCCTACGCCACTTTTCTGTTCTCCGGCGGAGCCCAGCCCTCGACCCGCGCCGAGATCGTTCTCCAGGAACCGGACCAGCCCGGGCGCATCCTCCACACCGCAAACGGCCGGGATGCGGAATCCATGGAACTTGTCGCGGTGGATCTCCGATCCCACCAGGGAAAGCGCATCTTCGTTAGACTGATCGACGAGAATCCCGGAGCCTGGGGGCACTTGAATTTCGATGACTTTCGCTTTCATGAAAACCTGCCTGAACCGTTAACCGATTCCCGTCCCGCCCGGCTCCGCGAAAATCCCATCCTCGCCCACCTGCAACCCAATCCGCTCGGAGATCAAGCCACAGGTCCCGCCGCCGCGACCGTTCAAAACATGTGGCTCGAACCTGGCTTCACCGCGGAGGTCATCTCAGCCGAACCGGACCTGCGCCAGCCCATCGCCATGACCTTCGACGAACGCGGCCGGATCTGGATCGCCGAGGCTCACAGTTACCCGCGCAAACGCGCCGGCGGAGAAGGGCAGGACCGGCTGCTCATTCTCGCCGACAACGATGGCGACGGAAACTTTGAATCCCGCACCGTGTTCGCCGAGAACCTGAACCTCGTCAGCGGCCTCGAAGTCGGCTACGGCGGCGTCTGGGTCGGTGCGGCTCCGCAACTCCTCTTCATCCCGGATCACGATGGCGACGACCGCCCCGACTCCGAACCGCTGGTCCTCCTCGACGGATTCGGATTCCAGGACACTCACGAAACCCTCAACAGCTTCACCTGGGGTCCCGACGGATGGCTCTACGGAAACCAGGGCGTCTTCAACGAGTCTCACATCGGGAAGCCGGGCGCGCCGGAAGACCAGCGCACAACCCTCTTCGCCGGAGTCTGGCGCTATCACCCGGTCCGCCGCGAATTCGAAGTGTTCGCCCACGGCGGCAGCAACCAATGGGGTCTCGCTTTCGATGCCTACGGACAGCTCTTTATGACCCACTGCCGGAGTTATTTCGGACGGGGAGCCACGACCCACGTCGTGCTGGGCGGTCATTATTGGAACCAAGCCAACGCCAATCACGCCCCTTTCGTCTCCCGCGAGGCTCCGCCGGATTTTCCCCTTTTCCGCAACTACCTCCTCGCCTCCGCCCC
Source organism: Verrucomicrobiales bacterium (assembly GCA_041749135.1). Taxonomy (GTDB): domain Bacteria; phylum Verrucomicrobiota; class Verrucomicrobiia; order Verrucomicrobiales; family DEV007; genus DATKCT01. The sequence goes on from JBGTBW010000261.1 coordinate 24,556, forward strand.
TTACGGCCACGGCGAAGGCGGGGCCGGCAAACCCGGCAGCCGCCGCATCTATGGCGGGCACTCCCACGTGGGAACCATGATCTACCTGGGCGACAACTGGCCAGAGCAGTTCCGGAACAAGCTCTTCACCCACAACCTGCACGGACACCAGATCAATCAACAGGAGAACCGCCGGCTCGGTTCCGGCTTCGAAACGCTTCACGCCGGCCGCGATGTATTCTACTGCCCCAGTCCCGACTACATCGGCGTCGACCTGGCCTACGGTCCCGACGGCGCCGTTTACATGATCGACTGGGTCGATACCTTGCACTGTCATAATCCGAACGCGGAACATTGGGACCGCCGGAACGGAAGACTCTACCGGGTTGCCTGGCAAGACGACTACAAGCCTGTCCGCGTCGATCTGGCCTCCTTGGCATCCGAAGAGCTTCCCGCCCTCCTGTCCCACAACAACCACTGGCGCTCCCGCACCGCTCTCCGCTTGCTGCGCGAACGCCGCACCACCGCTCCTCTCGATCCCGCAGTGCTTGCGCAGTTGGAAGCCCTGCTCCGCAACCCGGAGAACTGCCCCACCGTGCGGCTCCGCGCCCTCTGGGGCCTCGACGCCGCCGGAGCCAGCCGCGAGGCGATCGCCGCCGCCCTGGACGACGCCAGCGACTACGTTCGGGGCTGGGCCATCCAACTCCTCACCGATATTCCGGACCCATCGTCGCCGGTCCGCGATCGCCTCGCGGACCTGGCCCGGCAGGACCCCTCGCCCGTGGTCCGTCGATATCTCGCCTCCGCCCTGACACGGGTGGATCGTGAAACCGCCTGGCAGATCGCCGGCAACCTCGTTCGCCACGCCGATGATGCCGCGGATCCCCTCCTGCCCAACCTGATCTGGTTCGGCTTAGCTCAACTCGATCCCGGCGACGTCGCCGGAGCCTTGCGCGTCGCCCACGCGGGCAACCTGCCCGCTCTGGTCCATTGGGCCCGGTGGTACGGAGCCCGCCTCGGCGGCAAAAACCTCGAACTGGTGATGGACGAAGTGCCGCTGGCTGGACCTCGGGAACAACGCGCCATCTTGGAGGCTGTGGCCCTGGCCCGTCAGGATCAGCCCTCGTCCAGCGCTCCCGCCGCCTGGGCCAGCGTCTCCGCCAGTCTCTACCGCAGCGGCGACCCGCACATTCAGGCCCTCGCCGAACGCATCGGAGCCGCCTTTGGCGATCTCAGCCTCGTCCCCAAGTGGAAGTCCGCACTCGCCAACCGCGAAGTCGGCGGGCAACCACGCCGTCACGCCTTCAACATGCTCGCCCGGGTCAATCCCCCCGGTCTCGGGCCCGTCTTCCTTGAGCTTCTCGATGATGCCGGCCTGCGGCGGGAGGTTCTTCCCGCCCTAGCCCGTTTCGATGATCCCGCTATCGCCTCCGCCATCTTGGTGCGCTTTGACCGGTTCGAGGAAACTGAACGCACAGCCGCTCTCGACACCCTAACGGCACGTCCCGCCTTTTCCGAAGCCCTCTTGGAGGCCATCGCGGACGGAACCCTCGAGCGCCGGATCCTCACTGGGCATCACGCCCGCCGGATCGCCATGCTTGGCGATCCCGCCGCCACGGCGAAACTCGAGCAGGTCTGGGGCCGCATCGGATCCTCCCCCGACGAACAGGTCCGTCTCATCGACTCTCTGGAAAAACAGTACCAGGAAGCGCCCCTCTGGGCCTATGACGCCGGAGCCGGCCGCGCGCTCTTCAACCAACTTTGCGCCGCCTGTCACCAAGCTAAAGGAGCCGGAAACCACATCGGTCCAGACCTCACCGGTTCCGGACGCAACGGAATCCGCTACTTCTTGGAGAACATCGTCGATCCCAATGCCGTCGTTGGGTCCGATTACCATCTCACCGTTCTTCAACTCGCCGACGGCAGCACCGTCGCCGGCATGATTGAAGCCGACAGCGGCACGGCTCTCACCGTCCGCACCCTGGTCGATTCGCTCGTCGTTCGAAAATCCGATATCAAAGAACGAACGACCCTCGAACAATCGCTCATGCCGCCCAATCTGTTGCAGCCGCTCGAAGACCGCGAACGCATTGAGTTGCTCAAATACCTCAACTCGCTGTAGGGAAGCATCTCAAATCCGCCGCCCCCGCCGGCCCGGCTTGCTCTGTGCTTCAAGCTGCCCCGCCGCCGTCCTTGGCTTCTTCCTTGCCGCCTCCCGTTTCCGCGCTACAGCCTCTTTCCATGATTCCGGGAAACGCACCGGCGCCGCGCGTCCCCAGACGCAGCCCACCCCGCCGTTCCTGGCTTGAGTTCCTCAAGATCTTCGTCCATTCCCCTTCAGTGGTCGGAGCCGAACGCCCGTTCCTCCTCACCCTCGCCCGCGAAATGGAGGCGCTCGGGCTCTCCACCACCCAGTATGCCGGACTGCTCGCCGTCCTTGGACCCCGCCCGGACGAGGCCCTCGTGAGCGTCCACGTCGATCGCCACGGATTGATCTGCACCGGACCCCGTGAATTCCAATACGCCGCCTTCATCGCCCAGCACAAGGGCGAGCGCGACGGAGACTCCGTCTCCGAACAAACCTACAAACTCCTCCTCGAACGCTTCGTGGGCGCGGAGGTCGTCGCCTATGAACCTTGGGGCGGAGCCTACCTTGGACGCGGCGCTATCCGCGAAGCGCAGTTCTGTGAGCGGCGCGGAAACGTGTTCTTCGAAGTCGGCGATCTCGACCACGTCCCCGCCGGATGCCCCGTAGCCTATGCCGACTATCTGGAGAGCAACGACTCCTATGTCGCCGCTCAACTCGACAATGTCCTCAGTGTGGCCCTGGCCGCTGCTCTCTTTGCCGAAGGTTTCGCCGGAACTGTATTGTTTACTTGTCAGGAAGAAGCCGGCCGGAGCTGGCGCTTCGTCCACGACTATGTCGTACGCACCTCCTGCCGCCCCAAACGCTTTCTCGTCCTCGACACCAGCCCCTTCCCCGACTCCGCTTCCGCCACACGGCAGCAGGTGGTGCTCCGGCGCCGCGACGCCCATGCCGAGTTCGACCGCCGCCTCGCCGACGAATTGCGCGGATACTGCGAAAACCTTGGAGTCGCCTACGGTTTCAAGGACGAGTTTGTGGAAAGCGAGAATCGCCGCCGCCTCGCCGAAGGCCGCCGCCCCATGAGTTACGGGAATACCGAACTCGGCCGTCTCGCAGCCTTCTCCGGCGGGCTCATGAACGGCGTCACCGTCCAGATCCCCACTACGGGCTATCACACAAATGAGGAAACCGCCGCCGTCGAAGCGGTGGAAGGAGTGCACCGCCTTCTCGCCAGCATTCTCCTAGAGCGAAACCCATAGCCCGCCACCCGGCTCCCCCGCGCCGCCGCCTCGCGGCGGCGCCCTTGGACTGCTGCGAGAATCGCAGCTCTCGCCCCCGCACAACACTCTCTCCTACCCACAACGCCTCGGCTCATACAGAACCCCGCGCCTCCGCATCCCTCCCTGAGGCGCTGCACGCCCACGTTAGTCCTCAGCGTGTCTTGAGTGAAGTAAGCAGCCTGTGGCGCGTGGCCAGCAACCTAATAGTTCTTAGGAACACCATTAGCAAAAAGGATCTCAATGAAAAGGTGGGTCTTTGCGATTCATGCCATTCGCCAACATCCTCATGAAAACCTCCAAATAAAAAAGGAATACTCATCGAAGATGAGCGTCTTCTTCGGACGAATTTCAAAGTCTCCCGCCTTTGGAAAATAGCAGGCGTAGCGCATACCGGCTAACTTGTAATTGAATGAACGGACGATGAGCTGAGCGCTGTGGCGGGATGCCATTTCCACAATGGAATGACATAATTCACGACCTAGGTTGAGAACGCCATCTCCAATTATTGTCTGATAAAAGTCGGAATTCTCCAGCCAGTTCATCTTCTTTATCTTTGGGTCTTCGAAAAGAGGCTCCAGATCCAATGCGACGTCGCAGAGCGGCAGCAATTTCTGCGTACATCCCAGGAGCATAATAGTTCCTGGCTCGATGAGTTCCAAATACTTTGCGACCTCGCAGTCCGTCGGCGCGCCAATCGGGTTGATCCAATATGAGTTATCCGTCGTCATGAAAACTGATCAGCACTTTACAATACTTTCTCTCAAACTCTTCATCATTCAGCAACTGGGGCAGTTTACCGAATTCCTGCACGTCAGTCACCACCTCCCCCAAGGGAAGTTTTCCTTCACCAAACAACTTCAAGACCAGTGAAAACGCGCCGCCCAAATGACCTCTCGATCCCATGATGGAAATGGCGTTCGTTATCATATGGCCTACACTATTTACCCTCAACGGTTGCGGACTGCGGCCCATCAAAACGATTCGTCCATTGGGTTTCATCAAATGAAAGATGCTTTCGATATTCTGCAAATCTCCGGAGGCCTCGATGACGACATCGACTTCATTCTTGAAGTCGCCCGCTGTGCTGTAAACCGTGGTGGTCCACTTTTCGGCTAGTACGCGCCTTCGCTCGTTCGGCTCGACAAGATAAACCCGCGACACGCCGAAAAGCACTCGACTGATCATTGCACAAAAGATGCCGATCGGGCCGCCTCCAAAAACAACCACACTGTCCTGTCGGGACATACGTCCGTTCTGACAGGCGAGAACTGCGCAAGCCGCCGGTTCCACGCATGCCAAACCCTTTGTTTGCTCCCGCGCGAGGATCTGATTATTTATGACATAAAGCAATCTGGCCGAAAGATCGGCATACTCGGCAAAAACGCCATCCCTCTGAGTCCCTAGAAGCTGACCATGAGGACACTGATTCGAATTCCCGCGCCGACAAACCTCACATTGCCCACAAGACCAAAGGGATTCAAAAACAACAATATCGCCTGCTTTGCAATTCGAGACCCCCAATCCACATTGGGCAACTTCACCCACCCCTTCATGGCCAAAGACGAGACCCTCCTGAGGAATAGCACAAGGCACACCACTCCCACCCTTGAGAAAATGTCTGTCCGTTCCGCAAATCCCGGCATACCGCATCTTCAATCTCACCGATCCAGCGGCGACTGGCCCAGGCTCGATCTCGGCAAATCCTATAGAGGGAAGCGTGGCTCCGTCCTTCTCCTGAAAAACCTTAAGACTGCGCATGGCACATCAGTATCGAGAAAGGCGAAGCTGTCGATATCACTCGATCAATCTCTAAGCCGGCCTCATCGAGAAGGGATCTGTACTGATCCAGCGATCTCTCGCGCCCCCCTGTGATCACGAGCATATGAACATCAACGAAATGGGTGTCAGGGACATTTGTATCTGTTGTTCTCTCGATGATGCACAACTTGGAAAGGGAACTCATGGCTTGTCGACAGTTTCTCAGAATGGCAATGCATTCCCGGTCGGGCCAATCATGAAGTACGCTTTTCATTAAATAGACCGAAAAGCCCTCCGGTATGGATTCAAAAAAATCTCCAGAAATGCTCGCCACTTCAGTGACTCCCTGGATCACATGAGGCTGGTCAAAAACGATAGCTTGGCCAGAAGCTGCCCTTTTGCTGATCCTGGAAACCAATTGTCCTTTGCCTCCGCCGATATCCAAGACAGAATCGGCGCCGGAAAGATCCAATTTATCTAGAATGAAATCCAAGTGCTCCGTCGCTTCATTCTCCAGGTAGGCGTCGAACACTTCACTGGCCCTGGAGTTTTCCTGGCGAAGGCGCCATGGCGTCATGCCAAACACCTTCTCAAAAGACGGTTTTCCAGTCTGCAAACTATACAATAACTGGCTCCAAGGCAGCAAATACTGCTCTCCCGCCGCCAGCGTTCTATATCTCTGTGAGTTCGGATGTTGGCTACTCAACAGAGTGCCTGACTCAGTAAGAGAATAGAGCCCGCCAGTTGCTTCAACCAATTTCAAATCGGATAGACAACGAAGACTTCGATCAAGGGGATCCCTTTGCAAGCCAAGCTCTGATGCTAAAGCGTTCACTGACTTGGGAGTTATCAAAGCATCCATCAGGCCGCTCTTGGCAGCCGCATAAATCAAACAGGTTTTTTGGTAACCATCAATCTGCTCTTGCAATATCGTCAGCAGGTCGGTCATGCCGTGAATCTAGTGGGTTCGACCGGCCATGCAACCCTAATAGGAGATCGTTGTGGCTCTGGGGCCTGGTGCCGACCTTATTGATGGATGGCTCCGGCCGCAAGACCAGGAGGAGTCTCCTGACAACTGTTTCGAGTCTCTTGCTGCCGGCGCTTGTCCACGAATGCGCCCTGCCACTTTGGCCTCAACCCTCGACTTGCAATGTGGATCCCCTCCAACGCGCGCCTTTACAGCGCCGGCGGCGGATTCTCAGGGGCCCCCGAGGTGTGGGCGGCGAGAAGGGCGGCGAGAGAAGCGACGGTCGGGGCATCGAAGATGGCGCGCAGCGGGAGGGCAGCGCCAAAGGCGTGATTGACGCGGCTCACGATGCGGGTGGCGGAAAGGGAATCGCCGCCGGTTTGAAGGAAATCATCGTTCACGCCTACGCGCTCCACTTGGAGCACCTGTTCCCAGATTTGCGCGAGGACCGCTTCGACCTCGCTTCCCGGGGCGACGAACGCCGGCTTCGAGCGTGAACGCTGGAAATCGGGAACGGGCAGGGCGGCAAAGTCGATTTTCCCGCCGTAGGTGCGGGGCAGTTTGTCCAGAAGCACAAACGCGTCGGGCGCCAGGAAGCGGGGGAGCTTACTCTCAAGATGAGTGCGGAGGCGCCGGGTGAGGCCCGGGTCACGCGAGCCGCCGCCTTCCGGCGAGACGGCGGCGTAGGCGACGAGACGCTTGTCCCCGTCTAAGTCCTCGCAGCCGCGTACGAGGCTCTCGGCGACTTCGGGATGGCCGTTGAGCATGGCCTCGATCCCCTGGGGTTCGATGCGGATCCCCCGGACTTTGACCTGGTGATCCATCCTGCCGACGAAACAGATGGCGCCATCGGGGAGGCTGCGGGCGAGATCGCCGGTCCTGTAAAGGCGGGCGGAGCCGTCGCGGGAGAAGGGATCCGGCACGAACTTTCGCGCCGTGAGCGCGGGGTCATTCAGATAGCCGCGAGCTAGGGAAACGCCGCCGATACAGAGTTCGCCGGCGACGCCGATGGGGACGGGGCGCATGAGACGGTCCAGTATGTGGCACTCAGCATTCCAGATCGGTTTGCCTATCACGTTAGGCGCGACCACCGGGGAGAACACGGAAGGGGCGGCGGAGCCGGATGGCGTTTCCCGTTTCATCAGTACGGACCAAGTGCAGTACATGGTCGCTTCCGTGGGGCCGTAGAGGTTTATGACGCGGTCGATGCGCGGATACGCGGCCAATTTCGCGAGAAGGTCAGGGCCCGCGACCTCCCCGCCGACGCTGACCACCCTAACCGATTCGGGCAAAGGGAAGTCGCGCAGAAGGTTCTTGAGAACGGAAGGGGCGGAGCCTAGGGTAGTCGCCAGAGCGGCCCAGCGGGAGTAGGGCAGCGACAGAATCGAATCAAGGAGGACGATGCTTCCCCCACAGGTCAGCGGAGAGAAGATGCGGTAGACGCTGACATCGAAGCAGATGGAGTCTCCGAACGGTACGACTGCGAGTTCGGCAGGGCTGAATACGACGCTTGTGGTGTAGGAAATCGCGTTAACGGCGCTTCGGTGTTCGACGCCGATGAGTTTCGGAGGGCCGGTGGAACCGGAAGTATACATGGCGTAGGCCAAGTTGCCGGGTGAGGCCGAAGCGCGGAGGTTTTCTCCGCTGTGGCCAGCGATCTCCCCGGCGCAAGTGTCTACGCTGACTGAAGTGGGACCTGGAGACGGAACAAGGTGCAGGCACTGGCTCTCGGTGAGAACCAGCGAGGCATGCGAGTCGTCGAGCATCGAGGCGATCTGTTCCCGTGGGGAATCGGGGTCTATGGGGAGGTAGGCGCCGCCGCACTTCCAAACGGCCAGGATGGCCGCGATCAAAGCCGGCGAGCGGGCCATGCAAACCGCCACGAGGCACTCCGGTCCTACGCCGATTCCCTGGAGATAGCGGGCCAGCCTGTTGGCGCGGGCGTTCAGATCATCGTAGGAGAGGGTCCCCTCTTCGAGACGAAGGGCCGTGGCGGCGGGGGTCCTTGCCGCTTGGGCTTCGAACAACTCGTGGAGGCACGAAGGCGCGGAGGGTTGTCTCTGCGTGTTGTTCCAACCGGCGGGCATCGCCGCCTGCGCGGCGCGGGTCAGAAGCGGCAGGTCGACCACGCGCCTGTCTGAGTGCGTCGCTAGTCCCATGAGGATGGCGCGCCAATGGCCGAGCATTCGCGCCGCTGCGTCGTCGTCGAGGGTTCTATGTCCGTAGGCCAGGCGCAAGAGGATGCGGGAGCCAGCGTAAGCCAGGCCGGCGAGGGGGTAGTCGCTTCGCTCGAAAAGCTGAAACTCCCTTCGCTGCCAGTCGGGGCCGCGGGACTGCAGTGTTTCCCCAAGGGTGTGATGCTCAATGACAAGGATGTTCTCGAAGAGAGGCCTTTCCGGCCCGAAGCCCATCCATGCCTGTATGTCTCGCAGAGGGGTGTGCTCATAGGCGCGTATCGCTACCCAGTCGGCCCGCACGTTCTTGATGCACTCGAGGACGGGCAGGTCCGGGGGGAGTTGGACGCGCATCGGGACCGTATTGATAAGAAGGCCGACCATGGACTCGGCGCCATCGACTGAAGAGTGGCGGCAGGCGCGGGTGGCTCCGAAAAGGACGTCGTCCTGGCCGCTGTAGCGGGAGAGGAGCACGGACCAAGACACCTGGAGAACGGCTCCGAGCGTCACGTCGTGGCGGGAAGCGAAGGCGCGGAGAGTTTCGGTGTCATCGCTAGAAAGCAGGCTGTCGATGAGGCCGCGGCCTGAGGAGTCTTCGCCGGTCTGCGATCGCGGCGAAGCAACATCGAGCCGGGTAGGGTTCTCGAAGCCTTTGAGGAATTGGCTCCAGAAGTCCCTTGCCAGGGTGAACTCCTGCCGGGCCAACCACTCCACAAAGGCGCGAAAAGGGGGCGGAGCGGTGGGACGGTAGTCCTCGCCGCGACGCAGGGCGTCGTAGAAATCGAAGACTTCCTCAAGGACGCGTAAATGCGACCGGCCGTCCAGGAGCGCGTGGTAAAACGTCCAGACGAAGTAGAAATCGTGGGCGGCCAGCCGGAAGAGGGCAAGACGCATCAGAGGGGATCTGGAGAAGTCGAAACCGCGCCGGCGGTCCTCGTCGAGGAAACGCGGGATACGCGTTTCGCGCTCTTCGGAAGGGAGCATGAACCAGTCTTCCTCGGTCCATGCAAAGGTCGCTTCAAGTTCGACTTCCTGGCAGAGATCCAGCTCGTCCGCGAGATGCAGGCGCGTCCGCAGGACAGCGTGGCGCGCGATGAGGCATCGCCAGGCTCTTTTGAACAAGGGAACATCGACGCGTTCGCGAAGGCGGCCTGTGAGCTGCTGAATGTAGAGCCCGGATTGCGGAGAACGCAGGCTCTCGTAGACCATACCCTTCTGCAGAGCGGTCAGCGAATAGCGACTCCCGGGCATCAGGCTTTCCTCGCACGCGCGCTTGGCAGGCGACAATACAGGTGTTGATTCATGACAGAAACCGGAACGTGAAACCTCGGGCCGTCCCAGGCCTTCACTTCTCCGCAGAGGCAGCGGCGGGCTGGACGGTGAGCCAAAGCGTGCTTTCCCCACTCAGCCAAGGTGGTTCTGTTCCCTCCCCGGCCGGTTCCCGCGTCCGCAGTTCCAACCGCACCGGCCAGGTTCCGGGCGAGAGACCGGAAGACGCCTCCACCTTGATCTTGAAGTCGCCATCGCCCGACGGAACTTCCACCGCCGGACCCTCCGCTCCGTCAGGCAGACCAGCAAGAAACGCTTCCACGGGCCCCTCGTAGCCTTGGCGCCGTTCGCATGAGAATTCCCAGTCCACAGAGCTGCCCACCGCCACCGCCAGCGTTTCGTTCTTGGCCCTAGCACGGCATCCCGGCCGGTCTTCTTCCAAACTGACCCGGTAACGAAAATCCTCGCCACCCCGCCGCATCAAATCCCGCACGGTCAGCAGGTATTCGCCGGTCGCCGGAGCCGTCCACACCAGCTCGGGATCGCCTCGTTCCTTGTCGAGAGCGTCCTTGCTAGCGAGTTCCTTCCCTTCCACGTCCCGCACCGCCAGGACGCCGTCCAGCGGGAATCGGCCGCGCACCGACCACAACCCGAAACGGAACACCCGGCCCTCCGCGGCCTGAAACCGATAGCGATCCTCCTCCCCCTCGGCGGCCAGGCGACCGGTGATCTGAACCGGCGCTCGCAGGAGGGTCCCGCCAGCCGCCTCCAAAGCTGGCTCCAGGATCTCTTCGCCGCGGCCTACGGCCAACACCACCGGAAAGACCGAGCCGGAAACGGCGACCACCCATTCCGAAGCTTGGTCCGCTGCCTCCGCCGGTACGTCGAAGCAACAGATCCATTCCCCGTTCTCCGGCGCCCCCCACGCCTCAAATCGGATCTGGTTAGACGCCCCGGCTTGCACGCCGAGCGGTTCCGCGGCGCGAACCGCCGGCCCACGGCTCACCCGAAGCCGGTAGACGCAGTTCTTTCCGCCGGCCAGGCGGATGTTGGCCTGGGGAGGATCGGCGAAACCCGACAGCTCCAGCACGTGCACGCCGTCCCGTTCCGCCCGCCAAACGATGAACGGGTCTAACCCCGCGCCGTCGTGTTGGAAGGCCGCCACATTCCCCTCCGGACCGCGGACGTGCAGCAGCGGATCGACGGGCGACCCCAGGGCGTGCGCCACCGCCTCAGCCACCAGCCATTGCCCGGCCTGCAGGAAAACCCCAAACCTATCGACATCGCCTCCCGGGTCGAGCCTGCCGTCCACCACCACCGGCAGCTCTTCCAACAACTGCCCGTTCCGTCCCCCGGCCTTTTCCCGCTCTTCGTCTTCCTGCACGGTGGGAGCCAGCTCCACCGTCAGCCGCAGGGGCGGCGAAACTCCCTCATCCCCGTAGAACCGCACCGAGAACATCCCGGGCGCCGCGTCTTCCGAAGCCGAGACGCGCAGAATCCCCGGCCGCTCCGGATCGGGTTCGACGGCGAGACCTTTCCGGCTGACCCAGACCGACGGAGGCCATGGTCCCGCCGGCTTCTCCAGGGTGATCTCCGCCGTTGAACCGCGGACAACGCCCGCCGGGAAAGCATGATCGAACGAGGGCGCCTCCCCGGGCGCACTGCCGTGAAGGAGGATGGTTAGGGCTCCAAGTCGCGCCGCCAACCGCCAGCCCTGCACCGCCGGGGAATCCCCCCACGGAGCCCTGTCGCCCCTCCGCCTCACGCGAACAGTTCTGGAATCATTTCCCCGCCATCCACCAGCGATACCGGACGGCCCGCTTTGTTATGCAGAACCTGCTCCGGATCAATTCCCATCTTCCGATAGAGCGAGCAGGCGAAGTCCTCCGGAGAATAAACGGCGTCCGAAGCGTAGGCTCCGTTTCGGTCCGTCGCCCCAATGACCTGGCCGCCCGGAATGCCCGCGCCCGCCGTCAGGACCGACATGGCGTGGGGCCAGTGGTCCCGGCCGCCATCCTTGTTAATCTTCGGTGTGCGTCCAAACTCGCCGAGGACCAAGACCAGAGTGCTGTCGAGCAGGCCCCGCTCGTCGAGGTCGGAAACCAGGGTCGCCACCCCCTGATCAAGCGGCGGCATGTGTTTCCGGAACCCGTCGAAGATTCCGGTGTGATGATCCCAACCGCCGTAATAGACCGTCACGAAGGAGACGCCCACTTCCACCAGGCGGCGGGCCAATAACAATCGCTGGCCCAGGGCGTGCCGGCCGTAACGTTCGCGCATGGCCTCCGGCTCGCTCCCGATGTCGAACGCCGCCTGCGCCCGCGGTGAACTCACCAGATCCCAAGCCTGCTGGTAAAAACTGTCGTAGGCCAGAGCCGGGTCTTCCGCTTCCTGCTCCTGGATCCGCTGCATCCGGTCCAGAGCCTCCCGGACCAATCTCCGATTCTCCGCGCGCCCCTCGCTGATCTCCCGGGGCAAAACCACGTCTCGCACCCGGAACCCTTCCCGATTCGGGTCGCCCCCCAAAAGAAACGGAGCGTGCTCGGCTCCCAAAAAATTCGGCCCGCCGCTCCGCGACTGCTGCGGCATCGACATGTAAGCCGGCAACCCTTCCCGCAGGCCGCGGCTCCAGGACACTACGGAACCAAACGATGGATGAAAGGTGACGAACGCGCCGCAGTTCACCGGAACCGGAGTCGGCGCACCCGTCATCATGTAGTGGTTTCCCCCGCCGTGGTTCGGGTCGTTGTGCCGGATCGAACGGACGATCGCCAGCTTGTCGGCCACCGACGCCAGATGCGGCACAGCCTCGGCGAAGTGGATCCCCGGAACCCGCGTCGGGATCGGCTTGAAATCCCCACGAATATCCACAGGGGCGTCCGGCTTGGGATCAAACGTCTCATAATGGGAAGGTCCGCCGTCCAGCCACACCAAAATGCAACGCATCTCTCCCTGGCCGGCTATGCCCGCCTGGGCCGACTCCGCCCGCAGACGCAAAAGGCCCGATAAGCCCACCCCGGTGAGAGCGCCGATGCCCAGTTGGAGAAAGTCGCGCCGGAACACTCCGTTGCAGTTGCCGTCAAAAGATCGCATGCGCATGGCTCAATGATTGAAGACAAATTCCGCCGAATTGACCAGAGCCCAAAGGACATCCTCCACCGCTTCGCGCGTCGATTCACCGGCCCGGGCGAAGGCCTGGCGGCAGACCTCCCGCTCGCTCTCATCGGGAAAGCGAGAGAATGTGGCCAGATAGATTTCCTCCACCATCGCCTCCGCGGAGAGGCCGGAAGCCGCCAGCCTCGTCACCCGGCCTTCCGGATGAGTCAGTTTGGCCTGCAATTCCTCCGAGTTCATGAGATGCAGGGCCTGCACCATGCTCGTCCCACGGTTCCGCTCGCAGGGGCAATCGCTGCTGGAATCCGGACGCCCGAAAGCATCCAACAGGTTGGAATCGATCTTGTAGTTCCACGTTTCCAGGGCTCGCACTCCCTCCGGCAATCCCTCGAACCGGTCTGAAACTTCGGTCGCCTGCGCCACGGCGTCGGCCAGGACCTCCGCCGGCAGCCGCCGCCGCAGCGACCGCGCGTAGTTCTCCGTGTCCTCCACGTTCCAGGCGTTGGCTTCCGAAGAGACTTGGTAGACCCGGGAGTTGGCGATGGTCCGCAGCAGATGCTTGAAGTCGTAGCCCTGCTCCGCGAAATCGCGCGCCAGCGCGTCGAGCAGTTCGGGGTTGCTCGGCGGATTCGTGACCCGCAGATCGTCCACCGGCTCGACGAACCCGCGCCCCATCAGCTCGGCCCACACCCGGTTCACTGCCGCCCGCGCGAAAAACGGGTTGGAAGGAGCCGTCATCCAGTCCGCCAACACACTCCGCGGATCGCCGCCTTCCTCCACGGTCAGCACCGGACCGTCGGGAGGACGAGGGAGCAGCTCTTCCTGCGTCACGGGGTGTCGCACGGGGCGTCCTTTCCCGTGAAAAACGAACTCGGGACTTCCGGAGATCGGTGGAGAAACGCCGGTGCCCCGCCGTTCCAGCGAGCCAAAACTGGCCGCGAGTTGAAAGAAGTCCTGCTGACTCCATTTCTCGTTCGGGTGATGATGACACCGCGCGCATTCCAGCCGCGTGCCCAAGAAGACCTGGCTCACCAGGGTTGCGAGATCCTCCGGTTCACGCCGGTCGCGGTAGACGACGGTCGGGCCGTCGCGGTGCGTGCTCCCGCGCGCTTCCAAGACGGCTCGGACCATCCGGTCGTAGGGCTCGTTGCGCCGGAAACATTCGCGCAACCATTGGTCGATTACGTAAACGCTTTTGACTCCCACTCGATCCGGATTGGATCGTAGCAGATCGGCCCATTTGCCGGCCCAATAATCGGCATACCCCGGTTCCTGAAGTAGAAAGTCGATCCAGCGCGTCCGTTTGCTCTCCGAGGCATCCGCCAGAAACGCCCGCGTCTCCTCCGCAGTGGGCAACCGTCCCACCAAGTCGAGCGTCACCCGGCGCAGGAAAACAGCGTCTTCCGCCGGATCCGAGGGGAACAATCCGAGTTCCTGCAGCCGGTCGTATACGAGGTCGTCAATGAACCCGGCGCGCGGCAGGGCGGCATAACGTTCCAGCGGCAACCGGAATTCCGCGGGAGCCGTGAGACGCGCCGTGTCCACCTGACCCAAAAAGCGGGCGATGATCACCGTCTCGCCCGAGCGATGTCCTACCGTGACCCGCCCCTCGCCGTCCACTTCCGCCACCGGTTCGCTCGTCGAAGAAAAATCCGACCAAGCCGTCACGTCGCGGCGGCGGCCCCCACCGTAACGGGCCTCCACCCTGACCCGGGCTTCGTCCCCGGGCCGAAACGGCGGATTGCCCTCCAGAGACAGGGCGATGGACTCGAGCGGCGTGTCGTCCGCGGACGAGTAAGGCATACCTCCGCGGATCCAATCCAGGAGGGTGCGGTAGGCCTCCGAGTCCGGCTCGAATCGTTGGCCGCCCTCGTGCGGCAGCGCCAGCGTGGGCTTCTTGAGAATGAGGCTCTCCTCTGGAGCCGCCGGAAAAACCCGCCGTCCCCGGGCCTTGCTGACGATCTCGAAGTAGTCGGCTTGCGGATCGTAGGCGAAGACCGAGAGCTTGAAGCCGTTCTGCCCTTGGGGCTTGGAATGGCAACGCGAGCCGCTGCATCCGGCCTTGGACAACACCGGCAGCACATCGTCGAGGAAGCTCACCGTTTCCCCGGGTTCCTCCGCCGCAGGCGCCTCCGGGATCGCCGCCGCCCCGCAGGCCAGCAGGGTGCAACACCACAACGACACCCGAAGCCGCACTCTCGTTTTGCCGCGGGCATCACGAATGAACCGGATCACCTGCACTGCGCCATGGTCGCATCCGGCGCCCGTCGAAGCAACCCTCGGGTTGAGCCCCCCGGAACGGCGGCCTGCGGCAAGATCAGTCGCTAACGGAGGGCGGGTTTTCCAACCCGCCTTTCCCCTTCCACCGGCGATCAGGCATGACCCCCATAGCTAGCCGCAACGGAGGGCGGGTTTTCCAACCCGCCTCTGGAGTTTTTCCATTTCTAGCCTGAGTCTGAGCCGCAACACGCAGTGATCCCGAAGGGATCAGAGCTTGTAGCCGCTGGTGGCGCGCAGCGACACCACCGGAGAAGGTCCATCCATCACCGGCACCCCGGCAGGGGTGCTAGACCGCCGACCTCTCCCTTCGGGATGATCAATCCCCCGAACTGGCTACGTGGCCGGCGAGCAACAAAGCCAACGCCTCCAACAAGTTCCGCCCGAAGGGTCGGGCAGTGGGCCGGCTCGCGGAGCGACACTTTCGCCTTGCTCTGACGGCACGCGACGCGGCGTTGCAGAATAAATCAACACGCCCGTTATGCGGGTTCCCCGGCGGTGGGAGCCAGGAGTTCCTCGACCTGGCTCCGCAACCGCGGGCCGATCGGGGTTCGTTGCAGGGCCGACTGGAAGCGTCGCGGATAGTCGGGCCGGATGAGGACCGGCTCAACCTCGGGATCGCCGAGGTCGCCGGCGCGCAGGAGACGGTGCGAAGCCATGGCGAGGGTGGCGAGACAGGGTCCTTCGTCCTCAAGTTCGCTGGCGGCACGGTAGGCGTCCATCGCGCGCCGGAAGGCCTCGCGCATTCTTCCCCGGGCGTAGGCGATGCGCGCCTCGAGCAGGGAGTGGTGAAGGTCTCCGGGATCGAGTTCGGCAGCCCGGCGGGCGGCCTGCGCGGCGAACACCAGGACCTCGGGATCGTCGCTGATGAGCCAGGCCCAGGCCAGAGCCGCATGGAGCTCGGCGGCCAGCGCCGGATCATGCTTCGCGGGATCGCCGACGCTGCGCAGGAGGTCCTCGGCCAAACGCGAATCGCCCAGCTCTGCCAAGCAGACGGCGCGCCAGGCCCGGAGGCAGGGGTCGCCGGGGTACTCGGCAAGCGCAACGCTGAGAAGCCGCTCGGCGGCGGCCGGCTTTTCGGCGAGGAGGCTCCGCTTCGCGCCGAGCAAGAAGGGCGCGACCAGGTGGGAGGTGAAGGCCTCACGCGAGGCCAGCAGGCTCATGAAGATGCCGAGCCCGTCGTTGACCCTGCCGCCGATAGGCAGCGGCAAGAGGTTGAAGAAGAGTGAGACGCCGATAGCAGCCGCGACCCCCTGCAGGGCAATCACGGCGACGACCTCGGTCTGCTCGAAGAGCCGTCCATCGGAAGCCAGGAAAAGGCCGGCGCCGGCCAGCAGCTCGGCGCCGGGGCCCCACACGTAAATCCAGGCGCTCTTCCAGCGGACCCACCCGGGGGTGCGCGGGGAGGGCCGGACGTAGCCCTCAACGGGCAGGAACTTGATGCGGACCAAGGTCCCGGCGACCGAAAAGCGCCAAAGTTCGCGGCCGAAGCCCAGCGTGATCTCGGATACACGCCAGCCGACCGACACCGCTGCGAGCGCGTGCCCGAGTTCGTGCACGACGAGCAGGGGCGCGGTCGCGAGAAAGAACGCCAGTACGGCGACCTTGGCGTTGGCCGGACTGCTCACGACCTCGGCCGCGAAGAGAGCCAACAGGCCCACGAGGACGAGCGCACTCATGCGGCGCTCGGTCGGGGTCGCGGGCAGACGCGGCCCACAACCCTCGAGATCGCCCATACCCAAAGCCTACAAGATGATCGCCCGGTACTACTAGAACTTCTAGGGCCGATTCCGTTTCCGCGTGTCTCTCATTTGAGACAGCGTCCTTCAGTACGAGACAGATTCCTGTTCCATATTGAGACACTCCCTCAATTCGCGACACCTCTTTGATTTTCGATAAGTGATTTGTGGTTAGCTGCTTACGCTTGTCAGCGAAGTTATTCGAGGGCTGGCACGCCGCTAGCCAATGGATGGCTCAATGATGACCCCCCCTTCTTCACAACAGCCGCTCCATCATGAAAGACCCTTTGATCGCCCAGAGCGTTTTAGGCCCTCCCCAACCTTCGCCTCTGGGCAGCCGGGAAGGCCAGGCTTTGAAAAGCGATTTGTAGCAGTCATGCGAAACTTTCTATGCTCTCTCCTGCTCGGCGGCACGTTGATCGCGTCGGGAACCCACGGCCTTTGTGGTGAAATCAAACTCCTTCCACACGGCGCGGCTCCGGGCGCGGGCTTCGGCCGGTCTATGGCCCTGCGCCACGGTTTTCTGGTCATCGGCGCGCCAACCGATGCCGGCAACGTCAGTTTTGCCGGTGCGGTCTATGTCTATGCCGCCGATGGCAGAAGCTGGCGCTTGACGGCCAGCGATGGCGCTGGCGCCGGCGGTTTTGGCCGGGCGGTGGCGGTGGACGGCAACCTGATCGTGGTGGGTGCTCTGGTCGGCAGCGGCAAAGCCTACGTGTATCGCTTCGATGGGGTTGATTGGATCGAGGAGTTTCATTCACGAGGCGGCCGGGCTCCGGGCGTGGCTGTGGCGGTCAGCGGGGATCGTTTCATCGCCTCGGTGTCCTCGAAAACCGTTGATGGCCGGCTGATCGGGAGCGGTTCCGCTCACATTTTCCGTTACGACGGTGCGAATTGGGTGCGGGAGTTCTTCGATCAAACCAGCTTCACCAGCGGCTTCAATTCGGACGGCTATGGCACGGCCGTCGCCCTCGAAGGCAACACGGCTGTGGTTTCCGGTCATCAGAAGATCCGCATCTATGGCCATGACGGAGCGGGATGGCTGCTTCTCCAGCAGATTCTCAATCGCGGCGGCAGCAGCCTGGCGTTGGATGGCGACGTCTTGTTGAGCGGTTCGCCGGGCGATGGCCAGCAAGGCAACGCTGCTGGCGCGGTGTTTCAGCTCGTCCGGACAGCGTCCGGCTGGGTCGATGCAGCCAAGCTTCTCCCCCCCGGTCGCGCGACCGGCGCGAACTTTGGCGCATCCGTGGCCTTATTTGGAAACGCTCTCGTTGCGGGCGCTCCTAGGCACAGCCAGGGGCCGGGAGAGATCGAGCTTGCAGGCGCGGCTTTCCTGTTCCGCTGGCTGGGAAGCACGTGGGGACTCGAAGCCTCGCTTTTCGCCAGCGACGCGATGACAAACCCCAACCGCGACGAGCTAGCCATCGGTCTAGGATCATCGGTTGCGCTGGGTCCTGACATCGTGTTTGCCGGTGCTCCGCAGGATGATGAAGCCGGCACGAACGTAGGCGCAGTGTACCAGTTCACTCCGCCGTGGCCGGCGTATCCGAGCAATGGAAATGGCGGCGGCGGTCCACCGCCGGACGCAGGCGGCCCACCGCCTCATTCCGGTGGCGGACGCGGGCGATGATTTCGCCAAATGACGGACTCCGGCCGGCGGGGAGGAATCGGGCTTCTCCGCCTCCGGTGATCTCCGTCCGCCTCGTGTAAGGGTCAGTCCTAGAATTTAGAGTTTCGATGACTTCAAGAACAAGCTCAACGAGAGCAAAGCTTGGGGCAACATTCTCATAGCCAAAAAGCTGCCAAGCCCGTCCGCTGTGCCTGACTCATAACCTCATGCTCCTGATGGAGGGGATCATCGGGAAGCAAGGCCCAGTGCGCAACTCCGGCCCCGACCCGCCAGGAAGACGAGGATCATTAACTGTCCAGCGCAATCTGTCCGGGCGCCCCTGCGCTGCCGCAAATGTCGCTGCCGCATGCACGCATCCCTGGCCACTCATGCTTCGAGCTGCTGCTGCAACTGCAGAAGAACTCTCGCCGCAGGACCTCGCAGACAGTAGGTCATCTCGTCGCTGAGTTCCGTTTCGGCCGGGTTGATCTCCACCACGCAGGCTCCCCGGCGCGCGGCGAGCTGCGGAAGTCCGGCGGCGGGGTAGACCATCCCCGAAGTGCCTACGCTTAGAAAGACCTCGGAGCTTGCGGCGGCCACTTGGGCCCGCGCGAAGATCTCCGGCGGCAAAGGCTCTCCAAACCAGACGACGTCCGGCCGGAGCAGGCTTCCGCATTCGCGGCAACGTGGCGGAATATCGACCGAATCCGGAATTTCGGTGCACACGTGGCGACGATCGAAACAGCAGAGCCGGTGAATGCTTCCGTGCAGTTCCAACACGTCTCCACTACCGGCTCGCTGGTGCAACCCGTCCACGTTCTGAGTGATCAAAGTGAATTCCCGGAACCGCTGCGCCATAGCCGCAATGGCGGTATGGCCAGGATTGGGGGCCACCGCATCGACGAGCTTACGGCGCCAAGCATACCATTCCCACACGAGTCTCGGGTTCCGCAGGAACGCTTCCGGTGTAGCCAGCTCCTCGGGCCGGAATCGTTCCCAGAGACCAGTCAAGGCATCGCGAAAGGTCGGGACGCCGCTTTCCGCAGAGATCCCGGCTCCGGTAAGGACGGCGACGCTCCGTGCGGCCCGGAGCCGGAGCACAAGGTCCGGCGGAATGAGGGTTTCGGACACGGGTTAGCCTTCTACACTTGTTGTGAGCGAATGGTTCCCCTCGCTCAACTCGATTGTGAACGCGGAGCGGGTAGCCGGTTGTCCAGGACCGTCCTGTTCGGCGCCTGGATCCTCCCTATTGTTCTCGAATACAGATCGCAAGAATATACGAATGCTATTCCCCGGGGAAGGATCTGAGCGCCGCGTTCCCATCGATCCATGCGGCAAGATAAGGCCATGTCGCTTCTTCCCTCCACGCGAACACAAAAAATGGCGCGTCGCAGACAAAACTGCGTCCTACATGCGTAACCCGCTGTGGGGCGGAAGGCTCTCCAAATGGAACATCAAAAATTCTCGTCTCAACACGGATTCGAACTCCCTTCTCCGATAAGCCGAACTGAGCGATCTGATAGGCTATCCCGATCTCGTATGGGAGGTCCTCACCAGCATAGTGCCGGGCTCCTTTGAGACGACTGGTGAAAAACATACTTGCGTTGAGTGAGAGATCGGGGATCTTAACGGTGTCCTGTTTGTGTAATGTGCTATCTGTCAAACTCCCATACGGCCCATCGAAGGGAGCTTTCAGTGCGGACTCTACATCCGCAATGGCTTTCTCGAAGCTCAGAGCTTGATCGGGCCGGTAGATAATCAAAGTTTCATCGGCTCGCTCTGTGGCAATTCTCAGAATGAAGGACCCTTCGCGGGCCCTGTAGTCTAGCACCTTGACGCTACCGCCATAGTTGTCGCTCTGGCTGCCTGCCACGCCAAAAAACGTCGCCTCATGGGTTGCCCCCGTGCTATCCTTGAAACGGAGCGGAACCTTCTGTGATCGAATAAAGCTTTTCTGGAATCCTAGATTACGAACAAGAATGCCATACACGGCTTCTCCCCTGGGAACTGTGGGAAGGTTGCTCGGAGTCATTTCCACGCCGAACTGTCTCCTGATCCCTGCGGCTGTGGCTTGAGCGAACTCTGGTGTGGCAGGCCCGGCGAATGTCGCATAACCTTTCTTCGGCATTACTTCATCCTCCTTCCACTGAAACTGATCCAAAAGGGCTATCAGCGCATTGGGAGGCACTACCTTCTCTGGCTTACCGCCATGCATCCTGTTAAGCTTGTCCCAGGAAGCCTGGAATAGAGGCGACCACACCAGCGTTCGCCCCTTGGGCGGAAGCTGTGAGAAATCCAAAACCGGGCGGACTTCGCCGAGGGCAGGAAATCCCGATATCACGACGGCAGCAAGAAGCATTGTGTGACGTATCATGAACTTGGGATACTTGCCTAATCGCTTCTCATAACCTGGGCATCCCGCCTGGTCAGTAGGGCGGGTTGGAGGGGCTTCAGCGGGAGGAAGGGGTGCGGTTATCCTGGCTCATTTCTGGTAGCTTCAGACGGAATCGGCGCTTTGCGCAAGGGAAATGTCGAGCCGTTTCCTTCCCAGCTAGGCCGCCGCAACTTCCTTGCCGCAGGTCTGAGCATGGCCGCATTCCCCATCCTTGACCGCGTGGCAAGCGCTTAGCAGGCGGAACAGCCCCCTGGCGAAAGTTCCCCCACGCTTGCGACACGCAAGCTCGGATCGCTGGAAGTCTCAGCGATCGGACTCGGCTGCATGAACCTCGCTTGGGGAGCCGGCCCACCGATGGACCGGCAGGAAGCGATCCGGTTGATCCGTGCAGCTTACGATCGCGGCGTCACGTTCTTCGATTCGGCCGAGGCCCGCGGCCCGGTCACGAGCGAGGAGATCATCGGCGAGGCGCTCGCGCAGGTTCGCGATCGAGTGGTCATCGTGGCCAAGTTCGGTTTCGACATCGCGCCGTCGGGTAAGATCCAAGCGATAGCCGGCCAGAGCAGATCCGGAAAGTCACCGAAGCCTCCCTCAAACACTTGCGGACCGAGTCACATGGAACAAAATGTGGACGCGCTCAAGGTCGAGTTGACCGTCCGGGACATCAAAGAAATCGAAGATGGTTTTGCCAAAATCCAGGTGCAGGGCGCTCGATCAAGCGGAGCGGTCCTGGCGGGTTCTTACGTTGGACCAAGCTGGGGACCGAGTTCGAAGGGCGGGCACGGCATGTCTCCCCTGCCACGAAAGCCAGGCCAGTGACGAACTCCAGCCGGATAAGGAACCAAAAGAGCCATCCAATTATGCATAACTCCAAAGCCTACTCCGCCGCCAGCGCCGCCTCGCCGCTGGCCTCCGCCACCATCCCCCGCCGCGATCCGACTGATCGCGACGTGCAGATTGAAATCCTCTTTTGCGGCGTCTGCCACTCGGACCTTCACACCGCCCGCAACGAGTGGAGTAGCGTCATGCCCACCGTTTATCCCTGCGTTCCAGGCCACGAAATCGTCGGTCGCGTGACCAAGGTGGGTTCCGCGGTGACCAAGCATCAATCTGGCGATCTCGTCGGGGTGGGTTGCTTGGTTGATTCTGATCGAGATTGTCCGTGCTGCAAGATCGACTTGGAACAGCTCTGCCCAAACCAGACATTGACCTATAATTCTCCGGACAAACACGGCGTCACCCCGGTCACGTGCGGCGGCTATTCCGAAAGCATTGTCGTGGACGAGCATTTCGTCCTGAGAATCCCGCCCAATCTCGATCTCGCCGCAACTGCGCCATTGCTTTGCGCCGGGATCACCACCTATTCGCCGCTGAAGCGCGCGGGTGTTGGCCCGGGCAAGAAAGTCGGCATCGTCGGCCTTGGCGGTCTTGGCCACATGGGCGTAAAACTCGCCAGCGCTTTCGGGGCGCATGTGGTGGTTTTCACGACCTCGCCCGGGAAACAGGAGGACGCGATGCGCCTCGGCGCTCATGAAGTCGTCGTCTCACGCAACGCCGAAGAGATGCAGAAGCAGGCCGGCAGTTTCGATTTCATCCTCGATTGTGTCTCCGCTGATCACGACATCAACGCCTACCTGAATCTTCTTACACACGACGGTAATCTCACCTTGGTCGGTGCGCCGGAAAAACCGATGGCCATCTCCGCGTTCGCCCTGCTCTTCGGACGCCGCAGCCTCTCCGGTTCGATCATCGGAGGCATCGCAGAAACCCAGGAAGTGCTCGATTTCTGCGGCGAGCACAATATCACCTCTGACGTCGAGATCATCCCGATTCAGAAAATCAACGAGGCCTACGAGCGAATGGTGAAGTCTGACGTGAAGTATCGCTTCTCGATCGATATGGCGTCCTTGAAGTAGCAACCAACTCGGCGTCGGACAGCGACTCGGGCTCGACCGCCTGCAGCGCGCGGTGGGCCGCGATCGAGGCCGGCTTCTGATTCTCGTCCCAGTCGCGGAGTTGCTCCCGCCACAGCTTTCCCGGGAACACCTGCTCGGCGCGCGCGAAGCGCTCGGGGATCTCGTCCTCCGGCGCGGGCAGCACCTGACTGTAGCCGAAGCCCGCGACGTAACCGATCTGCAGGCCGTCGATCAGCAGCCCGTAGAATCGCGCAAAGTCGAGGGTCCCTCGCTTGAAGGCTGGTGGGTGCGTCTCCTGGAAGTAGCGTGTCAGCGGTCGCGGGAAGTGCACCGGGTCCTGTTCCCAGTGGCCGGGGCCGGGTGGCTCGAAGCGAAGCTCGTGAGCAGGACCTGAAGCGCTCATGTCCCTCCCTCCCTCCCAAACGTCCGGAGGCGAGGGTCGGGGGGGGCAGGGCAAGGAATGGGAGCGGATCGGTCGTTGCAGTTCATCGAGCCTAAGCTCAGCAAAATCTATTCGGCAGAGCAATAGAAACTTCCCGGCGCGCATCTATCCGAATCTTGGTTTTCCTCGTATTCATTTCCATTGTGGGAAGGTGGAAGGGCGAGTCATGGATCCCGATGCGCTTGTCGCGGAGCTTAAACTCGAACCTCGGGCTTTCGGGTGGCGGCAACCGGCCGCAATGGGTATCCAGCCGGATCCAGCTACGACAAAAAATAAGCCCTCCGTTAAATCTATCGCTGCCGAGGCTCCAGACGTTCAGAAGCTGGACTCGCTCCAGAGCACGAGACAGTGGTGGTAAAGCCACCGCAGCTTGGACGCGAACTCGCGCAGCAGGTCCTCGACCCCAGGAGGAACACTGAAGATCGGACTACCCATCGTCCCGACCCGAACGCGATACTGCTCCACGTCATTCTGGAGCTGCTCGACGCTATCCATCACGAATTTGGAGCCGGAGTACACATCGTCTCTAATCTCGTCCCACCGCTGCCGCCACTGCTCCACCTTGCGGTGTACATCCGCGCCTGCGGCCACGCTGACCGGCCACCACGGGGTTGAGAGGCGAAGTGCTGGAGGTACAGACCATGAAGTCTCCGACTGGCGCCGGGCCTCCAACTGCCTGAGGATCTGCTCGACCTCGAGCTTGCATACAACGATGTCTGGGGTCCCGTCCCGGGTGCTGTGGTCAGCTTGGCGGCGAGCCTGCTCGACTCTCCTCCCGGCGTCCTCAAGTTCGGGGAAGCCAATATCAATGCTCCGATGGCGTAAATCGTAGGCCTCGTCTGCACACCGTTCTTCCCGTCGCTGTTCCTCGCGCCTTGCTTCGTCGCGATCGGAGTCACTCATGGATCTTACCTCACCCCGAATAATTGGAGGACGGAGAAAACAGTTATTGGCAAGTTGATTAGTAAACAATCAATCGCAGGAATTCGCTTCTCAAGGCCCCGCCTTCCCGCCTGTCCAGAGGCGAGGGTTAGTGGGGGTTCAGGGGAGGAATGGAGGCCGATGGAGCATGACCGCTCATTTCGGCTCATTTCAGCAAGATCCTTACGGCGGGCAAGGAGAATTCCAGGCGCTCCGGCGCATCTTAGCCCTCTTTCAGGCTTCCTTGCTTATTTGGCGCACGAGAGAGCAGAACCGGCTTTTCCGGCCGTAGGACGTCTCCTCATCGTAGAAAAAGGTCAAGTTCTGAGCCCGGAAGGCCCGGAAGAACGTCTCCCAATCGATCGACTCCAGATGCTCTTCCTCATCCCGACCGGGGAACTCAATGCGAAGAATCCCTCCATACTCGGATTCTTGCTCGTGGGAGAGCCGGACGCGCGCGGGTCGCCCGCGCCGGGACTCTACCCATTGCTTTATGATCGGCGGTTCTGTCGTTCGGTTGCTCGTGGCATTCATGGCAGTGTCTAAGAGGTGAAGGCGGCATCGAGCCGTCGATTGCGGGAATCCCTCGGGGCGACGTTTCCGCAATGTCAGAATCGGGCCCCAAGCAGACGTTCCAATCCGTCCTTTTTGCACCCGGCGTGCCAATGGCAGCCTAGGCCCCAGCAGAGACGCTATCGTCTCCGGAAAATCACCTAGCCAGCTGGGACTCCGTTTTCAGCGGCGAAGCCTTCCCGGCTCTTACGCCTTTCAAGTTGCACGGTCTCGCACGCTTCCTCTTGCATTCTGCGTGGCTGGCTGACATAGGGCGTTTCTTGACGGGCGCCGAAGGCTGCTATCGCTCCGGCTGGCAGTCCTCGTCGTCGCGGTTGGAAAACTCAGAACTCCTGATCTCGAGGAATTTGGATGAGCTGGAAGGGTATGTGGCGCGGGCACTCCTGCCCGCGAACTCTTCAGGTTCCATCGGCGGACAGGAGTGTCCGCCCCACAAGTAGGGCGTCATCTGCCGAGAGGC
>JBGTBW010000262.1:0-15396 GCA_041749135.1 Verrucomicrobiales bacterium
GGGCGCCAGAAACCGGCCGGCTATGCTCTCCACCTACAGATGTCTGCTCTATCACGTCATCTTCTTCATAATTAGGATGAGCATCACCGGAGGTAGTCGTTTCGGGAGGAGTTGATTGAGTTTCTTCACAAGTCCGGGATCGAATACGATGAGCGCTACCTGGATTGAAGGACTGAAACCACGAAGGGAGAGGGCGGCGGTCTAGTGTGGTGTTTGCGAAATAGGTGGCCAAAACTCGCGAGCAATCTTTTTCCAGTTGAAGGCGCGAGGAGGGAGTTGAGCTAGCTCAGCGACCGACGAATAACGCCGAAATGGGAAAAGAGGGGCGATTCTTAAAAATATCGAGCGCAGCGAGCAAATTCTCTCACCCTCGAGAGGCTTGTTTTGTCTAGGTATTTCGCAAACACCACACTAGCACCCCTGCCGGGGTGCTGGTGATGGATGGACCTTCTCCGGTGGTGTCGCTGCGCGCCACCACCGGCTACAAGCTCTGATCCCTTCGGGATCACTGCGTCCGGGAAAGGTTCTTCTCCTGGAACCGCCTGCTCTCTTAATCCCCTAAAGGCATAGGGGTTAAACCGGCGACCAGGCTTTCGCCAATCCGCAAGCCGCGGCGATGCGTTTGATGAAGTCCTCATGTTTGGCGGACGACTTCTTCTCGAGCGCCGCCAGGGACTTGAGCGCTGCGATGTCCTTACGGTATCGTTCACACTGTCGCTGGTAACTGCGCCGGTCTTTGGTGCAGATCAGTGTCTGCGGCGAACCCTTCCGTTCCGTGACGTGCGTCATGTCCAGACGGTGTTTCACGATCATTCCGTGCAAATGCTGACGCCGGTCTTGGCGCACGCGGAAGCGATGCGTCTGCTCCAGGGGATCGAGCGTGAAAGCCTGCAACTCACCACAATCGGCGCAGGTGCAGGACAACTTCACGTTCTGCCGCCAGTCCCTGGGCGTTTCCGGAGGACGCCCACTGCGGGCTAACAAGAACTCTGCGCTATGTTCCCAGAGCCGCTGGATGGCGGCATCCCACTTGTTCACCTTGTTCAACGCGGGGATGAGAACAGTCACAGGATCGAATGCTTGCGAGCGTACAGCGAACTTCTCGGCCGCGGCTCCGCGCAACGAAGTGGAGTCGAGTTCGCTCAACGCGTCCATCAAGTTCGCCACGAACGCGGCGTCCACCGAATGCTTCGTTTCTTCCCCTTCCCCGTCTATCCATTCCTGGACTCGCTGCTCCCTGCCAGCTTCGTCAAGGCCGCTGACAGCGGCTTCGGCGATCTGGCGCAATGCTTTCCGCCAATCCTCGTTTGCGGGAAGCTTGCCTTTGAAGGCCAGGGCATGCAGCAGATCAATGCAGGGCCCGGGCAAGCGCGGCTCGTTCTCACAAACCAGCTCAGCGTAAAGCCGTCCAGTTTTCTTCGGACCCAAATGCTGCGCGCTGGCCAGGAGCGCGGCGTTGTCGCCGCCATCGTAATCGCGCGTCACTACGCCGGCGATGAACTCCTCGAGCAGAGCCCGATCGCCGAGCCGCACGAGCAGCCGCAGCATCCCGTCGCGCTTGCCGGGTCGAGCGGGTCTGCCATAAGCGCCAAACGCCGGCGCGTCCATCCACGCGTCCACCAACCGTCTCGCCAGGGCGACGGCGCCGGTTCGCGCCGCCGGCGGCGCATTCTTGGCCGTGCATTCCCTGATGCATTCTTGCAAGTAAGGCAGCACCGCCTCTACGCCCGCCTGCAGCAATACTTCCGCGTAACGCTCACGCCGCCAAATCACCAGCGCCGCGCGATGATAGGAGCGTTCGAAGCTCGCGCCCGCGTTGCCGCTGGCTTCCATGAGCCGTTGCTCGTCGGGCTCCTCGTCGTCCAACGCGGCGATGGGAAGCAATTCGCCCGGACCGATCGGGATCTCTCCGAATTCCACGGGCTGGTCCTGCAAATCGCGCCACTGATTTACGTAATGCCGCCAATCGCAAACCTCGACGACTTCGAATTCGTCGCTGTCGGCGTCTTCGGTTTCGTCCTCATCATAACCCCCCCATCCGCCCCAATCATGACTAGAGTACTCTGGCTCTGCTGTGCCCGATTCTTCAATGTGAACGATAGCCAGGTGGGCAGCGCAAGCCGCGCGCTCCGCCGCCTGCACGAGCACCTTCACGCGGGCTGCGTCGATGGACTTCAACCCGGCGAACGACAAACCGTCGGGGCTGTACTGGAATTCGAGCAGCCACGCGATCTTGGTGGGCGCGTCCGGCTTGGCCAGGTTCTTCTCCAGCAACTTCGCCGCCGCTCCGACCTGCTTTTCATAATCCGGCGCGTGCAGCCGTTGGCCTTTCTGCTTCGCGCCGCGCTTTTGGATGAGGTTGTAAACCAGGCAGACGCGATTGCCTTCGGTGATCGGCCGCACCTCGTGTTCGCAATCCGCGTAGAAGGCCGCAAAAGTCACCTCCGAGACTTCCGCAGCGCTCAAGTCCACCGTCGCTTCGCGTCCCGCATGGCGAATCACCAGTTCTCCTCCGCGATGCGCCGACGGGAGCGCAACCACCAACGTGCCGAACATGCCGTCTGTTTTTTCGGTGTCGCGATGCGCAAGAAAAAAGCCGCCTGCGTCATACACCAGCAGTTTGTAAAGTTCGGCTGACACGGCCATGCCTTCGCAACCGAGTCCGGATATGGTTTGCTGGAGGATGCCGTCGAAATTCGCCGCCCACGATTTGCCGCTGAGGCGCACCTTGTCCGGCGGCAACTGCCAAACCTTGCGCACCGACTCATCGAGAATGGTTTTCTCGCCTCGTCCGTAAGGGGCGCGCGTGGCCTGCCCGATGAGCGCGGCGATTTGCGTAGAGGGAACCGGAAAGGACAAGACGCCTACGCCTTTGATCTCCAATTTCGGCATCGGAATCTCCACCGTGCCGTTGACGAAAAAATCCCCCGCCCGTTTGACGCCTTCGAGCAACTTCTCCAGCGGCTTGAGGTCTTGATTGTAATTGACGCTGATGGAGTCACCGGACATGCGAGGCAGAGTATTGCGCCCGGCGCAAAGGGGCAAGCTCGCCCACATCTTGCCGTGGAAAATGCCGCTGGGAAACACCGTCGGCTTATGGTGAAATCCAAGGGATGCAGCATACTCTCCTTTTCACCGTCCTTCTGACCGCGCTCCCGCTGGCCGCTCAAGACGCCGAGCCTTCCCTCGCTCCCGAGGATCTCGCCGGTCTGAAGGTCGAACAGCTCTTCGAGCGGCTCTGCGCGTCGTGCCATGGCCAGAATCTCGAAGGGGGCCTGGCTCCCTCGTTCGTTGACGGCGAGTGGAAGCACGGCTCCACCGATGCAGAGATCGCCCACACCATCCTGAAGGGAAACCTCCAGCTCGGCATGACCCCTTGGGAGGGCATCCTGAGCGCGGAACAGATCCGCGCCCTGGTGATCTATATTCGAGAGAAGGAGCGGGAGGCCCTCAGCAAGGGGCTCAGCTTCCCGAAACCGGAGCCCGGAAAGATCACCAGAACCGAGCGCGCCTCCTACCGGATCGAAACGGTGGTGGAGGGTGGCCTTGAGATTCCCTGGGCGCTCGCCTTCCTGCCCGATGGTCGCGGCCTGCTGACCGAGCGGCCGGGCCGCCTGCGTGTGATTGAGGCGGACGGCTCTCTGAACCCCGAGCCGGTGCAAGACACCCCGCCGGTTCTTCACCACGGCCAGGGCGGACTGATGGAGGTGGCCGTCCACCCGGACTACCGGAACAACGGCTGGATCTACCTGGGCATCGCCGACGGATGGCAAGAACCACAGGAAGGAAGGGGCGACCAGCCGCAGGCAATGACCGCCGTGCTGCGCGGGAAGATCAAGGAGCATCGCTGGATCGACCAAGAATGGATTTGGAAGGCGGACCGGTCGTTTTACTCCGATGCGGGAGTGCACTTCGGGATTCGTTTCGTTTTCGCGGACGGCTACCTTTTCTTCCCGGTTGGGGAACGGGGCGGATGGCAGGAAGCGCAGGATCTGGCCAATCCGAAAGGGAAGACCTTCCGCCTCCACGACGACGGCCGGATTCCTGCTGACAATCCGACGTTCGATGCCGCGGATGCGCTCCCAGGCATCTGGAGTTACGGTCACCGCAATCCTCAGGGTCTTGCCCGAGACCCGCGCGACGGCGCTCTCTACAATACCGAGCACGGCCCACGGGGCGGGGACGAGCTGAACCACATCCTGCCCGGGCATAACTACGGCTGGCCGGTGATCACTCTCGGCATGAACTACGATGGGACCCCCATCACCGGAAAGACACACGAAGAGGGCATGGACCAGCCGGTCATTCACTGGACCCCCAGCATTGCCGCTTGCGGATTGACGTTTTACACCGGCGACCAGTTTCCCGGCTGGAAGAATGACCTGTTTGCGGGCGCCCTCGCCAAGCAGGAGATCCGGCGTCTGCGCCTCGCGGACCACCAAGTCGTGGAGCAGGAGATCATCCTCAAGGATCTCGGGCGCGTGCGCAGCCTCACGCAAGGTCCGGAGGGATTCCTCTACGTGGTGCTCAACGGCCCCGACTCGGTGATCCGCCTCGTCCCGGCGAGTGAGTGAGTCGCCGTTGGTCTGTGTGGAGTGGGGCGGATGACGGGAGTCTTCCGAGGTGGAGCGTCGGAATTCTTGCAAATTCCGCTACGGGCGTCCCTGTTCGCGCCGGTCGCCGTTTCGGGCTGGCGTGCGGCGGCCGGCGGTCTAAGCTAGCACGCTGCGGCCGGGTCTCGTGAGGCTGCGGCGGTAGTGCGAAGGGCGCGATGAAACAATCAAGAAAGACCGGAAAAACCCGAATGTGGCGATTGGCGACGGCGGTGGCCGCAATCTCGATGGCGGGCGCGACCGCTAACGGCGACGCTGGAGAGAGTGTGTTTCGCGAACGGGATCTCGTCGTGTGGCTCGGCGCCGCCTTTATCGAGCAGGATCAAGCTTCCGGGCACGTGGAAACCCTGCTCACGATGCAGCATCCGGGGATCGATTTGCGTTTCCGCAACCTGGGCTGGAGCGGAGATACGGTGTATGCCCACGCACGTTCCTATTTCGACGGGCGCTCCTTCACGGAGAAGTGGACTGAGAATCCGCCGGAGGAGGGCTTTGAGCGTCTGAGGGCGCAACTCACAGACCTGAAGCCTAGCTTGGTGGTCTGCTGTTATGGGGCGGTGGCGGCCTTTGATGGCGAGGCGGGATTGCCGGTGTTTCGCAAGGGATACGCGCGCTTGCTGGACATGGTGAGGGACAGCACCGGAGCGCGGGTGACGCTGGTTTCACCGCCGCCTTTCGAGAACTTGGGGCCGCCCTTGCCGGATCATGGTGAAACGAATCGCGTTCTGGGGCTTTGCCGGGACATAGCGCGAGAGCTGGCAAAAGATCGAGGCTTGGGCTGGGCGGATCTGTTCGCGGCTTTGGGGGAAGGCCACAAAGCGTCTGGAGACGGCCCCTTGACGAACAACGGCCTGCACTTCCACGAAGCAGGATATGCCCGGGCGGCTCCCGTGCTCGCGGAGTTGCTCGGCTGTCCCCCTGCTCCGGTGACGGTGGATGCCGATGTGGCGCTTGGGGAAATTGCCTTCGGTGAGGCATCGGCGCGCGAGATCGAACTCCGGCCGGATTCGATCCGGTTCGAGTTGACGGCGACGGCCTTGCCAGGCTCGCCCATGGGAGGAGTGGCCCGGCGGTTGCGCGTGCGGTCGCTGCATCCGGGCAATTACCGGGTGATGATCGATGGCGCGGATCTCATGACCGTAACGGCGGAGCATTTGGCCAGAGGCGTCGAAGTGGCGACAGGTCCGGAGTTCGACCAAGCGGAACGTCTGCGTCAGGTCGTTGTGGAGAAGAACCGGCTCTATTTCCACCGGTGGCGGCCGCAGAACGAGACTTACCTGTTTGGGTTCCGGAAACATGAGCAAGGGCAGAACGCTGCGGAGATCCCCCAGTTTGACCCACTGGTTCGGGAACGGGAGGCGTTCATTGCCGGTCTGAACCGGCCGCGCACGCACCGCTGGGTCGTCGAACCCGCGCCGCGATGAAATTAAGCAGGCCAGATCCAATGAAAAGCCTTTTGGGCGGCACGATGGCGGTGTGGCTGGCGACAGCCGCGCCGGGCTGGGCGCAACGCGATCTCAGGGAGATTCCGGACACAGATCCCGAGGTCGAGCGACGCTCCTTTCAAGTGCCCGAAGGCATGGAGGTCGAGCTGTTTGCGTCGGAACCCCTGATCGCCAAGCCGGTGCAGATGAACTGGGACGAGCGCGGGCGTCTGTGGGTGGTGAGCAGCCGTTTGTATCCCCAGATCAGCCCCGGACGGGAAGCGGATGACGAAATCGTGGTGCTCGAGGACACGGACGGGGACGGAAAGGCGGATCTGCGCACGGTATTCGCAGACGGGCTATTGATTCCCACCGGGGTCATGCCCGGCGATGGGGGAGCCTATGTGGCCAACAGCACCGAGATCTTGTTTCTGCGAGACACCGATGGAGACGGGGCGGCGGACGAGCGGCGCGTGGTATTGAGCGGGTTCGGGACGGAAGACACACACCATATCATTCACACCTTCCGCGGAGGGCCGGAAGGGATGCTGTATTTCAATCAGTCGATTTACATTCATAGTCATGTCGAGACGCCTTGGGGGGTGCGCCGCTTGGGCGGAGGCGGGATCTGGCATTACCGGCCGGAGTCGGAGAGACTCGATGTGTTTTGCAAGGGTTTTGTCAATTCGTGGGGCCACGTCTTCGACCGGTGGGGGCAGTCGTTCGCCACGGATGGAGCCTACGGAGAAGGAATCAATTATGTGTTTCCCGGCTCGGTCTTCGTGAGTTCACCAGACGCCTCTCGGATTCTTCGGGGGCTCAATCCCGGTCAACCCAAGCAATGCGGGTTGGAGATCTTGAGCGGAAGGCATCTTCCGGAGTCCTGGAACGGGTCCCTGGCGACCAACGATTTTCGCGGTCACCGGGTCAACCGCTTTTCTCTAAGTGAGACCGGGAGCGGTTATGCGGCCAAGCAGGAGGAGGATTTGATTCGGACTACGCACGGGGCGTTCCGGCCCATCGACGTGCGGATGGGTCCAGACGGCGCAATTTACATCGCGGACTGGTACAATCCGATCATTCAGCACGGGGAAGTGGATTTCCGCGACCCGCGGCGCGATCATGTGCATGGAAGGATTTGGCGGCTGCGATTCCGGGACCGGCCGTTGGCGGAACCTCCCGCTCTGGCGCAGGCGGGGACGGCGGAATTGTTGGAGAAGTTGCGCGAACCCGAGGATTGGACGCGGCACTTTGCCAAGCGGCGGCTGCGGGAGTTGGGGAGTGAGACAGTGTTGCCGGAGCTGCGCGCCTGGGTGGAGAGTTTGGATTCGGCGGCGGAGGGATTTTGGGGGGAGCTGCTCGAAGCCCACTGGGTGTTCGAGGGGTTGAACGTGTTCGATGAGGACGTTTTGCGGAAGCTCTTGGCGTCGCCGGATCACCGGGTCCGCGCAGCCGGGGTGCGGACTCTCTATCATCGGCACAGGGAGAGCGAGGAAGCAGTGGCGCTTTTGGGTTCGGCGGTGCGGGATGGCCATCCCCAGGTGCGTCTGGAAGCAGTCAACGCCCTCCGTCAGTTAGGAACCGCGGAAGCCGTGGGGCTGGCCATGGAAGCGCTGGACGCGGAGGTGGACGAGAACCTCGACTTTGCATTGTGGCTGACGGCGCGAAGCCTAGCCGAGATCTGGATCGAACCCTATCTGGCAGGCCACCTGGATTTCGGGGGGCGGAAAGACCGGATTCTGTTCGCGCTGCGCGCCGTGGAAGACGCCCGGGCGGTCTCGCCTTTGTTAGAGGAAATCCGGCAGGCCGGCGCCGAAGATCCCGAAGTGGTGGAAATGGCTTCCGTGGTCGCGGCCTATGGGACGCCGGAGCAGCTCGGCGCGCTCTACACAAGCGCCGCGGCGCAGGGCTGGCCCGGCGTGTTGATGGAATTGGAAAGGGCCGCGGCAGCGAAGCGGCCGGCGCCATCCATCGAGGCGGAAGCGGTCGAGCGCCTGTTGGAGAATCCCGATCCAAAGATGGCCACGGCGGCAGCACGGTTGGCCGGAGCGTGGTCCATGGAGTCTCTGCGCACGCGTTTGGAAGCTCTCGTTTCCGAAACACAGCCGGCGGAGCTGCGTCAGGCCGCGGTGGAAGGCTTGGCGGCGCTGGGGGGCGACCGGAGCCGTGATTTTTTTGAGAAGTTGACGGGAACGCCAGGGAGCTGGGAACTGCGTGCGGCGGCGGCGGGGGGGCTGATTCGTGTGGATGTGGAGCGGGGAGCGGCGGCCGTGGCGGCCGTGTTGGGGGAAGCCCAGCAACGAGAGGGAGTGGAGGAGTTGCTCGATGTGGTGTTGCGCAAAGGAGATGCCCCGGCGGCCCTGGCGAAAGCACTCGAAGGTGCGCGCATCGCACAAGCCGCGGCGGCCGCGGCGTTGCGGCGGGTGGAAACCAGCGGAGCGCCGGGCGAAGGACTTGCCGAGGCCTTGCAGCGGGCGGGAGACCTGCTGCCCATGGCCCAACAGCTCTCGCCGGAAGCTATGACGGAGTTGCTCGCGGAAGTTCGGACGACGGGAGATCCGGAACGTGGAGAATGGGTTTACCGCAGGGAAGCCTTGCAATGCATGGTTTGCCACGCCATCGGGGGAGCCGGCGGAGTGCTGGGGCCGGACTTGATCAGCATTGGTTCGAGTGCGCCGGCGGACTACATCGTGGAGGCGCTCCTCGATCCGAACCGGGCGATCAAGGAGGGTCATCACATGACCGTTTTGCACTTGGCCGGCGGAGATGTCCGCGCAGGAATGATCGTGCGGGAAGACGCCAGCGAGCTTGTGCTTCGGGATGCAACGGGTCGCGAAGAGCATCTGGCGACGAGCCAGGTGCAACGGCGCGAGATCACTCCGGTGTCGATGATGCCGCCGGGGCTGACGGCTTCCTTGCGGAGGGACGAGTTCGTAGATTTGACAGCTTTTCTTTCGGAGTTAGGACGGGAAGGACCGTTTCGGGTGCCGGCGCGTCCGGTGGTGCGCCGTTGGGAAACAGCGCAGGGAGGCGCCGAAGCGGATGGGATCGTCCGACAGCTCGGAGTCAAGGCCTTTGCCCTGGGCGACGAGCGGCTCGGTTGGAAACCCGCATACAGCACGGTGGGAGGCAAGCTGCCGCTCGAAGAACTCGATACGATCCGGGGATATCAGAACGAGTTCTCTGTGCTGCGCTTCGCCTTGGAGGTCAGCGCCCCTGGGGAAGCGGCATTGGGCGTCTCCAATGCGGAGGGATTGCAGTTCTGGGTGGATGGCAGGGAACAAACGGCTGGACCGAAGATGGTGTTTACCTTGGAAACGGGCCGGCGCGAGGTGACCGTGGCGATCGACCGCGCGGTGCGATCGGAGCCGCTGGAAATAGAACTGTTGGAGTCCGGGGCCGGAGGCGGCTCAGCACGGTTGGTCGGCGGACCGTGAAAAAGGAGGATCGGCTGCGCGCGGCCCTGGCAGTAAAGGGTTCGCAGCGCCTCGCGACGAAACAATATGAGAAATGCAGGGCTAGCGAGGGGGCACTGCGCCGATTCAATCATTCTCACCGAAGGAGAGCGTGGCGTGACTGCAAGTCACCTCCACGCTCTCCTCGGAGCCCGGTGTGGGGCGTCTATCGCTTGGTCGCTCGGTAGAAGTAATACTCGACGAACCTGTTGCGGAGCAGGGACGTTGCCGTTGCATTGATGATATGGTTATTCATGGAATTGAGGTATTTGAGTTGAGTGTTGTCGCGGCCGGCTCAGGCGACGGCGAGCCGCAAATCGTTGATTGCAGGAAGGCGCTATTTCAGCGGGAGTAAAAAGTTGTCCAAGACGTAGTCCGCGATCGCCGCGCCCACGTCCTCACCCACGTCACAGGCGTGACGGAAGTGAATCCCCGCCCAGATGCGCGCTTCCTTCGCCTGGGCAGATGCTTCGGAGAAACGGTCGAACGTCCAATCGAACCCCGGATAGTTCGGTGAGCTGAGAGTGAAGGCGTGGTCATCGCCCAATTCCCGCGTCAGCACGCGCATGAAGGCCGCGGTGAGTGAAGAGTGGTTGGAGACGTATTCCGGGAAACGCGGCGCCAGGATCAACGCCGTCCAACTCGGATCCGCCGTGGTGGCAGGGTTGCCATCGGTGTTCGCCAAGCGAATGGCATGATGCGGACGCCAGAGACTGTAGCCGAACTTCGACTCCATGCTGGCGATCAGGGCATCGCAGGTGGCCATGTTGAGCAAGGCGAACAGCCGCGCGTTGTCCACCAGGCTGTTCCCAGCCGGAACCACCGAGCGGGCGGCGCGGTTTTGGTCGACGGGGCCCATGGCCTGCCAGAGCCGGGCGAGTTCGGTTTGATCAGCGGTCCGCACGGCGCTGTCCACACGCCCGATGGCTTTGACCTCGTTGAAGTCCGCCGCGTAGGTGGCGCTGGCCAGAGCCTCCGGGAGCGTGGGCGCGTAGGGAGGGCCAGGACGAAACTGCCCCGGATGGGACATTGCGAACGGCGCGAGGATCGAGAGTTGTCCCACCACGGCGGGAAGCGTGCCGTCGGGAAAACCGGGCGCCTCAATGGAGCGCCACACGCCCGGGTCTAACGTTCCAAAGTAGGGCGGCGGTGGAGTGGACCAGCCGTCATCACTTCGCAGATCGAGGATCCGCTTGGCGACAAACTCGCCCCAGTCGCGGCCGCGCTGAATGGACTGACTCTTCCCCCGGCTGCCGGGAATGCGCGCGAGCGAGACGGCTAGCTGAGCGTCGAGCACATCCTCCTGTGATGGGTAAAGCGCCTTGAGAACAGTATAGGCCGCCTGTGCCGCGGCGGCTTCCTGACGGGCTCCCGGCGGGGCTTTCTCGGCGACATCGTAAGGCGTGTATTTTCGCGCAATGCCGTTGACCGCATCGAACACGGCCACATGCATGATCGCCGCGAAACGCGCCTGGGCCGGGACCGGCTGAGCGGTGTCGAAAATGGCTTGTTCGAGGTGGGCATTCCAATCGGCGACCATGTCGCCGCAGAGATTGCCGCCGAAACCCGCCAGCGTGAGGCCGACGGCGATGATTGACTTCGTATTCATAGAATTTGCTGTGTTGTTTGTTAATGGATGAGCGAGATGAGAAGGCATCTCACGGTTCGCGTCTCAGTTCGCAAGCAGCCGGGAAATCTTTCAGCCGGAATGAAAGTTTTTGGTAGAGCCCTGCTCCGCGCCGGCCCGGGTTGATTCTCGGCGGGGGATGGAGTGAGCGCGGATGAACGGCGAACGGCCTAGCGTTGCGCCCAATCCAGACCCAACTCGCGGAAGTGTTGGTGCAGGGCCTCGAGGTCCCAGACCAGCAGACGCTGTGCATCCACGCTCACGGCAAGCCGGCGGCCGTCCGGGCTCAGGGCCAGGGGGAACATTCCCGTGGGCAGAAAAAAGACCGGTTCCAGAGTGCGCAGGTCGTAAAGGCCGGCGGTGCGATAATCGTTTGCGAGCCAGACTGTGTGCCCATCCGGCCCAAAGAGCATCCCGATATCAGGGATGCCGATGAAGTTCGTCGCCGCGCGGGTCAGTTCCCAGTTCGTCGTGCTCCAAAACTGGAGATGACCGCGCGAGGCCACGCCGAGTTCCTGCAGCGACGGCGAAAAGCTGAAACCTTCGATGTTGGCTTGGTTGGCGAGTTGGGCTACCTTGATCATCTCGGGCAGACGATAGACATGCAACACCGGCGAATAAGTCTGGCAGATGGCCAGCCACCGGCCGTCATCTGAGATTGCGGTCATTCCCTGAACGGAGGCCGACCAAGGCAGATCATCCGTCCTGACCTCATCGATACCGCTGATCAAGGCTCCGCGGGAACCGGTCCACACGATTTGGTTCGACGCCAACTGGAGCGAAACGAAACCTGTCGGCCGCGTAAGAGGCAATCGTCGAAGCGTTGGCGGCGCGGAGGTGTTCGCCGGGGATTCAATGCGCCAGCGAAAGCAGTCCTGACTCCGGCTGCTGCCGAACAGTTCACGCGCATCCGGCGTCCAGAAGAGCTGGGTTTCCGCACCTGTATCCGTGATGGCTCCGGGCGCAGCTCCGGTCAGATCCCAGACCCCGACGCGTCCATCTCCCGAAGCGGCAACCCACCGGCCATCGGGCGAAAACGTCGCATGCCGCAAGCGCGGCCCCATGACCTCCTCGAAGCGCGCGTGAGCGGCCGGGTGTTCGAAAGCGTGCAACTGCACGCCGGTGGGCGTGAGCAAGGCGCAGGCCCGGCCGTCGGCGCGGAACTGAGCGACATAACTGTCCAAGGCGATGGTCAGGGAACGTTCCATCGTCCGCAGATCCCAACAGATCAATTCGCGTTCCCAGCCCCCCGTGATCAGGTAGTCCCCCTGAGGACTGAACACGGCGGAGGCGGCTTCGGCTTTGTGCAGGCCGAGCGTGCGGAGTTCACCGCTGTATGAGTTCAGCAGATGAACGGCCCCGCCATGATCCGTGAACGCGACCCCACGACCGTCGGGGCGCCAGACAAGCGAAGAGATCAAGTTGCTCATGACCTGCGACACTTCCAGCGCGCCATCGCCAGCGTTATGGATCGAAACGCCCCAGCCTTCCGGGCAACGGAACGACGCCGCAATGCGATTCCCGTCCGGCGAATAGACCAGGTATTCCGGAGTGACTTCCAATGTCCTCCGGGCCAATTCCTTTCCCTCTTCCAGATCCCAGAGCACGACCGATCCCTGGGCGTCCCCGGTGAGGAGCTGGGGTTTGTGCGGGTGAAAGGACCTGGCAAGCGATCGGACGTTTGGGACCCGGAGGACCTGCCGGC
Source organism: Verrucomicrobiales bacterium (assembly GCA_041749135.1). Taxonomy (GTDB): domain Bacteria; phylum Verrucomicrobiota; class Verrucomicrobiia; order Verrucomicrobiales; family DEV007; genus DATKCT01. The sequence continues at coordinate 12,825 of JBGTBW010000262.1, forward strand.
CTTCGTCGACTTTCCAGACTTCCAAATCATTGAGTAAGCCCATCGCATCGTGGATGCGTTTCACGGTCAGGAACCGGCCGTCCTGGCTCCAGATCGCGTCGTAGGTCATCAAGTCTGTACTCGCCGGCAGGGTCGCCAACAGCCGGTCGTCCGAGACTGCGCGAATCTCGACAGGGCCACGTCCACGACAAAGCGCGATGCGTTGGAACCCCGGGTCCAATCGCCTCAGCGTGAAATGAGAATCGGCGGGCAGTTCACGATCAAGCCGGAGGTCCGGGAGTGTGAGCGCGGCCAGGACCTCGCGCCGAAGTTCGACGCTATTGGAGATCGCAGCCGCATGGCGGATGGCGTCCAAAGCGCGCACGCGCTGGCCCAGGTCGCCGCTGCGCACGGTGGCGCGGGCCTGTTCAAGCAGGGCGGCGTGAAGTTGCTGCTGCGTGTCGCGTTCCGCGGCTTCGGCGCGTTCGCGCAGCGCCACTTCGTTTCGGGCTCGTTCCAGGGCGTGCCATTCCTCGCGTTTCGAGAACCAGAGCGCCGCCGCAGTGAGCGCCAGCAACAAGCAGGCGGCGGCAGCCAACTTTTTCAAACGCGCCAGCCCCCGTTCGACGGATCGAGTCCACCGGAGACTGCGCCCTGCCAGAAAAAGGTTGAGTTCCGCCTGAAATTCAGCGGCGGTAGTGTAACGCTGTCGTGGATCGGGCGCGCAGGCGCGGGTCATCACCTCGTTCAGCTCGAGGATGGTCTCGCCGTCGGGCAATTGTTTGATGCCGGCCGGCAACTGCGGGAAGTCCAGCCGGTCACGTCCCGTGGCCAGCTCATAGAGCAGCTTACCCAGGCCATAAAGATCCGCTTGCGGCGTACCCCGTCCTTCCGGCGGGATGAAACCCTCGGTGCCTACGAAGCTGTGAGAACTCCCGACATCGGTCACCAAACCGATGTCCGCCAGCTTGGGCTGTCCGGAAACAAAGATGACGTTGCTCGGTTTGATGTCGCGATGGACCAATCCATGGTCGTGCAGATGGGCGAGGGCCTTGGCCAAGCGCAAGGCAAGCTGGGCCGATTCAACCGGCGGCAGCCGCCGGCGACCGGCGAGATCCGTGCGGAGGGTCCGCGGCCAATAGAGGCCGGCAGCCATCTCAGGCCGGGAGGGCGGGAGCTTCTCGCTGCCGTCGGCATCCCCCTGCTCCTGCTCCTCGACTGCGTCCGCCAGTTCCATTACGTAGTAGAAGCAGCCCGCTTCGTCGTTCCGTCCGGCGTGGAGCACTTGCACCAGGCCTTCGTGCGTGCGGGAGATCGGTTCGTACTTGAGGATCCCTTCAAACTCGCGCTCGTACGGCCGATCGTCCTTGAACCGGGAACGGTAGATCACTTTAACGGCCCGCAGCGTCCCCAGTGCGTTTCGAGCCAGCCATACCTCCCCGCAAGCGCCCTCGCCGATGCACCGCAGCAGCGTGTGATCGGGAACGCGTGGCGGTTCAGGCGGCTCGGGGGTTGGTGGATCCAACTGGCGCGCCAACCTAGCCCGAATCGCGGCGCTGGGGCGGACCACGTTCCGTTCCGGGTTGCAGGGAGTTTCTGGATCGCCTTCCGGCATGTCACACCTCAGTTCTCATCCACCAGACAAATCTTTCAATTGTCCAAGCCGAAAGTCAGAGGCGGGTATCGATCTTTGCGTCAATCCGCCAAGCCCTTGCCGCCCAACTCGGCTTCGATCTCCCGGGCGGCGCGTTTCACTGCTGTGCTGATACGGTGCTTGGCCAGATAAACCTGGGCAGCGCTCAAGCCAAGCATGGAGGCAGTTTCGGAGGCGCGCATGTTGCGGAGCACGCAGCAATCGAACACCTGGTAATGCTTCGGATTTGCGCGGCTCCTCACTCGCGCCAAGGCCATTTCGAGAATGTTCTCGCGCCAGGCTTGTTCCCAGTCACTCTCCATTTGGGCGTCCGGCGGCGGCACAGGGTCCGGCACGTTTTCGGTCGCGAACGCTAGGTCCTCAGGCCCGGGCTGTGCTAATATGCGCGAGCTATAGAGCCGCCGCAGATGATCCTGTATTCTCCGGCGGCAGATCAGCAGCAGCCAGTGCTTGAACGAGCCTTTCGCCGGGTCATACCGAAACTCCGGCATCTTGCGAGCGACCGCGATGACCGTCTCCTGGACCACGTCCTGAGCCTGGTCATCGGATAAGCCGCGCTTCCGGGCGACGTTGTAGATCAATCGCCAATAGGTTTCGAAAAAAGTGCTCCAACTCTCGCTGTCGCCCAAGTCGCGCATCCGGCTGAGCAGCGAACGGCGTGTCAGCAGACTGTCCTCGGTTGGCGTAGCCGGCCTCTCCGGAGGGCCGCGGTCGAACTTGGCGGATTGCTTGTTCAACGGTTCGCACATTAGGCGAAACCCCCGGCGACGAAAAGGGACAAAAGGGATTTGTGATATGCTCAGAACTCCTGATCTCGAGGAATTTGGATGAGCTGGAAGGGTATGTGGCGCGGGCACTCCTGCCCGCGAACTCTTCAGGTTCCATCGGCGGACAGGAGTGTCCGCCCCACAAGTAGGGCGTCATCTGCCGAGAGGCGGT
>JBGTBW010000263.1:0-65015 GCA_041749135.1 Verrucomicrobiales bacterium
AAACGGAATAAGTGCCGAAGGCCGAGCATCGGCTTGCCCGATGCGAGTTATGCCGGATTTTGCCTTGACCCACCTCCGCCCGGCGGCGTAAGGCTATTTCGGGCCAAGCACAAAATCCCAAGAAATTCTGCGAATAACCGAGGTTTTCCTCGGCTCTCCGGGCGACGGCCGGCCAGTCTGCGTCTAGGCGCACCACCTCAGCACCATGCTTGCCGGGCAGCCTCTCGACAAGTCTCTCCTGGGTGAGCAACACCGGCGCTTGAGTGTCTCTAAGTATGAACTCCAAACGCGCAGCGGGGTAGGAAGGGTCTAACGGAACGTAGGCCCCGCCCGCCTTGAGGATGCCCAGCAGTCCCACCACCATCTCCAAGGAACGCTCCACGCAGACGCCTACCAGGACCTCCGGGCCCACGCCCAGCGCGCGCAGGTGGTGGGCGAGTTGGTTCGCGCGGCGGTTGAGCTGCCGGTAGGTGAGTTGCTGCTCCTCAAACACGATGGCAACGGCCTCGGGTGTGAGTTCGGCCTGCTCCTCGAAGAGTTCGTGCACGCACCGGTCCCGCGGATACTCTGTTGCTGTGTGGTTCCACTCAAAGAGGAGCTGATGTCGCTCGGCCTCGCTCAGCAGCGGCAGCTCGGAGAGGCGCTGATCGGGATCTTCTACAACCCCTTCCAGCAGGCTCAAGAAGTGTCCCATCATCCGCTCGATCGTGGTGGTTTCGAACAGATCGGTGTTGTACTCCCACCTTCCCTTTAATCCCTCTGGTCCCTCCATTATGGACAGAGTCAGGTCGAACTTCGCCCCCACGTCCGCGGAGGAGAGCCGCTCCACCGTCAGGCCGGAGAGTTTGGTAGGGATGGACGGAACGTTGACCATGTTGAAAAACGCTTGGAAAAGCGGATTTCGACTCGGGTCACGTTTCGGCTTGAGTTCCTCGAGCAGTTTCTCGAAGGGCAGATCCTGGTGCGCATAGGCCCCCAAAGTTACCTCGCGCACCCGCGCCAGCAGCTCATTAAAGGTGGGGTCGCCGGAGAGGTCGGTGCGCAGCACCAGGGTGTTGACGAAATAGCCGATCAACTCCTCTGTCTCGACGCGATTTCGGCCAGCAATGGGCGAACCCACCGCGATATCTTCTTGATCGGCGTAACGGGCCAGCAGCGCTTGGAATGCTGCCAAAAGCACCATGAAGAGGGTCGCCCCTTCCCGCCGGCCCAGGTTTTTCAGCGGCTCACCCAACGATTCGGGTAAATCCAGCTCTCGGTAGGCGCCCCGATAGGTTTGAATAGGCGGGCGGGGACGATCCGTCAGCAACTGCAGCACAGGGATGCCGGCCAGGTGCTGTCTCCAGTAGTCAAGCTGCCGGTTGAGCGTCTCCCCTTGCAGCCACTCACGCTGCCACACCGCGTAGTCTGCGTACTGGATAGGAAGCTCGGGTAACGGCGAGGGGTTGCCGCTGGAGAAAACGTCGTAGAGTGTTGTGAGCTCCCGCGATATAAGGCCCATCGACCAGGCATCGCTTACGATGTGGTGCTTCGTCAGGATGAGAACGTGCTCTTCCTCACCCAGCCGCAGCAGTTTGGCCTTCCACAGCGGGCCGCGCGCCAGGTCGAACGGTTGTCTGGCCTCCTCGCGGGCCCTCCGCAGCGCCTCGGTTTCTCGCTCGGCTTTCGGCAGCCTGCCCAGATCGATGAGCGGCAGGGTCGTGGCCGCCGCCGGGGCGATGAACTGCACCGGGTTTTCCTTGACGACGGCGAAAGTGGTGCGCAGAGCTTCGTGACGGCGCACGAGCTCGGCGAGGCTCCGCTCGAGCGCTATCACATCCAGACGGCCGGTGAGGCGCAGGGCTTCGGAGATGTTGTAGGTCGAGGAGCCAGGCTCCAGTTGATCCAACAACCACATCCGCAGTTGGGCGAACGACAGCGGCAGGCTCCCGTCCCTCGAGACGGGCGCCAGCGCCGGAGCCGATAGGTTCTGCTCGGCCCGGCGAGCTGCCTCGATGCTCTCGGCCAATCCCGCCGCCGTGGGCGCTCCGAAGAGGCTGTGTAGCGGCAGTTCCAGGCCGAAAGCGTCACGCACTCGCGACATCACCCGGGTGGCCAGCAGGGAGTGCCCCCCGAGTTCAAAGAAGTCGTCGTGAATCCCAACCCGCTCAAGCCCGAGCACGTCTTCCCAGATTTCGGCCACCGCCTCCTCGACCGGCGTACGAGGAGCCTCGTAGGCACTTTCAAGCTCGGGCCTCGTCTCGGAAGGCTCTGGTAGGGCGTGCCGATCCAATTTGCCATTCGGCATCAGAGGGAGGGCCGCTAGGCGCACGAAGGTCGAAGGGATCATGTAGTCAGGCAACGCCTGCGCCAGCGCGGCCCGCACGCGGCCGGCGGAGGGAAAGCTCTCGTGCCGCGGGACGACATAGGCCACGAGGCGTTTATCGTCTTGACCGAGTTCTAGCGCCGTAACAGCCGCCTCTTTGACGTCGGCGAGCTCAAGGAGGGCAGCCTCGATCTCCGCGACTTCGACGCTGTGGCCCCTGATCTTGACCCGCGAGTCCTTTCGCCCAAGGTGCTCGAGACAACCGTCAGGACGCATGCGACCGAGATCTCCCGTGCGGTAAAGCCGCTCGCCCCCGCCGAGCGGATCAAAAGAAAAGGCCGCTTGCGTCAGATCGGGCCTGCGCCAGTACCCCGGACTCAGGTAGCGGCTCTTGACGACGATTTCACCGACCTGCTCAAAGCCGACCTCCGCACCGGCGTCATCGATCAACAAGATCTCGACGCCATCGACGGCGTAACCGGCCGGTAGGGCGCCGCCTGTGATCTCCGTTTCGCCGTCGATGAAGTACTGCGCGATCATGCTGGATTCGGTGGCCGCAAGCTGGTTGACAAGAACGCAGTCCGGGAAGTGCTTTCGAGACCGCGCCACGATTCCGCGCGAGACCGGCTCACCACCGAGACGGATGAGGCGGAGTTCGGGAAACTCTTCTTTTCCGGTCAGATTGTCCAAGAAGTGGCGGTAAAGGGTAGGGACCGAGTCGAAGACCGTGATCCCTTCGTTAATCAGCCAGGTCGCGAGGTTAGCGAGCCCTTCTTGTTTTATGTTGTATGGGTGCAACGCTGCGCCATTGAGGAGGGCGCTGAAAATGTCCATGAGCGCCGGACTGAAGCTGGGAGAGAAGAAAAGGGTCAGGCGGTCGCTGGGGCGGATGCGCCAACTGTTCGCGTAATTTCGAACGAACCTTAGCAGGTTGCGGTGGGTATGGACGACGCCTTTGGGTTGTCCCGTCGAGCCAGACGTGTAGATGATGTAGGCGATAGCGTCAGGGCCAACTTGCAAGCCGGGGTTGTCATCGCAGAGTTCCGGCCTGATCTCATCGATGTTCAGGAGAGGGCGTTCGTTCCCGGCCAGTTCGCGGGTGAGAGAGAGGCTGCTGCTGCCGGTCACGACAAGCGCAGCCTCCGAGTCCTCCAGAATGTAAGCGATCCTCGCAGGGGGGTAGGAGGGGTCGGTCGGCACATAGATCTTGCCAGACTTCAAGATGCCGAGTATCGCGGCCGTCAACAACGGGTCGTTTTGCTCTAGCAGCAGGGCGACCCGCCGATCGCGCTCGCCGTCTATTGCGAGGATAGCCCGGGCGATACGATTGGCGGTTCTATTGAGTGTATCGTAGGTGAATTCCCGGCTCGCGGTTCTGACGGCAATTCGGGCAGAGAATTTGCGCACCTGCTTCTCAAAGCGGTCCGAAATCGAATGCTCGGTCTCCGCCTGAACAGAGTTACCGAAGCCGTTTTCCGCACGAACTCCGTGCGCGGGAGTCCGTCCGTGCAAACGAAGACGAGCGTTCACTGCGTAGAGTCTCCATCAGGCGGATGGGGCATGGCGGCTCATTACAGCAAGATTCTTACGGAGCAAGGGAAATTCTCCAGGCGCTTAGCGCGGTTCGGGAGGGATCAATGGGCGCCGCGGCAAGGAGTACGATGGAGCGAAGGCGGCGGCAGATCAACCCTCTTCTCGCCTCCCTATGGTTCGTGAAATTCGTGGTAGGGAGATCTGACTAAGCGATAGAGTGCCCCGAAGATTGCAGATTGCTCGCGAGTTATGCGCACCCATCTGGGGGGACGCCACACTAGGGCCGCTTCATTGTCGGCGGCGCAGCCAAGGCGAAGCAGCGCGCTCTGCTGGTGTGAGAAATGCGCTCTGCTCCAACTGTCAGCTTGAAATTATCACTATAGATAAAAACAATATGACAGTATGAGGACCACGATCCGTCTCGAAGACGACCTGGAGCGAGAGCTTGGCAAATTGGCGGCGACGGAAGGCGTGAGCTTTGGACGATTTGTGAACCGCCTTCTGCGCCGGGCTCTCCGGGCTCCTGCGACTGATTCCAAACCCATGCGCCGGTTTTGACGTGGTGCACCTCAAAGAGCCCAAAGGCCCACTTCCTCATCTGCAGGAGTATTTGTCATGAGCCGCGGAGATCTTGAGGGTCGCTGGTGTAGCGGAACTCGTGAGAGTTCCGAAGGCCTGGCGGGCAGTCTGGATTCTTGCGAATGCAGCTACGGGGACGGCGCTCCGCGCCGGGAGAGAGCGGCGATGCTCGCCGCAGTCCAAGGGCCTCCGGCGATCCTTGGCCGCGGTGATGAGCTGATGAGCTGGGCCTTGGAAGTGAGCCGGTCGCGCTTTTACTCCGAAGCGGGAGCCTGCGGATAAGCCGGGGCTGTGGCCTTCACCTTGATAAAAACCGCCCGGCGCCCGGCGCCTTCAACGTCAAGGTCCCCTTGGCCGTGACGGTTTCCGGTTTGCTCCAAACACTTCGATCGATGTCCAGCCAGCGGACTTGGAGCGAACCACGGGCGGCGGAGACATCCAGATTCACCGCGCCTCCGTCGGGGAAGTAGACGGCTTATTGCTTGCCCGGTTCGGCCAGGCAATATGCTTCGTTTACCTCGCGCTCACCCAGCAGGTCGTTGCGCGGTTCGCAGGTGAAGACATGCATCGCGTCGGTCAAGGTCCGCAGACTCTTGAGATGCGTCTGGGCGGCTTCGTTCAACCCCAGGCCGGCTGGAGGCCGATGGAAGCGGCTGGACGCCGATCCGCCGATGATATTCCGCCAGAATTGCTCCCCCGCGTTTCGTGTGTCGCCCGCCCAGACTGGTCCGTCATCGGCGCCGTAGATCTTGGTGTTGTTGATCGGCCGCGGCCGGGGCTTCAGATGGTTGCGCACGAACTGCAGGTTTCAGGAAGAAGTCGTGGGGTTCGCCGTGGGAAGTGCCGTCCCGATACTGTGGCCGGGCGTAGGCGTCCACCAGGCGCGTGTCGTCGTATGTGTAGTTGACGTTGTTGGCGGGGTTCCACGGACTGCGCGTCCATTGGTCCGCGTGCATGTCCCATTTGTCCCAAAGTTCGATCTGCACGATGATGTCACGCTCGGCGGTCCAGCGGAGCAGATTTTCGAAGCGGCGCCAGTATTCCTCGTTCCATTGGTCGAGATCGAATTCTCCATCGGGTCTCTGGTGAAAGGGAGAGACCTCGAAGCCAAAGTCCGGCCGGTCGCTCATGGTGTTGCGAATGTAATTGCCGCCGGCCGCCCGAATCTCGTCGAGGTGTTCCCGCAGATCGGGAATCTGGAATAGGTTGTCGTCCTTGCTCCCGCCGAGCAGCAACACGGGTTTGCCCTGGTATTGCCAGTAGAACGGATTCGCCTCGTAGGGTCGGACGCGATCGGCGTCGCCCGCCAGGCCCGCGTATCCCGACGACAAGATCACGGCCAGCGCGGCCGCGATGCCGGTGAATTGAGTTCGATGGCTTGCGGTGAACATATCACAAAAGCTGTCTTCAACCGTCGCCGGTCCGTTCCTTCGATTGAACCACCACCGCCCGGTGCCCGTCGCCCGGAGCCTTCAACGTCAGGGTCCCGTTGGCTGTGACGGTTTCCGGTTCGCTCCAAACACTTTGGTCGATGTCCAGCCAGCGAATCTGCAACGGCCCTTCGGTTGCGGAGACATCGAGGGTCACCGCGCCCCCGTTGGGGAAATAAACGGCATATTGCTTGCCCGGCTCGGCTAGGCAATATGCTTCGTTTACCTCGCGTTCGCCCAGCAGGTCGTTGCGCGGCGCGGCGCGGAACACGTCGAAGGCGTTGGCGATCTCGCGCATGGACGCGATGATGGTTTGGGCGCGCGGGCTCAGTCCGAGCCCGAAATCGGTGGCGGCCTCGTGGGCCTCGGGGTCCTCACGCGGGTGTGGCCGGTGAAAGCGCACGCTGGCGCAACCGGCGAACACGATCCGGCAGAAGCGCGCCACTGACTCCTCTTCCCCGTGCCGCGCCGCGCCGTAGTTTTTGTTGTTGTTGATGGGGCGCGGGCGTTGGGCGAGGCGCTCGCGGACGAACAGGATGTTGTCGTAATGCCCCTGCCCAAGCCCCGCCCAGGCATTGTTCTGGGAGATGTCCACGAAACTGTAAAGGGCAGGGTGGTCGAAGACGTGGGCGTGATCGCGGCTGCGAATGTCTTCGCTTCTCCGCATGTCGGTGATCTGCACCTCGACCCCCGCGGCTTCGGCGTGTTGGCGCACGTAGGCGGCCCAGTAGTCGCCCCACTCGACCCGCTCGCCGGTTTCATTGTTCATGCAGTAAAGCACGTGTGGATGGGCGAGCGAATACGACAAGAGCTTGTCCACGAAGGCCTGTTGGTAACGCAGCACCAGCCGGTTGTCCGCCAGCGCGGGCACGGTGCGAAAGAACGCGTGGCCGGTCGGTTCGCCGCGGGGTTGGTAGTCCACCTGCTCGGGCAGGCCAGACTGGCCGGCGGTGTAGTTGACGTTGTTGACCGGATTAAACGGGTGTTTGGACCAGCCGCCGAGGGACTGGTGATCGACGTAGTGATCCCACGGATCCCAGAGTTCGAGCTGGACGATGATGTCCCGCTCTCGGGTCAACTTGAGGAAGTTCTCGAACCGCTCCCAGAATTCGCCGTTCCACTGGTCAAGGTCGAACTTGCCGTCGCGTTGCGCGTAGGCGAAGGCGTTGCCCGTGTTGCGGTGGCTCATCGTGTTGCGGAGATAATTGCCGCCGACGGATTTGAGCCGGTCGAGATGCCGATCGAGGCCGGAGGGGTGGTTGAACATGTTGTCCTGCCACGAGCCGCCCAGCAGCAGCACGGGCCTGCCCTGGTATTGCCAGTAATGGGGATTCTCGGAATACGGCCGAATGCGATCCGTGTCCGCGCCCGACGCCCGCCAGGCCAGGCAAAGGGTCATGACCATCAGGCCAAGGAAGATTCCCGGTGAATGAATTTGAAGGACGCGTTTTCTCATCGTGTTCATGGCTTGCGAAGAGGTTACACCGGCGCGCGCCCGACTGCGAGCGATCCCGCGATGTTTCAGGCTGCCCTGCTCCCCATGGAAGTGGTCCACCGCCCAGCCGAGAAAAAGGCAACTGCCCCGGTCGCGAGCGTCGCCGCCCGGCCCATGCGCGTCCCGGCAATTCCACACGAAGAGCGCCCGTAAGCCGTCCACGAGTGATCGTCCGAAATAATGAAGACGATGTTGGGCCGCTGCGCGCCTGCAGCGCACGCGCCGGCTTGTGCGAGGAGGCCAACACCGATGGCGAGGACCGTTTTCAGGCGTTTCATCGGTTGAACTGGGGTCCGGGGAGTAGTGTCAACGTCAGGCGACGCATGTCCATCACGGACTTACCGGGGATCTCCAGAGCGCGCAAGGTGAGCAGCCCCTGCCCTTTCGTCAGCGCGATTTCACCGAGCTTCAACGTCCCAAACTCTTTCATCTGCGACTCGCCGGGAGGACGCGGGAGCGTGTCCTGGTTCGTATAAAGCGGCGGGTCCCAGCCGGGCGCGACTGTGCCGGTGAGCCGGGCGTGCTTGAGCGAAAGCTCGATGGTCGCACCGGCATCGGGCAGCGGACAGGTGTAATCAATCGCCACCTCGTAGCGCCCCGTGGAGTGGACATCAACCAACCACACCATGCTGTCGTCCTTGCTCCTCCAGTTCACGAAGTAGGAGCAGTTCGGCGCACTGCTGCTGCGCTTTACCCCACCGCGCGGTTCACCATCGCGAGCGGGCAGCATGGTGATGGGAAACTCGCGGTAGCCAACGGGAATCGGGCGCGAATCCACTGCGTCGCCTATCGGCCTTGCAGGCCCGGCCACGCCGAACATTTCCTGCCGCCAACTCTTGACGGCATCGGCAAGTTCAGCGGCAAGCGCGGGTTGCTTGTCGTTGATCGGCGTAGTCTGGCCGGGGTCGGCGATCATGTCGAAAAGCTGGCCGGAGTTGTCGAGGCGGTGCGTCTGGGATCGGACACTGACGTTCCCGCCCCAGGTGGAAAAGATTTTGCGGGCGGGCCACGGCGACGATTGCTTTAACAGCAGCGGGGTGAGATCGCGGCCATCGAGCGGCTTGTCACCGGCGCGCGGGATGCCGGCCAGCGCAGTGAGTGTGGGCAGCAAATCAATCGCCCCGGCGATCTGCGTGACGGTGTGTCCGGCGGGCAGCTTCGCCGGCCAGCGCAGGCAACATACCGAGCGGACGCCACCCTCGTCGGTGTGGCCCTTCCTGCCTTTCATCCCGCCTGTCCAGCGCATTGAGTTCGGTCCGTTGTCCGAGAAGTAGAGGACGATCGTATTCTCCTCCAGCGTGTGCTCGCGGAGCTTGGCGAGCACGCGGCCGACGTTCGCGTCCTGATTCTCCATCATGGCGAGAGCGCAGCGGGTTTGGCTGGCGACTTCCTTGCCTGAATCAGTCGCGGTTTGTGTGATGGGTTTGTCCTTGAACCGCTGCCAGTCCTGCTCCGGCGCGGTCCACGGCGAGTGCGGTGTGGTGAAGGGCACGTAACAGAGGAAGGGCTTGTCCTTGTTCTTCTCGATGAAGTCGAGCGCACGATCCGTGCAGACATCCACGATGTAACCGCGCGTGCGGATCATCCGGCCATTCTCTTCCAGTGGCGCGTCGAAGTATTCGCCCCAATGCCCGGACGTGTGGCCGAAGTATTCGTCGAAGCCACGCGCCATGGGATGATACGGCCACTGGCTGCCATTGTGCCATTTGCCGAATGCGCCCGTGGCGTAACCCGCCGTCTTGAAGGCGTCGGCCACCGTCTTCTCATCGAGATCAAGCCGCTCCTGTCCGGTGGAAACGCCGCGCACACCGCCGCGCGGATGATAACGTCCGGTGAGAAACTCCGCGCGGGTCGGCGCGCACACCGGTTGCACGAAAAAGCGTTCCAGCGACACGCCATCCCGGGCGATGGAGTCAATGTTCGGCGTGCGCACCTGCGTGTTGCCGGAATGGCTGTAGTCGCCCCAGCCCGCATCGTCGGCGAGGAAGATGACGACGTTGGGTCTAGCGAACGCGGCGGAGTGAGCGGTGGCCAGCAGAAGCAAGGCGAGGAGGCGGAGTTTCATGGCGCGTTGAGTTCGAGACATTAGGAATGGAGGAGTTCAGGGCGTATTGATTCATTCTGGACCGTCGCGTCGTGCGCCGTCAGAGTAGGGCGAAAGCGTCGTTCCGCGAGGGGACGAATGGCGCGCCCCTTCGGGCGGAACTTGTTGAAAGCATTGGTCTTGTTGCTGGCCGGCCACGAATTTCAATTCGCTCCCTCTTCGCGTCGCCGAAGGCCGCGCGCACTCAAGGGTCCGTGAGATTCGGCATCCAGAGCCCGGGCTTCAACTCGGGCGTCGGGCCGTGGGGAGGAAACGATGCTTTCACCGCGGCGCGCAATTGGACGGAGAGCGCGGAGACCGTTTCCGCCTGGGCGGGAGCGGCGGCCAGGTTCTTGAGTTCGCGCGGGTCGGCATCGTGGTCGTAAAGTTCGCGGCCTTGTTTCCCTTCATCCCATTCCGTGTAACGCCAGCGGGACGTCCGAAAGGTGTAGCCAAAATCGCGATTGCCGCGCCTCACTTGCGTAAGCGCCCAACCACGCCCGGTCACCGACGGATCGGCGAGCATGGGAGCCAGGCTTTGACCGTGTAGGTTGGCGGGAGCCTTCACGCCGCAGAGTTCGGCGAGGGTCGGGTAAAGGTCCACCAAGCTGACCGGCGCCTTGGCCACCGCGCCCGGCTTCGTGACCCCCGGCGCAACGATCAACAACGGCACGCGGGCGCTTTCCTCGAAGAGGCTCATCTTTTGCCACAGGCCGTGCTCACCCATGTGATAGCCGTGGTCGCTGGTGAAGACGATGATCGTGTTGTTCGCCAATTCCAACCGGTCGAGCGCGCTGACCACGCGACCCACCTGGGCGTCCATGAAACTGATGCTCGCATAGTAAGCCTGCACACATTCGCGGCGCAGTTCGTCGGTGAGCTTTTCCTGTTCCTTCTTGGCGCTGCCCAGCGCGGCGGCGGGCAAGCCGGGTGTGCGAAACGCCTCCACGTCAGGAAACACCGGCATCTCCGCTTTGGGATAAAGATCGAAATACGGTCGCGGCGCCACGTAGGGCGTGTGGGGGCGGAAGAAACCGACGGCGAGAAAGAACGGGCGCTCTTTCTGTTTCGCGCAACGTTCGAGCACCCATTCCGCGTCACTGGCCAGCAGGCTATCCGTGTGATGCCGGTCGCCCTTGGGTGAGGCGTACCAACTCAACGTCCCGCCGAACTGCCCAGGAGTAAGAGTGAATATCTTCGGTTCTTCTTCCAACCGATCCACCCCGGCAGGGTTCAATTCCAACTCCCAAGAACCCGGATCGTCGTGCCCGTCCGTGCCGACGGATCGGGGGACACCGTAGTGATAGAGCTTGCCGAGGCGCGCGGCGAAATAGCCTTGCAGACGGAACGCCTGCGGCAGGCTGACGTGGGAAGGAATCGTCTGGCGGAAAATCTCTGCGTTGCGCAGGATGCCCGTGCTGTTGGGATAAAGTCCCGTGAGCATCGAGTTCCGGCTGGGACCGCAGAGCGGGAAGGAGCAGTACGCGCGATCGAAGCGCACCCCGCGCGCGGCGAGATTGTCCAGGTTCGGCGTCTTCGCGCGGGGATCGCCGTAAGCGCCGATGAAGTTGTTCAAGTCATCCGCAATGATGAACAGGACGTTGGGTTTGGAATTGGCGGCGATGGCTGGTCCACTCAAGCCGGCCAGCAGCGCGAGAAAAAGGATTCGGGCAAGGATTTGCATAGACTGAAGGGATGGTTTTGTGCGGCGGCATGGCTCACTCGGGAATCGGATCGCCGCGCCGGACGAGTTTCCCCTCCCAGATCACTTCATCCGTCGTCTTGTTATAAGTCAGGATGCGGCTGGCGCTGTTGGGAGCGGGAGGAAGATCAATCTTGGGGAGCCACTTCTTGTGGGCTTCGATAATGGCAGTGTGCTCGGGCTTGGCGGCGAGGTTGGTCCATTCGTTGGGATCGGTTTCCGTGGCGTAAAGTTCCTCGCTGCCGTCGGCGTAACGGATGTAGCGCCAGCGCTCGCTGCGGATGGTGTGGTTGCCCTCATTGTGCGAGGTGATGGCGGGGCGCTCTCGATGGGCGCGCGCATCCCTGAGTTGCGGCATAAGACTGAGGCCTTCGAGATCGTTGCGCGGGGACAGACCGCACAGTTCGATGAGGGTTGGATAAATATCGAGCAACTCCGCTGGTTGGACGCAACGCCCGCCTTTGGCCACGCGCGGTCCGGCGAAGATCAACGGCACGCGCGTCGAACGTTCCCAGAGCGTGTTTTTCCCGGTGATGCCTTTTTCACCCAAGTGATAGCCGTGGTCGCCCCAGACGACCACAATGGTATTGCCGGCGAGGCCGGCACTGTCGAGCGCCTCAAGCACACGACCGATTTGCGCGTCCACGAAACTGGTGCAGGCGAGATAGGAGCGGACAAGATTGCGCCACTGGTGATTTTCCTGCACCCACTTGAGCCGCGGCTCGGGCAGATGCCAGTGCAGATACCAAGAGAATCGCGGCGTGTCGTCGCGGTCATCCGGTTCGATCTTCGGCAAGACGCTGTCGTCATCAGGGTAAAGATTGAACCACGGTTGCGTGGCGTAACACGGGACGTGGGGCAGGAAGAATCCCGCGGCGATGAAAAATGGCTCATCCTGGGGCGCACTCTTGAGCTGTTCGATGGTCCAGCTTGCGACCTGATAGTCGCCCTTGTCCTCGTCCCGATGCGGAAATACGCCCCAGTCCATGAGCGGATGATTACCCATGGGTGTGGGCGGAATGAGTTTTTTCTCCGGCTCCACACCGATGCCTCCGGCCGGTCCCCAGACATCGAACTCCTCCTTTCGCTTTTCCGGTTCGCCGGCGCTGCCATGATAAATCTTCCCGCTCGTAAAAGTCCGGTAGCCATGCGCCTTAAAATGTTGCGGCAACGTCACCCGGTCCCTCCACGCCTCGACATTACGAAACCACGGCGACAGTCCATAGATGCCCGTGGTGGTGGGACGCAGCCCTAGCATCAAACTCGTGCGGGCGGGATTGCAGAGCGGGCTTTGCGTGTGGGCGTTGAGAAACGTCGTGCCGCGCGCGGCGAGGCGGTCAAGGTTCGGCGTCTTCGCCAGCGGATGTCCGCCCAAGTGGCCGATCCAGTCATTCTGATCGTCAATGGCGATGAAGAGGATGTTGGGACGCGGCCCGGCTGCAAATGACGAATGACGAATGGCGAATGATGAAAGGATGAGGGCGAGGATGAGAATGCGCTTCATGTTCAGACGCGGGTGCGGGATTACTTTTGCGCTTCGGCTTCCGCTTTGCCCGTGGGCCTTGGTTGGCTGGTGAGGGTTTTTCTAGCGAGGCTCGTGAAGCTGTCGGTTTGCTGCTGCCAGGCGCGTTCGAATTCCTTGACCTTCTCGGGCATTTGCGCGGCGAGATTGTGCTGCTCGGCGCGGTCGGTCCTCAAATCGTAAAGTTCCCAAGGATCGCCCTTGGCGGCAACGAGCTTCCAGTCGCCGATGCGGATCGCGCGGTGGCCTTCGTGCAACCACCAGAGATTGTCGTGGGCGACGCGTTCGTCATTGGCGAACGCGGGCACGAGGCTCTTACCCGGCGCGGGCGGAATCGGTTCGCCATTCCAAGCCGCGGGTTTCTTGATGCCAGCGAGTTCGAGCACGGTGGGCACGATGTCTATGACGTGGGCCGGCGTGTGGCGCAGTGAGTTCTTTGCCGTGATGCCCTTCGGCCAATGCGCGATCAACGGCGTGCTGATGCCGCCTTCATGCACCCACGTTTTCTGGCGGCGGAAGGGCGTGTTGCACGCGCTGGAGAAACCGGGGCCGAGACAGAGATAGGTCGTGGCGCTGCCGGGCGCGGCCTGCGGGTCGTGTCCGCCATGGCGCACCATGATTTCGGCGCTGGCGCCGTTGTCGGAGGCGAAGAGGATGAGCGTATTGTCGAAAGCGCCCATGCTTTTGAGTTGAGCAATGACGCGGCCAATCTCCTGATCCATGCGGTCAAGCATGGCGGCGTGAATGGCCATCTTCGTGGCCTGAAACCGGCGTTGCTCCTCGGTCAATTCACTCCAGGGCAACGGGCGGGTGATCTCGCCAGGGCCGAGCTTTTCCAGGGCAGCCGGAAAAGCGTAGGGCGGACCGACTTCGCGCTCCAATGCGGAGAGCGTCGTGTTGAGCAGACCCATTTCCTTTTGCCGGCGAAAGCGGTCCTCGCGCATGGCTTCCCAGCCGGCGAGATATCTTTCGCGATACTTTGCGATGTCCTGTGGCAGGGCGTGCAACGGGAAATGTGGAGCGATGAAAGGGATGTAGTGGAAGAACGGCTTGCCCGCATGATTCGCCGCGTGATCCTTCAAACACTCGATGGCATGATCGGCGGCGGCAGTGGTGACGTAGTAATTGGATTCATCGGCAGCGGGCGTGACGGGTTTGTCGTCGAGGAAGTTGCCTTTGGCGGTGAAGAAATTCCCATCGTTCTTGGTGTGCAACGAGCGGTCGAAACCTGCCGCGAGCACGTCGCCGTCCATGTGCCACTTGCCGCTGTGGTAACTGCGATAACCGGCTGGCTTGAGGAAATCCGGCAGCAGCCGCGCCCATTGCTGCCGCACGCCCTGAGCGCCGCCTGGCGCATCGGGCAAGGCATCACGATGAATCTGCTGCGCGTAATAGCCGGACAACAACGCCGCGCGCGTCGGCCAGCAGCGGGCCGTGTTGTAGAACTGGGTGAACCGGAGGCCGTCCTGGGCGAGCGCGTCGAGGTGCGGTGTTTCGATTTCACCGCCGTAACTGCCGGCGTCGGACCAGCCCATGTCGTCCGCGAGGATCACAACGATGTTCGGCGGCGGCGCCGCGCAGGCGGATGACGGGGGCAGGACCAGCAGACCAAGCAGCGCGACGAACGAGACGATCAAGGCGTTGTTTCCGGCGGGCATGACTACATGACGAATCACTCCGCCGGGAATGTCAACTCTCGATCTCCGCCGGCGCCGCAGCGTTTCACTCCTCATCTATTTGGCGCGGGCACTCCTGCCCGCGAACTTTCTAGGCTCAATCGGCGGACAAGAGCGTCCGCCCCACACTCAGTGACTTTGTGACGCTGTGAGTTTGGGAGAATTGTTCTCACGGAGGCACAGAGGCGCGGAGATGGACGAGAATGAGATCGGAACCATCTTCTCGGGAGAGCGGGCCGATCACGGCCGTTCCTGAATCAGGCGGAAGAAGCGGTCGCCTGTCCCCGATCGACCCTAACGGACTTTGGCGCCCCAGCGAAAAGCGGTAGATGACTCCCGCAGTCCAAGACACTCCGCGCTCCTCGGGGCTCCAAGCGTCCGCCAGGTCGGGGAGTGCGCCAGTCCTCTGGCGCTCTAGGAGAGCGCTCGAAATAGAGGGAAGGGGCCCGAAATAGGAAACAGGACGAGACCTTTTCCGCGTTCCCTTGTCATCGCGGGCTGCCCGTGGCAGTAAAGAAGCTGCACATCCCCGCCATGAACACTCGCTCCCCCTCCCAC
The DNA here is from genome assembly GCA_041749135.1 of Verrucomicrobiales bacterium. GTDB lineage: Bacteria > Verrucomicrobiota > Verrucomicrobiia > Verrucomicrobiales > DEV007 > DATKCT01. The sequence continues at coordinate 14,884 of JBGTBW010000263.1, forward strand.
GACAGTTCGCGCTCTGCTTCGCGGCGCACTTTCCTCGCGGCCGGCGCCGCCTCCTTGACGCTCCCCGCCATCGCTCCCGGACAGGACACCCCCTCACTGACGCCTGCCGTGGCGGGCCCGGCCGTCAGCCCGCCCCAGGGAAAACGCCTTCTCCTGTCTCCCAAGCTCGGGATGATCCCGAAAGAACTCGACGGCCGGAAGCTTTCGCTCGTCGAGCGCCTGCGGCTGGCGGGCGACGCCGGTTTCGACGGCGTCGATTTCGACCAAGCCGGCGAACACACCCTGGAGGAAGCCCGGGCCGCCGTCCAGGAGTCCGGCGTCTTCGTCCACAACGCCATCAACCACGCTCACTGGGGCCAGCGACTGACCAGCCCGAATGCCGAAGAACGCAAGACCGGACGCGAAAACATCACCCATTGCCTCCGGCTCTCGCATGCTGCCGGCGGCAGCGGTGTGCTCATCGTTGTGGGGCAGGGAAGCGACGGCCCCGCGGAGGAGATCGAAGAGCGCTGCCGCCAGGAAATCCGTTCGCTCATCCCGCTCGCCGCCTCCCTCGGCCAAATGATTCTTTTCGAGAACGTCTGGAACCGGATGTTCTACGATCACGAAGCGCCGCCCGAGCAGACCGCGGATCGCCACGTGACCTTCATCGACAGCTTCAACAGCCCGTGGGTCGGCCAGTATTACGATATCGGGAACCACTGGAAATACGGTCAGCCGGGCGATTGGATCCGCGCTTTCGGGCGTCGCTGCGTCAAACTCGACGTCAAGGGATTCAGCCGGGCTGCCGACAAGTTCACCGACATCGGCGAAGGCGACCTCCCGTGGAGCGAGGTGCGTAAGGCGCTGGAGGAAATTGGTTTCACCGGCTGGGCCACCGCGGAAGTGAGCGGCGGCGGGCTCGATCGCCTCACCACCGTGCGCCAACAGATGGAGCGAGCCTTCGGACTCTGATCGGCGCCGGAAGCGCCGAACGGCCGACTCGCCGAGTCCGGCGACGGCGTCCTCCGGTTTCCTAGAACGCAGTCCCCATGGGGCGTAACGCGGCGATGGGGCGTAGCGCGGCGCAGCAGAAACAGTGGTAGAGAAATCCGGGTTCGCTCAGGGTTGCGGTTTCTCATGGTGCTGGTCAGTCCACACTGGCGCCCAGTTCCACACACGCCACGTGAGCAGCAAATGGCCCGCCGCGCGGGCGCGCAGCCGCGGAACCTTGCGAAACTCGATCCGCAGACCTGGCCAGGCCGCCAGAAGCGCGACCAGTTTCCGCCAAGAGCGGAACTCGCCGCGCCGAACAGGACAAGTTCCGGGCTCCGCCCAGCGGAACCCGGCCAGCCATTCCACAGCCGCCAGAACCGCCGCATCGAATCCAGTAGTCTCGAGGAAGGAACGGTCGATCGTTTCCAATCCATCGCGGGCCGCCTTCTGGTCCCCGTCCAAAGCTGCCCAAAACGCTTGGAGCAATCGAAACCGCATGATCGAATCGTCGGCATCTTCATGACGGCGAGCGAGCGCTGCGGCGACGTGAGCCCGGGCCTCCCCGTTTCGCTTCAAAGCGAGTTGCGCAACGAGAAGATTGTTGATCATCCACGGCTCGGCATCCGGCCGCCCGGTCCAGTCCGCCAGCCACTTCGCCGCCGCCTCCATCTGTCCCAAAGACACACGCGCATATCCAGTGACGCCCCAGAGGAGCGTGTCCCGGCGAAACCACGCGCTCCTCTGCCTCACGATGCGGTTGAGCACGGTTCGCCGCGACTCGATCGCCCCCTCCTGCTGACCACAGGAATTGAGGAAGTTCACGTAGACGAGCCGGGCCACGGCGTCTTCCTCGGGAAAAGCCGCGAGACGGGACGAAACCCGATTCCTGCATTTCGGATTCAAGAGGAGTACGAGCCGCCCGGTCAAAGGGTGAATCTTCTCGCCTGGTCTCAGCAACGCGAGGATCAGATCACAACCGGCTTTCGCCCATCCCTTTTCCCGCAAAAGCCTTGCAGCGTCGTCGAAATTCGTTCCGCCGTCACCCTCGCAGAGCACGAGTTTCGTCAGATAGGCGAGCGCATCCTCCCGGTTGTCCTGGTCAACCGCGATTCGCAACCGGTAACCGGCGAGATCCACGGGGGTGAGGCAACGTCCATGACGATCGAGAAGGGCAAAGGCTGCGTTAGGATCCCTCTGTTGAAGTTCGAGTTCCACGGCGCCCGCAAGGGCCGGGTTCGATTTCGGATCGAGGCGAAGCGCCTGGGCGAACGCTTCCCGGGCCTTGGCGATCGCTCCTGTGCGGCGGCAGTAGCTGCCCAGGCCGAGCCAGGCGCCGCTGTCGTTAGGAAACTGGCGCGTCTGCTCTTCCGCATGCCCGGCGGCTCCGTCCTCGCCGTCTTCAATGCACCACTGGATGGCCCACTGCCTGGCCCCGTAGAGGGTTGGATCGTCTCGCAATGCCGTATCGAGAATTCTCCGTGCGTCGTCCGGGCGATCGCCCCGGCGAAGCAGCCATGCCTCTACCGCACGAAGAGATGGGGGGCGCGGATCGCCCCAGCGAGCGTCCGTGACTTCCTTCAGCGCCTCTTCCCCGCGGCCGGCTCGCCAAAGTGCGAACGCCTTTTGTTCGGCCGCGTCCAACAAAGAGCTGTCGAGGGCGATGGCGTGATCCAAGGCCTCCAACTCTTCCTCGGCCTCTCCCCGACCGCTGGCGAGGGAAGCCAGGATCATCCACGAGCGCGTATCGTCAGGGCGCCGTCGCGCACCATCGCCTGCCAGACGCAAGGCGAGATCCGGATCTCCATTCTCGGGACCCCATTGCTCGAGAGCGCGCCAGGCCTCGCTCCAACCGGGATGGCACTCGACGACACGGCTCATCTCCGTAATCGCGTTTTGCCGTTCTCCCTGCTCCCAAAGGATCCGGGCGCGCTGACAACGAATCCCCGCTTCCCCCGGAGCCCGTTGCTGCACGTCATCCAGCGTGCGCAAAGATTCCTGGAGGTGATTCTCTTCAAACAATTTTATGGCCTTGCGCAGGGAAAACCAAGTCCAACCCGGGTCGAGAGCCAAAGCCCGCTCGATTTCCTGGCTCTCCTCGTCGCCAAGGCCGGCGCGGCCCAGCAACTCGACCAGTAGCGCCCTCGGTCCGCGAACCAGCGGAAAACTCCGTACTACCGCTCGCGCCTTATCCAGCGCCTCTTCATGGCGTCCCATGTGATCGAGATGACGGGCCAGCGTGATCCCGCTTCGCCAAAGATCCGGCCGGGCTTCATGCGCCGAACACAAAAACTCCAAAAGGTCCTCATTCGGAAGATGCGGCGCAGCGAGCTGCGCAAAAAGCTCCACCGCCTCTCCAGTCGTATGCTGGCGGATGATCTCATCTCGCACAAAAGCAAGAGCCTCAAGCCGCGACGCGGCGTCGTGACAATGGTCGAGAAGAAGACGGAGTGCATAGGAATAGTCAATGCTCTGCCGCAACGCGCCGCGGAGGTCCCTGACAAACGCAGCACGGTGTCCCTGTTGGCGCGCCGCTTCAGCCGCCGCGGTAAGGGCCGCTGGACTTTGGGGCTCGATGGCGAGGGCTTCGCGACTCGCCTCCGCCGCCTCATCAGCCCGATTCTGCAGCAACAGCGCAAAGGCTAACTCTCTCCATGCCCAGGCGTCGTCCGGCTCGGACCTGAGATAGTTCCGCAGGAATTCCTCCTGAAGGACGGGGGAGGATGCTCCGATCTTTTCGGCTGCGAGACGCTGGTGCGGCCGGAAATGGGGGAATCGGCCGACGGTTTCCCGGAGCCGGCTGAGAGCCGCCTCCTGGCCCCCCGTCGCTTCGAGAGCCCGCAGCAGGCCTTCCAGGTAGGCAGTGGTCAAGGGAGAACTTTCCGCGGCGCGTTCCCAATGCTCGTGCGCCGCGACTGGACCGTTTTCGGATTCCGCCACCGCAGCCATGGCGGCGTGCCAGGCTGCCGGGCGAACACCATCCGAGCAATCCTCGAGCAGTTCCTTCGCCCGCGCATGTTGGCCTGCCCGGGCGAAGGCCTCGGCCGTGAACACCCGGCGCCCAACATCCTGGGGCCGCCGCCGGATTCCTTCTTCAAACACATCCAGCGCTTCCGACGTGCGATCGAGCTGCACGAGCACCTCTCCCAGCGTCTGGTAGGGCGAGCTGCCCCGCTTTCCGAGCCTCTCAACCCGGCCCCGCAGCCAGGTCAATGCTTCGCCGTCTCGGCCGCGCACACGGGCGCACCAAAAGTAATCGCGAGCGTAATCCTCGCGGAACTCTTCGAGGCACGACGCAATCCGATACCACTCGACGGCGTCGTCCATCCTGCCTTCATCGCGCAACAGACGGGCCCGGAGGTGAACCGCCGCTCCGTTCATTGTGCGGCGCAATGCCCGGCCGATCCAGCGCTGCACTTCCGCACGTCGCCGTCCGTCGCTGGCGATCTCCTGGGCAAAGGCGATCCATAGCAATGGATCGGAAATGGGCGGAAATAAGCTGCTTTGCCATTCAGCTAACCGCGTTTCATAGGGAGCGTCAATGGCTCGCCACGAATGCCGGGAGAGCCGCCGGTTTACGTCCGATGGGTACAACTCCAGGTGACGATCAAGAGCCTCGGCCGCCGCGGATGCTTGTTGGTCGTAGGCGGCAACGGCATAGCGCGCCAGCAGCGTCAGGCGGCTCCCTGGAAACGACTCCTCGAGTCGCGTCAGCGCCTCCTCGGCGGCCCTTCGGTTGTGCCGTTCCAGACCGGAATTCAGAACATGGAGCAGATCGTGCGCTTCAGCGTCAGGTAAAACAACATCCTTAAGCCGGGATGCCTCTTCCCCGGGAACCAACACCAAGCCGTGGGGTCCAAATGCCGCCTGATCCGCATACCCCGCTTCTTCGACCCATTCCGTCCGCGAGCGATGATTGGGATCGCGCAAGAGCAAAGCGCCGCGGTAGTCGTCGTAACCTATCACCGCTTGCGCGTGGCCGCCGCCTGGAAAGTAGGTGCTGAGGACAAACGGCAATCCCCGGTCCACGAGATAGCGGGCAACGTCGGGCGTAACCGTAAACTCGCGCGCCGTCCACCCGGCGTTTTCCGCCCAAATCCGTTGACTATGATGCGAAGTCCCGTCGAAACAGATGGCGTCGGCAATCTCCACATGCTCCGCGGGCCGGCCCCAATACCGGCACAATGTCGCCAGCGTGGCAGGCGCGCACGTCATGTGGTGCTGGCGCGTAAAACCTACTGGGAGCCTTACCTGCCGCGCCCTCTCCGGAGGATGCTCGATTCGCGACGCGAACTTCCCGTAAAAGGTATCCGGTCCGCCCGCTTTCCCGGCCCATTCCTTGGCCAAGGCAAGCTCTCCACGTTCCCCAGCGATGTCGGCGCGCCTTGCGGCGATCCACTGGATCCAGTAGCTCGCAGATCCGTCTTCTAACTTCGGCGGCATGATCGACTTGAGATGGTCAAGCGCCGCCAGCGCATCGTCCCAATTCTCAAGTTCCATTTCGATGGTTACTCTCGTCGCCGTCAAAGCAGGAGACTCGAAACATGGAGCCACTGCGCGAAGCAAACGCAAAGCCTCGGCATCGCGCCCCAGCGCCAGCAGGGCCTCTGGCCGGCTCAAGGCATAGTGCCAGCAATGCGGATCCTGACTGAACTCTGCCGCCGCTGTTTCCAACGCCTCGGCATGACGGTCCGCCAGCGCCAGGCAATGGACTTGCGCCACGCGCGGCCAGCGCAGATCAGGACAAAGTTCCTTCGCGTCCTCCAGCTTTGCAAAGGCCCGGCCGAAGTCGCGCAACAGTGCAAGCACGTGCGCTTCCTGCGCCAGTACATCCGCTCGGCGCAGGGGACTTTCAGACTGAGGACTTGGTCGCTCCCGCAACCAAGCCCAGGTATGCAACGGCCCGCGGAGTTCGATTAGATGCCAGACAAAATAATGCCGGGCGATCGGATGCTCCGGATGACGCCGCCGCAAGCGTAAGAGAATTCGCCGCGCCCGGTCGCGAAAGCCCAGTTGGCTGCACAAGCGGGCGCACAACACTCCGCGCTCCGGATCCGCCGAGTTCTCGGCGACCCCGCCAGCGGATTCCAAAGCGGACCAGGCCTGCCGGAAAAGACCACAATCATACAGCCGGCGCAGCTCCTCCATACCCGTCGGAGGCGGGTCACTGTCCGTGATGATCGACATTGCCTACACTGCAGAAGGGAGAAAACAGCGATCCTTGAGTTCTTACTTAGTGGTCATGAGCATAAATACGGCGACGTTCGCTTTTATGCTCATGACCACTTAGTAAGCGGAGCGCACCCGGTTTCACCCGCGATTCGGGTTTTCGCATCCATCGCCGGAACCGCCGGAAGCCGATCCCGCTCATTTGTCCGTCATTGCGGGATCAGGCAACATTTCTTTACGCCCTTATTTCCCACTCGAGAGCGGAGGCTACGGGCTGCGGCGGGCTCGGATCGATTCGCGGACAAGTTGGCCGGAGGGGGTGAGCAGAGGCCTTTGCGCCGGCAGGAGCGGCGCTGGGCTGCCTGCTGAGCGGTGCAATCGCGTTGGTTCCCCTTTTTGCGGTTCGTATGATGCGGGGAGAGCGAACCGTGGAAGGCAGTGTGCAAGCGGCGTCGGCTTGGCCGGAGCCGCCTCCCGGCGCGGGCGAAGTGATTGGGCCACTGGCAGAATGGCGTTGGGTTTACAGGTTTACGGAATAACTACAGCCCGGTAATACCCCTCCGGTTCGGCGTTCCGCACGGGATCGTTGTCCGTGAAAGAAGCCTCTCCGCCGCTGGCGGCGATGGGAGCATCGTTGATCTTGGTCCAGGTCTGCTGATCCGTGGAGTATTCAACGTCGTAGGATTTTCCGTCCACGGCCGACCAGGTGATGGCGGGACTAGAGCCGTCAACACTGGCGCTGGTGACTCGCAAGTAGGATGCAGCGGAACTGGGGTCGGTGCCCGCAATCGCTTCCGCGGCATCAGAAACTCCGTCCCCGTCGGAATCGTCTCCCGGGATGACTTCTCCGGGCGAGACGTTGGCGAAGACCGCATCGATGTTGTTGAAGTTATTGAGCGCGATGCGAATTTGATAGTCTCCTGGAGGCAGGTTGAGGACAGTATCCTCTCCGGATCTCCAGACTTCGGAAGGAGTGGGATCGGCGGAGGTATCCACGCTAACAAGTGGCGAGAGGAGGGTTGCGCCCGCTGCATCGTAGATGCCGACGGTGGAGGCGGGGGAGCCGTCGTGACCTTCGCGGTTGGCGAAGGAAGCTCCGAAGGCAACATGGGACGTCTCCGTTAGGGTGAAGTTCTGAAAGATTTCAAAGATGCCGTTCAGATCGAGAATCTGCGAGCCGTCCGCTGCCGTGTCGACGCCGCTTCCGTAGGGAGTTCCGTCGTTGCGGATCAAGTTCCAAGTCTCCGCGGGACCGGTCTGACTCCAGCCGGTGGGAGCTGTTCCCAGGTTGTTCGTGTTGATATTCGCCAAGACCGGCTCTTCGAACGAGCCGTTGACGAGAATGTTGGAATCGGGCTCCACGTTGGGCTGCGGGACGGGCTCTCCGGCCGTGGCTTCGAGCCGGACGTAGTCGTATTGAATCCAAGCGGAATCGCTGCCCCCGGTGCGTTCGATTTCGATAGTGTTGGCTCCCCTCACGACGTTGTAGTCGCCGGCCAATACGACTTCCTGAATGACGCGGCCGGAATCGATTCCCGTGTCGCTGAAGAATTCCGTCCCGTTCAGGCGAAACACGAGGTCATGCATGCTGGGTCCGTTGTCCACCGCCCCTTGGCAGCAGAGGGCAAAGGTCATGCGCAATTGCGTACCGGCTGCGGCGGTGTCGGCATCGACATTGAAGTGGATCCGGTTAAAGGGATCGCCGGGTACGTGCGCCCGGTCGTAGTTGAGGAAGGGCTCGTGGTCCATCACGACGCCAATGGGATCCGGGTAGACGCCCCAGAAATAGAAGTCGTCGTCCTGCAGGAGCGGGCTGCCGGGAGGACCTCCGTCGTTGCCCATTTCCTGGCTGAATTCGACCTGGCTGCCGTTGGTAGGGTCGCCGAGAGTCCAGAGTTCAGTGAACTCCAACGGGACGTTTTCGGAAGAGATGGGCTGCCCAGGATTGGCGATGATCTGGGCGATCTCGTCCGAGGTGAGGGCGACGTTGTAAATCTGGACGTCATCGACCACGCCGTCGAAGGGCAAGACGCCGCTGAATCCGCCTATGCTAAACCCCGCTGTGCCGTCGCCGGCCGGCACAGGACCGGGACTGGTTTGAGATCCGGCTAGGGCTCCATCGATCCAAAGGGCGACTTCTTCCGGAGAAAAAGTTAGGGCCACGTGCTGCGGTTCGCCGCTCAACCCCGGCCCCGTGGTGTCGAACACGGGGCTTCCGTCGACGAACCATTGAAGCTGATTGCCGTTGGTGAGGACGGCGAATTCGGGAGTGGCTCCATTGGCGAAGATCGTCTGCGGGTCGTCGAAGCTGCCGGGATCCACCCAAAGGGAAACGGTGAAGGAGGTCCATTGGGTGAGTTTGCCGGGGGGAACCACGGCGCTGCCGCCGCCGCTCACGTCCAAGGCTGTTCCCGCAGCCAGGGGCGGCGAGCCGAAAACCGCCGTGCCCACGAGTTCTCCATGGCGCGCCCAGCCCGAGCCGTCGCGGAAGTCGGTTTCGCCTGCGGCTTCATCAAGCCGGTAATGGGCAATGGGTCCGCCTTGCAGGACGAAATCGGCGATGAGCGAGACGCTAAAAGCGCTCTCTGAGGGATCGGGATCGTTGGTGGTGTAATCGAGGACGGCGTTGAAGGTGCCGGTTAGGCCTCCGGAGTCCACGCTGAGGACAATTTCGCCCGTTTGGCCGGGCCCAATGGGACCGGGGAACGACTCGATGGCGAACAGGCCGGCGTCCGGACCGCTCAGGGACGGGTTGCTCAGAACGAGATCCAGAGAGGGGCCGGCATTGCGGACAGTCAGGGACTGTTCCACGGAACCGCCGGCGGAGTTCGACCTTCCGAAGCGGTGGATGCGCGAGGCGACGGCATTGGGGTCCGAAGGAATGGCGCTGAGGAGGATCAGCTCGCTATAGGTGTATTCATTGTGCGGGCTGCCGCCCCAGTTTAATTGCTCACTCCTGTCCCCGACTCCGTCGTCGTCGTTGATATTGATGTTGAAGCCGATGGGCGCGTCTTGAGTCTCGCCTCCCACGAGCGTGCTCTTGAGAATCTTGAATTCGACCTCCCAATTGTTGGCGTCGAGAACCGTGGACGCGGCGAACCACTGCTGGTTTTCCCCGAACTGGGGATTGTTCGCCTCCATGTCCCTCCAGGCTCCGTTGGTCGTGAACACGAACTGACCGTCGTAGAGTTCGTCGGTGGCGCGGGTATCGAGGTTGCTCTCGTTGGAATCGAAGAAAATCTCGACGCTGTCGTCGACCCAGGTCATGCCGTCTTCCGTTCCCGCGGCAACGGTGTCGGCGAGGATCATGTCGTCCCACACCCTCACGCCGACGTAGATGGCCTCGTCGTCGTGGCTGAGCCGCCAGTCGAAACCGTGGTTGTCGTAATGGTGCTCGTCGTCGCCCACGCGGTAGACGCCGGTGTGGGTGGAAACCGTCACCACTTCAGCGCCGGCGTATTCTCCATCGTCGATTCTGCCGTCGATGGTGGGCGCTTCTCCGGTCTTCAGACCCTCATACTGGCGGTGTCCGATGTAAAGGTTGCCATAGGTGGCTTCCACATGCGTTTGGCCAACCCAGATCAGTTGGCGCTCGGCGGCCCCGCCTCCGTCATCGTCGTTCACCGCGACCGTGAAGCCGATGAATTCGCCGTGTTGGGGATTGCCGATGAGGTTGAGGGGAATGCAGAATTCGGCGGCATAGCCGCCTGGGGACACTTGCGTGCGCGCATACCATCCTTGCCCGGCTCCGAACGGGGGATTTCCAGCCTCGGCATGACGGTAGGCGTTGTTGGCGGTGATGACGTATTGCCCGCCGGTGTCGACGATGGCGGGATTGGTCCCCGTGGTGTCGCGATCCGGGAAATTGCTGTTGTCGCCGTCGATGAAAATCTCGACGCTGTCGTCCTGCCAGGTTTCGCCGTTTTCACTTCCCGCTGCCGCAGAATCGGTGGAGATGTCGCTGTCCATGACCACGACGGCGATATAGAGGGCTTCTTCAGTCACGCCGGCGTAGATGTTGGCGCTGAGGTCGGCGTCGTCCGCCGGGAGGGTTCCGTGGCCGAGCGTGCCTCCGCGGATTCCGTCTGAGACCGCGGGATCGACCCGGAACTCCCAGCCGCGGAAGCCGGCTTTCATCCACTCGGTCAACGGATCGACGCTGCCGTCGATGACCGGCGGCGCGTCCAGCGGATGGGCGATGCGTGTCTTGGTGGGATCCAGCTCGAGCTGGGCGACCACTCCCTGAATGGCGACAACCGGGAGGAAGACTCCCAGGAATATGATCCTGTGGTGCATGGGGGTAGTAGGGATTACGGTTGACCCTTCCCATCAGCACAGGCCGGAATCGGAAACGAATACAACCGCCACGGCTGAAATGATGCCCTTGGAGCTGCGGATTCCGCACCGCGTGCAATGGAAAGGAGGGGGAGAGCCTGACAAAAAAGGCGGGTCAAGGTCAAGTGCGAACCAGGCGCGCTGTTCGAGCACCGCTTCCTGCCAGGCCCCGGCATCCCCGTCTCACCGCCCGCCGGGATTAGGCTTGCACGTGTCGAGCCAACTCCAGAACCAATGGTTTTGCTTTTGCGAATGCGTCTCGGAGTTCCGGCAGATCAGGCAGGACAGCCTCGCTCATCGCCGCTTCAACCTCGCCCGGGCTGATGCGGTCGTGGCCGATGAGGAATCGGATGTCGGACAAGTCTTCAGCGTCATCACCCCGCATCATCTTGGTGAGGATCAAATCGAGAGTCGCTGGACGGAACAACCGAAGCCAGCGTGTCGGCGGACGCGTGATCGGCGCCAGATGCGCCTCCCAATCCCGCCGAAGAAAAACCTGATCGGCGACAAACAGATGTGTGATGTAGAGCCCATCCTTTTCCAGTTCGCGGTTCGTCGCTTCCTGGGCGTCCCAGAACTGACCGTCTGCTTCAAGATCGGCGGTCCGGGAAATTGGAATGATAGCATCCACGTCGAGCGATCGGTTCACCGATGCGGGCGCGTCGTCGAAACCGAGGGCAATGGCGGCACGTCCGTAGAGCACCAGCGGCACTTCGTGATCCAGATGGCGATCCAACGCCATCACGATACGTTCCGCATTACTCATCGCCCTTGAATCGCCGCGTAAGCGGACGCTGCCACTCGACAACCAGACCCGGTCCCTGGCGCGTAAAGCCAGTCATCGCGACGAAGCGAGTTGGGTGCGGCAATGCCCCGGCCCGCACGGGGGCCCCAGACGGCAGCGCCTCCAGCAAAGCCTGCCAAAAGGTGTTCTGCGGTTCGAATTCTCGACCCGCCTCAGCCACATAGCGGACGGTCGCCACGGCACGTTCCATCGCGGCGAGACGGGCCAGTCGATTCGGGTTGTTGCCATGCGCTCCCAGCATTGCCGCCCCGCAACGGAGGCTGTACGGATCGTATCGAAGCGCCGGTGAGAGCAGCGCGATGGCCAGTTCCTCATTCGAAAACTCCGGCTCCTCCACCAGTGGCTGATCCGGTTCCGTGCCATCCGAATAGTGGCGACAACCCCGCTGGACGGCCAGTATCTCGAGGTCCCTAGCCGCAAGACCCAGCCGCCGGGCCTTCCGCAATAACGGCGAAAGGTGCACGGTCGTGCCCAGTCTGGCTGCCAGGGTCGCGGGTTCCATCGACGAACTACTTTATACGCACGCTCCCCCCAGCGGCCAATTCCGAAAACCCCTCCCTCCCCCTATCCTGTCACCGGCCAGTTGAAAACAGTGGGCGCCGCTTTTTTTGATGCCGGGGCATCACGAAAACGGTCCGGGAGCGGCGACGGGCGGAGCAGTGGACGGCCGGGAAGCGCTTTGGGCTTTCCGCTGGTGGACAACTACCGCATCCTGCACGCGAACTTCGTGGATCGCGCAAATGCGTCCCAATGCGGGTTGCCGGACCCCGCCGGCATGGCTTAGCGTTCCCGTAGTGCTCATGACCACTTAGGGATGAGACAGTACCGGCCCAACGTCGAACGGCAGAAGTGGCTCTACTCCATGATGAAGTCGCGCGCGGTGATGCGTCGCCGCCAGGGCAAGCCTGAGGGCAACGCGGATGTGGCCAAGGGGAAAAGGCAGATCCCCGACAACTCGGAGCCGTGGCTGCCGGGCGGCGTGCGCTCGGTGGCCGATGCGCTGTGGATTTCCGACCGGATCAAGGAAACGATGAAGCAATGGGGAATACCGTCGCCACCGCAGAACTGACCCGGGTGCTGGCGGCACGCCACCGGGTGCTCATGCTCGGCGGCCTGGCGGTCATTGCGCACGGGCATTCGCGTCCCACCTACGATGCGGATGTCTGGCTCGACCCCACGCTATCGGAGGAAGATTGGGCTACCGCGGTCGCCGGGGCGTTGGCGGGCCTCGCAGCTTTGAGGTTCGTGGCGATAGGCACGTGGGTGGAAGTTCCCTCGGACCAGTTGGCGGAGCGGATCCGAAGGGATGGTGTGATCCGGGTGACAGGGGCGAGCCAGCCCCTGGACATCTTCCGTGCTCCCAATGAGCTGGAGATCTCGGAGTTCGACGATGTCTGGAACCGGGCGACCGCTCTCGACGATGGCGCCCGTGTGCCGGACGCGATCGACTTGCTGGTCTCCAAGCAGGAGACGGGGCGTGACAAGGACCTGCAGGACATCGCCTTTCTCGAAGCCAAGGCCGAGCGCGAGTATCTCGCCCGGCTCCCTTCGGCGGATGCCGAGGAAGCGGCCTTCATGCTCGGCCGCTTCTTCACGCCTAAGGTGGCGGAAGCCGGACTGCGGCACCCCGAGGAGTCCGTCCGCTGCCTTTCCCTGGGGTATCTGAAGGAACTCGCCGCGGAAGGGGATCCCTTCGCACGGGAGATCCTGGAGCGCCTCTGAAAGAAGGTTAGCTGATGACCCGTTACGGTTGTAGGTCTCAGGGACTCTCTGTGCATCCACGTTCATTGTGGGATTGCGTGACTTTGGTTTGCTCGGGCATTTCTCCTTTCGACCGGCCGGAGCTGCGGTGTAGCGTTCGGAGGTTATGCCTCTCGATTCCTTTCCCAACGAGACCCGAATCTTAGCGGTAACGCATCCCGAGCCTTCCACCAGAGCCACGGGAGCTATGAAGCCGGTGGCAGCCTTTTTGCTGGCGGCGCTTTTTGCGAACGGTTGCGCGTCCACATCGCCTCCAGCCACTCCGCCGCCTCATGCCTTCATCAGCTACAAGGCTCCCGAGCCGGGGAGCAAAGCCCTGCGTCTGGGGGTGAAAGACCTCATCGACATGAAAGGGGAGGTCACCTCGGCAGGCTCCGAATATCTGTATAAGCACTCGGAGCCGGCCAAAGCGGATGCGGAATGTTTACAGATCGCTCGGAGACGCCAAGTGGACATTGTGGGAAAAACGAACCTCAGCGAGTTCGCGATCGGGGTGTCGGGCTCGAACGATTACTTCGGGACTCCTGTCAATCCGATTGACAAAATGCGCGTGCCTGGCGGCTCCTCCAGCGGCTCGGCCGTGGCGGTCGCGGAGGGGCTCGCCGACGTCGCGCTCGGCACCGACACCGCGGGATCGATCCGCGTGCCGGCGGCATGTTGCGGGGTTGCAGGATTGAAGACGACGTTCGGGTTGGTTTCAACGAAAGGCGTCTATCCCATCTCCCCCACTTACCTCGACACTGTTGGCCCCTTGGCCAAAGACGTGAATGGACTCGTTGCGGGGATGGACCTGTTGCAGGAAGGATTCGGGGGACTCTACGCCAGGGCGAAAGCCGCCCACCCGGTCGCCCAGACGATCCGGATTGGCAGGCTCAGGGTTCCCCGTACGGATCCCGCGATCGATCGGGCGATCGATGAAATGCTTGCAGCGAAAGGATTCCAGGTCGTGACGCTCGACGAGAAATTCCTGCGCGCATGGGAACAGGCTCAGCACGATGGCAATTTGGTGGCGGTGGCCGCGTCTTGGTACAACAACAGGTCGATCGAAAGAGAGCCGGGGGTGGGGAGAAGGGCCAAGACGGCGATTCTGTTTGGTGATTTGGTCTTCTCGATAAAGTACGGCAACGAAGAGAAACGCCAGCGTGCCATCGAGCGCAGAGATGACTGGCAAATGGTTCTCCAAGAGACCTTTGAGGAAGTCAATGCCATTGCGCTGCCGGTTCTCCGGAAAGCTCCGCTCAAGCTCGATATCTTTTTGCCCGGACTCTTCGAGGGGCGCTTTCTCAAGATCCAGAATACGGTCGCCGTGAACTACGCGGGTGTCCCCGCCCTTGCCGTGCCGCTCCCGCTCGTCGGAGAGATGTTTCCGGTGACGAGTGTCCAATTCATCGGCCCTAACCGGAGCGAGGCCGCGCTCTTGAACATCGGTCGGCTTGTAGAGTCGGGGTGAGCGGGATCGCCACGGCGAACCAAGCCGATTGTCTGATGCTGCTCGATTGCTGAGGAGGCATAAAGACTTGTGTACTGCCGGTGGGCTATACCAGTTTACCAAAGGTCAACGTACCTTCATGGGAATCAACTCGGCGCCAGAGGGAGCCTTCTTTGATCGGTTTCGGACGGCGTGGTCCAATGTGTCGTGGTCAGATTGGTGTTCTGGAACACGCCGTGGGTTGTCTTCACGGCCATAGGTAGAGGCTGCGTGAGATCTCATCTTCGAAAACCATGGTGCTCGTGTCCCGAAACCGGCGGAAATCCCCTTCGCTTGCGTGCCCGCGATAAGGCGCGAAGTGATGATCCTCGGCTGCGTTCCGCCAAACCAAGACCCAGGCAGGCAGCCCGTGCGACGGGGTCCGGGCGCTGTTCCGGACCATGGGCAGAAGAAAGCCGGTCCACCAGCGAGAGTTCATTGATCTTCTCATTCCAGTTTCCGTAATGGCCGGAATCTTGAAGTGGTCATACGCCGCAGCCAGCATCGCTCCCACCGCCTTTCGATAATCGTCCCGGGCCACTGCTGTGTCGAAATCGTTGTAATAGTCGAGTCCCAAGACGTCGACGTGCTCGTCCCCGGGGTAGGCATACAAGTAACTGTTGTCCAGAGAACTCCGGTTCGTGGAATTCAGTCCCAGGTGGCTCGGAGAAAAAGCATAGAGCAGATGATGAACACCGGAATCCCGTTGCAGGTAATCGGTGGTGAAGCGCCAAAGAATGACGTATTCTTGATCGAGGGCGTTGCCTCGCCCCCACCAGAATTGCCCGGAATTGTGTTCATGGAAGGGCCTGAAAACAACCGGAATCCAATGAGGTTGGGGATTCCAAGGAGTGCCGTCGGAGGTTAAGCTCTGGAAGAAACGCGCCACACGATCAAGAGCGGTCCGATACCAGTCATGGTTGCTCCGGCCGGGCAAAAGCGTTCCCAAAGCCGGCGTGCGGTCTGAAAAGTTACCTCCCGTCGCCGGATTGTACATGTGCCAACTGATGGTGATCACTCCGCCGCGTTCATAACCCTCGCGGATCCAGCGGCGCATGTCGGAGAAGGCAACCCCGTCGAGGTTCACCTCGTTGCCCAGCTCGAGACCACCGATATCCCAACCGTAGACTGCCGGATAGGAACCTGCCGTCTCCAATACGTCTGAGCGACCCGGCTCCCTTCGCCAGTGTACCCCGTAAGCCAAATCGTCCTGGTGCCCGAAGAGCGTGCGCCGGGAGCGCCCCTGCAACCAAAGATTCATGAAAAGCGCGCGAGTCTCGTTCGTCGCGGCCGGATCGCTCACCGGGATGGACTCGATGGACCGCAATCGAAGCCCCGAGCACCCCGCTAGGGCTCCCCAGGCGAGAGCAATCGCCACACCGGCCCACCAGCGCTCCCACCGGACTCTTTCCGCTTTTCTGCCGCGTGCTGATAACCGATGAATCATGGTCTACCGGGGATCATACAAAATCCACTTCTCCAGAAAACGTCGTATGAGGCCTTCTTGACGCGAGTCGGCGGCGCTCATAGAAAGATGCTACTTGAGAGATCGACCGGTTTCCAGTTCCTTCACAATCTCTTGCGCTACCCTTTAGCGAACAGGCTCGCCGGAACGTTCGCACGTTCCTATCATCTCGCTTCCCGAGCAATCAGTGGGCATAGGTTCTTGGCGGGGGGGCGGCCGCGGCTAAAGATCTACCTGCACCTCGCCGCCCGCGTAATCAATCTCCGTGGTCACGCCCTCGGGAAGCACTAGGGAGAAAGACTCAGGGAATGATTGATCCCCACGGCGATCTGCGCCTCCAGCGTTTTCCAAGCGGACTGGGTATCACCCGCCAGACCCAACCCCCCCAACGGGCGATACCGAGATGGCCGTTCCGGTGAAGACTCCAAGGGCGCACATCCGGCTGCGTGGAGAGCGGACCCTGATAGTAAAGTTGATGACGGCTGCGGATCCGGATAATCGCGTGGCGCCAGGACCGGAGTGGCCGGGAACCCGGCGGACACCCTCGCCGGCATCAGCGTCACCCGGAGGCTCTGTTCTCCAGCCCGGCGAATCTCCAAGCGCGCAGGCTGCCCCGCCGCCAACACCTGTTCCGCTCTACCCTCATTCACGACAGCGAGCAAACAGCCAGCCGCGGCAAGCACTTGTGGGACTCTCCGCCTCATCGCCTTCTCCAACCTATCCTTCCCAATTCCCATTCCCGGCGCAATCTCGAATCCATGGTCACGCGCACGACCTGGTATTTGGCCAGGTCACCGGGGTCGAGGTCCCTGACCGCCCGGTCGGGGAGCGATTCCAATGCCCGGTAAACCAGCGCTTCGTTCTCCAGACCACTATCGACCAGCAGGTCGATGTCCATCGTGCGCCGGGCGTAGCCGGAATGGAGGATGGCAAAGCCGCCCACCACGACGTTTCGAGCGCCGGTTTCGTTCAGCCGGCCGCAAAGATCCACGAGGTCCTCGACGGTCGGCTCGCGGGGCTCTAGTTCTTCCGCGGGCGTGTGATCATCTTCAGAATCCATTCGTCCGCCTCCTCGAAACTGTCGAAACGGTAGACTCCCTTGGGCAATCCGACCCCTCCAAAGGCCGCCCTCCATTCTTTCGAGGCGGCTTTGTCCAAGCCTGCCATCAATGGGTCGTTCAGCTTGCGCCTGCCCACCGTCTTGCCCGGGGTTTCTTCGAGGTTGACGACCGGTTCCATGATTGGGGAAGCTAGCATGCTAGCCCGCATTGCCACGAAGCAGTTGTCATGCGGTGGTTGGGATTGCATCAGCTCGAGTTGGGTAGCTTTACTCAGGTGCTCTCTGTATCGAGCCGACTTCCGCGCCGCGTTAGACGCCTCCAAGTAGGTCGTTTTATGAAGCCATCCCGCTAGATTTCTTGGTTTCAGGGAATCCGACTTGAGAGCCAAGATCGTGAACACTTGCTGACAGACGTCCTCCGCTGTGGAGCGGCAACCGGTTCGACGAAGGGCCACGCCGAGGACCATCGGTGCGTGGCGCGCCACCAGGGCGGAGAAGGCCGCTTCGTCGCCCGTAGCGCCCGTAGAGGCGAACTTTCTAATGAGACTGTCGTCAGCTTCCACGATATCTTTCTTTATACGTCGCCGGATGACGGAATCGGGACAACCTTCCGAAAACTCTCCCACTCTTCGCCCTTGATCGATTCGGCCGCCCGCACGATTCGTTCCCAGCCCACACCCCGGCGCAAACGGGGCAACCCGGATTGTTCCCGCGCATTCCCTTTTGTTCAACAACTGAGCGTTCGGCTGAGGTTCGCCTCCGGGGTCTCCAGGAGCAGATGAAAATAGTTGCGCATCACGACGCGTGAGAGGTATCCGCGGGCAGGGGCGGCTGGACGACATCATTGGGCTTTTCGAGCTACAATGCTTTCTTCAAGGATTTCTTTGGGTTGCGAACACCATGCGATTCTAGGGCTGTCCGCCATTGCTTTTCCGGCATTCCAAGGTGCTTGTCGCCTGTGAGCAAGTTGAGTATGAAGAATCCTCGCGCTGATTCCGGCGTCTTCGTTCCGGCGAGTTCATAAGGGTATGGAGTGATGTGTCCAAATATCCATTCTTTCTCGCGCCGGATCTTGTCAATGTGCCCGGGTATGACGTCTCTGCCCCCGGACTCGTCGCCTTCGAGGATAAACGCATTGTCTGGATTGGACATCCAATAAATAAATCCATTGCCAAGGGGTTTCAGTTTCGGGTAGGCCTTTCCTGGATCCCAACATCCAGCTAGACAGAGGGCGATGCTTAAGACAATTGTGGAGGTTCGCTGACGAATCAAGTGCGTCAAATCGTTCTCCTGAACCGCTGGTTGAGAAAACTGCTTAGACACGGAGCGGCATCATATGGGAGTTAGGTTTTCCAAGTCGCGATTCTGGTTCGTGCCTCTTTGGCTCCTGATCTGTCTACAGGATGAGCTGCAGCGGGTCAAGCCAGTGAAGATACACGAATGGGATAGAGCCTGTGGGAGTTGCCGTCAGGTGTTCCGAGGGACGAGGCCGAGTGCAACTCGGCGCTGGAGTTTTTACAGAAAATGCCCCTGAGAGCGGCGGGCCGCGGCCGCCATGTTTTGGGCGTGGAAAAGAAATGGCGGCGCCATGCCGCCACTCCCAGTAGCGCGAGGGCGTAATTGATGAGCGGTCTGGGTAGCCGTCGGCCGATTGGTTGTCTCGCACCTACAGTGCTCAAGATCAGTGACTTCCCTATACCCGGGGCGTGGCCCCGGGCTGCGTTGTGTAGGGCTTTCAGCCCTGAGAGAAGCGCCAACGGCGCGAGCTGTTACAGCCCGGGGCAACGCCACGGGTTTTCGTAACACGTTCATTTTGAGGGCTGAAAGCCCGACACAGGGCGTCCTGTGAAAGCGCTCATCCATTACGACTTTCCCATCGAGCCACGGAACATCAATTTGCCGGCGCCCAGAGCAGGATGTAAACGAACTCCTCAGTCTTCGCTTTCATGGTGCTATCATTGGGGGAAAATCGCCCGGCGCCCAGACAATAATGTGACTGCGATAGGTCCGGGGTTGGCGGCTCGACGACCCTTCGGAGCCTGCGCAGGGCGATCTCGTCCTATGAATCCTTGTCCCACCTGGGACCAGCATCCATCCGGCGGCGCTGAAGCTCCGCACGGGATCTTCGGCATTCCCGGGCTCGTTTCCCTTTCACCATCCGGAGAACCGAAGACGGTTCGCGCCGCTCGCGCTCGTCCCATGACCGGCATCCCGCCGCAATTCGAGGCCCGTGCCGACACGCATCTACCCTGTCCCTATTCCTTCCTTTTCTTTCGATTACTCAACACCACCGCAACGCGACCGAGTTTGCTCACCTCATGAGAATACGGAAGCATTCTCCGCTCCGACATTCCTCGCCATTTGAAATAGCTGGGTATGAATTGGACACAGACTCCTCCACCGATGGCATGACCATGATCATAGTCCATTTGCGTCGCACACTCATATCAAAGAAGCCTTTCCCTAAAGTTCCAACGAAATCAGGTCACTCTAGCGTGATGCCCACCACAAAGGGCGAGGCCTGAGCCATGGCCGATTCCAGGTCGAGCGTGGCGATCCGGCGCTCCGGATGCGGATTGCGCCAGACGATGTGCAGGAGCTGGAACGGCTCGGTTCCCCGTCCGGTGTTGTTTCCCACCCAGGCAATCCGCGCAGGGTCGATGGTATGCCGGCTGTATATCCAGTAATCCGCAATGTTCTCCTGATCGATCAGCGGCAGCGTCTCGGAACCGCCGTCGCTGTAACGGACAACGATCCGCCCCACTTCCGAACCTGGTTTCGAATCGAACGCGCTCGATGCCGCCAAGAGGAAATGGATGGCGGCGGTTTCCGCCTCCACGGAAATGCCCTCCACGCGCACCGGATAAGGGAGATTCGCGGGCGTGTTCGAGCCCTTGAGCTGGATGATGCCGCGGAGGTCGAAGGAAATGCCTTCGTGCGGCTTGAAGGATTCGGGCAGTGCGCTGAGATGCAGATCGGGGTTGTTTTCCCAGTCGCGTCCGTCGTAGAGGCTGGCGTTGTAGTGTTTCGTCAGATCGAGCTGTTTCGGATCCCGGTTCGGATTCCGCGGAGGAATGGAGAAGATCTCCTGACGGACGGCGTTCGCCTCGGCCCTCTGGCCCATGCCTCGGAGGACGGTCTCGCGCAATGCCAGCAATTGCTTGCGTTTCCGGATGCCTGCGGGTTCGAGCCCGGTCTCCGACGGGTAGGCGTTCAACAACTCGTTGATAAGGGCATGGGCTTCGGTGAATAGGCCGCCTGCGCTGAAAAACGCTGCGCGCTCCCGCCCCACATCGAGATCGCCGGGCGCTTGCTCTTCGAGCCACCGGCTCAAGAGCGGCAGCTCCCATGAGCGGTCCGCGTCCGTGGAACGGGCCCGCAGGACTCCGGCTCGTGCGATGGCGAGTGGACTCTCGCCGGCGAGCCGGCCGAAGTCGGCGAGCCCCGGGGGCAAGAAGAGCCGCCGGGAGTCGATGGTGTTTGTTGCCAGGGCGAGCGCCGCAGAGAGCGCTCGCTGGTAGTGTGGGTAGGCGGCTTCGAGGTCGCCGGCCAGCGCGGCGGCCCGGGCGGCCAGCCACCAGGCGGCGGGTTCGTCCGGATCGAGGGAGAGGACTTTCTGGCGGGATTCCTCGGCGCGATCAGCCAAACCGGCGTCCTGGAAGAGCCGAGCCCGGGCCGTCCAGAGGACAGTGCGCGCTTGGAGCGGGATCTCCAGGGCCGTCTCCAAGAGGTCCAGCTCCTGGGCGGAGGGAATCTTGTGGGCGGCTAGACCCAGCCCCGTCAACCGGAGATCGAATCCGAGGTCGCTGCTGGTCCGGTTGACCTGATGGACTTCCACGGCCACCACGTTGCTCCCCGGACGCAGGGCTTCCGCCGGCACGAGAATCCGGTGGAAGACTTCCTCGGCTTCGTCGTTTATGGTATTGATGGCGAGGCTGTCGAAGCGGATCTCCCCCGCCGGCATGTTGCTGCGGGCGATTTCCTCGCCGTTCAGGTAGACCACGGCTCCGTCGTCGCGCTGCAGTTCGAGGGCGAGCTGGCTGATGGCAGCCGGGTCCGCTACCGTAAAGTCGGTTCGGAAATAAGCCGTGAGGAACCGCGCACCGCCGGGACCGGAGGCGATTCGGGTGCGCACCCGGTCATCACCAAATCCGAGAGGGGCGGGTCCCACTCTCCAGTGCAGATCGTCGAAGTCCGGGTCTCTCCAGGCGGCTCCTTGATCAGACCCATCGTCGAGGAATCTCCACTGGCTTTCTTGAGCGAGAACTTCCGGAATCAAGGTCACTGGGAGATCCATTCGACCGCTGGAGATCATCCCGTCCGCCGCCTGCTGTCGCAATGCAAGGTCGCTGCCGCCGAGCCGGTCCAAAATGGCTCCGGCCGCTTCGAAACGGAGGGCCGCCGCATCGCGCCGGTCTTCTTGCAGCTCCTGCTGGCCGAGCTTCGCATAAATCCTCGCCAGGGTGTTCCAGTAGCTCCGGATATCCCCGCGGCGGGAGATGGCCTGTTGTATCGCCGACAAGGCTGAGGGAAGCGCGGCCGGAAGGGCGGAGGAATCCAACACCTGCGCGTGCAGATGCCAGGCGCGGTCCTGACCGGGGAACTGGGCGAGGACTCGCCGCGCTAACAACTGAGCGTCGAGGGGTTCCGAACCGGTGAGCGTCCGCCCGCGCAGCGATTCCGCTGTTTGCAGCAAGCGTTCGGGATCCACCATGGCGGCCTGATGCGCGGGCGCCGGCGGATCACCGGCTGGGGCGAGGACAGGATCCTGACCTTCGGGCAGGGCATACAACCCGAAGGCGTCAACGATCCAGGACCAACCGTTTGACGCGGCCTGCACAAAACGGAAACGGACGCGGGGCTGTCCATCGGCCGGTTTTACCCGCAATACCTCGACCCGGTTGAAGCGCCGCCGGTCATCGTCGGCTCCCGCTTCGACAAAAGCTCCCAGCCCGGGTGTGATTTCCGCCGCGATGAAGTCGCCAAACCGGTCGCCGCGGATCCGGCCGCCGGCATCTTGGAAGCGGGGCGTGTCGCGCTGCAAGCGGGTAAACGTGGCGACGGCGTCCACGTTTCCATCGGAGTTCCTGACAACGTCTCCATTTTCGAGACGGTAGAGGACCGGACTCCAGGTCGCGCCTTGGTCGGTCGAAACCTCCAAGGCGGCGAGAGCGTCGTCGTTCTGGGTGTAGACGCTATGAAAAGCCACGTAAACTCCCTGATGCCCGCTGCAGTCGAAGTCGGGCGTAAAGAGATGCTGGATCTGGCGGCCGCGCCGGGTGTCAGACTCGGCGATGATGAAATTGCCCTGCAGCAGGCGCAGCGGCCGGCTATTCAGGGAATGTGTGGGCGGATTCCACAGGCGAGGCGCAACATCGTTGTCCGCGGCCACGAACCGGTCCACTGACACGACCACCCAATCCTTGAAAGAATGCGAGTGCCGGTCGTTGAGGCTGCGGCTGACGGCGTTTACGCTGTCGGCGGTATCATTCCAGACCGACCATCCCGGAGGGAGGGTTCCTTCCGCCAGGGAGTCGAAATCCTCGAAGGTTCCCGGGATGGGATCCGGCAGGAGGATGTCCCGGCGCGGGGCGCTGGAAGGCTCCGGTCTGAGCCGGTCCAGAACACCCAGCAATGGGTCATCCCGGTGATCCGTGTGGAGGCTGCGGGATTCGAGGTCCGCCAAGGCTTGGTCGAAGGCGGCGCTGGCGCCTTCCGGGTCGCCCTGGGTTTCCAGAGCGAGGGCCAGCGCATAGGCGGCGTTTGGGCTCCTCGGCTCCGGCTCCGGCGCGGGCAAATCGACTGCCTGGCGCGCCGCCTCCACCGCTGCGCCGATGCGGCCCCGCCGTCGCAACAGCTCGGCGCGCAGCGCCCAGACCTCCGGATTCGCGGGCGCCAGCCTGACCGCCCGGTCGCTCAGACGCACCGCAGCATCAGACCAGTGCTCTCCGCCGGGCGATCCAGAAACCGGCAGGGCGTCCGAAGATTGCAAAGCGAGCCAGGCTGCGGTGAGACCGTCGTTTGGCGAGAGCCGCAGCGCCTCCCGCAGGTCGCCGGGATCCGCGTTGCGTCGAAGGCGCTTCACGTAATCGGAGACCGTAGTGTGGGCTCCGGGGGATAGGGGACGCGTGGCGGGATCTTCGAACATCCAGTGGACCCATCGGGACCAATTGTCATCGTCTTGGATGGAGGGGCCGCCGGGCTCCAGGTTGCTCCAGAACGAATCGAGCGCCGAGTCCGGCACTGGTTCGAGGGCCCCGCTCGGCCCCATGCGCACGCCGGCTGCCGCTTCGGCGAGTTCCGGCAGCCAGGCCGGAACCCGGCCCCGCAGCGGCAGTGGAAAGGTCCGGATCACTCCGTCGGTCCACGCGGCAGCTACGGCGCTGCCGTCGTGCTGAAAGGCGATGGACGACACGAGACCGCGACCGGCGAAGGGCGCAGTCAGGGGCAGACCGGTGGCCACGTCCCAGAGTTGCAGGTAGCCGAACCCCGTGGCCGTCTGGGAGGTGCCCGTCGCCAGAAGGGATCCGTCCGCGCTGAATTGCACCGTCATAGGCGAACCGTTCAGTTCGAGGGGGGCGGTGCGCAGGGCTCCGGTCTCAAGGTTCCACAGGTAGGCAGCGCCTGTGGTGGCGAGCTGACTTGCGCCGCTCCCGATCGCCAACGTGGATCCGTCGGGGCTTAGATCCAACCCGCGGGACCAGTCGCCGATGACAATTTCTTCGGAAACGCCGCCGCTTTCGAGATCGATTACTAACACGCTGCGATCTTGAACGGAAACGACAACCCTCTTTCCGCCGGGAAGAAATTGGGCGTCATAGACGGGATTTGCCAAAGGCCGCGGGGAGAGGCGCGGTTTACCGGTGGCTGAGTCGCAGATAGCGAGGTTCTTGTTCGCCGCGTCTCCGGCGAGCAGCAATGTTCCGTCGTCGCTGAGAACCAAAACGGCGATCTCGTCCCGCTGAGCGAAGGGGCGGAAGCGGACCTCACCCCCCTGGCGGGTCCAGATTTTGACTTCGCCGTCCGTCGATCCTAAGGCCACAACGCTTCCGTCGCCATTTAAGGCAGCCACGTTGACAAAGGCGTCCATCTCAAGCGTCTTGATCAGCTCGCCGGCGTTCACGTCGAAGAGAAAGGCGTTGTCGGTGCGGTCGAGATTCCACGACTTGTAGACGATGCGTCTTCCATCGCGGGACCAAGCCGCTTTCCAGTTGCTGGTTCCCTCCGCAAGCTCAAGTTGCGCCGTTCGCAGCACCCGTTGAGTGGCGGCGTCCCAGGTCTGAATGCGCGCGGCGGAATCTGCGCCAGGCCTGTCGAAGGTGAACCAGCGCCGTTCGGTGGGCGAGGCGTGAACGGCGGGAGTTGAGCCTGGGGGCGTCAGCGTGTCCGGGATGGCGGGTGGAAGCCCGATCTGATGCAGGGAGAAATACCCGAGGTTCTGTCCGAGAAACTGGTCGCCGCGCACCGTGCTTTCCGTCGCGAACAGGGCGGCGCGGTCTCCGGCTGCCGAGAACAGACAGTGGGTAAACTTCTCGCCCGGCACGGGACTGCGGACCTGGCGGCCAGTGTGGAGACTCCAGAGGCGGGCTTCCTCGCTCAAGCCTCCGTAGGTCACAATGGTTTCTCCGTCAGGAGGGAAAGCAAGGTAGGATGCGCCCCGCAGGACGATAGGCTTGGGCAGGGCCAGTTGTTCGGTCGCCAGGTTGAATACGTAGAGTCGCTTTTCGGCTGGCCCAGCCACGGCAGAGGTATTGAGATCGAACGAGCCGGCGATGAGGGTCTGGCCGTCGGGAGCGAGGTTCGCGGTCCCCAGCAGCTCCGGAGCCACCAGACGGGCCATCTGATGCCCCGTGCGCAAATCCCAGACAGTGACTTGATTGCCCTGGACGACGCCGATCAGGGCAAAGGCCAATCGTACATCCTCCGCAACCCACGAGGATGACGAAACTTGGGTTTCGCCCGTGGGATCCACTTGCATCGCATATCCGGCCAAGGGGTCGGCCCCGGGCTGTCGCATCCATCCTGCATTGGGACTTTCGACCACAGCATCGATGGAGGCGCGCAATTGCCGTGTCCGGCAATCGAAGGTCCACGCCAATAAACTCTCCCGTTCCTCATCGACCGTAGCGGCTGCCGCGATGGACAAGAGCGGTTCACCCGGCAGGAAATGCATGTCATGGCCGACGACGCTCCGCAGCGGCTCGTCGCGCCCGGCAAGGGACAGTGAAATCCACTCGGGAACGGCTTGTTCGACCTCGGCTGCGCTTCCGATCTTCCAGAAGTTCACCATGGTGTTTTGGTTGCCAAGAACGGCAATCCAATCGCCGTCGGGACTGAACAGCAGGTGATCCACCGCCACTGGCCGAGTCGCAATCTCTTGGAGCAAAACTCCGTCCGCGGCGTTCCACACGGCGATCATCCCGTCGGAGAACAGACCGGCGATTCGGCGACGGTCCGGAGTAAACCGCCACGCGGTCGCCAGCCCTCGGGTGCGCAGGGGTGGAGCCACGGCCTCTCCTGTGTTCAAGTTCCAGACCTGAAGGGCCCCGCTCTTGTCGGCGAAGGCCACCAAATCCTCGGAGGCATCCGTGGATCCGATCTCGAACTCGCCTTCCATGGCCGATGCATTGACGGGGCGTCCGGCCGGCTCGCCGGTGGCGACATCCCAGGCGCGGATCTGGTTCTCCGGCAGGTGCAGGGCAATGAGCCGCGTGGCTCCGGAACTCCAGCGGGGGTTTTGAAGCATCCGGCGGCCCATGGCATCCGGCGACCCGACGTTCCATTCCCCATAGGCGCCGAGGTCCCGCGAATCGCGAAACTCCCCCTCTGCGTTTGCAGCAGACTGCCAGGAAACATCCGAGGAAACGAGCCGCTGCCGGCCGTCCACGCTGGTTAGGCGGACTACTGCGATGAGGCCGGCGGGCCCGATAGTGTTTTTGGCGGTGATCTCGAGCAGGAGAGAATCGCTTCCGGCGGCCGCCCCGGTGATGTCGGCGTGGTGAAACACGTTCCACGTCTGCCCTTGCCCGGTCTCCCGGCCGTTGACCCTGAGGGCAAAGGAGTCGTCTACGCGCAGAAAGATCTCCGCCGCGGCGAGGGGGGCGGAGTCTCCCAGGGGAATGTTCTTGCGGTGATGCCGGGTGGTTTGACCGGGGTTCTGGGGATTGTCTTCCGCGTGAAGGATCCAGCGCGCCTCTCTCAGGTCTTCGTCGCCGATCCAATTCGGAGAAGGCGATCCGTCAGGCAGGGGATCCCCGCCGTTCTGAAGCATGGGAACCACGGCGTAACCGCCGGCGAGCGTTCGCTGGCGATCGCCGGTTTGCAAATCCCAGAGAGCGACCTCGGAGCCTTCCTCGCTTGAGGTCAGCAGCAGGTTCTTTCCCGGGTGTTGCATGAAAAGGTCGATGGGCTTGCGGTGTTCGATAGGTGGGAAACGCCGGTTGGGCAGCAGACCGCTGCTGAGCGCCGAGAGCGCCCGCATTCCGGCGGCCGAATTGGCTGGATCCGTCCGCATGGCCCTTGCCAGGTGCGCCAGCCCGGCCGCCGGATCATCCGCCGCCAAGCGGTCGTTAGCCTGGTCCAGATCGCCGCGGACCAACTGCGTTTTCAACTGTCCGGCGAGCCCTTGCGCCGCTTGCTCGCTTTGGCGCGCGCGTCCCCGCTGGAGGACGGCGAAAACGGAAGCCAGCAGGGCGAGGGCGGCGATAGACGCGGCGAGGGCGAGGAGCCGTTTGAGTTTCCGGCCGGCGACGATCTGTTCAGCGACGCGTTGCCGCTGTGCTTCCGCAAGGGCGTGAGCCTGCTCAAGTTCCCGGGTGCGGGCCGCCTCCTTTTCGCGGCGTTCGGTCTCCGCCGCTTCGCCGCTGGCTTCGAGAAAATCCATGGCCGCGTCGAAGCCTCCGCCATTCTGCCGGCCCCAGGACTCGGTGGGACGCTCGGCATTCCGCCAGCTTCGGGCGATCTGGAGATCGGGATCATGATAGAGTCCAGCCCGGCCTTCCGTCCACAGTTCCGCCGATTCGGTGAGGCGGCGGTAAATACGAACCGATTGCGCCTCCTCCTCGACCCATTCTCGCAGGCGCCGCCAGACGCGCATGAGACTTTCGTGAGAGATATCGATGACGGTATCCGGCAGGAGGGGCGCTTCGTCGCCGGGCACGAGAAAAGTAACGCCCGGCTGGCGGAATGCTTGGATCACTGTGAGGACGTGATCGCGAGCCGGTGCGCCGCCGGCGATGGCGCATAACCGGTCCAGACGGGCCGGGCGACGGACCCCGCGGTTGTCGGATCCTTTCTCGGTCAGGGCCTTGAAAACCTTTGCCGCGGCCTCTCGAGTGGCTTCGTCAGGCAGAGCCGCGTAGACTTCGTCGGCGTGCTGGGAGAGGGCTTCCGCCATTTTCCCAATGGCTTCGTAGTGCCGCAAATCCAGGGGTTCGCCAGGCTGGTGATCCCGCTCCCACACGCCCCAGAGACGCATCAGGCAATGCTGCAATACGGGCAAGCGATCGGCCTGTTCTTCGAGATCGTTGAGCAGGCGGACGAGGAGTCGCCAGCGGATCTCGCCTCCGGCGACGCGGGCAGGGCCCTCGATGGCGGAGCGGGTTTGATCCCGGTTCAGCCGAGGGATGAGGTATTCGCCCTCGTTGACCGCCTCCGCCAATCCGGCGAAGCGGGAACAGTCGCCGAGGAAGTCGGAACGCATCGTCAACACCACGTAGATGGGGTGGGCAACGCTGCGGGACGCTTCCAGAAGCAAGCGGATGAAGTCAGGAGCTTCCTCGGCTCCCGCGGGACCGGCTTGGTGAAACCGGAAGATTTCCTCGAACTGGTCCACGACCAGGAGAAGATTGCCGCCCACAGGCAGATCCGCCTGGCGGACGGCCTCGACGAAACCGGCGTCGCTTCGCCGAAGGGTGGCCATCACCCTGTCGTGCGACTCGGGGTCTTCCCGGTCGTAGAGATCAGCGGTTAACAAGGCTTCGGCGAGGCTGCGGAGAGGATCGCCGCCGGGATGCATGACCGCGATTTCCCAGTGCGATCCGGCTCCAGCCATCCCGCCGCCCTGCAATTCGCTGAGCAGCCCACAGCGGACCAAAGACGACTTGCCGCTCCCCGAGGTTCCGACCACCGCGAGAAACCGGTTTCGACCTAACCGGCGCACCAGCTCGGCGGTCTGCTCCTCCCGGCCGAAGAAGAGATAATCTTCCTCGCTGTGGAACGAGCGAAGCCCGGGATAGGGATTGAAGAGAATCCCTTCGCTCGACGTTTCAGGCATTGGAAGGAGCCCCGAGGGCGATGCTGCGGATGAACTCGTCCAGTTCCGGCGTCGGCACGAATCGCTCCCCGGGTTGCCGGAGGACGAGGGCGCTGTGGGTCCGGAAACGCTCTTTGCGATGATCGTGCGGCGGTGCCACGTAGACCGCTTGATGGCGCAACGGTTGGGAGCGGCCGTAGCCGTTGGCCTTCAGCACGTCCCGCAGCTTGGTTTCCACCCAGGCCTTTCGGGCCGATCCGAAGTAGACGAGGACCGCGTCGCATTCCACGAGATTGTCCCGGTGATTCCGGCTGATCTCGTCCTGATCCGCTTCAAAATCGGGGAGAGACACCTCCAGACCCTGTTCGAAGAAGTAATCTTCCAGAAGTTCAACTGCGGGTTCATCGTCGTTATCACAAATCAGGTAGACTCGGCGCACTCCCGCCTTGCTCGAAGCCGCAGGGTCTCCCCCTGCGGGCGCTGGATTGAGGCGCCGCGCCAGGATTTCCTTGAAGAGGCTGACCGTGCCTTGGACGATATCGACTCCCTGGTCCGTGAGTTCCTCTTGGAGTTGATTGAGGAACCGGTGCTGGCGTTCGTCGCGCACGTCTACCTGGCGGGGGATCCAAACAAGCCGCGGGAACCCACGCGCTCGGGCTTCCGCGCCCGCGATCTGGTTCTGCAACTCGGCCACGGAGCGGTCCGCGTTTTCCGGGATGGTCCCGTAAGAGCTTCCCAGCAGATGGATGGCCAGATCGCATTCCTGCAAGCAGGCGCGCACGTCGTGCTCCAGCGCGGCGGCTTCCATGGGCAGCGGACGGTCGGGCAGGACGGTGTGCCCTTTTTCCAAAAGCACCCGCCGGATGGAATCGTAGGCGTCGCGGAGTTCGTAGGTGGCCAAGGCCAGAAAAATGCGGCGTCCTCGCTGCGCGCCGTCTTGGCCCGGTTCGGACGCGTTCTGCAGCACGCTGCACAATTCGTGGGCCAGATCGTAGATGCGTTCCTGGTAACGCTGACGGGCTCGTTCCCCGAAGGCGTTCTCGAACTCGCGGACCTTGCCTGTTTCCGGGTCCCGGTCGAAGAAATCAACGCCCGACCCTTCGCCTAACACCACATCGAGGGGATGGGGCGCTTCCGAGGAGGGCACGGGGCGTTTGACGGCCTTGACTAAGCGGAGCACGCGCTCCGGCAGGACTTGTCTGGAAGAGGCCGGATCTTGCAGGAAAGCCTCGACCTCGCGTTTGCAGCGCTGGGATTTCAGGAAGGGTGGTGAAACCACCGAGACCATGGCCCGGAGGGCGGGCAAGCGCCGCACCACGCGCTCGTCGGGCTCGTCCTGATCCGCGCGCCAATTGCCCCGCCAGATCCGGAGGGGCTCGCCGGAGAGCTGTTGCAGGCGGATCTCCAAATTGCGGTGGAACTGCGAAACCCAGCCTTCCTTGGCGGGCTCGATGGGCTGGTTGTCGATGGGGGAAAAACCCAGGTAGACATCGCTTTGTTCGAGGGTCTCGAAGGGAATGGGGGCGTCCGGCGCCGAGCCCGCCGCCGCTGCGCGATCGGAAAAAGGCGTCGCTTTGGCCGAAGCCGGCGGCGCTTCCAGAAGGCCGATTCCTTCGGCTCCGGCCTCGAAGACCTCGACGGGCTCCGGGTTTCCTTTGAACTCGTAGAATCCGTGGGACATCCAGCGAAGCGGGGGGAGGGAAGCGTGAGTCGCATCCTCACTCATGACGGGATGCTGCCGGACATAGTTTCGCGCTTCTTCATAGACGGCGCGGGTCATGAGAATCTGGCCGCCGCCGGCCAAATCCATGATCCGGGCGGTGAGATTGATGGGCATGCCCACGGCGCGTTTCTCGCCGCGGATGCGCTCGTCCATCTCCGTCACGACGCCCAGGTGAAGCCCGATGCGCACGCGGATGCGCTCGCTCTCCCAGGTTTCGCTGTGAAAGCGGTGCTGCAAGCGGAGCGCCGTGTTGACCGCTTCGGCCGGGTCATCGAAGCGCACGAGGAATCCGTCGCCGGTTTCATTGAGAATGCGGGAGTTTCCAGCCAGGGCCAGGCATTGCTGGAAGAGTTCGTCGTGACGCTCGACGTAGCGCATGTAGGCTTCGGTGCCGAGGCGTTGCTGCAGGGCCACCGAACCGACCAAGTCGGTGAACATGAGCGCGGCGAGATGTTTGGCGGGGAGATCTGACACGGGGGCCAGCCCGCGCAGCCTGGTTCGGCCCGCTATGGCGGCGGGCGGACGGTAGCGGAGGCGGATTTCCGTCGCAATGGAATTCCGGAGTTCCGAGAACGGGCGGCAGGGCGCCCGCTCACGGCTCTTCCAGCGCTTCGTCGCGGGGCGCTTCGAGGCCCATCCGTGGGGAGCCCGTAGCGGAATTCACAAGAATTCCGACGACCGGCCAACCTGGCTCCCCACCGTCGGAAGACTCACGTCTTGCGCTACGTGCAAGAGCCATCGCGGAGCCCGTAGCGGAATTCACAAGAATTCCGACGTCCTGCCAATCAGGCTCTCTCCAGCCGGAAGACTCACGTCTTCCGCTACTTGCAAAAGCCATCGCGGAGCCCGTAGCGGAATTCGCAAGAATTCCGACGATCCGCCCAACCAGGCTCCATCCAGTCTGATGACTCACGTCTTGCGCTACTTGCAAAAGTCATCGCAGAGCCCGTAGCGGAATTCGCAAGAATTCCGACGTCCTGCCAGCCAGGCTCCCTCCAGTCGGAAGACTCACGTCTTGCGCTACGGTGCAAGAGCCTTCGCTGAGCGAAGCCGTCTCAGGATGCGGGTGGAGCGTCCGGCTCGCTGGTCCGGTGTTTTTCGTGACGGATGTCGCGGGCTGAGTCGAGGAAGACGGCATCCTCACCGATGTTTACGGCCAGATCTCCGACTCGTTCCAGGGAGCGGGCGACGAAGACCAGGTGCAGATAAAGAGCCGCGCAGCCGGCGCCTTCCTCGAGGCGGGCGCTGAAGCCCGCCACCAGACGTTTATGAACGCGATCCAATTCTTTGTCTCGAAGCTGGAGAGATTCGCCGAGCGCGGCGTCGCGTTGGGTGAAGGAGGTGAGTGCATCTTGGAGCTGCTGATCGGCCAACGCGTAGAGGGGATCCAACAGACGGGTCTCCGGCGTTTCTGGGTAGGCGAGCAATTTGCGGGCCCGTTTGGCGATATTGACGGCGTGGTCGGAAATGCGCTCGAGGCTGGCAGCCGCCTTCATGGAAGCGATGACCAGACGCAGGTCGCTGGCGACGGGATGGAACCGCAACAAAGTGTCCATGCCCAGCCGGTCGATCCGGAGTTCGGCGTCATCGACCTCGGTGTCGTCGGCGATTACGGCCCGGCATTTTTCGAGGTCGCGTTCTACCACGGCCTGCATGGCGCGTTCCAGATTGTGGCGTGCTTGGCGCGCCATGGCGGCGACTTCGTCGCGCAGGAGGGAGATGACCTGGTCGAACTCGTGGATGATATGGGATGGTTCCGGTTCCATGGGGGAGAAGACGAAGTTCGATTTCCACGCCGTCCGCGGGACTTCAACCGAAACGGCCGCTAATATAGTCTTCCGTTTCCCGTTTCGAAGGCGAGAAGAAGATGCCGGTGGTCGGCCCGTATTCGACGAGTTCGCCCAGATAGAAGAAGGCGGTGCGGTCGGAAATGCGAGTGGCCTGCTGCATGTTGTGGGTGACGACGATGATGGTGTAGACTTCCCGGAGGTTCCGGATGAGTTCTTCGACCTTGGCGGTGGCGATGGGGTCCAGCGCCGAGCAGGGCTCATCCATGAGAACGATTTCCGGTTTCACAGCGATGGTGCGGGCGATGCAGAGACGTTGTTGTTGCCCGCCGGAAAGGCTGAAGGCGCTTTCTTGCAGGCGGTCTTTGACCTCCTCCCAGAGTGCGGAATCGCGCAGGGCCCGTTCGACGGTTGCATCGAGGACGCTCCGGTCTTTTTCGCCCAAGATGCGCAGACCATAGGCGACGTTTTCGTAGATGCTGCGCGGGAAGGGATTGGATTTTTGGAAGACCATGCCCACGTTTCGGCGCAGTTCGACGGGATCGACTTCCGGACTGTGAATCTCGACTCCGTTGATGTGGATGGATCCCTTGGTCACTTTCGCGCCGGGAATGAGGTCGTTCATGCGGTTGAAGCATCGCAGCAAAGTGGATTTTCCGCAGCCGGAGGGGCCGATGAAGGCCACGATCTCGCGTTCCGGAATGACCAGGCTGACGTCCGTGAGGGCTTGCGCGGAGCCGTAGTGGAAATCGACGCCGGCGACGTCGATGACGGCGGCGTGTGCGGCGGTTTGCGGTTGGGCGGCGGCGGCGGCGTGCACGGAAGGGGGCATGGGGCTGCGGAAATTAACTGAAGCGTCCCGAAATGTAGGCTTCAGTTTGTTCATGCTTGGGGGCTTCGAACATCTGCACGGTGGCTCCGTATTCGATGAGTTGGCCCATGAATAGAAAGGCGGTGCGGTCCGAACAGCGTGTGGCCTGCTGCATGTTGTGGGTGACGATGACGATGGTGAATTGCTGTTTCAAGCGGCGGATCAGATCCTCGATTTTGAGAGTCGCGGTGGGGTCGAGCGCAGCGCAGGGCTCATCCATGAGAAGGATTTCCGGCTGATTGGCGATGGCCCGGGCGATGCAGAGGCGCTGCTGTTGCCCGCCGGAGAGACTGAAAGCGCTTTGGTGCAAGCGGTCCTTGACCTCCTCCCAGAGGGCGGCGGAACGGAGCGATCGTTCGACGACAGCGTCGAGTTCTTTTCTTTTGCTGCGGCCGGCTACGCGCAAGCTGAAGACGACGTTCTCGTAGATGGACTTGGCGAAGGGGTTGTATTTTTGAAAGACCATGCCAACGCGCTTGCGCAAGGAGATGACTTCGAGCTTTGGATCGTAGAGACTGACATCGCCGATGCGGATGTCGCCCTGGTGGCTCACGCCGTCTATCAAATCGTTCAACCGGTTGAGATTGCGGAGCAAGGTGGATTTTCCGCAGCCGGAGGGGCCGATCAAGGCGGTAATCTGGCGTTCCGGAATGGCCAGGTCGATGTCGAAGAGGGCCTGTTTATCACCATAGAAGAAGCTGTAGTGATCCACGCGGATGAAGTCCGGGCGGTCTGGCTGCGGCGGAACGGGCGTGGATTCGACGGCGCTGCGCGTCATGTTAGAAGCTGCTGACGGCATAGCGTTTCCGCAGACGATTGCGGAGAAGGATGGCGGCGAGGTTCATCGTGACGACGATGGCGATGAGCAGCAAGGTCGTGGCGAAGACCATGGGCTTGGCCGCTTCCGAATCGGGGGATTGGAAGCCGAGATCGTAAATGTGGAAGCCGAGGTGCATGAATTTGCGTTCGGGGTGGATGAACGGAAACACGATGTCGAGGGGCAGGTCGGGAGCCATTTTGACGACGCCGACCAACATGAGAGGAGCGACTTCACCCGCTCCACGGGCCATGGCCAGGATGACGCCGGTCAGGATTCCGGGAAGTGATGCGGGCAAGACGATGCGCTGAATGGTTTGCCATTTCGATGCGCCGGCGGCCAGGGCCGCTTCCCGCATGCCGCGCGGGACCGCCGCCAGCGCTTCTTCGGTGGCGACTATCATAACGGGCACGGTGAGGAGAGCCAAGGTCAGCGAGGCCCAGAGGATGCCTCCGGTCTTGAAGGTGGCCGTCGGCAGTTTGGAAGAGAAGAGCCACTCGTCAACCCGGGCTCCGACGAAGTAGACAAAGAAGGCCAGGCCGAAGACCCCGAATACGATGGAGGGGACTCCGGCCAGATTGTTTACCGAGATGCGCACGACGCGGACCAGAGGCCCTTGCTTGGCGTATTCGCGAAGGTAGATTGCGGCAATGACGCCGAAGGGTGTGACGAAGAGGCTCATCAAGATCGTCATGACCACCGTGCCAAAGATGGCCGGAAAGACACCGCCTTGGGTATTGGCCTCGCGGGGTTCTTCGGACAGAAAGCTCCAAGCTCTGCGCATCATTTCGGCCGCCCGGGCGAGAAGGCCCGCGCGGTTGGGTTCAAAGACGTGGAGCAGTTTGCCCACAGGCACCTCCAGGGTGCGGCCGTCGGAGGCGGTCAACATGATTTGGTCCTGCTCGAGTTCTTCGCGGAGTTCGCGGGCGGTGGCGGCGAGTTCTTCGTGACGGGACTGAAGGGTCGCGCGTTCGGCGTCGTTCGCTGCGGAGGGATCGTCCGCCTTTTCGCGAATGCGGATGGCCTCAAGTTGATGGTTGATCTTGCCGATTTCCCGCCGCTCGACGCGCCGCAATTCCTTGCGAATGGCCGTCGCCTCCTTCATGAGGGCATTCAGCCGGCGGCGAAAGTCTGGAGAAGAAGCCTCGACGCGGGCTCCGTCATGCAGCGCCAAGGCGAGCGGCTCTCCAAGCACCTGGCTGCCCTCCAGACGTTCGATCAGCCAAACGCGATCAGGAGAAGTCATTTGGCGGATATCCGCGCGATCGAGGAAAATGAAGGCGTCGCCGTAGAGTTCCCGGTTTCCGCGGAAGACCTGGATCTCGTCATGCTGGACGCCTTCAGCGTCGCGGCGATGGCGTTTTTGGACAATGAATCCCGTGGTGACGAGCTTCTCTCCATCGTGGACGCTTTCGATCTGCACGGCCCGGTCTGGCCAGAACGAGCTGGTTCCCTTGACTGAGATCAGCGCCAAGAGGCCGACGGTGAGGGTCACACCGACGGAGAGCCCGGCTGCGGTGAGCCAAACCCATGGCTCGCCTTTGCGTGAACGGCCTGTCGTGGCGAAGCGGG
Source organism: Verrucomicrobiales bacterium (assembly GCA_041749135.1). Classification (GTDB taxonomy): domain Bacteria; phylum Verrucomicrobiota; class Verrucomicrobiia; order Verrucomicrobiales; family DEV007; genus DATKCT01. The sequence continues at coordinate 49,943 of JBGTBW010000263.1, forward strand.
CGGCGGGGGTTAGCATGGCTGGTTAGACGAGCTGGTTCTTCTCCCGCAGGCGCTGACGGAGGACTTCGGCGAATGTGTTCACCACGAAGGTGAGGAGGAACAGCACCATGGCTCCGAGAAAAAGTGTGCGGTAGTGCGTGGATCCGGGCGCGGCTTCCGGAAGTTCTACAGCGATATTCGCCGAGAGCGTGCGCATGCCGGAGAAGATATTCCACTCCGTGACGGGGGTGTTGCCGGTGGCCATCACCACGATCATGGTTTCGCCGACGGCGCGGCCAAAGCCGATCATGAGTGCGGAGAAGATGCCGGGAGAGGCCACCGGGATCACGATGGTGCGCACCACTTGCCAGCGGCTGGCTCCGAGGGCTGCGGCTGCGGCGCTGAGGGTTCTGGGGACGTTGGAGAGGGCGTCTTCGGCGATGGTGAAGATGACAGGAATGACGGCGAAGCCCATCATGAATCCAACCACAAGAGAATTGCGTTGATCAAACCCGCTTCCTGTCGCCTGCGGCCACCACAGGCGGAAGTCGGCGATCCTGCGTCCGGTGGCCGGATCTTCGTAGACGAAGAACATCCTTTCGACCGCAGGGCCCAGGGACCATGCAAGCCAGGCGGCGCCGAACAGGATGGGTAGCAGGACCAGCCATTCCCGGCCGTTCTCGAAGAGGGCGCGGATCTGGATCGGCTGGCGGCTCCAGAGCAAGCCCACGAGGATCGCGCTCAATGGCACAGCCAACGCCGTCAACAAGATCGACGGCACCCGCTCTTCAATGAGTGGGGCCAGCCAAATTCCGGCAAGAAAGCCGAGTACGACGGAAGGCAGCGAAGCCATGATTTCCATGGCGGGTTTCAGGATGCGCTTGGCCTCCGCGGGAAGGAAGCTCGCGGAAAAGACGGCGGCTAGCAGCGCCACCGGAACGGAGAAGAGCAGCGCGTAGACTGTGCCTTTCAACGAACCGATGATGAGTGGAATAAGGGAAAGCTTCGGTTCGAAGTCATCCGTGCCGCCGGTGGACTGCCACTGATACACCGGCTCGGCTCCGCCTTCATACCAGACCTTGCCAAAGAATGCGCGCCAGCCCGCTTCGGGGTGGGGATCGCGCATGGTGAAGCGCTGGATTTCTCCCCCCGCGCCCGCGATGAAGAAGTGCTCCGACTTTTCGTCGATGGTTGCCGTTACCGGTTCGAAGGGGGCCCGGCCTTCCCAGCGGGTCGAGCCGGAAGTTAGGTGACGGAGAGTGAGATTTCCGCCTGCGCCGGTGAGGAAACTTTTGTTGCGGGTGCTGGAGGCGAAGACGGGAACGCCTTCACCAATGCTGCCGAATTCCTTAATGCGCACGAACAGCCGTTCGCCGTCGCCTTCGGTGGGCCGGACCAGGGAGTAGACGGCCTGGTCTCCGTCTCCAGCCGTCAGCGCCACCGAGACGCCGCCGAAGAGGTAGTCCATGCGCACGGGGATGCGTCCGTTGAAAGGCGCGAACTCTTGCCGCAATGAAGTTCCTGAGGCGTCCGTTTGAAAGTAGCTCACCGTTCCGGAATCATCGGCCACCAGGACAGCGGATCCGTTCTGGGAAGCGACGATGGAGACGACTCGACCGGAGATTTCCTCGCTGACGTCGGCTTCGTCTAACAAGGCGAGTGCACCTTGGCTGACCAGAGTCCTTTTTTGGCCGAGCCGCAGGATGGATACAGTTTCCGGTCCCCCTTCTTCGGCCCGGACGACGGCGAGGACCCGGAGGTTTCCGCCGTCGCCATAGGCCAGGCGCCGGACCGGGCCGGTTCCGGTCTGAGGCTCAAACCAGGGCTCCTCCTCGACCTTCGCATCGACCGAGCGGTTGCCGGCGGCATCGAAGAGCGGTTCGTAGCGAACGCGGAAGGAGCCCACGCGGCCGTCCTTCAGCCCGAGCGCGACCCGCCGCTTGACGGGGTCGTAGGCGACGGCGCTGATGGCGGCTCCGGCCAGTCCCGGAGCCTCAATCTCCCGGCGGCGCCCGTTCTCTGCATCGATGAACTGCACCACATGGTCGCCCGCGTAGAGGAAGGGCAATGCGCCCCACTCGTCCACTCCGAGGACTTGGGGCGCGGGTTTCCCTCTGAGGTCCGTTTGGTTACCCTTCTTGACCTTCGCCGCAGAGAAGAGGGGAACGATTTCCTGGAAGATGAAGAAGAATATTCCGAAGATCGCCAGGATGACGGCTAGACCGCCGACCCGGATAACCTGGGTCATGACGCGGTCGAGCAGCAGGGTTCCGCGGGCGACCTCGAAGCGGTGCGGATCTGGCGAGTGAGAATCCTCGGAGGAACTCATGGGGAATCCTGGTCCAGCGCGTCCCTTCCCGCCCGGCCTCGGTTCCGGGCAACCGGAACCGAGGCCCGTGGCCAGTCCAGGGACCCCGAGGCGTATCCGTCCCTATTTCGCGAGGCCGGCGACCACCTCTTTCGCCACTTCGGCAGGGAGCGGGAAGTAGCCATCCTTCTCGACAATGGTCTGACCGTCCTTTGAGAGGACGAACTTGAGGAATTCGAGAGTCGATGGTTCCAGCGCTTCCCCGGGCTTCTTGTTCACGTAGATGATCAGGAAGCGGGCCATGGGATAATCTCCGGTCAGGCAGTTTTCGTAGGTGGCTTCGAAGAACTTGCCGTCCTCGCCAGCGAGCGGGACTGCCCGCACCGCGGAAGTTTTGTAGCCAATTCCCGAATAGCCGAGCGCGTACTGATCTCCGCCGACCCCTTGAACAACGGAGGAAGAACCCGGCTGTTCCTTGACCGTGGCTTTGAAATCGCCCTTGCCTAAGGCGTGTTCTTGAAAGAACCCGTAGGTGCCGGAAGCGGAGTTGCGTCCGTAGAGGGAGATGGCCCTGCCTTTCCAAGCATCCACGCCGAGTTGACCCCATTGCGTGATGTTTTCGCCGCCGAGCTTGCGGGTGCCGGAGAAGGCCCCATCGACCTGTTTGAGGGTCAGGCCTTTGATCGGATTGTCCTTATGGGCGAAGACGGCCAGCGCATCGATGGCGACGTTCACCGCGGTGGGTTTGTAGCCAAGTTTTTTCTCGAAGGCGTCCATTTCCTCCGCTTTCATGGGCCGGCTCATGGGGCCGAGTTGGGCGGTGCCTTCGATCAAGGCGGGCGGGGCAGTTGCCGAGCCTTTGCCTTCAACGGCGATGGTGATGTTCGGGTAGGACTTCCGGAATCCCTCGGACCAGAAGGTCATCAGGTTGTTGAGCGTATCGGAGCCGACCGAGTGCAGGGAGCCGGACACGCCGCTTACCTGCTCGTACTCGGGGAGGGCTGGATCCAGTTTGGATTCTTGGGCGGAGAGAGAGCAAAGGCCGCCGGCGAGTGCGGCGATCAGGAGAGCATGGAGTTTCATGATTGTGGGTGGGTGGTTTGCTTGCGCCCTGGCCGAGAAGACCGGGGACGCGGCACGTTGCGCCTGACAAACGGCGCTGGCCATCCTCCCTTGGTTACGAGATTGTAACCCTTGCCTCCGCGAATGTGACGGGTTCGTCACATCCTGGGCCAGTTAGAAAAACGTCCGGAACCCAAACCACCACGTCCATGCATCGCTGTCTCCGCGGGTCCCCGCGCCGGGGCTGTTCAACCAGTCGTATTCTAAGCCAGCTTGCACCTTCAAGTTATGCCCGCAAATATAGTAGTTGAGGCCTGCGTAGAGCGAATGGTGCTCGTTCCCGCGGCCGCTGTTGACCATGCCGTCGTGGTCCTCCGCCCGGTAATAGCGGCTGTTGGTGCGGTGTCCCTGGCCCTGGGCCGATCCCGCGTACTGGTAGCGGCCGACGGCTTCGAGCTTGTCTTCGAAAATCCACATGTGGGGCATGGCGACGACTCCCCAGAAATCCCCCCGCCGATTGGAGCCCGCGTTATTCGAGGCGTCGCCGTTGTCGCCGTAAATGGCGTTGAGGATCACTCCCCACTTCTCGCGACTGTGATGAGCGGAGAGTGAAGTGGCCCAACCATACGTCCAAAGGCTATCGTCTCCATCCGTCGCGTCGGCATCGTTGTAGACGAAATCCCAGACCAGCTTCAGCGAATCGTTGGCTTGGTAACCGACGCTGGCATAGTAGGCCAAACCGTCGTTCCAACCGCCGATGAACTCATTGTTGCCCCCTTCGGAACCTTCATCGGTGCTGTAGAGGGCTCCGGTGAGCGACCACGAACCCTTTCCGACGTTGGCGGAAAATCCCGTCGGCCGGTATCCTCCGTAGACTTTGTTGACGATGGCGGAGCGCTCGACGGTGTAGAGCTCCTTGGACGAGGTGTGGGCCTCCTGGCCCATCAGAAACTTATAGCGGCCATAGGAGATGGAGAGCGCGTCCACTGCCTCCAGGTCGAACGCTTTCCGGAGGTCGAGGGACAGGACCGCTTCGTCGAAGTCCTGATAGCCCCAATCCAGCTCGCCGCCGGATGTGAAGCGGCTGTCATCGACCAGGTTGATGATGGCCTTCAGCTTGAAGACCTGGAGAAAAGTTGTGCTGGATTCCAAACGGAAGCGGCGCACGTCCGTGAAGGTATCCGAGAAGTCATCGCCAAAGACGTCATCCCCAGAGATGTGTGCCGCTTGCCATTGGAAGCGTGCCCCCAGAACGAATTCTTGGATGAAGGGATTCTCACTGTTCTTGTAGAGGGTTCCCGGCTTGTTGGACAGCCATTCACACCAATCCCAGGCTTCGGATGCGGCTTCGGGAGGAGGTTCCTGGATTTCGTGCGCCGGTTCACCGGCTCGGGTTGGAGTGGTCCACGCGGCACAAATCAGCAATGCGGCGAGTGCAGATGGGAGGGGAGGTAGAGAGGTCATAGGGAATTGGTCAATGCCGAAAACATTAAAGGCCGCCATTGATTCCCATGTGAAGTCAAGATCAAAACTGTGATTATTTAGACCCGAACTGTGGTGGAACCGGCGTCGTCTTCTCCTTCGCCGAAAAGGAGCCTGCCAGAGCCCGAGGTGTCTGGACGGACTGCCCTGGCCCCATCCCTTTAGGGATTCGCAGTGAGGATCCCGGGAGGCTTCCGCGACATCTCCAAGCCTTCGCAGAGTGTTTAGCGGTTCTTGGAGCCGGAAAAGATTCTTCTCTTGGAACCGCCTGAAGGGCGTGTTGATTTATTCGGGAATGACGTGCGGTTCTCTGATCTTGCGCCCATTCAAGGGCGAAGGGCGCGGATTCTCCTTCGGAGCTCACCCGGGGCATCGCTGCGCTCGGCCCCGGGCTATCGAATGGATCCCCGTTGGGGATCTTAGCGGGAAAGAAAGGATGGCGCGGCAGCGCGCGAACGCGCTCAATCCCGTTTTTCCACGCCGAGTTCTTCGAGAGCTTTGGCGATGTCAGCGCCGGCTTCTCCGGCTTTCACCGCTTTGTCGATCTTCAGGATCTTGCCGTCTTGCCCGATGTAGAAAGTCCAGCGGGCGGGGAGCCCCCGCTCTCCGCTGATCACTCCGTAGGCTGTGGCGACCTTTTTGTCCGGATCACTGAGGATGGGATAGTCTAGTTCGAGAGATTCGGCGAAACGCTTGTTGTCGTCGGCGGTGTCGACGCTCGCTGTGAACCACGCGGCCTTGTATTTGCCCAGGTCGCCGGTGTTTTCCTTCAAGGATTTGCACTCGGCGGTGCAGCCTCCGGTGAAGGCTTTAGGGAACCAAGCCAGAACGACGACTTCTTTGTCTTTGAAATCGGCGAGCCGGTAGGTCTTGCCGTCGCTGCCGGGCAATTCGAAATCCGGCGCTTCGTCTCCGACAGCGAGTTCGGCGCGGAGTGTGGTGCAGAGGAGCGGTGCGGCTCCGAGGAGGACAAAGAGGCTGCAGGTGTGGATCCAGGATTTCATAGCGGGAAAACCTAAGCTGTGGCCGCAGGGGATCAATGGAGAAATCGAAGCAGGTCGCTGGCGGTGAAGAAGTGCGTCATCGTTCAATGCCGCGGTAGTAACCCTCGTCTCTCGCGGTGCGGACAGGGTCCGTGTCCTCGAAGGATCCGGCGCCGCCGTTGACGCTGAAGTCGCCGATGTCGATCCAGGCATCTGGCTCCATGGTCTCGGAGTATTGAACTCCGGCGGCTTGGCCTTCGGTGAGAGGAATGGTGAGGAGTACGCTTCCCGAACTTGAGCGTTCGATGCTGCCAATCTCGAACGAATCTGCAGGGGGGGGAGGGGTGATCTCTCCGAGATCATCGGGCGCCGCTCCCCCGGCCAATTGCACAATCTGACCTTGGTTTAGGGCGAAGGCATAGACGGCGAAGTCGTCGAGGACTCCTTGGAGATTGTTGACGAGGCTCGGTTCGCTCCCGATGAAAAGTTGAGTGAACTCGGTGGGCAGCGGATCGGAATTGGTTCCCTCCACCAATAGGGTTCCATCGAGCCACACTTGTTTGAGGGGTCCGTTCTTCACGAAAGCGAAGTGATGCCATTCGGAATAATCGACGTCGCGGCTGGCGTTGATCCGTTGGGTTCCGGCCACGCAGCAGCCCGCCGTGTCAAAGTAGACGGTGTTGTCGCCCCAAGGGGTGTGGACCTGGGCCCCGCGATCGGTCGCGGTTGAGGTGGCCCAAAAGGCGCTGGAATTGGCGACGGTGTGGAGTCTTTGCCAGAAGGAAACGGTGAGTTGATCAATGGCCGCGCCTTCATTGAGGAAAGACACGTCCTGGATGTGGAGGTGCTGTTGCGCGCCGCCCATGCCGAAGTCCATGGCGGAATCTCCTGCCTGACCGCTGCGGCCGGCAGTGTAGACAGGGCCATTGTTGACATCGGCATCAGATCCTCCGACGCGGTCGACAGCGGCTGCGGGATTCGAGGCGTCGTTAAAGTCTAACCAGAAGACGAGGCTCACCGAGGGCGTGCTGGATCCGTCGCAAGGATCGCTGCCGAGCGCTGTCTCGAGACCGTCGGAAAAACCGTCGCCGTCTGTATCCGGGTTCAGGGGATCGGAACAGCCTGCAGCCTCTACGCCGTCCGGCAGGCCGTCGCCATCGGTGTCGGGATTGGTGGGATCGGTGCCCAGGGTCGCCACTTCATGTCCGTCTTCGAGGCCGTCGCCGTCGGTGTCCGGGTTGTTGGGATCGGAGCCGAGGTCGTGCTCGGCGGCGTCGCTGAGTCCATCGCCGTCTTCGTCGCCGTTGCCGTCGCGGGACAGGTCGCCGAAGTTGGCGATCTCCCAGTTGTCGTCCAGACCGTCGCCGTCGGAGTCAGCCGGGCGGAGCGCGGAGCCTTCGAGAAGTTGGAAGACCGCCGCGTTGAACTGGGTATGGGTTCCTGGGGCCCAAAAGACGTCGAAACAATCGCCGCCGCCATTTTCCCACATGAGGGCGGTGACTTCGTAAAAGCCGGGGATGAGGTCGATCGTTCCCAATGAAACGCCGCGGCCGCGATTGGCATTGAATTCCGCGACCCGGGTTTCCCCCACGTCGATGTAGCCGCCGTCGTCCGATCCGAACCCAAAAGTATATGGGCCCGCCGTGTCGATGAAAATGCGGGTGACGCCTTCGACCACGAAGCGTTCTTTGCCGTCTCCCACACCAGCCATGTGGTCGAAGGGGATGGGGTCTGGGTACTCGCCCCTGCAGTCGGTGCCTTCGTAATTCAACGTGAACTGCTGGCTGAGGTGATTTGTCAGGGTTTCGTCTTGGAGCCAGGCGTGAGCGGTGTCGATGTTGGCGATGTCAGAACGGCCTTCGACGATGCGCACTGACCACACCGAGGGATCGTCGAGCGGGTCGGTGGGGTCGGTACCCACCGTCAATTCGAAGCCGTCCCAGGTCCCGCCCCCGTCGGTATCCCGCAGGAGCGGGTCGGTGCCGTGCGTTTTTACTTCCGCGCCGTCGCTGAGTCCGTCGCCATCGGTGTCGAAGACGAGCGGATTGGTCCCGGCTTCCAGTTCTTCCTCGTCGGTGAGACCGTCGCCATCGCTGTCGACCGGTCCGGTAGAGCCGAGGGTGTCGCCGGGATTGTCGCGCAGTTGGATGATATCAGCCGGGGACAGGGCCCGGCTGTAGATTTGGAAATCATCGACACTCCCGGAGTAACCGAGGGCGGGGCCGTAGGAGCCGATGTAGAAGGGATTGGCGGGACTGTCGGTCAAGGCGAGGGGATCGTCCTTGGCCGCGACCTCGTTTCCATCCACGTAGATGGCCACGCGGCGGGCGCCGGGAGCGTTGTTGTAAGTGACGGCGATTTGGGAGACGGAGCCGGCCGTCAGCACGGGCCCGGAGGTGATCTCGGCGTCGGCCTGGCCGCCGGATTCCACGAACCAGGAGAGCGTGCCGCCGGATTCCAGAAGCGCAAAAGAAGGGTTGTCGGCTCCCTTGCCGAAGAGCGTGGCGAAAGTTCCGCTCAAGACAGAGGGCCGGGCCCAAAAAACGAAGCTGAAGCTGTCGAAGGCGTTGAAGGTATTGCCTCCCGCTTCGATGTAGTCGGCGCCCGTGAAGAGGATTGAGGTCCCGGTGGCCGGGTCCAGGCCAGGCTCGCCCAAGGTGGGGTCGCCGTTGACGGACCCATTCCGTTCAAACCCGGTGGAATCCAGCACCGTCGAAGACCCGGATTCTTCATCGAAACGATAGTGAGCGATGGGTCCGTTGAGGTTGATGATGCTGGCCGAAACCCTGGTCTCGGAAACGAGCATCCACTGGTCATTGCTGTCGTAAATGAGGTCGGCGAAGAAACCGCCCTGGGCGTCCATCCGGTCGAACTCGAATTCGATGGTGGTCGATTCTCCCGGGTTCAGCGTGAACGGGGTGGGAGTGAGTACGGTGAAGTGACTGGGATTGACTCCGCCAACGGTGATGGAGTCGACCGTGAGCACTTCGGCGGCGCCATTGTTGCGCAGCACGTAGGAACCGCTGTGAACCTGCGGCACGGCGGGCAACTGGCCGAGCGACACGGTTCGTGGAGCGATCAGGACGGGGTCAACCCCGCCGCCCGCCCGTCCGTAGACCTCGATCTCGGCGAGATTGATGATGCGATTGCCCTCGTTGTTGACGCCTCCAAGCAACTCCAGCCGGACGGTGTCGCCGAGACCGAGGGGGACGTTTCCATCGTCGAGCACGGCGAAATCCGTAGCGATGTTGCCGGCTCCCTCGAAAAAGTTCTGACCCCAGATCTCAGTTCCACCGGCGAGAATCGACAGGCGAAAGTTTGAGGAACGGATCTGACAGCAGTCGGTGCGTGAGTAGACCACGATTTCGAAGATGTCGTAAATCCCATCGAAACGGAGTTCGACGAGCTGGCGGCCGGCGAGATCCTCGGGCGAAGCGGTTTTCGATGTCAGCCCCGGCTCCAAGGCCAAGCCGTCGTCGCCTGTGACAGTCGTGGATGAGGGGTCGGCGATCCAGATCATGCCGTCGGAATTGGTCTGATCGGCGGTGTGAATAACGGAGTTGCCGCCAAAGGCGCCATCGGAGTTGCCGTCGTTGATCCGGGTTGGAGATCCACCCCAACCGATCGTGGATTGTGCGGCGGTCCCTTCGAGGGCGACGTTGTCCAGTCCCAAAGCGTTGGTTGGACCTTCCCCCTCTTTGGTGATGATGGCTCCTTGGACCACCGGGGAGAACAGGAGGACGGCAAGGAGTGCCGCGAGAGATGGAGGCGTGGTTTTCATAAGGGGGAAACCGTTTAGGGGTCGAGCGAACGCGGCCCCAAAAGGAGTAAGCAAGCCGCCTCGCCGGAGGCGGGACCGGCAATCTTCTTCGTTGGGGGGACGGAGACTCGGTAAATCCATTTGAACGATAAGGGAAATGCGGGTTAAAGAAAAGGGCTCTGCACGAGAACGCCGGCAATTTCTTGCCCATGGTTGAGGTCCTCGCTGTAGACCGCACCACATTGGGCCGCGGCGGCGGCGCGCAGGATCAGCGCATCCCGGAGGGAGACCCGGTCCAAAATGCTCGTTTCGATCGCTGCTTCGATGAGGTCTGGATCGATGGTCACGATTTCGAAGACTCTGCGGAAAGCGGAGACAATGGCTCGGGCCGCCTGAGGGGCGAGGCGGATTTTCCGGGTGGAGACGAAGTAAAATTCTTGGAGCACCTGGGTGGAAAGGACTCCGTTGGCATCCTGGGCGTGCCGCCGGAGGAGATCGCGGGCTACTGCCTGGCGCGCCGGATTGCCCGGGTCACTAGCATAGACCAGGACATTGGTGTCGAAGAATGCCTTATTCATCGTAGGCGTCTTCCCGGCGAAAGCGATAACCTTCCGGGGAGCCGGGCGGCGCACTGTCGTCCATGAGACGGAACAACGCGTCGATATCGCGTTCGCCGCGGCTCACGGCCCGCTCAAGAAGCTCTCGCACCAGGGCGTTCAAGGTGGTTCGATGACGCCGCGCATATTCGCGTCCAGCCTCCAGCAGCCGATCGTCGAGCGACAAAGTGATGTTCTTCATCTGCACAGGCTATGTGCGCGCAGGCGTTGCGTCAAGGCCTGCTGCTCAGCGAATCGTCTCTCAGCGGGCGTTCATCGAGAAAGAGCTGGAGATGACCTTGGATCTGTGCCGCCAGCGCCTCCATGTTCTGAGTCCGCGCTAGCGCTAGGGCTTGCCGCGCGCTTGCGGCCGCTCCGGCGAAATCCCCGGTTTCCGCCAGCGCGGCAGCGAGAGTATCGAGGACGGAAGGATTCTCCGCAGCGGTCAGTTCGTGGGCGCGTTTGGCCCAGTGCAGAGCTTCGGCCCCGTCGCGGAGAGCCGCCTCAGGAGAGGCGCTGAGTAGGTAGGCCAGGTTGTTCATGACCGGCAGATTGTTCGAGTCCAGGGCGAGCGACTCCCGGTAGTAGGCCGCGGCCTCGGTGGCCCGGCGGCGGGAGAGCATTTCGTCGCCCAGCCATTCAGCGACCGTGGCGAAGAGCGGCTGCCGGCGCATGTCCTCAAGTGTGGCCTGCGCGTAGGCGTGGGCGTCGTCGAACTGGTCGCGAGTGGCCAGATCGGCGGGAATGCCCACGGGAACGAGCGGTCGCGGATGGTCGATCCAGATTCCCCGGAAAGGCAGCGCCTGTGATTCCAAGGTGGAATCCGGTTGGCGGCAGAGAACGGCGTCGTCCACGACCCGCTGCGCGGAGACCGGTCCCCGGTAGATGGCCCGAAGGCGGCCTTTCCCATCGACGAGGTAACTTCGGGGGACAGTCAGCGTCGTGATTCGGCCATAAAGGATGTCGTTGGCATAGTGCAAGCGCTGCAGGGTCTCCGCAGTCGCGCGGCCAGCGGGAAAGTTCACCGAAAGCCCTTGCAAGAACTTGAATCCATCGGTCTCCAGGCTGTCGTCCGGTGAAAGCGGCGGAGCCTGGACCTCCAGGAGCACCACGTCGAGGCCTGCGGACGGGAGATTTCCGGCGGCGTCTCGCCAGGATTCGAGTTCGGCTAGGCAGCTCGCACAGCCCGTGGTCCAGAGCAGGTAGAGGGTGAACCGTCCCTCAGGCGCCGCTGCTGAGGAGCCGGTTTTCCCCGCGGCATCGATCCAAGCCAGGGGCGGCAGCGGGGTGGGCAACGAGAGAAAAACCCGCCGTTCGCCGGATTCCGCAGCCTGTTCCCGCGGGTCCGGTTCTCTCGGGGGAGGGGGCTGTGAGGAGGGTGGCGACCAAGGCTCTGCGTTTCCGCCGCCCTGCACCAGCAGGTAGCGTCCGCCCCCTTCCACACCGGTGAACTCTTCCTGGCCGCCGCCAGGCCAGTCCACCGTGACGCGGCCGGTGGGTTGAGCCTGACCCAAACCGAAGTGAAGCCATTTCGAGGATTGACTTACATAGCCCTCACCTGCGCGAACCGTTCGCCGGAGAGGCGGCGAGCCGTCGTCGAGAGTCAGCAGCGCCGTGGCTCCGATGGCGTCGCGGTTCGCGGACACGCCCCGCAAACGCAGCGAAACGGATTTCTCCGGGCCGGCGAGGCCGTTGCGCAAGAAGCGGACCTGTGGTCCGGAGCGATTTCCTAACCAAATGTCGATGTCGCCGTCGGCATCCCAATCGGTTAGGCCCACGGCCCGGCCGTCGTCAGGAAAGTCGATGCCGGTCAGCCGGGACACCGTGGCGAACCGCCCGTCGCCGGTGTTGAGGAAGGCGCAGTTCCGTTCGTTGCCGCTCAACGAGCGTCCGGAACGGAGCAAGGCCATGAGGCGCCGGTGATGAGCCGTCATGGCCGGATCGACGTCGGCTTGGCGCAGCGCGGTTGCGGAATCCCCGGGCGAACGCGCCACGACCTGGCGCCAGAACACGCTTCAGAGGTCGTCTTCCGGTTTTCCACCGGTGACGTAGCCGTTTGCCACGACCAAGTCTTCCCAGCCGTCGTTGTTGAAGTCTGCGAATGGCGCGCTCCAGCTCCAGCGTCCGACGGCGACTCCGGCGCTTTCTCCGGTCTCGGCAAAGAGCGGAGCATCGCCGGGTGCTTTGGGGCCTGAGTTGTGGAATAAGCTGTTCCCTTTCGCCAAATGCCGAAACTTGCGGAGGAGATCTTCATCCGCGCCGGGCTGGAACCTCGGTTGACGCGTGATGCGGCTGCCCGCCGACGAGAACATGTTGCCAACGTAGAAGTCGAGTTTTCCGTCCCGATCGAAGTCAGCGGCGGAGACCGACATGCCGAAGGCTCCGTCGCGCAGACCGGCATCGGCAGCGGCGTCGCGAAAGCGGACCGCTCCGTTTTGCTCCCGGCGAGCCAGGTAGAGGTTGTTGCGGCCGAAGTCGTTGGCCACATAAAGGTCTTCCAGACCGTCTCCATTGCAGTCCGCCCACATCGCCGCCCAACTCCAGCGGCGGTTGTTCTCGTCGAGTCCGGATTCCGAGGTAACGTCTCGGAAGACGAAATCTCCATCGTTGCGAAGCAGGATGTTCGGACCGCCGTTGTTGGCGTCGAAGTAAGGCACGGGGAGGGCCAGATCGCCCGCTGCCCCAGAGTCCGCATAGTAAGAGCAGAGGTAGAGGTCGAGATCGCCGTCCAGGTCATAGTCCGCGGCGCAAAGGGATTGGCCGTCCGCGAGATTGGCAATGAGGGCGCGGCGGGTGAACCGCAGGGGAGCGCTCTGCTCCAGGAACAGGAGGCCGGCGGACAACGCGACCACGAGATCCTGATCGCCGTCGTTATCGAGATCGACGAAAAGGGCGGCGTTGGAATTGTCGAGAAAATCCACGCCGGCTGCCCGGGAGATATCGGACACACCCTGATCGGGCCGGTGCAGGAAGAGCCGGTTAGGCAGACCGCCGGGTTGGCAGATGTAGACATCGTCGAGTCCGTCGCCGTCAATGTCGCCCAGGGCGAGGCCGCGTTGGCCGAATAGATGGATCTGAAAGTAGTTCTCGATGCGGCTTTGCCAGTAGTCCGTACCGAATTGCAGTTGGGCATCCCAAGCCGGCAGGCCCGCCAGAACGTCTTTGGAGGCGTCGGTGAACAGAGGCCGATCGCGGGAAGTATGAGCTTCCTCGAAGTCTGTGATGCGGATAGAGCGCAGGCGCGGAGCGGAGCCTTCCGGTAGGAGCCATTCGATGCGCCAAGTGGAATGGATTTCGAGAAGTCCGCCTTCCTCAGCCGGACCGGAAATCTCGACCAAGTGACTCGTGTGCGCTGCGGAGCCGGATCCAAGCATGATCTCCACGGTCTTGCTCTGGAGGGACTCAGGCCGGCCACCGGCGAAACGCTGGCGAAGAGGGTCTAACAAGCCGGAGAGGCTGTCGCTCTGCTTGTCTTCCGGCGGATCGCGGTGGCGCCGGATGCTGAAGGTGGAGCCGGCGGGGACGATCTCAGGGTGGTCCAAAGAGGGCGCCGATCCGTGGAAAGCGCCGGGTGCGGTCAGGTCCGCGGGCGCTGGCGGTGGCCTTCCGTTTTCTCCTTCCAAGCACAACCACTCCCCGAGCCGGGATAGGACGGCTCCGGCCTCTTCGGTGAGCGCTTCGGAAGGCCAGCCGTCCCCGGAAGGATCCAAGTCGTCGAGGGAGATGGTCTGCTGGGCCCGGGCGACGGCTGCCGCGAGGAGAACGCAAAAGGAAATAGCGGCGAATCGCGCAAAGGGAGAGGACATGGCGGAGGGGACCCTGAGCGGGGATAGTGCGGCCTGGTCCGCAGCAAAGCAAGGAGGCGCGAGCAAGGAAGCCCGAGACGGTGTTCCCCTCGGCGTTTCTCCCCGAGATTGAACGGAGCCTGCGTCGGCCCGGTCGGCGCGCGCTTATGGCTGCAGGACCAAGGGAACGACGCAACGCGGCGGCGGGAAGCCCTCGCCATCCGACGCATCCTCTTCGAACACCTCCAAGTGACCGATCTGGCGTTCGGCGACGGAGAAGGAAACATTGAACGCGAAGCCCGCTGGGCCGTCGACCCCGCCGCCGGAGGTGAATCCGCTCGCGAGCAGCGCACCGCTGCGGCCCCGGAGCCGCCACTGCACGGTCGACTCGAAGGTCCGCGAGCATCCCTGCACCGCGAACCCAGTGCTGACGCGTTGACCCGGGGCGGGAGATGTCACGAAGACAAACGCGCCGCTGAGCGCGCCATCCGCATTGGAACATACATCCATGCTGGTCGATGCACATCCGGCCAGCCCCGCGACCACCAAGATCACAGCCGCGCCCGTCGCAAGCTTCCACGATAACCTCTTCATGAGGCGATATTACACGGCCGGCGATGGTCGCGTCAATGGGTGCGACGCACTGAAAAGAAAGGGGACAGGGTAGTTTTTGGCGGACATGCACGGCGCTGCCGGATCCCCACGATTCGCGCCGCCCCGTGCTTGCAGCGTTCAATGCTTTCGGGCCAAAGACCTCCGGGCGCCGGGCGCCGCCTCGAAAACTCAAAAGGGGAATGGTAAATCCCCAATCCCCATCACGGGCGCGCCCGCTTCATCGAGATTCGCCGGCCATCAAACGGTCCTGGCCCTGAGCTCACAATCCGCCTCGCGCAAGGCTTTCCCTTCCCGCGCTTCCCGCCCGCAAGTCCTTTCCCCCTTGCAAGCCCTGCTTTGCGGCTTCTCCCCCAACTCTATCCCTCACCCACGCAAATCCACCAGCGTCCGCCACGGCCCCAGCAATCCCCCGGGAGCCTCACGCGCTCCCCGTTCCCGCTTCACCTTCATCTTCTCCCGGTTGCGCGCAAATACCTCCTCCACATACGCCGCGCTTCCCATCG
>JBGTBW010000264.1:0-19235 GCA_041749135.1 Verrucomicrobiales bacterium
CGCGAACTCTTCAGGTTCCATCGGCGGACAGGAGTGTCCGCCCCACAAGTAGGGCGTCATCTGCCGAGAGGCGGTCTCGCTTCGGCTCAGCGATTTTCCTCCCTGTCCATGATCTCCCTCGATAGGTCAGGAGTTCTGAGGTTGCTGGACTGCAGAGCGCGTTCGAGGGCGCGGTCGACGAGAAGGGCGGCGAGAGCTTCGGTGGCCTGGTCGAGAGCTTCCACGGCGCGCTTGAGGTCGTTGGCCGAGCCGCCGTGCAAGGCTCTTTCGACTTCTGCGACGCGGGATACGATCTGCTGACGTTCTGCTTCCGGCAGGCCAGACCCCATTTGGCGCAGGCCGGCTTCCACCGCGGGGAGAAGCTCTTCCGCCTTGAGTTTCGCTTCGGTGAAAGTGCGTTCGCTGAAATCCTCGAAGGCGTGTTCGACGGATTCGGAGATCATCCGTTCCACCCGTTCGTCCTCGACGTTGACGGCGGTGTCCCGGATATGGAGCACCGTGTCGGCGTCACGCCGGGTGTCGCGGGCCAGGACTTCGAGGATGCCGTCGGCGTCGATCCGGAATTGGATGCCGATGCGGGCGCTGCCCTTGGGGCCCGGCTCGAAGGGGATCTCCACTTTCCCGAGTTCCCAGTTGTCGCGCACCAACTCCCGTTCCCCTTGCAGCACGCGCACGAGCATCGAGCTTTGGTTAGGAACGGCGTTGGTGAACATCTCTCCGGCCTTGCAGGGAATGGTGGTGTTGCGGGGAATGATCACGTTCATGAGGCCGCCGAAGGTCTCGATGCCCAACGACAGAGGAGTGACGTCGAGAAGGACGAGGTTCCGGATGGTTCCCTCGAGGATGCCGGCTTGAATGACGGCTCCCAGGGCGACGGTTTCTTCGGGCGAGGATGCCGTGTGAGGCGTCCGGCCGAAGACCTCCTCGACGAAGTTTCGGACCAGGGGCATGTAGGTGGCTCCGCCGGCGAGGACGACGTGATCCAACTCGGAAGCAGAGACGCCCGCGTCGTGCAGGGCCTGGCGGCAATGCCGGCGAGTCCGTTCGACGACGGGGCGGGCGAGATCTTCGAGCGTGGAGCGGTCGAGACGAGTGCTGAAGTGGCGGGTTCCGTCGAGGAACGGCAGCTCCAAGAGGTATTCGTCGCAGGTGCTAAGGGCGATCTTGGCTCTTTCGGCAGCTTCCGCGAGGGCGGACTCGACGGCGAGACTTGCGGGACCGTGGATTTCCTCGAAGCGGCGCAGCAAAAGGTGGGTGAGCGCCCAATCGATGTCATCTCCGCCGAGATAGGTATCGCCTTGAGTGGCGAGCACCTCGAAAACGCCGTCGCGAATCTCCAGGATGGAGATGTCGAAGGTGCCCCCGCCGAGATCGTAAACAGCGATGCGGGAACGATCGTCGCAGCGGTGCATGCCATAGGCCAGGGCGGCGGCAGTGGGTTCGTTGAGGAGACGTTCCACGTGAAGGCCCGCAAGTTCTCCGGCACGCCGGGTGGCTTGGCGTTGGGCATCGTGGAAATAGGCGGGGACTGTGATGACGGCGCGTTCGCAAGATTCTCCAGTGGCCGACTCGGCGATCTGCTTTAGCCGGCGCAGAATGAGGGCGGAAACATCTTCCGGGCTGAGCCCGGGCGGGTTGCTTTCGGGGAGAGCGATGCGGACTGGATCTCCCGGTTTGGTAATGAGAGGAAAGAGAAATCGGGCGGGATCGACTTCTTGTCCCCGGCGGCCCATCAGCCTCTTCACGGAGAGGACGGTGCGTCCGGGATGCAGCAGGCGCTGGCGGAGAGCTGCGTGACCGATGGCGGGTTCGCCTGCGCCCGGAGGGAAGAAGACCGCTGAGGGTGTGATGCGCGAGCCTTGGGAATCGGCGAGGAGGATAGGAAAGCCGGAATCGACGATGCCAACGAGGGAATTGGTGGTGCCGAGATCGATGCCGAGCAGGCTCATGGCGTGAGGCCTTGTGGTAGGTGGATCAAGAAGGCTTCAGCAGTTTTCCGGGGGCGGTTTGCTCACCTTGGGTTAGTGCTGTCCGCCAGGCTCCGCCGCCGCCGCCTTTTCTTCCCGCAGGATGTCCAGATAGAGCGCGCCATAGTCCTCATAGCGGTCTCCCTCGGTGTAGAAAGCGCCGGTATCGGAATCGTCCTTCGTGGTCGTTCCGGCGTTCCCTGCCGTGGCCTCGATCTGGGTGTCTTCATACCATTCATTGAAGGAGGTGACCATGATCATGTTCCCGCATTTGGGATCAGCCAAGGGAATGGCTGTCTCGCGAATCATGGCGCGAAAGATATCTCCTTCCTGGGAACCCTCCGAATCGCTGAAATAGCGCGCTCGTCCCACGTGTCCTTCGCGCACGGCGCGGTCGTTGTAGCCGGGAGCAATGGCCGGAACGAAGGCTGTTCGCACCGAGTGCGCGTGTTCCCGGGCATTGGCGTAGTGGGCGGTCAGGGTCTTGAGAGCCGTTTGTGTGGCGCCGCCAGACTGGAGGGACTGTCCGTAGACATCGTAAGCGGTCACGGCATCCCAGAGTTTGGCGTAGTCTGAGGAATAGCGCGGTCCGAAAACGTCGTCTCCGACGAGATAAACCTCCGGGAACTTCCGCCTCAGTTCCGCCAGCGGCTCTAGGCCGCGATCGCGGAAATAGACGCGCGTGAGGTAGAGAAAGACAACGGGTTTGCCCTCGATCTTTAAGTAGTGCGGATGATCGAAGAAGCGCTCTTTCAGGTAGGCGAAGTCGCCGAGAAGGTTCTCGTGATTGGGCGCGTTGAGGCGTCCGAGGCGCCCGGTGGATTCGTAGAGAATGGCGTACTTGAGCTGGGCGGCGTCCGGATGTTCAAGGATGTGCTCGCGCAGGGTGCGATCCTCACGACGGCCCGCGCCCCACCAACTGACGGCCCAGAAGTCGATGCCACCCCGCTTGCTCTGGGAAATGTGCTCGGCGATGACGGCGGGATCGCGGCTGTCGTAGACCCCCAACTTCGGGAGTTGGCGGGGCTCCAACCTCCCGCGCAAGGCCTTGGACATCCAGTCCTCGCCCCGTCCGCGTGGGGATTCAGGAGCTTCATACCAGGGATAATAGTAGGCTCCGATGGTGAGGGGTCGGGGCTCCTGACTGGATGCGGGGGCGGATCCAGGTTTTGCGGCTTCCTCCTGACCGAGGGCGGGAGCAACGGCGTGGAAGGATCCGAGAACCACGGCGATCAGGCCTGAGGCCGCGGCTCGACGGAACGATCGAGAGAAGAATTGCAGGGAAAAGGGGCGGGTCTCCATCTGGGCGGACGCGGGGTATTCTGCCTTGAACCAATCGGGCCGCGCGGAGGGGCTGACAACCGCATTTCGCCGGAGGCAGGTTCCCATTCTGAGACCCGCTCAGAGGGAGAGCGGTCTTGCTGCGTTTGGGGTTCCCTGGGGCCGGGCTACCCTCGACCTTCCAGCAGAAGGCGGAGAGCGCCTTCATCGGTCTTGCCCAGCGAGGTCCGGGGGATGGACGGTACCGGGCAGCGGGCGCGAATCCGTTCGCAGCCGGTGACCTGGGCGTTGAACGCCTCGATGGCGGTGTTGAGCGCAGGACAGTCCGGCTCGTGGGCGACGACAACTTCCCAGCCGTCGCGGGGGTGCTCGCGGGCTGTAAGGACGGAGGAGTTTCCCGCCTCGGGCGCCAGGGCGGACCAACGGCGGCGAAGGCAATCGAGCTGGACAAGTTCTCCTTTGATCTTGAGCCGGGCAGCGGCACGGCCGAGGAACTGCAGGGAGGTCCCGTGGTCCGCCGGGGCAAGCTGGACATGATCGGCGGTGGTGAACCAGCCGGAGTCCGCTGGCCCCGGCCTAAAACGCCACCTTTCAGTGGTATCCAGTTCGAGATAACCTGAAAAGAGGGCTGGGCCACGAACCTCAAGCAGGCCCTCTTGAGCTTCACGGACTTGCCATCCATCGAGCACGAGCAGCGGGGCATCCACTGCACTGCGGCGCTGGAGGGCAATCTGCGAAGACGTTTCC
Source organism: Verrucomicrobiales bacterium (assembly GCA_041749135.1). Classification (GTDB taxonomy): domain Bacteria; phylum Verrucomicrobiota; class Verrucomicrobiia; order Verrucomicrobiales; family DEV007; genus DATKCT01. The sequence goes on from JBGTBW010000264.1 coordinate 3,996, forward strand.
GTCATGCCGAAAGTCGTCCGCACCGGCCATCCTAAGCGAATGGCGTGTTCGTGGACCTGCGGGTCGAGAGCGGCTCCCCCGGCCAAGAGAATCCGGAGATGAGGAGGGCTGCGGCAATCGAAACGGACCAGGTCATAGATCTGGGTGGGCACGAGGGAACAGAGTGTGGCCTGGGCCGCAGCCAGTTCGTCCCGAAAACGCCGGGGCTCCCATTGCCCGCTGAGTTGGGAGACGCGGCTGCCAGTGAGTCGGGCCCGGGCGTAGATGGAGAATCCGCCGACGTGCCAAGTGGGAACGGCGATGAACCAATGGTCGCCGGGCGCAGCCTCCAGAGCGGCGTTCACGTTGCGGGCGGAAGTCAAAAGCGCCTGGCGTGTGAGGCAAGCGAAACGAAGCCCGCCGGTGGCGCCGGAAGTGGCGAAAAGCAGGAAACTTTGGAGCGCCGCATCCTCCCGCAGGTGCGCTTCGAGGTCCGCTTGCTGGGGAATGCAGCGCCGCGGATCAATGAACGCGGCGGGCTCCCGGCTGGTCCAGATCGAGCCGGAAACTAGTGCAGTCTCTTCCATGGGAGACGTTCGAGCAGATCGTCGAATCCCAGGCCGCTGCCCGGCGGCGGAGTCAAGCGGGGGCCGTCCGGCAAGAGTTCGCTGAACGCGTTTCGTTCGAAGAGCGTATGGGTCGCCAGTCCGCATAGGCGCAGAAGGCCTGGGAAGCTTGAAGCGATGCGCGCGGCCTGCCAGGCGGCGAAGAGTTGTCCCAGAGGATGGTCCAGGTAGGAAGTCACGACGGCGCGTCCTTGTGCGGGAGGAATGGTGTTGGCGAGGAGGAAAGCGTCGTGTTGTGCGGGCTTAAGAACAGCGACGCCTGCGGAAGCCCATCCTTCCACTACATGGCGGTCGACAGCGAAGGTTATGTTCCAATGGCTTGCAGAAGATGTCCAAGTGTTTGCATCAAAAGGGAAGGGGTCTTCGAGAAACTCGATGCGGTCCCTATCGGATGAACTCAATTCCGATAACATCGAGTCTAAGTCATTCTGGCTCAATGTTTCGTTGAAATCAATCCGCAGAGGAAGCGGAGATGCGCGGAGCAACTCGCGCATCAACTGGAGGTCGCCGGGGCCCGCCTTGCATTTGGCGGACTGAAAGCCGGCTTCGTGGGCAGAATGAAGTGCGGCCATGGTGGGTGCGGGGACGGCAGCATGGCTCTCGGGAATGGTCAGTCCGTCAAAAAGGGAACAGCCCATTCTGCGAGCTTCTCCGTCGTCTTCAGCACAGGCGAGAGCGCGGCGGCTGAGCGGAGTGAGGAATCCATTGGCCATTCCTGCCAACTGGTCTTGGAGAGGGAGGTCTCCCAGTTCGGGCCAGGGGTGAATGCAGCCAAATCCTGCCCCGGTGCGGATGAGAGCGCCGGGAAATTCATGGCGAGAACTGCGGCGGCTGGGGGGTATGGGAGCGTGCAGGGTGTAAGGAAGCCAATAGACGGGCTGTTGCGGTTGGTCGTCAGGCATGATTTTCGGGAGGGCCGATGGGCCGGACTTCTGCGGGTTCAGCGATTCATGCTGCGGGGGCGCACTGGGTAAACGCGGGGAGCAGGATGCTCTGTTTCAGCGGACGACGCTTTGACCATCATGCGCGCGGGCGAAGGGAAGAAGCTGTTCAGGCGGCAGCGGACCCAGCTCGCGGATGGCCGCCAGGATGGCCTCTTGGTATTCGGGGTTGGTTAAGGAAGGACCACGACCGTAACCTCCGTAGGTGAGGGTTTCCAAGAGGACCGGTTCGCCATCGAGGAGGAGGAAACCCGGGTTTCCTGAGTCGCCTTCCTGAAGGGGCGGCTGAAGTGCGGAGGGAAGGCCGGTGGCTTCGCGAAAGCGCACCAGATGAGCAGGGTCGCCACCGGGATAGCCAAGCAAACTGCTATTGACTTCCCGGAGGACGACCTGGCGGTCCTTATTGGTTAGGAAAGCGCGGGCTCCCAAGAGCGTGTAACCGGGGAAACTTCCCGGGGGAAAGAACTTGTAGACCTTGATCTGCTCGGGGACGGGCTGATCCAGGCGCGCGACGGCGAGGTCATCGGTTCGCCCTTTTCCGAGGAGGCGGCGTCCGGTGACTCTGCGCCAGTGGGCCCGGCCCTCCTTGTCGTGAAAGATCACCCATTCGTGCTCTCGCCGTGGCCAGTGTTTGGCGAAGAGGATATGCTGCCGGGTGATGAGGACTCCGGCGCGATCGCCGTTCCACGCCACGCCGGTCAGATCGATCTGGGAGGTCCAGTTGGAGGACCAGACGGCTCCGCCGCGCAGATCGTAGCGCTCGAAGACCTTTGCTGGTTCAGCGGCTCCGGGCGGGACGTCTTTCAAGAGCCGGTCCGCCTCCTGGTTGAAGCGCCGCACCAGGGTCCGGTCGGGTTGATCGGGATTGTCCCCGCGATGGGCTGGAAGGAGCGGCGGCGGACTGGCTTTGAAATAGAGGTTGGGCAGGTAGTCGGGGCGGGGAACGCGGCTGGCGCAGGATCCGAGCAAGAACGGAGCAGCGCAGACGGCGGCGACGCGGAGCGGCCAGAGCATGACGAGCGTATTCCACGTGCGATCCCGTTTGTATGCCAGCGAAAAAGAGTCCGGGGAAAAAGCTGTGGATTCCATTGGCCAAAGGCGGCGCAGTGGCCATCATGAGCGTTCCCTTTCTATCCGCTCTCCGAGATGATCAGCCGCTGGAACGACGAGGAATCCGCTGTGTGGAGTGGAGATCCCCTGGGGTTGCGGGTTTACACGTCGCGGCTTTTGGGGGCGGAACCGGATCTGGTGTTGCACGGGGGCGGCAACACCTCGGTCAAAGTGCGGGCCCAGACCTTTCTCGGGGACGAGGAGGCTCTGCTCTATGTGAAGGGGAGCGGCTGGGATTTGGCGACGATCGAGCGGGGCGGATTCGCGCCGGTGCGTTTGGCTCCCCTGTTGCGGCTGGCGGCCCTGGAACAGCTTTCTGACGCCGCGATGGTGCGGGAAGTGCGGGCGGCGATGACGGATCCGGACGCGCCGTCGCCATCCATCGAGGCCTTGGTGCACGCGGTGCTTCCGTTTCCCTATGTCGATCATACGCATGCGGCGGCGGTTTTGGCCCTCACTAACAATGACCGAGCGGATGAACTTCTGGCGGAGGTCTTCGGGTCCCGGGTGGCGCTGCTGCCCTACATCATGCCGGGCTTCTCTTTGGCGAAACAGATGCGGCGCCTGGCCGAGGAAATCGATCTGGGGGCTATGGATGGAATCATCCTCCGGCATCACGGGGTGTTCACCTTTGGCCAGGACGCCCGGACAAGTTACGAGCGGATGATTTCCCTGGTGAACGAGGCGGAATCATACTTGGAAAAGAGCGTGTCGGGCGAACGCTACGGGAGCGCGGAGGGGAGCGAGGATCTCAAGGCCTTGGCCGAATTGCGCCGGGGCGTATCGCGGCAGAGTGAACGAGCCGTCGTCGCCAATTGGGATCGAAGTCCGGCGGCTCGCGGTTTTGCGGCGTTCGAGAATGTGGATTCCTTGTCCACACGGGGGCCGGTGACGCCGGATCACGCCATTCGGACCAAGCGCTGTCCTTTGGTCGTGCGGAATTCGGGGGACGAGATGCTGGAGGTCTATGCCGCCCATTATCGCAATTACTTTCAGCGTTTTGCTCCAGCCGGCGTGGAGATGCTCGACCCCGCGCCACGTTGGATCGTGTGGCCAGGTTTTGGGATTGTGAGTTTCGGGAAGAATCCTGCGGAGGCGCGGGCGGTTGGAGACATCGCGACCCAGACCATCCGCGTGATTCAGGACGCGGAACGGGTGGGGAGCTGGTTGGCTCTCCCGGAGGGCGACATTTTCGCCATCGAGTATTGGGAGTTGGAACAGGCCAAGCTTCGGCGGCTTGGGGCCCCGCTCCCGTTTGCTGGGAAAATCGCCTTGGTCACCGGCGCGGCTGCGGGTATCGGCCGGGCCTGTGTGGAAGCGCTCCACGCGGCGGGCGCCGTGGTGGTGGGGCTCGATCTCAATCCGGAAGCGGCGGAATTGGAGGACGGCGACCGCAAGTGTGGCGTGGTGTGTGATTTGACGGATCACGCCCGCGTGCGTGCGGCGGTGGACGAGGTGGTCCGCCGGTTTGGCGGATTGGATTTGTTGGTGAGCAACGCCGGGATCTTCACGGCCGGAGCCTATATTGAGGAACTCGATCCGGTGAATTGGGAGAAGAGCATCGCTGTGAACCTCACCAGCCATCAGAGGCTCTTGCAGCACTGCATTCCCTACCTGAAACGGGGAGTCGAGGCTTCGGCGATTTTTATTGGATCGCGCAATGTGCAAGCTCCCGGGGCGGGCGCGGCTTCGTATTCGGTGACCAAGGCGGGATTGACGCAATTGGTGCGCGTCGCGGCATTGGAGCTGGCCAAGGACGGGGTCCGGGTCAACATCATTCACCCCGACGCAGTTTTCGACACCCGGCTGTGGACTCCGGAGGCCTTGCAGCGGTCGGCCGAACGTTACGGGCTCAGCGTCGAAGAGTATAAAACGCGGAATCTGTTGAAGACGGAAGTCAGTTCGGCGGACGTGGCCCGAATGGTGTGCGCCGTCGCGGGACCGGCCTTCGCGCGCACCACCGGGGCGCAGATTCCTGTTGACGGAGGCAACGACCGCGTGATTTGAGCCTCGCGTGGACCGGGCGCGGTCCGCTAATACCGGATTATGAGTGCAGCCAAGAAAATCCTCAACGACCCCAAGAATGCCGCGGCGGAAATGCTCGACGGACTGGTGGCGGCCTACGACGGCGAGGCCCGGAAAGCGGGCAGCGGTTCCATCGTCATGAACGGTCTTCCAGAAGGGAAAGTGGCCTTGCTGGTGGGCGGCGGGAGCGGGCACGAGCCTATTTATCATGGGTTGGTCGGCCGCAATCTGGCGGATGGCGCAGCCTGCGGGGACATTTTCGCGGCGCCGCCGCCTGGCGTGATCATGGACGCCACCCGTGCGGTGCACCGCGGAAAAGGAGTGCTCTATCTCTATGGCAATTACGCCGGAGACGTCATGAATTTCGACATGGCCGCGGAAATGGCGGCCGATGAAGGCATCGAGGTGCGCACGGTGTTGATTTGGGACGACGTTTCCTCGGCGCCTCCGGACCGGAAGGAGGACCGGCGGGGCGTAGCGGGGTTGCTGATGATTGTGAAAATTGCGGGGGCGGCGGCGGCCTCGGTGGAATCCTTAGACGAGTTGGAGCGGATCGCCACGAAGGTGCGAGACCAGACGCGCTCTTTGGGAGTGGCCATGAAGGCGGGCTCGATTCCGGCGACAGGCAAGCCGACTTTCGAGTTGCCGGACGAAGAATTGGAGATCGGCATGGGGGTGCACGGGGAGCCCGGTGTGGAGCGGGCCAAGATGATGAGCGCGGACGAACTGGTGCCGAAGATGCTGGACCGGATTTTCGCCGATGACCTCCCGTTGGGGGAGGGCGATGAGGTGGTGTTTTTCGTCAACAGCTTCGGGGCGACGACGATGACGGAGCTGTTGGTGGTGAACCGGACGGCGCGAAAGATTCTCGAGGAGCGCGGAATCCGCGTGCACGATTCCGTGCTTGGCCCGATAGTGACATGTCAGGAAATGGCCGGTTTTTCGCTCAGCTTCACCAAACTGGACGACGAACTGAAGAGATACTGGGATATGCCCTGTTCGTCCTTGGGTTATTCTCGAATGTGAGCAGGACCCTGGCGGGCGGACTCAGAAAAGGAAGCGAGTTAGACAATCATGGGCAGACCATCTCTCAACACCGAGGAAGTCCGGCAGATGCTGATGCATGTCGCCGACGGGATGATCGCCAGCGAATCCCTGCTCACGGATGCCGACCGGGCCATTGGAGACGGAGACCACGGGGTGGGGATCGAGAGGGGTTTTCGGGCGGCGCGAGAGCGGGTGGCGGAGGACCGCTTCGAGAATCTCGCCGGCGTTTTTCTGGCGGTGGGCACGTCTTTGGTCAGTTCCATGGGGGGCGCGTCGGGAGCGGTGTTCGGCACACTTTTTCGCAGCGGCGGAAAAGCCTTGGGTGAGGCCACGGACTGGGATTCGGCGGGGCTGGCGACGTTTCTCGAGGCGGGCTTGGCCGGGGTGATGCAGCGCGGAGGAGCCAAGCCGGGCGACAAGACGCTGATCGATGCATTGGAACCGGCGGCAGCGCGAGCCAGAGCCTTGTCGGGAGAAGCCCTGGATGTGGCTCTCGCCGGCTCGGTGGAGGCGGCCCAAGCGGGAAAAGACAAGACGCGCGACATGATCGCCACGACGGGCAAGGCCCGGGCTCTGGGAGAGCGTAGCCGCGGGCATCCCGATCCTGGGGCCATGTCGATGAGCCTCATTCTGCGCTTCATGCAAGATTATGTGGAGGCCTGAACCGCACGAAGAGGGTTCCGCTCCCGGAATCCACGAAAGCAGTTTTCAAAGCCGGCGGCAGCCGGTAGTCTGAACACCTTCATCCCTCAATCCACACGACAATGGCAGACCTCGACGGTGAACCGAAAAAAAAGGAGAAGGAATACTACCTCGGCGTTCCTCAGGAGAGTCCCGGGTATTTCCTCAAAGGATCGCACCAGTATGACTGGGGCCTGAAGAACCGGCTGGCCCGCGTGTTCAATCCGGACAACGGACGGACGATCATGCTGGCCTTCGATCACGGCTATTTTCAGGGGCCCACCTCCGGCTTGGAGCGGGTGGATCAAACCATCCTGCCGCTCGAACCCTACTGCGATTGCCTGATGCTGACGCGCGGAATACAGCGCAGCGTGATTCCAGCGAGCACGCGCAAGGCCATTGCCCTGCGGGCATCCGGCGGCACGAGCATGGCCCGTCCGGACGACCTTGCCAACGAGGATGTGGCCTGTTCCATCGAGGAAGCGCTGCGTCTCAACGCCAGTGTGCTGGCGGTGCAGGTGTTCATCGGCTCCGAACACGAGAGACAAACGCTCGGGAACATGACCCGCCTCATCGACGAGGCCAATCGCTACGGGATCGCGGTGATGGGAGTCGTTGCGGTGGGTACGGACATGGAACGGACGCCGCAGTATTTCCGGCTGGCTACGCGGATCATGGCCGAGTTGGGTTGTCACATGGTGAAGTGTTATTACACGGACGAAGAATTTGAAACGGTGACGTCTTGTTGTCCGGTGCCGATCGTGATTGCGGGCGGGAAGAAGCGGCCGGAACTGGACGCCTTGCACATGGCTTACAACGCCTGTGATCAGGGCGCCAGCGGCGTGGACATGGGGCGGAACATTTTCCAATCCGACGCCCCTGTGGCCATGATGCAGGCGGTCAAGGGAGTAGTGCACGGCGGGATGAAGCCCGGCGACGCCTATGAACTTTATCAAAGCTTAAGAGTCCAGGAACAGGAACTGGCCGGCGTGTAAGCGCCGCGTATTTGTCAGGTGCATCATCCCCATTCCCATGAGCGAGCGATTCCCCAAACTTCATAACGCGGCCTGGCCAGGCGTGGTCGGCAAGGGGCCGGATTCCGAGCCGGTCATCGAGTTGGAGGCCATGCTGGATCTCACCGCGGCGGCGGAGGTGAACGGCCGGAAGTTCGACGGCGTGGATTTGTTTCTCAGCGCGCCGCACGTCGATATCGATTCGAGCGACTCTGACTTGGAGGCCTTGGCGGACAAGCTGCGGTCTCGGGATTTGGTGGTGGGCTCGGTGGTGGCTCCGGTGTGGCCTCCCACGGGAGGCGGTTCCGCCATGGGCAATGAGGAGGAGCGCGGGCTGTTCGTGGAGATGGTGCGCAAGGCCTGCGTCATCGGCGGAAAGCTCCGGGAGCTGGGGGTGAGACCCTACGGAATCATCCGGATCGATTCTGCGGTTGACGTGGGAACGTGGTCCGCTGATGCCGACGGGAATTCGCGGCGAATCGCCGAGACTTTCCGCCGGGCCTGCGACGTGGCTCAGCAGCACGACGAACGATTGGCCGCGGAAGGCGAGATTTGCTGGGGAGGGATGCACAGTTGGAAAGAGATGATCCGGTTGCTCGAGCTGGCCGATCGCCCTGACCTGCTTGGCTTTCAGGCCGATATGGCCCACACCTTGCTCTATCTGCTCGGCTACAACGCGCCGGAGGATGCCTTGTTGCCCGCGGATTTCCAGTGGCCGGATCACGACCGCTTTGCCGCAGCCTACCGGGAGTTGACGGATGCGTTGCGGCCCTGGACCATCGATTTCCACGTGGCCCAGAACGACGCCACGGTGAAGGGCTCCGGATCGCACGACAAGACCGGGCGCCATTGTCTTCCGGACGATCCGTCGGGGAAACTCGATATTCCCTGGGCCGCGGGACACTGGTTGCGGGATGGGAACTGTCAGTTAACCAAGGCGTTCCGGCATATTTGCTGGGATGGGTGCATGTTCCCCAATGAAACGATGATGCGGCCGGAGACTTGGAACAGCATTCTGGCGGCGATGATCTCGGTCCAGGACGCGCACGGCTGGGAGGAGTGACGGGAGCGCGTGGGGATGGGCGAACTCCGGCCGTTGAAGGAAGCCGGAAGGCCTAGCAAACAATCTCGACGGCATCCCAAACCTACGATTCCTTTAGCCGTCGAGAGGAACCGCATGTCAGCGGTCATTCTTTACCTCAACGAAGTCCTTCACCCGGAGTTCGTGGATAGTCCCGCCGGCGCCGCCGTCGCGAAACGGCGCCATCACCCGGAGGGTGAGCTTGTCCAGTTGGGCGGAGTTCGCAGTGAAAGTGACCGTGACCCGCCCCGGCTTCGAGCGATCCTCCCGCAGCGGCGCAGCCACTTCGAGGTTATCTCCCTTGCCGAACCTCAGGTCAACATGGCTGAAGTTTTTCAACTCGCCCTCGACCGTGAACTCGAACTCCACCTGGACGTGGTTGGGGCCGGCCGCTGTCGATCGGACTTCCATGCCCAGCTCTCTTGCCCGTTCCTTTGAGACGACCTCCGTATCCCACAAGGCAAAGCACACTCCGGGGGCGACGACCAGGAAAACGGCCGCGGCTGAGATGTTGAGTATCGTTTTCACATAGATCATGACGCTTGACGCTGAGGTTTCTTAGAAGCTTCGCGCAGCAGAGCCGCCCAACGCCAGAGGTGAGCGACCGCCGCCGACAGGGGCGATGGAGCGCTCGAGGCGCTTCCGAATTGCCACCCAGCATTGAACGGAGAACGGAAAAGCGGGGCGGCGGTTCGCTCGACCGATTCTCTTGTGCCTGGTGTTGATCAACTCTTTTCAGGTTTCCACAATGGGGTGTTCGTAATCTGGCCGGGATACTCATCCGGCGGTGGCGCCGGTGATTATGATAACTCCCAGGAGAATTCTTCTCGGAGTCAAGAACCGTCGTGCTTTCTGCTCCCGATCTGGGAACTCGTGGCTCTTAGGGTCATTCGCAGACATGTGACTTTTGTATCGATTCTTTCTCTTGCGCTGCCCTTGCGGCACGGCAAAGGTGACTCACGGCTGTCCGTGGCGCGGCTCCTGCTCCGCAGGAGGCGTGACGCGGGTAGCCGTTGAGTCCCGCCTTGTTCGCATTGATCCATTTGGACTTGGCGAGCGTGGGATAAATGTTTGGCAGTCCCAGGCCGTTGGGCTGGCGCTAATTGCATTTTAGGATGATAAATGAGGTGGTGATATAGTCGATATGAGAAACTTGAAACTGTACGTGCTTTCGTGGATGCTCATGCTGGCTGGGTGTAAAGTGGTTGAGTCGGACGGGTTGTCTCATAATGAAAGATGGCGCAATCTGGTTGAGCAGTATCGCTTCTGTATGAGTGAAGAAGATAATTGGATGAACGGTTATGTCTATTATTCCAAGGAGGCCGTACCTATCGAAGGTATCGAGGAGAACAGAGAGTTTCTATATTCTTACTGGAGCTTTCCATATAGCCGGGGGAATGGACGTTGGCAATGGGAGAGATACATCAGAGATACAGGGATCGAGAACAATGTTGATAGACAACGGAAGTTGATGCGGGAACTCGTCCGCGAGTATGGATTGGGCAGCTTTACCGTGGAGATGTGCGATCCTTTACTTTCAGTTAGTGAGGCTAAAAGTCTGGTTTGGTTGGACGCAATGCGTGGATCGGAATACTTTTTGTGGCGGCATCATGCGTTAGTCGAGCCTACAATGAAAAACGCGAGACTCGGAGGATGGGCAGAACGGGAGCAAGACCAACTGAAAAGTAAGATAATAGCGGAATGTAAGAGGTTACAGAGACTCGAATCGGGACCGGAGGGGTGGGTCGACCTGAATGATTTTAAGGCGCGCGTCCTTTTTGCAGCCTGGTTGAGGCGCTTTTCGTCGGAGGAGACAATTCATGATGAGCGAAAGAGATTTCTAGCAATGCTGAAGACGAAGGGGGTCTTTCCAGAGCTGTGGAATGTGAGATTCGCTGACCATTTGCGGCGTTGAAAGGCGGCTCCGCGGTAAGCGTCCGAGCAATCACCGTCGGAATCGGCTGGGTCTGGGGCGGGACCGGCTAGCCTGCGAGCATGGCACGTCGTAAGCGTCCGAGGATCTAGCAGTAATCAGGAGTCGAGGCGCCGGATACCCTTCCTCCGGGCTGTAGGTTCCCGGCGCGGTCGCGCCGCCGCCTCGTGGAGGGAACTCACGCGCCGGGGCCTGCTCAAGGCTTCCGGTGCTGAACCTTGCCCCTCGCTGCTGCACCCGGGCCCGGCGCTCCATCACGCCACGGCCAACTAAGCCCGCGAACATTTCGCCTTCCCCTGTCCGGTTTGGCGTCCGTTTTCCGCATGAATAGGTGAAGAGCGCCGTTCGTCCCGCTGAAAACACATCGGGACAGAGGCGCGCATTCTGACCGATCCTTTGGTGGGGATCGTCCAGGTCAGCCTCTTCGAAGCCGGCGACTACACGTTGGCGGGAGCCCGTACAGAAGTCTCCTCAGGAGCGATCATGCGGGTGACGCTCACTCAGCTCAACGGCGTGAACATCGCCCCTGTGAACCTCAATGTCGTCAACGGTTCCGTAATTTTCAATTTCCCGGTGAATTCAGGCAGCGTGCAACCGTGGTCGGTGGACCTAAGTTCCAACATCGGCACTCCAGTAACGAACCTCTTCGGTCCTGGAAATCTGGCGACGGGGCACGATGTGGAAATTGACAACACCATGACCGCCACGGCCGTAGCCGGCAGCCAGGCATTCAACAACAAGACCGAGTTCCAGATCATTGTCGAAACGGTGGTCATCCCGGAGCCGTCCTCGGGCCTGCTGATGCTCGGCGCCCTGCTATTCCTGCCCTTGTCGGGGCCCCGGCGGCAGCGGAACTCCACGGAGCGGAACTCGCCAAGAGTTCCGAGATCCCGCTCCCAGCCCTCGGAACCTTTGCAGTTTCCGCGACGGCCTCTCCGAAGAATAACACGAAGTGCAGCAGCTCCTGCAAGGTCATCTTCTGGACCGGCTGCGGCGTGGTCCCGTCGAGCTGCCGGGCGACGTAATACCACCGCGCGTGGACGTCGAGACTGGTTGTCGGCGGAAGGATCCGACTCATGCAGATTGCCTTGCATATCTGGCAATATGCAATTCAGTTTCATGCTGATTGGCTCCAGTTATGGACTGGGAGTAATGCGTCTGGGGCCACAGACAGGACCTTGTCCAGGCAAAGGGCGGCAATTTCAGAGTAGTTTCGCGAGCGTTCAGCAAATACGGCGCCGGCTGGCACGCTATTTGCCTCAGAACTTCCGCCGGAAGGCGCCAATCGACGGTGCTGAGGAACCAGAGTTTTATGTTAACGCAAGAAGCTGTTTTTCGTGATCCCGACTTACCGGCTCCGGCAGGTGGGAGCATGATCGAGCAAGATGACAACCGTTTCTGGTGCAACGGCCCTTCGGTGCGCATGATAGTCTTCAACGGCAAGCCCGGTCAATCGAGAGAAATCCTAGCCATTCCTGGAACCTATCAGGACGCACAATGAACTCTATTGAACCGCCGCCAAACGTCGCCTCTGGGCAAGCGGGAAGGCCAAGTTTTGAGAAGCGATTTCCTAGCAGTTCCTGGAGTGCTCTCGTGAGGCAGACCTTTGCTGATTTCATTGAGGATAAAGCTCTGCGGCTTAGCGCAGCTCTCGCCTATTACTCGGGCTTCTCCATCGCTCCTCTCCTGGTGATCACCATCGGAATTGGGGGCTGGGTGTTGGGTTACGAAGCCGTTACTGGCCAGCTCTATGACCAGATGCGGCAATACGTCGGACAACGCGGCGCCGAGGCCATCCAAAGCATGGTCGAAAGTGCTGCCAAACCGGCGCATGGCATCGTGGCCACCGTCGTGGGTTTTGTCACGTTGATGCTTGGGGCTTCCGGTGTGTTCGCGGCCCTCAAGGACGCGCTGAACACCATCTGGGAGGTGAAGGTCAAGCCAAGGGCCGGGTGGCGTGGAATGATTCGAGATCGCTTCCTCAACTTCGGTATGGTGCTGGTCATCTGTTTCCTGCTCCTCGTTTCCCTTTTGTTAAGCGCGGCGATCGCCGGCCTCAACCACGCCCTGGAATCGGCGCTCCATATCCCTGCCTTCGTATGGGCCATCCTGGCGATGGTCCTGTCCTTAGGCGTCGTTTCCACTTTGTTCGCGCTCATTTTCAAAGTTCTTCCGGACGTGAAAATCCAGTGGAAGGACGTGTGGATAGGCGCCGTCGTAACTGGCCTTCTCTTCGAAATCGGAAAGACGGCTTTGGGCTGGTATCTTGGGCGTGAAAGCATGGCGGATGCTTACGGTGCGGCAGGTTCCGTCGTCCTAGTCCTGCTTTGGGTCTATTACACGTCTTGCATCCTTTTTCTCGGGGCTGAGTTCACGCAGATCTACGCTCAGGCTCGCGGTCGTCAGATCGAGCCGGCGGCCAATGCGGAACTCGTGAGCTCCAAAGACCGTCAGCAGCAAGGCTTGGAAAACGCAGGACCATCTCCGGTTCCATCGGGCCGTTCCGATGCCGAAGTCCCGCTGCCATGGGCGCCAACCTCTTCTCCCATTCCTCACAGGATTATGAGCCCGCTCCTCAAGTATCTAGCAGCGCGGGGCGTCCTGTTAAGCCTCGAGGCTAAGGAAGCGCTTCGCCAGTCTTTGGAACTGCTTATTGGAGCTTCCATGGCGTGTGTGGCCACCTTCGCGGCATGGCTTCTCATAGTCACTTCGCTCGTGGGCTTCCTCACCAAGGTTCTCGAGTGGGAATGGATGACCGTGGCGGCGGTGACGGGGGGAGTCCATATCCTGCTCATTGCAGGAATCGGCCTCTGGATTTGGAAAAAGCTCAAAGGGTTGAAATGGTTCGCCCGCACCGTTGAAGAACTTAAACACGACCGGCAATGGCTGAAAGGGACGACAGTGAACGCATGAACGATGCCCTGCAGTCGTTGCGCGAAGCCCGCGGCGAACTCAGTGCGCAAGCGAGATGGTTGCGCACCGAGCTCAGCCCGCGGCGCATGGTTCACCGCACGATCGACCGGCATACCACGGGCGCGCTATTTGCCGCGTTCGCGGTAGGGTTTGGTGGGGCATTGCTGATCTTCCACAAGCGCTCGTCACACGCCGGGGCGCAGAACAACCACAAGCATTATCTGGATTCCCAGAGACGCCGCCGTGGCGCCGGCATTGGCAGCGCCTTGGTGAAAACCGCCGTGCCTCTTGTCCTGAAGTGCGCCAGTTCCAAGCCCGTGATGACCAAGATTCTTAACTTGGCCTCGCCACGGCGGGGCCCTCCCGCGGGAGACACCATGCCATAGTTCTGGCATCGGCTCGCGGCCTTTTCTTCAACCTTTTTCACCCAAATCCGAACTTAAACCTCAACCGACTTTGTTTTATGAATCCCAACATCCCCGCAGATCCCTCACCCAACCCCCTCCACTCAGCGGCCGATGAGGCCGCTGCCAAAGCCTCCGGAACCGTTGAATCCACTCGGGAAAAGTTGCAGGAAATCGGCCACGTGGCCCACGAGAAAATGGAGGTGGTAAGCCAGAAGGCCGGCGAAGCCGTGCACGCGGCCCGAGAAAAGATCGAAGGCGCTGGCACGAGTGTCCTTCAGTGGGCGCGCGAGAACCCTGCCACCGCGCTGGCCACTTTCTTCGCTTCCGGATTTGTCCTCGGAGCTGTCCTTATCATGCAGAGACATGAGAAGACGTTCGGAGAACGCTTCCATGACGATCCGGGCTCCGCGCTTCGCGATGCCGTATATGCGGCGCTGCTTCCCATCCGCGACCGTGTTCAGGGCGCGGCGGATTCGGCACGCTCGATTGCTGAAGACGTCGTGGATCGTGTAAGGCTCCCGCACAAGAGTCACTCATGGACTTCGCGCTGGCGGAATCTCTGGAACTAAAACTCAAACTCACCCCATCCCATGGAAAACTCCAAGACCACTCAGAATGCGGCGAAAGCAATGGAGGGCCTCCTCACCGATCTTTTGCGGAAGGGCGAAGACATCCTGCGGCCCCGTTGGGAGCAGGTGGAGGATCATATCCGGCAGTCCCCCACGAAGGCCGTCTTGATTGCCGCGGGCATTGGCTACTGCTTGCATCGACTTCCAACCGGGTCGCTACTCGGCTCGACCTTGAAACTCGCCTGGGCCGTCGCTCCTCCCGCTGCGATGGCCGCACTCGCGGGCAAGGGCTTCATCCTTTTGGAAGACAAGGTGCACGCCAGCGAAGCCGCTCCTAAGTCTCGGGTCCAGTAATTCTGGGTTAGGTTCAAATCCTGACAAAGTGCGTGTTGATCACGACTCCGCCTCCAGGCGATCCAACCATTTCGCCTGCGGTGTGGGTAGGTTCCGCCGCAATTTTCTCTGGACCAGCCTCCAGGAATACGCGTCCTGCTCATGCGCGACTCGATGAGAGCCTGGCCCCGCGCGTGCCTTCGCGAGGCTCAGGACGCGCTCGATCCCCATGGAACGATCAAGTTCTTCCCGTTCCTCGTGCAGCAGGCCCTCTGACTTTTCCTTGCCGATAAGCCACTCGAACCGTTCACGTGCCTCGGCAGATGGCGTGAAGGCCGCCAGTTCATGCGGGGTAATGCCTCGGGCGAGGAACTCGATCACGTCTTCGTAAGCGGTTGTCATGACTGGGGTCTATAGCAGCTTCAACCAGTCGGCAACGCCAGACCCCCTCCAACCCGGGGCGAGACACGGGGACGGGCCGCCGTAGTGATCGGGGTCGTAATTTTCATTTTGATATAGTGTCGAGTTCATCGATCTACCGGGCTTCGGGGTTTGCGGGCGGCGGCCTCGCGGGCCGCGGCG
>JBGTBW010000265.1:0-30288 GCA_041749135.1 Verrucomicrobiales bacterium
CCAACTCCAGCCGCAGTCGAGCCTCGGCTGTATCGGGATTCCGCCGCTACCTGCACGAATTGCCCGGCGGAGCCGCTTTCGTCGATTCCGCGGGCCAATGGAAAACTCCGGCGGTTCTCCGCGCCGTGGCCTTGGTCACAGCCGGCCTCGCGTCCGCCATCGGCATTCTCGCCGTCTCTTCTTACCTGGTTTCCGAGCACAATGCCGCCCAAGCGCGTGCCCGGGCCGCCGAGACGAAGCCCCTCGAAATCGTGCAGCGCGAGGCGGTCAATTCGGTCTTGCGAGGCTACTTCGGCGCGGAGGGCTGGGAGGAAAGGCTCCGCTGGGTCCGTTCTCCAGAACTCGTCCAGCCCAAAATGCAGGCCTGGTACGGCCGGCATCCGGATCCTGGACCTCAGGAAATCCAAAAGGTCGGCAAGATCATCACCGCGGACTACGGCGGGATTCGCTGCGTCGTGGCCGGCGTGCTCTTAAAGGGACACATCAAAGAAAAATCGGTCATCCTCGAATGGCGTCACAATCGCTTTTACTGGATCGATTGGGAGACGCAGTCGGCCTACCAGGAAAAGACCCCTGAGGAACTCTTCGCCTCACCCCTTCCCCTCGAAAGCGATCTGCGCTGCGTGCTCGATCCGTCGGACTACTACAACGGCGAATTCAGCGATGCTGCGCGCTGGCAGTGCTACTCCCTCGATTATCCCAGCAACAACGAAGGCTTTTTCGGCTACGTCGCCAGAGGCTCGGGAGCAGCGGAAGATTTGGACCGCGCCTTCAAACGCCGTTCGAATCTGGGCGCCTTGATCCGCGTAAGAACTCTGCCCGCGGCCTCCCGCTTCCGGCAACTCGAGATCATTGAGCTGCGAGAGAACTCCTGGATTCCCAAATATCCCGCTGAGTCTTGACGCATTTTACGAGGGACGAGGATCTACTGGCGGCGACTTTGTAGCCACCCCATTGAAATCCCAGAGAGCCCTCAAGGCCCTGTCTTACTGGGCCTTTTCATTTTTGAGCGGGGGTAAAATGCGTCCGTGATCGCCCGGATTCCCCGGCCGCAGGATCAGAACTCCCTATACTGCCGGGCGGATACAAGGATCTCCCATTGCATTCCGTTCCCTGATTGGCGGCTCATGACAATTCCCCGAGATCAGGAGTTCTGAAGATTCTTTCCGGTTTTTTCGATTACTCACCACTTTTTTGTTGCCTATGTCCCCAATAGGCGGCACAGGTGACGCGGTTTAGGGATCTAAAGACGGTTTTAGAGTTTCTTAGACGCAATATCGGGAACTGTTGACGCAATTAAATGAACAATGACTTGTTTTATGAGTAATAAGAGCATGCTAATGAAGATTCGAAACCCCTTCCATTTCATTCGGCCGCATCTGTTCCGGCGCCATGGGGTCCTGCCCATCGCCGCGCTGTTGCTTTGGGCGCCAGCATCTCAGGCGGCCTCGATCCTGATCGGCACCGTGGTGACGGCTCAACCTGAAACCATTCCTGAGATCAACCAGTTGATCGAAGACTACAACACCGATTTCGGCGCGAGCCTGCCCCTCGTTGTGTCGCAATTGGACAAGCTCGAAGGGGAGGACAGCGCCGATTTTGTAGGAGATGCCCTGGAACTGTCCGACTTCGATTTCTATCAACAAGACGACGACGGCCTTACCGAACTGAACATCTTCGATGAAATGCCAGAGACCTTTACCGAGAGCACGCTCGGCGCCGCCGCCGGGTTCGGCCTCGATCTGCCGGTCTTCGCATTCGAGCAGCTCAGCGGACCGTCGTTTGACTATTACGTCTCCAAAGATGGGCCTGGCGGCTGGTCGTTGTGGGCCTATATGCCGGGCTTGAATCCGGTCTACACCGACTCGGCCGATGGCGGCTTCACCCGGGGCGTCATTACCGATAATACGCTCGCCTACGACCCCCACGGACAGGGCGTGTCGCATATCGGCTTCTACTCGACGATCCCGGAGCCAGGCAGCAGTGTCCTCTTTGGCATCGCCCTGGTATTCTCCTTGGCTGGCAGAAGGCGGCCTGCCTCGAAGCAGATTTGCCGCGGCTGAGAATAAATCGCCACCAACCTTTCCCCTGAGGCCGGCCAATTTGGCCGGCCTCTTTTTTCTTACAATTCTTTGAACATAAATGACTTCCGTCAAGCGCACCATTAATTGGCCATGCCGAGAAGTCGCGCCCCGGAAAAAAAACAGCAAAATTTGACTTTTTAGCTGGAACTCAAGCCGTCCGGGTGAGACTCTCCCCCGCGACAGCTCGCGTACACCTATAAAGACAAAGATTGCATGAAATCAGGGACCCTAAACAAATTCGGAGCGCTGGCTTGTATGGCCGGGCTTTTGACGGCTGGAATCGGTTCGGCGAACGCAACCACTATCCTGATTGCGGACGCGACCCTCAATTCGGTCGAGCAGGAAGTCTACGCCGAAATCTCCGGCACCTCGGATACGGATTCAGATAATGCTCTCGGATTGAGCGAAATCTCTGTCTCCGTTTCCAATAGCGGAACCGCCTCTGCCCTTTTACGGACCAATTTCAATCAGTCCGGCACGGATGTCGTGCTCTCCTTGCTGCTTGCCGACATTTCTGCGGTCAATGCGGGCCCACCGTCCACCGGTGATGCGTTTGCGTTTGCGGCCGCCGAGTTCACCATGACGGACGACTCCTCCCTCTCTATTCCGGGAGATTTCTTCGAGTGGACGGATACTTCTGTGGAAGCCGCAGGTTCCAATCTCGATGTGGAGATCTCCATAGGTCTTTGGGACGTGGCGGACCCCGGCAATCCTCTTATCGATCCGGCAACCCCGCAGTTTAATTCCAACGACACCAGCGGCAGCAGCACGCTCGGCGACCTTGGGCCCTTCGCCTTAAGCAACGGCGTAACCTACCGCTTCGAATACCTGGTTACGACTACCGCCACCGGCAACACCTTGCAAGGCACGCAAGGGGTGAGCCTGACTATCCCCGAACCCTCCACGGCCCTCAGTCTGCTCGCTGGCCTCGGACTCCTGGCCCTTCGCCGTCGCAGGCTCGCCTAGGCGTCTTGCTATCCATTCGAAAACTTCCACCGAAAGGGGAGATCGCTGAGATCTCCCCTTTCGTTTTCTAGGCTCCGTAGTGCAAGCGGCCACGCTCCCGGTGGTAGAGGCGGGCACTCAAATAGTGATCTCATTCGATGAATCCTCGTCCCACCTGGGACGAGAATTCATTGCGAGAACCCCGGACGGGACCGGGAGGGCCGTCGTCTCCGGCGGCCGGGCGCCGGGATGGAGACCTATCGCCGGGCAGATTTGGACCGGGTGGGGCAAGGGGGCGGGGGAATTCCCGTCGCTTTTTTTGAAGCCGGGGCATCAAAAAAGTGGTTGGGGAGCCGGCATCCGGCGGTTTGGGGGGTCTGCTGTGCGGATTTGCCTCGCTTCGCTCGCCCCTTTGGGCAGCGCTGGGGGACCGCCTATCTCCGGCGCCACCTCCGGTTCCCGCATCCGGCTACCTTAAATTCATGGGCTGGCAGTGATCTCATTCTGAGAATTCCTGATCTGGCGAGTGGACCTTACGCTCTCCCAATCCAGGTAGTCGAGTAGACCGGGGCCTCCCAGACCGCCTCTCGGCGGCCCGGTTGTGCCCCGGCCCCTCTCAGAACCGGAATTCGCCGGAATCCGACGTCCCACCAACCAGCCCTCCACTCGAAAAACTAACCCATCACTTCCCGAATAATTTCCGCGTCCTGCGGTCCGGTCAGACGTTGCTCGAAGCCGCCGTAGAGATATCCTAACAAACGGTGATCCACCCCCATGAGGTGAAGGATGGTCGCGTGCAAATCGCGCAAATGCCGCCGGTTGACCACCGCTCTCTCTCCAATCTCATCACTCTCCCCATAACTGATCCCGGGTTTCACCCCGCCCCCCGCCAGCCAATAAGTGAAGCCTTGCGGGTTGTGGTCGCGTCCGCCCGGTTTCCCGCCCGTGTTGAACGTCTCAGAAACCGGCTGCCGGCCGAATTCGCCCCCCCAAACCACCAGGGTCTCCTCAAGCAAGCCCCGCTGCTGCAAGTCATCCAGCAAGGCCGCAATGGGCCGGTCGACCTCTGGACAGTGGATGGCCAGGTTCTCCTCGATCCCGTGGTGGCCGTCCCAGGTGTTCTGCCCCCCTGCCGCCCCCCCACCCGAGTAAATCTGCACGAAACGCACGCCCCGCTCCACCAGTCGGCGGGCAATGAGGCAACGGCGTCCGAAAGGCGCCGGCCCCAAAGCCAGAGAATGATCGCCTTTCGGCTCATCCAGGCCGTAGGCAAAACGCGTCGCCGCTGATTCGCGGGAAAGATCGAGCGCCTCCGGAGCCGTGGTTTGCAACCGAAAAGCCAGCTCATAACTGGCGATGCGCGCGGCCAAACCAGCGTAGTCGGGACGTCCCTTCAGATGAGCGCGATTCAAGCCCTGAATGAAATCAATCTGATCGCGCTGCATCGCCGCCGTCCGCCCGTCGCCCGGCCGCAGATTCAAGACCGGCGCGCCTTCGCTTCGCAACACGGTTCCCTGATGGGACGCAGGCATGAAACCCGACGACCAATTCGGCGCGCCTGTGGTCGGTCCGCCGCGCGGATCAAGCATCACCACGAAGGCGGGAAGGTTCTCGGTCTCGCACCCCAAGCCATAACTCAACCAGGCTCCTAAGGATGGGTAGCCTTGCAAGGTCCGCCCTGTATTCATCTGCAACACGGCCGAACCGTGGGCGAAGGAGTCGCTGTAAAGAGATTTGATGACCGCCAACTTGTCCATGTGCCGGGCCAGATGGGGAAACGCATCTGAACACCACAATCCAGACTGACCCCAGCGCCGAAAAGTCCTCCGGCTGGCCTGCAGCACGGCCTGGGTCGGTGTGCCTCGCCGGAATTCGTTCGACACGGTCTGGCCATCACGGCGTTGCAACTCCGGTTTGTAATCAAACAAGTCCACCTGGGAGGGCCCGCCAAACATGAACAAGAAAATGCAACTCCGCGCCTTGGGCGCAAAATGCGGCAGCGGCAGGTCCGCGGTTGGCGCGACGGCGGAACCCGGCTCTCCAGCCGCATACCCGTCTTTCTGCAAGAGGGCCGCCAACGCCAGGCCGGTGAAACCGGCGCCGCTTTCCCAGAGGAACTGGCGCCGCGTTCCCGCGCAACGAGAAGGAAAACAATTTCGCATGCTCAATCGAGATAGAGCGTTTCGTTAAGATTAAACAAGGCCTGACAGAAACCAGCCAAGGCTCTGTGCTCCGCATCGGGCAAGCCCTCGGCTTCTCCCCGCTCCTTCAGGGAGTCCATAAGGTTCTGCGCCGAGTCGCGTTCAAAAGAATGAGGAGACCGTTGCAGCACCAAGGCAAAGGCCCTGTCGATCTGCGCCGGCGCATCCGGGCCCGCCTCCGCTTTCAGGCGCCTTCCCAAAGCGTCAGCGCACTCCAAGACCAAGGCGTCGTTGAGCAGCATCAACGCTTGAGGCGCAACCGTCGAGACGGGCCGCTGCCCTACGGCAAAGGATCGCACCCCCGCATCGAAGGCGTCGAGAAAGGGAGCCGGCAGCGCCCGTTTGACATAGGCATAGACGGCTCTCCGGTGGCGTTGGTTAGGCTCGCTGCTTCCCCAGCCTTTCCCCGCGGTGTCCTGTGTCTGATGGAACTCTTCCGGCAGTTCAGGGAAAAATCCCGGACCGCCCATCTCCAAACTTAAGCCGCCGCCGAAGAAGAGCAGATGGTCGCGCAGCACTTCTCCCTCGAGCCTTCTCGGGTTCTGCCTCCAAAACAACCGGTTCGCCGGATCGGTTCGATCCGCCTCCGTCCCCGCGACATCCGAGCGCATCCCATAGGCATTGCTCAAGAGGATCTCTCGCAGGATCACCTTTACTTGCCAATCCTGCTCGATGAATCGCGTGGCCAGGTAATCCAGCAGGGCGGGATTCTCCGGGGGCAAGCCCGCGGCGCCGAAATCATCGGGCGTCGAAACCAGGCCCTCGCCGAACAGATGCTGCCAAAGCCGGTTGACCATCACCCGCGCCGTTAGCGGGTTGACGTCGCTGGCAACCCAATCCGCCAAACGAAGCCGGGGTGACGCTGCGGCAGCCAGCCCCGAAGCGCCCGATCCAGCAATCTCCGGCCCAAAAGCCCGGGGAAAACCAGGTTCCACCCGATCGCCGGGAACGTGCGGATCGCCACGCCGCAGCACGCGCGCCTCCGGAGCCGGCCCGTCTCTCCTGGTCACGGCCAACGCCCGCGGCCAGGGCGGAGCTTCCGCTTCAATCTCGCGGAGCCGTTCCTCCAGAGCGGCGCGTCCTTCCCTTGGAGCGGCCCCGATCGAGGCCCGCTCCCCGGCCAGTCGCGCTTGACGATCCTCTTCCCAAAGACGGATCTGCTCCTCGGGAGCGAGATCGCGCAGCACAGCGGCCATAGGACGGCTTCCGCCTCCCCGGTGCGGCAGTCCATAGGGCTGGACATCTCCTAACAACGCGGCCAAAGCGTAGTATTCCTCCTGCGTCACCGGGTCGAACTTGTGTTCATGACAGCGGGCGCAACCGATGGTGCTGCCAAGAAACGCCGCGCCCAAGGTCGAAAGAACATCGTCCCACTCGTCGTAATCGGCCCGGACAGGGTCGTCGGGTTCATCGTCCCACACGTGGAGCCGGTAAAAACCGGTGGCCGCCACGGACTCCGCGTTGGCATCCTCCAACACATCGCCAGCCAGTTGTTCCCGGATGAACCGGTCGTAGGGAAGTCCAGCATTCCACGCCCCAATGACGTAGTCGCGGTAACGCCAGGCGAAAGGCTTCTCGCCGTCCCGTTCGTAACCATTGGTGTCTGCATAGCGCACCAAATCAAGCCAATGCCGTCCCCAACGCTCCCCGAACCGCGGGGAGGCCAAGAGCCGGTCGACCAGCGCCTCCCAAGCTTGAAGCGACGGGTCCCGTTCGAATTCCCGGACAGTCTCCAAATCCGGAGGGAGCCCGATGAGATCGGCGTAGAGGCGGCGCACCCGGTGCCGCGGCGTCGCTCTGGGAGCCGGTTGCAAGCCGCGGCGCGACAGGGCTTCCCGATGGACGGCATCGAGGGACCCATTGGCGCCCGCGCCGGCCGGAACGGGGTCCGTGATGGGAACTTGCAGCGGCCGGTAGGCCCAATGAGTTTCGGCCTCCGGTGCAGCCTCCGCCAGTCCCGCTTGCCAGACCGGAGCCACGATCCAAAGGGCGACAAGGCGCGCAGGCACAAGCCCGCACTTCCCGCCGATTCGACCGCGCTTCATCATCCACTTCTACCACCGCCGCAGCCCAGGAGAAAGGAAGTCCTGCGGCTGTCTCGAGCGGCATTCGACAGAAAATGCCCTCCAGATTCAAGAACCGGGTACTCCCAAAACTGAAATGGCTCTTGCCCCCAGATGAAAAAGCACCGCCTCGCATGGATGTTCTGGCGATTCCCAGTTGATTCTGGCCCGGAACCTGCTTTCCCTCAGCGTCCGCGCGAAAAACTTACCGCGAGCGCACCCTTTGTCTCCATACCCCCGATCGTGATCCACTTTGCGCTTGGCCTCAGCGGTTGCGTCATGTTCCACTGAACCATCATGTCTAACCAACCACTCGGCTCGGTTGCGGCCGCTTTGGCCCGCTACGATCTGGGCGGCTGCTTCGACGAGATGTTCTCAGAAGAAGGAGTCGTGCGGCCGCATTACCGGGCTTTGGCTGAGCGCCTCTCTCAATTGTCCGGCGAGGAATTCGAGGAGAAACGGCATGCCGTGCAGCTCGCCTTTTTGCACAAAGGCGTGACCTTCACCGTCTATAGCGGCGACGAGGGAACCGAGCGCATTTTTCCTTTCGATATCATCCCACGCATCATTCCGAACTCCGAATGGCGGCACGTGGAACGGGGGCTGGAACAGCGCATCCGGGCCCTCAATCTTTTCCTGCACGACGTCTACCACGAGCAACACATCCTTAAGGAAGGAGTCATCCCGCCAGAGTACGTCCGTTCGGCAGTCCATTTCCGTCCCGAGTTGGTGGGCATGGATGTTCCCCGCAACATCTACATCCACATCTGCGGAACCGATCTCATCCGGGACTCCGAAGGAACCTACTGTGTGCTCGAAGACAACGGGCGGACCCCTTCGGGAGTCTCCTACGTCTTGGAAAACCGCCAGGTGATGAAGCGGGCTTTTCCGGGTTTCTTTCCCAGGGCCGGAGTGCGCTCCGTCACCGTCTATTCCGATGAGTTGCTCAAACTCCTCAAATCCATCGCGCCCCAAGGCAAGGACGATCCGACGGTGGTGGTCCTCACTCCGGGCGTTTTCAACAGCGCCTACTTCGAGCACTGTTTTCTCGCCCGGCAAATGGGTGTAGACATCGTCGAGGGCCGCGATCTCCTGGTGCAGAACCGCAAAGTCTACCTCCGGTCCATCAAGGGCTTGCAGCCGGTCGACGTCATCTACCGCAGGATCGACGACGACTTCCTTGATCCGACCGTTTTCCGCAAAGATTCACTCCTGGGGGTTCCCGGCATCGTCGACGCCTACCGGTCCGGAAACGTGGCCCTCGCCAACGCCTTGGGGACCGGTGTGGCCGACGACAAGGTCATCTATTATTTCGTTCCTCGAATGATCAAGTTTTATCTGGGTGAGGATCCGGTCCTGCCCAATGTGGAAACCTGGCTGGCCAACGAGCCTGACGATCTCCGCTATATCCTCGAAAACCTTGAGAAGCTGGTGGTCAAATCGGCAAACGAATCCGGCGGTTACGGGATGCTCATCGGACCCGCGGCCTCGAAGTCGGAGATTGCGGATTTCCGGGCGAAGATTCAGGCCGAACCGCGCAACTTCATCGCTCAGACGACGATCGCCCTGTCCCGGTCGCCGACCTGGTGCGATGGGGCCATCGAAGGACGCCACATCGATCTCCGTCCCTACATTCTTTCCGGGGAGAAAACCTACATCACACCAGGGGGCCTCACCCGCGTCGCCCTAACCAAAGGGTCTCTCGTTGTCAATTCCTCACAGGGAGGAGGCAGCAAGGATACCTGGGTGCTCTACGGAGACGAGTGACGTCTTGAATCCTCTTATGTCAACTTCTCCTCGCCACTAACCATGCTCTGCCGAGTCGCCGATTCTCTCTTTTGGATGAGCCGTTACATCGAGCGGGCGGAAAACACGGCCCGGCTCACCGACGTCAACGTCCAGCTCCTGCTTGAACTCGATCACTACGACGACGAATCCACGGGGGCCCACTGGCGGGCCGTGCTCAACAGCCTGGGCGACCACACTCTTTTTGACAAGCTCTACAAGGAAACCGACACCCCGCAGGCGACGGAATTCCTGACCTTCGCCCGGGACAACCCCAGCTCCGTGCTCAGTTGTCTCCTGGCAGCCCGCGAGAACGCCCGCATGATCCGGGACCAGATCAGCGTCGAAATGTGGGAAATCATCAACCGCCTCTATCTCTTCCTCAGAGAGCAGGATGCGGCCAAAGTGCTGCGCGCCGGTCCATCGGATTTCTTCCAGCAGATCAAGGAAATGTCGCACCTCTTTCGAGGAATGACCGATGCGACCTTTCCCAGAAAGATCGGCTACGAGTTCATCAAGGCGGGCTGCTACCTGGAACGCGCCGACAAAACCGGGCGAATCGTTGACATGAGCCACTATTTAGACCCGCCGGATTTATCCACGGAATCGCCGCCGCGGCTCGATGCGGAACGGGTCGTCCGGTGGATCACCATTCTGCGCTCTTGCACCGCCCACGAAGCCTACCACCGGATCTACGTGGGCGACGTGCTCCCGAGGCACGCGGCAGGTTTTCTCGTGCTGTCTCGCGATTTCCCGCGCTCCATCCTCTTCTGCCTCAATCAACTCCAGTTCTCGCTGCACGCCATATCGGGCTGCCGTCTCACCCACTACTCCAACGAAGCGGAGCGGCTTTGCGGCAAGATCATCTCCGAAATCGTTTACTCTTCGGTCGACGATGTCACGACGAACGGCTTGCATGAATTGCTCAGCCGAGTGAAGCATGCCGTGGACAGCGTCGCCATCGAACTCAGCAAGCATTACATGTTCTATCCCATCGTCGATCCCACCGGAGGAAACGCCGGATCTCCGGCAACAGTGCAGAAGCAAGAACAGACTTCCTCAAGCTAAATACCCGGCGACTTTCTGCCCGCCGTCCCACTCCCGGTCATGGCCATCACCGCCGCCATCCGTCACGTCACCCACTACCGCTACGCGCGGCCGATCCAATTGGCCCCGCAGGTGATCCGGTTGCGGCCGGCTCCGCATTGCCGGACGCCTGTGCTCAGCTACTCCTTGCGGGTCTCGCCGGAGCAGCACTTCTTGAATTGGCAACAGGATCCCCACGGCAACTATCTTGCCCGGTTGGTCTTCCCCGAAAATGTTTCCGAGTTCCGGGTCGCCGTCGACCTAGTGGCCCGGCTGGAGGTCTACAACCCCTTCGACTTTTTCCTCGAATCCTACGCTGAAGAATGGCCTTTTGCCTATGACGAGGACACGCGTCGCGAACTCAGCTCCTTTACTTCTCCGCCGGTGGACGCCGGTCCCCTCTTCCAAGACTTTCTCGGCCGCATCGATGAGAGACGCAGGGGATCCAACTATTTTTTCGTCGAACTCAATCAATTATTGCAAAGAGAGGTCCGCTACCTGGTGCGCATGGAGCCCGGGGTCCAGACGCCGGAGGAAACCCTGCGCCTCAAATGCGGATCCTGTCGAGACAGCGCTTGGCTCCTGGTCAACATCCTGAGAGCCCTCGGCTTGGCTTCGCGTTTCGTCTCCGGCTATCTCATCCAACTCACCGCCGACATCCCATCCTTGGACGGCCCTTCCGGTCCCAAAAAGGACTTCACCGATCTCCATGCCTGGGCCGAGGTCTACCTCCCCGGAGCGGGATGGGTCGGGATGGATCCCACTTCAGGACTTCTGGCCGCTGAGGGCCACTTGCCAGTGGCTTGCACTCCCGATCCTCCCGCCGCCGCCCCCATCAGCGGTTCCCTCGAAGCAGTCGAAACGGCGTTCGACTTTTCCATGGAGGTTTTTCGAATCGCGGAGTTTCCCCGGGTAACCAAACCCTACAGCGACGCCGCCTGGGAACGCCTCAACCAGCTCGGCGACCAGATCGATCAACGCCTGGCTGAGGGCGACGTCCGCCTCACCATGGGAGGGGAACCGACCTTTGTCTCCATCGACGACCTCGACGGCAAAGAGTGGACGACAGGAGCCGTGGGAAAGGACAAACGAAGGATCTCGGGCGCGCTACTGCGCAGCCTCTGGCGGCAGTTCGCTCCCGGCGGCTTCCTGCATTTCGGTCAGGGCAAGTGGTACCCTGGAGAGTCGCTTCCCCGCTGGTGTTACTCCTGCTATTGGCGCCGCGACGGCGTCCCGCTCTGGAAGGATCCCCGCTGGCTCGCCGATCTCGAAGTGGATTACGGATTCATCGCCACGGACGCAGAGCGGTTTCTGCAAGAACTGGCCCGGCAATTGGAAGTCGAGCCTCAGCACGTGGTCCCGGCGCACGAGGATGTATGGTATTACCTTTGGAAAGAGCAGAAACTTCCTGAGAATGTTGATCCGCTGGACAACCGGCTCGAGGATCCGGAAGAACGAGCCCGGCTGGCCACCCTCTTCGAGCGTGGGCTCGACGCCCCCTCCGGGTGGCTGCTGCCGCTGCAACGCCATCAGCTCTGGCAGGCGAAGGCATCCGGCCACCGTTGGGAATCCGGCCCGTGGAAACTCCGCCGCAAAGAAGTGTTTCTTATACCCGGCGACAGTCCCGTAGGCCTCCGGCTTCCGTTAGACACGCTCCCCTACGTTCCTCCCGAGCACTCTCCCCACCTCCATCAGGCCGATCCCATGTCCCTGCATCCGGACGACCCGCTGCCCGATCCCTGGTCTCAACGCTTTGTCGATACCGGCGGCCAGGAACCCAGCGATCAGGCCTCCCACCTGCCGCCCGAACTGCAGCCACAAAGGCAAACTTTGCCGGATGATGACGATGGCCCACACGTGATCCGCACGGCCCTGTGCGTCGAGGCGCGTGACGGGAGAATCTTCGTTTTCCTGCCGCCGCTCCGCAGTGCGGAAGATTACTTGGAACTGGTCGCGGCCATCGAGGCGACTGCCGCAGCATTGGAGATGCCGGTGATTCTCGAGGGCGAAAGGCCTCCTCACGACCCGCGCCTCCACCGCTTCAGCATCACTCCGGACCCAGGAGTGTTGGAGGTGAACATCCATCCCGCGGGAAACTGGGCCGAACTCAAGCACATCACCGAGACGCTTTACGAAGAAGCCCGGCTCAGCCGGCTCACTGCGGAGAAGTTTCTTCTCGACGGCCGGCACACCGGCACCGGCGGCGGCAATCACATCGTCGCCGGCGGTCCCAGCCCCTCCGACAGTCCCTTCTTGCGACGGCCCGATCTGTTGGCCAGCCTGATCGCTTACTGGCAACATCACCCGTCGCTTTCCTACCTGTTCTCCGGCATCTTCATCGGGCCCACCAGCCAGAGCCCCCGCGTCGATGAAGCCCGCGACGATTCCCTTTATGAACTCGAGATCGCCCTGGCAGAGATCGGCCGGATCGCCGCTGAAGGAAACCCGCGCCCGTGGATGGTGGATCGCATCTTCCGGCACCTCCTCACCGATGTCGCCGGCAACACTCACCGCGCCGAGTTCTGCATCGATAAGCTCTACAGTCCCGACAGCAGCTCCGGCCGCTTGGGTCTCCTCGAACTCCGTTCCTTCGAAATGCCGCCCCACGCGCGCATGTCCTTGGCTCAGCAGCTCCTCATCCGCGCCAGCATCGCCCGCTTCTGGGAAAAACCTTACCGCCCCCGCCGCTTGGCCCGCTGGGGAACCGCACTGCACGATCGCTTCATGCTTCCCCATTTCCTCTGGGGAGATTTCCGGCAGGTTCTGGAAGATTTCCGGAATGCTGGATTTCCCTTCGAAGAGGAATGGTTCGCAGCGCACTTCGAGTTTCGCTTTCCTTTCTATGGCGAATCGCACTATCAAGACACGCGTTTCGAGCTGCGAGGAGCCCTCGAGCCCTGGCACGTTCTGGGAGAGGAACGCAGCGCCGGCGGGACCGCCCGCTTCGTCGATTCTTCCGTGGAACGGCTTCAGGTAAAGGTCTTCAACTTCCCCGCGGAACGCTACGCCGTGTCTTGCAACCGACGGGTTCTTCCGCTGACTCCCACCGGAGTTGTGGGCGAACTCGTGGCCGGCGTTCGCTTTCGGGCCTGGCAACCCCCTTCCTGTCTGCACCCCACCTTGCCGCCCGACGCCCCGTTGCATTTCGACATCCTCGATCGTTGGTCGATGCACTCTGTTGCGGGCTGCACCTATCATGTCGGCCATCCCGGCGGCCGGAGTTACGAAGAGTTTCCCGTTAACAGCTACGAAGCGGAAAGCCGCAGGTTGTCCCGCTTCGACTCCTCCGCCCGCCTCGGCGGCGCGTGGAACGATATCCCCGAGCCGGAGATCAATCCCGAGTTTCCGGTGACGCTTGACCTGCGCCGGGGATGCTGTTGAGAGTTCCTATGCCTCCCCCCGAAACCGTCGCGCCACACCTCTCCCCGCAGACCGAGGCCTTGAGCACGAGCTACGTTCCCGGCGGCGGCCACGACGAAATGCGCGAGGGTCCCGGTCTGCCGATCCGGCCCGTCTGGAGCGAAACGGCTGCCGTGTTGGATGGGCTCGGGCCCGAAGGGTTGGAACAACGCGTGGATACCGCGGAGCGTCTCATCCGCGAATACGGCGTCTCTTACAATGTCTATTCCGACGCCGGCGGCCAGCAGGAATGGGCCATGGACGTGGTTCCCTTTCTTTTGGACGGCAAAGAATGGTCCTTCCTCGAAGAGGCCCTCAGCCAGCGCTTCCACTTGCTCAACCTCATCCTCCACGACTGCTACGGCGAACAGCGGCTGCTCGAAGGAGGACGCCTGCCCCCGGAACTCGTTTTGGGCAATCCCGCTTTCCTCACACCTGCACACGGCCTCCTCCCACCAAAGTTCAAGCACCTCCACCTCTACTCCGCTGACTTGGCCCGCTCGGCAGACGGAGCCTGGTGGGTTCTCTCCGACCGCTTGGATGCCGCCTCCGGACTCGGGTACGCCATCGAGAACCGGCAACTTTCCCACCGGGTCATGCCGGAAGGACTGCGCCGCCAGCCCATCCGCTCGCTCCACCCCTTCATCTCCGATTTTTGCGACTCCATCGAAAGCCTATCTCCGCGACAGAGCGAGAATCCGCACGTCGTCCTCCTCACTCCCGGCCCCGGGAACGAAACCTACTTTGAGCACTCGTTCCTGGCTCGCACCCTCGGCTATCCCCTGGTGGAAGGCGACGACCTCACCGTCCGCGATAGCCGCGTCTTCTTGAAGACGATCAGCGGAATGCGTCAAGTCGACGTCATCCTCCGCCGGGTCGATTCCGAGTGGTGCGATCCTTTGGAGCTGCGCTCTGACTCCCTTTTGGGCGTCCCAGGCCTCCTGCAAGCCATCCGCAGCGGGCAAGTCGCAGTGGCCAATGGCATCGGCTGCGGCCTCCTCCAATCTCCCGCCATCATCGCCTTTCTGCCGGGCTTGTGCCGCGACTTGCTCGGGGAGGATCTCCGCTTGCCGTCCGTGGCGACTTGGTGGTGCGGGCAACCCGCCGAGCGCGAATACGTCCTATCCAAACTCTCTTCGCTCGTGCTGAAGCCCGCCAAGGCGCCGGCCCTGGGACCCGCCCTGTTTCCCGGCGCCTCCAGCACAGCTCTCCATCGCCAATGGCGCCGCCGCATTGAACGTCATCCCGGCGACTGGTGCGCCCAAGAATTCGTTAACAAAGCCACCACGCCCCTTCTCTCCGGCGGCCGCCTTCACGCCGCTCATTTTCTGCTCCGCGTTTACTTGGTCCGCCATAAAGGCAGCTACAGCATGATGCCCGGGGGCCTGGCCCGCGTCGCCCGCGGGCAAGAGATCTCTGTGTCCATGCAGGCCGGGGGCGTCAGCAAAGACGTCTGGGTGACCGGTTTCGCCCCGGTTCCCCAAAGCGATGCCCTTCCCGCCCAGGCCGCTCCCAACATTATCCGGCGCTCGGCCCACAGTCTTCCCAGCCGCACCGCCGATAATCTTTATTGGCTGGGACGCTATTGCGAGCGCGCCGAAGCTCGGACTCGCCTTGTCCGGGTGCTCATCGATTCTCTCATGGATGAATCCTGGACCGGCGCCGGTGAGTCCATCTTTCTCCTCTTCTCCGCGCTGCTGCCGCTGAGCAAAATGCAAAACCTCAAGGCGGAACATCCCCGGGGAATGGACGGCATCGACCCCGACGAAGCCGAGTCCCTTTTGCGGCGCTGGTTCGGCGAGGAATTGCCCGGCGGCGGACTCCGCGCCGATATCGCCTCGGCCATGCGCATTGCTCGCGGCGTCAAGGAGCGGCTCTCTCTGGATGCCTGGCACACCGCCAGCCATCTCGACCAAAGGGCCCGGACCCTGCCCCCAGGCCGGCAGTCCGTCATCAGCGATCGCACTCTCCAAACCCTCGATTCCATCGTCGGCCTCCTCTCCGGTCTCAGCGGCCTCTTCATGGAAAACATGGTCCGTGGCGACGGTTGGATCTTCCAGGACCTCGGGCGCCGAATCGAACGCGCCATGCAGATGTGCAATCTGATTTACTCCACGCTCACACCCCCCTGCCGCAATCCCAGTGCTCTCCTGCGTCTTCTCCTTCAGTGCTCCGACAGTCTCATCACTTACCGCAGACGCTATTTTACCTCCCTTCAGACAGTGTCCGTTATGGATCTGTTGATCTGCGACCCCGATAATCCGCGCTCGATCGCTTTTCAGCTCCATCAAATCGAGAATCACTTGCCCGGGCTGCCGCATCGCCTTCATAGCCACGCCTTGCCTCTTCCGTTAGACAAAACCTCACTTCGCCTCAGCAGCCAGGCGGGCCTTTGCGACGTTGCCGAACTCGCCGGCGCCAACCAGGGCCGCCGCTTAAAACTGGCCCGCTTTCTCGACACTCTCGCATCCGATCTCGGCGTTTTCTCGGAGCAACTCGGCGAACACTACTTCGCCATCACCCGCCGCCAAACCACCGCCTCCACTTCGCGCGGTTCCGCCGTCGATTTGGCTTAGTGGTCATGAGCATAAATACGATGGCGTTCGCGGCGAGGGATTCTTGGCGCAGGGGCAAGCCGCGATCGACGAGCATACCCTCAGCGGTCTGTGAGGAAAAAGCAACGAGGCCTGCGCCAAAAGGAACCGCCGCCCTGCGGGTTGCGCCGGATTTGGCCTGTGGCTTTGTTGCTCGCCGGTTACAGCCCGCTGCGGGGATGCGCCCTCCTCGCGCCTCGCCACAGGCCAAACCTGGCGCAACGAAAGTCACCGTATTTATGCTCATGACCACCTAGCTCTATGCGCCGCTACCATATCACCCACCGCACCGTCTATAAGTACTCGATGCCCGTGGCGATTTCCCGCCACAGCGGTTATCTGAAGCCTCGACTCTCGCCCCGGCAAGAAATCGACTCCTTCTTCATCGCCATCGAACCCAGCCCGGCCGAGCAGTTCGAGCGAAGAGACTTTTTCGGCAACACGCAGCTTCATTTCCAGATCGAAGCGCCTCACGCCGAACTGACCATCACCGCAGAGAGCCGCGTCGCTGTAGGGCCTCCCGATCCCCTTTCCCCGGAGTCGCCTTCCGCCTCCCTGACCTGCCGGGAGGTCCGGAAGTCGCTCCGCAAAGACACGTCCAAGGACTCGCTCAGCGCCGCCCAGATGGCCTACCCTTCATCGCTCACAGCATTCACCGATTCCATTGAGGACTTTGCGGAGCCCTTCTTTCACGACGATCGCAGTTTTTTCGAAGGAGCCTCAGAATTGTGCGCGGTCATCCATCAGCAGTTCCAGTTCGACCCCCACGCCACTGATCTCTCCACCCCTGTGGACGAAGTGCTGCGCTTGCGCAGAGGCGTTTGTCAGGATTTCGCCCACCTCATGCTCTCTTGCTTTCGATCCCAGGAATTGCCGGCCCGCTATGTGAGCGGATACATCCTGACGGCGCCTCCTCCGGGTCAACCTCGATTGCAGGGAGCCGACGCCTCCCATGCTTGGGTCGGAGTATACCTGCCCGGACACGGCTGGATCGACCTGGATCCCACCAACAATCTGCTCTGCGGAGACGAGCACGTCACGGTGGCCATGGGTCGCGATTATGCGGACGTCAGCCCCTTGCGCGGCGCGGTCATCGGCGGGGGAACTCAGAAAGTCAGAATCCAGGTCACCATGGCGCCGGAAGAGGAAGTCTCGCAAGCCCACGCGCCTCCTACACTTCCCCAACACCCACGATGAGAGACCGCAGCCCCAGAAACGCTCTGTTGCGGCTGATTGCCTCCTTGTCCTGGGAGGCAAAGGCTCGCACTGCAAGCTTCACCATGCGAGAATCCCAGGGTCGGTTGCCCGATTAATTGGCCGATTATAGCCGATTATGGCTGATTCCGTATGAACAGAACTCCTGATCTGGAGGAATCACCATGAGCCAGGTGGAGTGACACCGCGGACGCGGTCTCTTTAGTGCGACGCTTCGCGGCGCTTTCCCACGGACAACAGACCCAAGGCGCGGCTCATGGAATTCCTCGGGTTCGCTTTCTCCCCTCGATAGATCACCTCAAGAACCGCGTAAACGCGGAACCCCAGACGGCTACCTCTCCCCCCAGCCGGAGTTGCGCCCTGGAGGGACGCAGTTCTGAGCGTCGTCTCCCGTTTCCGTGGATCGAAGCCCCGGTGGCATCCGCAGAACCGAAGGGTGGCTGAGCTTCGGGCGTGCGGCTGGAATGGCGGGTCTCGACCGCGAAGCTTTTGCTTGCGAACTGGCCCCCCGCGACTATGGCTTGACGGAGGCCATGGCTAATCAACACCTCGCAGCGGAAATGCGTATGAAACTCGCCGGTCACCGCACCAACGAGGTCCACGAAACCAGAGGACTACGTTCAATTAACCTCCGACGAGCCTCGTGAAGTTGTCCCGTAGTATCCTCCTTTTCGTGAACGGCCTAACCGCTGCAACATTGGTATCGGCGTATCTATTAAGTCAACATCCAGCTAGACCTGCGACACCCGATCGGACGTCAAATTCTGTCGCGACTGAACACAGCGACCCCTCCTTCCTGCCTCGAAACGTTCCAGGTAAAACAAAGTCTGCGCCCGCACCGATCGGTCCCGTAGTCGATACGACGCAGTTTCCGGTTTACGTCGGGACACATCACCTGTGGTTCCTGGCAAAAGGAGCTTTCTCTAGGGACCTGGCTCTAACAGACTCGATCTGCAGCATTTTGTCTGTTTCTGAATCCGCTAGGGAATCAATCGACGCCGCAATTCATAGCCTTCTGGATAGACTGCGCAGTATGGAGCAACTCGACGCAGTCGAGCAGACCGAGTCCCGGGACGTCTACGAAATAGCGGGGTTTCCAGAAGATACCGCATTGCTCTTAGCTTCAGCGGACGCTATTCTTAAGGAAAACTTAAGTGCCGATGCAGCCGAGCTACTGATGAATCTTTTAGGGCACAGTCGGCAGGTTGAGTATTTGCCACTGCTGAAGCGCACAGAATTGCAGTACTTTCCCGCGGCCGACGTCTCTCGTGCAATACCGCCGCACATTGCAGTCATAACGAAATTCTACGATCCAAACGGAGAGTTGCTCTCCGCTCAAAACTTCACCGTTCTCGAAGAATCCGATCCCATGGCGTTGGATGCCTACGGTGTCCTTGACTATACTCTAAACCTACCGGCAATTCAGCAGCATTTTTTTGGGAGAGCCGAATGATGGTGGACAGTACTGACAACACGTCCACCCTGATTGACACTGCGAATGTTATTCTCCTCACTATAAATGTCATAGTTGTCGCTCTCTGGATTGCCCGGGCTCAGAATGGAGGGGCGGGTTCTTCAATGGCGTCCATTCAGCTCTTCGGCGGGAGTACAGTGACTACGGCGATCTCCCGAGAAGAACTCAACGGCGACCAGAGAGACTCTCTGCCGTCTTCCGGGGCGCTTGATCCAAAAGGCGTCGATTACGGAATGAACAATGGTGGGCTTACCGAGGTTCCTTGGGAACTGGCTAGTGTTACATGGTTCTCTCGCTTCCAAAAGCTCTTCCACGGACATATAAGTTTCCAAGGCGATGTGTGCGCATTGCTCCAGATTTCAACTGCAGAGCGAGAGAATCTTGAGGCAGAGATCGGAGCTATATTGGAATGGATAAAGGCGGACGAGACATCGCGGACCGAGATCATTGAACACGGCGGCTCCCAGTATTATCGGGTCGGGCCTTTACCAAACCACGAGCGAGTCATCGAACGTATCCAAGGAGTATGTACAAGAGAACTTGGACCGGACCGAGGCCTCATCCTTTCGTATCTGATTCAGAACGATCCATACTTTCAACCCATGGATGATTCCGTCGAGATTCAAGTGATTCCCGATCCAAGCAGTCCCACCGGTTATTCCGCTGAATTCCGGGTGAAAACTCACGAGGGAGATACAATCACAAGGACCGGTGAGCTTACCTCAAGGGGAATCATGGGAACCTATGAGAATCGTTATGACCATATGGTGGATGTGACGGCGTGGGCGCCCTACCTTTGCGCACTGCCCGAGACGGAACCGGAGGTTCCCTAAGAATCCGAAAAGGACTTCGTCTCAGCCGTCCCGCCGGGGCCTTCGCGCCTGAACCAGGAGACCGGCCGGCCGTTGCCTCAATACGGAAGGTTAGCCGCTGTCGCAGCAAGCAGCCATCACCCCTCCAATGTCGCCAGGGTCGCAGGCAGACACCCTCCACGGATCCGAGCGCCGCACCAGCCCGAGCTTTGGGGCGTTCATAAGCATTTCCCGCGTCAGATCCCCGCTATCCGGGTCCGCCGGGTGGTCATGCTTCCAGAAGAGCGCGAACGCCGCCACCTCCAAGAACGCCGCCACCTCCATCTTCTCTGGCTGGGAATTGATTCTCTCGGCAACCGCCACGTGATCCAGGGACTGCTCGCGCTCCCTCTCCGGCGCTTCCGCCATGAACTCCTCGACAAGATCCTCGTCGAGCACCGGGAAAATGTCCGTCCAACTCATGACTCAATCACGATGCGCTCTCGCTGTTACAGCCTCCCCCCACCTCTGCCACAGCGTGCGAGCCGGTCGACTGGGCCGTGGCCCGGTTGACCAGATCGCTTGCTTGATCGTTGACTATCAACGCAGGACGCCGGCCGGCCTGAAACGCCTGCTGCGCGATTCGGGTGAGCGATGTCCTTCCGGAGCCCAAGAACCCGCCCACAAATACGAGCGAGAGCTCGCCGCCATTGGGAGATCTGAAAAAAGTCATAGAAAAGTCTTGCCATGAAAAAAAAGAAAAAATGCAAGCCTTGCGTTGAACTTGAACCTTGACTATTGATGAAAGACACCCACGCCTCCACCATGGTTACCCGCCGCGAATTTGCCAAGAAGACCGTCTTCGGAGCTGTCGTGGCGGCTAACTCAGCTCTCCTCGTGGGTTTGGTGAACGCTGACACGACTAGCACCTGTTGGAAGGAATTCGGCAATTGCTATCAAGCCTATTTACAAGGATAACAGGGTCTTCAATGGGTTTGCCTTGCAGACTGTAATGACGAGGAGCTTTTCGAAGACCGAATGAAATGCGCTAACAAATTTGGAGGACATTTGCGCGTATGTCCGGTCTTCGAGACTGGACCGCGGTGATCGCTTCAAATTTATCGTTCTACCGACGGATGCATAGACCTGTGTGTTATGTGGGAGTCGCAGCATTGGTTCTTACCGTAATTCTAGCATTATTCTGGGGCCAACCATGGATCAAGGAAAAGATCCAAGCGGGCAGATCTGCAGCGCCGGGTGCGTCTCGGACTGTCTCCTCCTCACCGCCTTCGTTGCTCGACGACGCGCGATTGAAGCCCCGCAGCTCATTACAGCGCGCTGCATCAGTCTTTCTCCTCGATTTGTCACAAGAGCGCAAAGTCTCAAAGGAAGATCTCGTCAAATACCTTGATCACTTTGGCTGGGATGCGGATCGTGTCGCAGCTTGTTACTATATTGTGGCTGACGAACTGTTCATGAATCGTCTGATTGAGCTTGTTGATTCCAGCGTAACCGCTGCGTTAGTAGTAGCCTTGGAAGCCCCACCTGACGGCCAGCACAGACTCAAAGCGGCGCAGAGTCTCCAGAATTTGGATCCCCATAATGCTTTAGGCTATCTATTGGAGGCCTATGTGCTGTTGGGCGGCGGAGGCAACGAAACGAGCATTGCCAGCCTTATCGAATCCGCGCTGGAGAAGAATGAATTTCGTTTCTATGTCGCCGAACGAGAAGGTCCGATCTACGAGTTCTATCGTTCGTTATCATTACCACCCGAAAGCGTCCTGGCTCACAGTTCCATCTACTCCGCACCGATTGCACATCGACCGGGCGCGGCTGTCTGGACGCTAGGTCAGCAGTTTTCTCAGATGACGTCCGCAGACGCCCTGATGAATGCCACTACTCAGATTCATTTGAGCCAAATGTTGAGAGACACCTTGGACGCGGAGTTTGCCGACGCAAAGTGTAACTCCTATTGGTTTGAATTAACTTTGAACAATGCAGAGCACAAGGGACTGCGCGATTTGCCCCCAGATACCTACTATGGCAACGAAGATGTGACAATCGCGGATAGATTGGACGAGATCAAAACTGCGACGAAAGACCTGGTCGCAACGCACTCGGCGGCGCTTGAGGCGCTCGCTCACGGATCGGACCTGATACTCGAAGAGTTTTTCACGGTGTGGGAAGAATCTGGCTACAGGGCCGCGATCCGATTTATGTCCAGCAAGTCGGATGGTAACGACTAAACAACAGCGACTATTGATGGCCTAGGATAAGCGCCTTTCTGCACCTTGCATCTTTCAACGCCGAACGCTTGTCGCGCCCCGCGGTCTCTTGCCAACAGCTCACCTGTTATCTTCAGGCTTGTTGATAAAACCCACCGCCCTCATCCTCTGCACCGGCAACTCTTGCCGCAGCCACATGGGTGAGGGCATTCTCCGCGCCTTGGCCGGCGATATTCTGGACGTCCAAAGCGCGGGATCCCATCCTGCCGGGTATGTGCATCCGCTTGCCATGGAGGCCATGCGAGAGATCGGGATCGACATCGATGCGCATCGCAGCAAAAGCCCTCGACGAGTTCTTGAACCGGCCGGTCCCTGAAGGGAACGCCGGCTGTCGGCCGGGATTTGCCTACGGGATCACATTCACCCCGCGCAGGCCGAAGAGCGGGGCGGCGGCGAGGAGGTGGGTGTCGTTGGAGTAAATCTCGGCGAATCCGTGTTCGGCGGCGGTGGCAGGTGGAGGGCGTCGGCGGCGCGGAGATAGACGGTGACCGGGGCGGTGGCGAAGATGCTGTCGACGCGGTCGAGGATGGTGTCGGTGAGGGGTAGCAGAAGGATGGTCCCGGACAAGCAATCCGCATGAAACTGGGTCATGAGTCGCTGGAAATCAGCAGGCGCGGCGACCCCTTCCCTGACCTTGCGGAAGGCGGCGGACGCGAATTCCGCCCTTCCGTGATGCGCCGAATGAATTTCGCGGACGGTGGACGCGTGACCCCGGACTTCGATGGTTCCCGATTCCACGATCTGGAGCTTCAGCAGGTAACTGGCATCGTAATAGACGGGATTCATCGAGCATCGCGGTCTTCTGACAGGGCGATGGTGGAGTCGACGCCGCCGCTGAAAGCGCCGGTTTTGAGCATCGCTTCATACTCCGGCAGGAGTTTCCGGTTGGCCCATTTCGACTGGCTGCTGCTGGCAGCGGCGGTAGCGGTTTCCTCTGCGGCAATGGCCGCTTCAAGCAGGTGGATGGTCTCCTGGGTAACCGAACGACGATGGGCTGCGGCGATCTGCCGCAGCCTGGCGTGCAGATCTTCCGGGAAAGACTTAATGACGAGTGCCGGCATGTTGAAGAAAAGATAGCATTCTGCTTCCATCATGCAACCAATGCTCGGAACGCCGACGAAGGATCTTCTCGATCACGTCCGTCTGGTGTCGCTCGATGAAGGCGCCAAAGCGCATCGTCGCACCGCACTTGCGACATCAAGTGTTACCCCTTGGCGCGATCTCCATAGGTAGCCTGCGAGATTTTCCGGGCAAAAAGCCTTCACGAGCTGGCGGAGCGGAGGCGCGAAAGATCCGGCGGCGGGAGGCGAAGTTGGCGAGCCAGGGGAAGAGTCTCGGCACGAATCCCCATTTGCCGAGAATCGGTTTTTCGGCTTTTCTGTAAAGCATGAAAGCCACAGTCACAGTCAGTTCACGAGGCGTCGTGTCTTTGCCCGCCAAACTGCGTCGCGAAGCCGGCATTCAGCCCCAAGATCAACTTATCGCCGAAACCACTTCCGAAGGCATCCTCCTCCGGCCCGCAGTCACCCTACCCGTCGAGATCTATAGTGAGGATCGCCTCCGAGAGTTCGAGGGCGAAGAACGCGCCCTGGAAAAAGCCCTCCATCGGCGCAACCGCCGTTGACCGGTGATGCGGAACCTAAAAACTTAGCGCAAAACCACGCTTTGATGGCGCTCTGTATTACATGCGTCTTACTGTTTTTGCCCTAAGCGCTGTCCTTTCTGCCGCAGCGGGGTTTTCCTGCGGCTGCTTCCTCTCGGTTGCTTCCAATCCGTCCAAAAAACCAAACCAAAAGAATAGCGTACCACGATGGGTTGGTCAAACTGGACCCCCGGCGGCCCCCAATGCACTTTCCAATTCCCTTGACTCCCCTATTCGCGACAAAAGCGCAATTGATGCGTTAGGCACGCTCGAAGAACTAGCGCAATGGAATCCAAGGCGAGCATTCTATTTTGCATTACGGCAGTCGGAAGCGCTTGGCGACTCGTCATTCCTTGATTGCGTTCTCCGAGAATGGGCAACGTCGGACGCACGGAGTGCAATCCGCGCCTGGGCGAGTCTCTCCGACCGTCAAAAGGGGGCGATATCACCATCGCTTGTGGCAGCCGTACTTGCTGAAAATCCGCATGCCATTGGAGCCCTATTCGCTACCCGAGTATTCGACCATTGCACTGATGCGGATCTCCGATCTGCTTTCAAACATTTTGTTGAGGAGGACCCGAAACACGCTGCAAAATGGATGATGGCGGACACCAACGCCGCTCGTCTAGCCGAAACGATACTTCCTTTTCTCTCCGTCGATGGCGGCATTGAGGCGTTTGTCGCTGCCGCGGACAAGGGCGCTTCCTTCAGTCCATCAATGGAGACTGCCGATTACTTACTGCACGGACTATCTACGGGTTTCAAAACGACG
This sequence comes from Verrucomicrobiales bacterium, assembly GCA_041749135.1. Lineage (GTDB taxonomy): Bacteria > Verrucomicrobiota > Verrucomicrobiia > Verrucomicrobiales > DEV007 > DATKCT01. The sequence goes on from JBGTBW010000265.1 coordinate 24,337, forward strand.
GACGACGCCCTAGCTTTCGCTGATACGATTCGCAATCCCCACCTCAAGTCCCTTTATCAGTTGGCAATCGTAAGCGACGTAGCCAACCACGACGTCGCTCAAGCTACAGAATTATACCGGGACCTTTTGCCTGAGAGCCTTCAGCAGGACGCGGCTGTCAATTTCACAAAAGTGCTTGCAACGCTGGATTTGAATTCATCTCTGGAATTCATTGGATCAGTTGCGCCAAGCAAGGTAAATGACTCCCTCATTGCGGAGCTCACCGCCATCACTACTCGTATGGGAAGACCACTGACGGGAGAGCAATTGAATACCTTTTTATCCTTAGCCGATCGAGGTGCAGTCGATCAGTTCTTAGCGGCCCAAGTAATGGGCTCCGAAATCGTCCATGACAATAATGCATGGACTTGGATTTTCGAAATCTCCAATTCTGAATTGAGTCAGATTGGGTTGGGGCTGATAGCGGGACGGAACCTCGATGTCAATCCCTCTCTTGCTTCAGAAGCAATATCGCGCTTTCCCGAGGGAGACTCCAGAGACGCCTTGATAGCCGATCTAGTGAAATCCATTCCGGACGATCCCGAGCGCGCCATCCAATGGACCAGCATCATCTCGAATCGCCAGCAGCGCCTGGCTACTCTAGAAGAGATTTCTAGTTATTTCCTTTCGACGCCAAGAGTTGAATTGCAATCACTCCTTGCATCGTTAGGTTTCAACTCCGAGGAACAGACCGTTATTCTTGCCCCATCAAATCGATAACCGCGCTGCCGTCAGTCACTGAGCTTTCCATAACTTTGTTAGGGTTTATGGATGCTTTGATTCTAAGGTGTGTTCCCAAAATAACAAGTCGAACCCACGAGAATGGTCGATTGCCGCCGTCAACGAGGGCATCAATCCTAGTGTTCCGTGCCCCACTCGTGCGGCAACTGCTTGACATTCAGCCGCTCTCGCGCCGCCGAGCCCACGCTTATGAAGCTACATTCACACTAATGAAGAGTAACAAGTTCATCCTGCGCTGGAGGTAAATTGCTCATGAAGACCAAGTGTCGCACCAAACTGATGATTGTTGCATCGCTTTTTGCATTGGGCGTAGCGATGGGGATGACTTATAATGCCCTCTTCGAGCAATCTCGCCAAAAACCGGCTTCCTCAATCGGCGGGCTCCTTGTGGCCAACAATTCTTTATTTGACGCGCCTGAATTGCAACGGGCCGACATCTTGGCAATCACGCTCGAGAGGCTTCTTGCCAGTCGAGCCGGCGCCGAGGCTGCTCAAAACGAAATCGACGCCATATTGACATCCCTCGTTACGGAAGATCCCCATCGAGTCTTAGCGCTATTCCAGGACGGCTTGTTGACTCGCGCTTTCGCGGCGCACTTAGATACAGCCGTCAAACTGATTCTTGCCAAGGAGCCAGATTACCTCATAAATAGCAACATTACAATCACGGACTGGGTGACTGCAAGTCTATGCCGGATCGCCTTGAGGGAAGCAACTAAACGTGATCCCGCAATGGCATTGCAACAATATGACGCATTGGGTCTGAGGGATATTTCGATTCTCGAAGAGATCATTCAGAATGCGCCACTGCACGAGAGAGAGCTGCGGTGGAGCAGCTTTTGGGCTTCGCGAACCAAGGACGAGCGCGCGCAACTCCTAAAGCGGCCGGCAATATGGGAGCACTGGATCAATCGAGGTCCAGGCGAATTCATCAGAAACATACTTTCACTCGACACTACCGGAAGTGAGAAGAAACAGGTGCTGCATGCTCTCCTTTCAAGTCTTACACCAATGCAGGCCGCCAGGATTTCACTATCGGATCAAGAAGCAATCTCCAGGCTCGGCGTTGAGCTGAATCTTGGACCGCAAGATGCCTTGCTGAATACATTGAGAGCGGCAGGCGAGAACCCAATCGACGCACTTAATGAAATCACTGCCAACGATGATTACGGAATACGCTATACGTCAGAATTGAGCAAGCGCATTTTGGCCGAGGCGCTCAGGCGTGACCCTGAGCAAGCGATCGAGTATGCATCCTCTGTTAGTTCGCACAATGTTCGAGGCTTTGCCTACGAAAGTTATGCAATAGAAAAGACAAGGTCCGACCCAAAGGCGGCTATTGAATGGGCTAGGAGTATCCAAGATCCCGTAGTAGCTGATGCCTCGAGAATGAATGTATTGACTACGTGGGCTGAAACGGACCTTTTTGGTTCACTTCAGTTTCTCGCGGAGGAGCAAGATTTCTTTGATAATAGCCTGAGCTACAGATCCACGTTGGAATACATAATCGGCTCTGCTACGGCGACCGGATTGTTGCAACCAAGCACTGTTTCAGTCTACCGGAAAATCTATGGCGCGCTAAACCCCAACGATCAGCATCGGCTTAGGAGCCTGATCGAAGGTGAACTTGGTTCCAGTGTAGCCGATCACGTGCTAGGATCCGCGTTATGATGGCGACGCCGGAGTTAACAGTGTAGATCGGGTTTGCCGAGGGCAGCGGGACGAGCGGCGGGGAGTTCTACACACCTGGCGAAGCCGGCGAGGTTCACCCTATCAAACGGCGTAGTGGATCCCTCAACGAAACTTCCCGGGCAGTCGGGCGAAAGTTTTGTGCTCCTCGGAGACGGTGCTCACGGATCGGGGTGAAGGGGGTCCAGTTTGGGAGCGCCTCGATCCCGGATTGCAGCGCCCGCTTAACCCCCGCGATGCGGATTATCCAGCGGTCCGGGTCCTCCTGGCGCCATCCCGCCTCCCCGGAGGATAACAGGTTACTCGGCCACCCCCTGAAACGGATTCACGACGAGGACACCGCGATACGCGCGGCCGCTTTGGAAATCCTCCGACCAGAGTTCTTCGGCCCCGCTGGCGAGTGCGGCGGCGAGGATGCTGGCGCCCCAGGAGGAAAGCCAAAATTCCACCTGAAGCTCCAGGGCGTCGCGAAAGACAGATTCCCGGTTCTCGACTACATCCCACGAGAGGAGAGCTTTGTGTCTTGCGCTATGCACGACAGAGTGTATTTTCACTGTAGTGAAGTCGTCCACGTTGACCATCCGGTTGCCGAAAGCTCAGCGGGAGGCCCTGAAGCAATCGGCCAAAGCTCTCAAGAAGACCGAGTCCGAATACATCCGCGACCTTCTCCAAAGAGATCTCGACTCCCGGCCTTTCGGCGAGCGGATCGGACATCTGGCGGGATGCCTGGATTCTTCGCAAACAACTGGCGAACCACATCCGCTGAAGGCTCTAATTCGTGAGCACAACTGGAGGAAGTGAGGCCCTCCCTGCTGGACACCGGGCCCGTCGTGGCGCTCCTCGACCGAAAGGATCCGCTTCACGAGTGGGTCTTGCCGCGATTCAATCGGCTTCAGGGCCGCCTGGTAACCACGGGGGCGGTCGTAACCGAGGCGACGTTCTTCCTGCAGGATCTACGGGACGGCATTCCCCGGTTGTTCGAGCTTATTGCAAATCCGAGGATCGAGATCCGCGAAAGTTTTCTACCCCGGCAGCTTCGCGCGGCATCGGCTCTCATGGAACGTTATGCGGACACGCCGATGGATTTCGCCGACGCGACCCTCGTCCTGCTGGCGGAGGAACTGGGGACAAATCGTATCCTAACCCTCGACGAACGCGGATTTCGCACCTACCGCTACGGGCGGAACCTTGCCTTCACGCTCGTCTTGCAGGAATCCTGCTGAACAATTCCCGTCCTGAAGCGATCGTCCTGGGTTCGGGCTGCTACCCCGCTTTTCTCACGCTGTATCTGCGGTGGCGCCGCCCCCCTGCCGATGCAAGATCCAGGATCAGACTCCTGATCTCGAGGAATTTGGATGAGCTGCCAATCAGGGAACGGGAAAGGAATGAGACCTTGAGGGTCACTGGTGTAGCGGAACTCGTGAGAGTTCCGAAGGCCTGGCGGGCAGTCTGCATTCTTGCGAATGCAGCTACTTGGACTGCGGCGATTCTTCGCCGCTTTCGCGCCCGGATTCAGAGCCTAACCCGGGTGAAAGCGCCTGCCCTCACGACGGCGCTCCGCGCCGCAAGAGAGCGGCGATGCTCGCCGCAGTCCAAGAGCCTCCGGCTCACCTTCTTTCCTCCATCTCCTTGTATCCTCTCCGAGAACGGGCACAGCCTGATGCTTGTCCTCAAATCCGATCAAACAGCCCTGAACGATCGTCCAAGGCAGCATGACAAGGATTGCCGCCGGGGTTGAAACCTGGTATCACTCGGACAAGCCTATGAAAAAGCTCAGCAACCGGCGTGAATTCATCCGGGATGCGGCGGCCGGATCGGTCGCCGTAACGTGGCTCGCCTCACACGGTGCGCCCATGGTTTTTGCGGCCGAAGCCGCCAAACCAGCCCTCCTGGGCGGTGCACCGGTGCATTCCGGAGGCTGGCCCGGCTGGCCCATCTGGCGGGAATCATGGGAACCTGCAGTCGTGGAAGTCCTGCGAAGCGGCAGATGGTACCGCGGCGCCGGCGGCCATGTCGCGGAGTTCGAGGCAGCTTACGCGAAACTGCTCGACGCCAAGCGTTGCCTCGCCACCGCGAGCGGCACGACCGCCCTGTTGGTCAGCCTGCATGTCATGGACGTGGACGCCGGCGACGAAGTCATCGTCTCACCCTACACGTTCATCGCCACCTACAACGCGATCCTGATGCACAAGGCCCTACCGGTCTTCGCCGACACGGACCCGGCCACGCTCACCCTGGATCCGGCGTCGATTGAAAGCCGAATCACCGTGCGGACGCGCGCCATCCTACCGGTGCACATCTACGGCATGCCGTGCGACATGGACCCGATCAACGCGCTGGCGCGCAAGCACCAGTTCGCCGTGATCGAAGATGCCTGCCAGGCCTGGCTGGCGGAGTACAAGGGTCGCAAATGTGGCGCGCTCGGCGACCTGGCGTGTTTCAGTTTCCAGAACTCCAAGCACATTCCCGCAGGCGAAGGCGGCGCCGTCACCGGCAACCGGGATGATCTGTTGGATCGATGCCAGTCCTATCATAACGTCGGGCTGGCTTTCGGCGGCAACAAGGGCGCGCAGCAGTTCTTCACCCGCGGCAGCAACTACCGGATGCAGCAGTTCCAGGCCGTCATCCTGATGCAGCAGTTCGACAAGCTGATCGAGGAAACGGCGCGCCGCCGTGAGAACGCCGATTATCTCAGCGCCCAGCTCGGCCAGATTCCCGGTATCCTCCCGGCGCGGTTGCCGGAGAACAGCCGGGCCGTCTGGCATCTTTATCCCATCCGCTACGACGCTCGGCATTTCAACGGGCTGACCCGCGATCAGTTTTTGAAGGCGCTCAACGCCGAAGGCATTCCCTGCTCGGGTGGCTATCGCGAACAGTATTTCGACGGCCTGCTCGACGAGGCGATTGCTTCGCGCGGATTCCAGCGGCTCTTCAGCGCCCAGCGGCTCAAGGCGTATCGCGAGAGCTTCCACGAGTTGAAAGGCAACCGCGAAGTGTGCGCGACGACCGTCGCCATGACGCAAAACCTGCTCCTGGCCGAGCGCCCGGACATGGATCACGTCGTCGAAGCGGTGCGGAAGATTCAAACGCATAGCGCTGCGCTGGCGAAAGCCGCCGGATAAACGCTGGGGCTGCGAGGGTTTAACCCATGCGAAGCTAGGCTCACCCTGTCGCCTCGCTGAGTCTTTGGGCTGGGCTCATCGAGCTGTCCGGCGCTTGCTCAAGCCCTTCGGAAGCCTGTGCGGCTTCCGCTACACCTTCAGCCCTCGCCAAGGATCGCCGGAGGCCCTTGGACTGCGGCGAGCATCGCCGCTCTCTCCCAAGGCGCGGAGCGCCGTCGTGCGGAAGCTTCAGAACTCCTGATCTATCGAGGAAGATAATGGATACAGGGGAATAAGAGTGAGCCAAAGCGAGACCGCCACTCCGTGAATGACACTCTATTTGTGGGGCGATTTGTGGGGCGGACACTCTTGTCCGCCGAGT
>JBGTBW010000266.1:0-44588 GCA_041749135.1 Verrucomicrobiales bacterium
CCCGAAAATCGCTGAGCCGCAGCGAGACCGCCTCTCGGCAGATGACGCCCTACTTGTGGGGCGGACACTCCTGTCCGCCGATGGAACCTGAAGAGTTCGCGGGCAGGAGTGCCCGCGCCACATACCCTTCCAGCTCATCCAAATTCCTCTAGATCAGGAGTTCTGAAACTATGTGGAGCGGGCACTCAATGGGTCTAGGCCGGCTCCACTTCCGCCTCTGGTCCTTCCTCCCCCCAGGTGAAGAGGATCCGCATCGGCCGGCAACAGATCTCGCAGTCGTAATCGACATCAGCCGGGGTTTCCTCTTCCGGCGGAGCCAGGACACTGAACACTTCGCCGCAGGCCGGGCAGAGGACGGTCACAGAAGACATGCTCACGGACCCTCCTCCCGGAAACTTCCGAATCCCCGGAACTTCCGGTAGCGCGCCTCTACGATACGTTCCAAGGGCGTTTGAGCCAGTTCCTCGAGGGTTCGCAGCAAAACTCGCCGGAGCAGTTTCGCTGCCGCCGCGTGATCGAGATGCGCTCCGCCTTCAGGCTCGGGCACAACCTCATCGATGACTCCGAGTTCTTTGAGGTTGGCTGCGGTGAGGCGCAAGGCATCGGCGGCTTCCGGAGCGTGTTTACGGTGCTTCCATAAAATTGCCGCGCAGCCCTCCGGGCTGATCACCGAGTAGTAGGAATTCTCGAGCATGAGGATGCGGTCGCCCACTCCGATCCCCAGCGCTCCTCCGGACCCGCCCTCTCCCAGAATCACCGCCACGATGGGCGTGCGCAAAAGCATCATCTCCCGCAAATTGAAAGCGATGGCCTCGGCGATATTGCGCTCTTCCGCCCCGACCCCGGGAAAAGCCCCCGGCGTATCGATGAGCGCCACAACCGGCAATCCAAACTTTTCCGCCAAGCGCATCATCCGCAAACTCTTGCGGTACCCCTCCGGATGGGCGCTGCCGAAGTTGCGCATGAGGTTTTCTTTGGTGTCGCGTCCTTTCTGGTGTCCCACGACGACGCAACGCCGTCCCCCGATCGTGGCAAACCCTCCCGGCATGGCGTTGTCGTCGCCGATATGCCGGTCCCCATGCAACTCCACAAAATCCTCAAAACAATGCTTCAGATAATCGAGCATGAACGGGCGATCCACGTGCCGGGCAATCTGGACGCGTTGCCAACTCGTAAGCTCTGCATAAATCCGGCGCCGAGTCGCGCGAATTTCCTCCTGAATCCGTTGGATCTCGTCCTGAAGATCGGCCTGACCGCTTTCCGACCTGCGCTGCAACTGCTCCAGTTGCGCTTCCAGCTCGTAAATCGGCTTTTCGAAATCCAGAACCCCGCGCTTCATGAATCTGCGCCCACCGGGTTGCCAAACCGAACTTTTCCGTTCTTCCCCAGGAGAATGCTGAGTTCATCCAGATCGCCCGGCTCCAAGAAAAAGCCGGTCGCATCCTCCCCCTCCATTGGGGGCGGACGAAGCACCACTCCGTAATGGCTCATCTCGATATACCGGACGCCCTTTCCGGAATTCGGATCGCCCGGATTGACCCGGCGGCCCCCGGCCATCTCGAACTTGCTGCGCACCTCCGAAGGAAAAGGAAGGGAAACGCCCCGGGGCAACTTCATCCCGAGCAAGGGATAGGAGGCGAAAAACTCCCCGTTCCGTTCCACAACGACCTCCTTCTCCTCAGGGGAGACCGTCACGCTGAACTCCATGGAATAAACTTGCAGCTCCTCGTCCGCCTCCACCGCCTGCACCGACTTGCCGTTGGCCAGCAACAGATACTCTGTCGAAGTTCCCAAACGCTCCGCCAGCTCGGCCAAACTGCCAGGCTCCTCTGCCCGGTATATGGTCTTGCCCTCGATCGCATCGTCGGTGAAGAGCAGGTCCACGTTCACCCGCCCCAACAGGAGCCGGATCTCCGCCCGTGCAGGATCGTCAGGGAAGGATTCGGCGGCATGGACCAAGAGATCGCGCGCGGCCACCAGCCGGTTGTCGCGGATATACGCGGCGGCAGCGGACAAAATGTCCGCCAACGGTTCCGGCAAACCAGGAGTTTCCACTTCCACAATTTCCTGCGGCCCACTCCGGTAGGCCCGGCTGATGTACCAGGCGCTCGCTCCCGCGCAGGCCACTATCGCCAACGCGAGCACCGGAGAAAAGACGCTGACTCGCAAGCCCGCCATAAATCGCCCCAAAAAAACCTGCGCCTATCACAAAAGACCGCGACGCTTGAAGTCAAACACGTTAATGCCGTGAGATTTCTGAATCATGTCCATCGTGAAGCGCAGCAGGCATATCTCCCAGGCGTCGTCCACCCCCTCCAGCACCGCATCCAGAGGGTTGTTGGCCACTCGCACGTCTTCCAGCAGCCGCGCCCGGACCCCATCGAGCTGCTCGTGCACGAGTTCTTCCCGGACCTCGCTTTTCCGGAAGCTGAAACCATAGCGCAACACGGCCAGATTCCCGCCCTGACGACGCAACCAGGTCAGGAAATCCTCAGCCTGCTCCCCCCACCCGTCGAATTGCACCCCGCCCATGGCCTGCGGAGTAATGATCCGCGGCCTGTCCGCCTCGATCTTCCCGCTGCGAATCCGCACCCGGCTCACGCTGTCCATCAATTGGCTGATCAGATGAAAGTGAAAACAGGTCGATCCAAACGTATCGATCCGCCGATCGGGCTCGAGGAGAATTTCCGTTGTCTCCAAGGCGTACTGAATATCGTCGTCCGAATACATCCAAGCTACCCTACGGTCTATCGGCCCTGAGTCACCTGCTTTTCTTTTCCCGGATCATGCCTTCCTCTGACCCCGGCGTCCTCCGGCTTTTCACTGAGATCTGCCTGCCGGTTTTCGTCTTGGCTGGACTGGGATGGATGCTGGACCGGGTCTTCTCCCTCCAGCTTCGCACGCTGGTCAAGCTGAACATCTACTGTTTCGTCCCGGCATTTATCTTTGTTGCGGTTCTGGAATCGCCCCAGGCCGGCTGGCTCCCGCTCCAGATCATCGCTTTCACCCTCTGCGTCATTGCCTCGATGGCCGTTTTGAGTTGGGCTTTTGCCGCCCTGTTCGGCCTCTCCTCCGCCGGACGCCGCGCCCTGCAACTCACCACCATGTTCTACAACTGCGGGAACTTCGGTCTGCCCCTTATGGCCCTGGCCTTTCCCGCGTCCGGTCCCTCCGTCCAAGTCTTCGTCGTCATGACCATGAATATCGCCACATTCTCACTCGGCGCCGTCTTGGTCGCAGGAGGCGGACACCCCGCTGCCCAAGCCGGCGCCTCGCGGATTTGGTCCGTGATCGCCCGGCAGCCCTCGATCTACGCCATCCTCGCCGCTCTCATTCTCCGCCAACTCCCTTACAAAGTTCAGGATGTCCCCGCCCTCTGGGAGCCGCTTCAGCACCTCAAAGGCGGCCTCATCGCCGTGGCCTTGATCACTCTCGGAGTCCAACTGGCGCAATACCGTCCCGCCCCACTCCGTGGAACCCTCACTTGGGCCCTCTTGCAAAGGCTCGCCGGAGGTCCCCTCGTGGCCGCCTTGCTCGTCCTGCTCTTCCGTTTCCCCCCGGAGATCGCTCCGATTCTCATTCTGGGAGCCGGCGCGCCCACCGCAGTGAACGTCGCCCTGCTCGCTCACGAATTCGAAGCAGACGTTTCCCTCGCCTCGACCATGGTTTTCTATTCCACTCTCTGCAGCATGGTCACCGTCACCGTGACCCTTTGGATCCTCCGCCTCTAAAACCGCAAGCGCATCATGGCCCCAAAACGCTGCGGCTCGCCCGGCGCTCCCGCATCAATGTCCGGAGACATGTTGAGGTAATACTCCTCGTCAAAAACATTCTGACCGTAAACGGCCACTTGAAAGTTTTCGTTCTCCCACCCCAAGGCTCCGTTGACCACGCTAAAGCCCTTCTCCCGGAAACGGCCGGCGTTGCCGTCCGAATAAAAAGTGCGTCCCTGATAGAGCACTTCCAGTCTGGCGAAAAATCCGCAGGAATGCCGGTAGTGCGCGCCAAAGGAGGCGTCCAATTCCGGCACAAACGGCGGGTGGTTGCCGGAAAGATCCTCACCGGTCAGGGGGTCCTCAAAATCATCCAGCTCCGCCTGCACCAGCCCGATGCTTCCCAGCAGGGTGAACCCCTCACACACCTCCACCGACAGCTCCCACTCCAGTCCGTAACTCGTGGCGCGATCAGCGTTGATGACCGCATAATCGGTCCCGAATAAACTACGTTCCACCTGGTAATCCCGGATCCGGTTGTAAAACAGCGCCACGTTGGAACGTACCCGGTCCTCCCAACACCGCGTCTTGATCCCCACTTCCGTTGTCCAGGCCTCCTCGTTGTCGAACTCGGCGAGCCCCGGGTCGTCCACAAACGCGCTAAACCCGCCCGGCTTGAAAGCCAACCCCGTGTTCAGGTAGACCAAACTGTGGTCTCCCCAGTCCCGGTCAACGCCAACCCGCGGACTGAGGAACGAGTAATCCTCGTCGAGATCGATGCGGGGAACCGGCCCTGCGAAACCGGAAGCGTCCCTCCGCATCTCTTTCTCCAAGTAATCGGCCCGAAGCCCCACATGCAGCCCCCAAGGCTGATGCCCATGGAAGCTGAGCTGCGTAAACAACGCATAACTTTGTTCCTCAATCTCGTAGTCCGTCGTCGTCGTCACCGGAAAAGGAACCGTGAAACCTCGCTCGGTGCTTCCGTCGATGTCCAGACCGGAGATAAAGACGCCCGCTAGCCAATCCCAGTCTCTTCCCGCACCGACCGACTCCACCCGGATCTCCTGGCTCCACTGCTCCTGCATCTGCACGATCTCAGAAGTCGCCGCCGGAAACGCTGAGAGATCCAGATCGAACCTATAAGGATCAATCTCCCAATCATATCGTGAAGTCACTGACAGCACCCGGAAGCTGTCGCCTTCGTACTCCACTTTGAAGGCCTGACTGTTGCTCTCTTGCTTCGCCTCTCCCGCCACGTTCGAGCGCAGCTCATCGATGGGCCCGCTCAGCGGAACCAGACGCGGATCGCCGTCGTCGAAGTCGTCCCACGTTCCTGAAAGCGTGAAACGCCACTCGTCAGCGGGCGTCCAGATCAGCGATCCCATGGCGCCGGTGTGTTGCTGATGATCGGGATTGCCGCCCAAGGTCAGATTGTGCAGATACCCATCCCGTTCCTCGTAGGCTCCTCCTAATCGCAGATACAGCCGGTCGGCCACGAGCGGCCCCGCAGTCCATCCATCGGCTTCGTAAAGATCGTATTCACCCACGGCAACGCCGAGATCTCCCCGCCAGGTGTTGTCCGGTTCGATCGTGTAAATGTTCACGACGCCGGCATAGGCATTCTTGCCAAACAAGGTCCCCTGCGGACCGCGCAGCACTTCCACCCGGTCCAATCCGTAGAACACATTGGTGTAGGACGCCGGGTTGGCCAGCGGGACGTCGTCAACGTAGTAGACCACCGCTGGATTGCTGAAAAACGCCGTGTTGGCCAAGCCGCGCATGGTCATCACATCCCCGAAAGCGCGCAGCCCGGAGTCGGTCATGCTGAAGTTCGGAATCCTCGTGGAAAGATCCCGCGCCGTTTCGATCCGGTCCAACACCAGATCTTCCCCGTCGATTGCGCTCGCGCTTAAGGGCCAGGTTTGGTATTTCTCCAACTCCCCGTAAATCTCCGCCGTGTCGAGCACCGCTCCGCCCTCGGCGGATACCGCACCCGGTTCCGCCTCCACCTCAACTTGAGCCGGAGTTGTGACGACGAGCCTCGCCGTCAGGAGGGAAACAAACCAGAGAGTTTTGTGCATCTTCATCACGGACCTGCCCGAGATCCAACACGGAAGACCTCCCACGGTCAACCCCTGAAACTCCGGGGAGTCGTCCCTACGAAACCAATCGTGAAAACAAGGCAATCGGCTGCTGGGAGAGGGCATGGGACTCGCCCGCTAGCATGCACATCGGGCTGGACCCAATGCCTTCAGGGAAAGCGGGGAAGCAATTCCGATATGAAAAACTTAATACCAATTATATACCCTTGAATATGTTCTAGTTGGATAGATGCCTAATCTGCATCTCCCCAACGGTTCCCTTGTCGTCTCCTCCGCTTCTTCACCATCCCAGCGCAGGCAGCCGCGAGAGCCTGAGGTCCGGGCCAGCGACGGCTGCAGAAAGCAGACGCTCGTAGTGATCCAAGAGAGAACGCGCCGTTTCCGGCCGGAACAAGTCGGTCGAATACTGCAGGCCCAGAATCATCCGACGTTCCGTCTCGACAGCGGATAACGAGATATCGAATTTGCTGGTCCCGTTGTCGGCCAAGATTATTTGGATGTCGAGACCCGGCGCCGCAGCCGCCGGAGCCCTCATATTCTGCATGGAAAAGGTGTGTTGAAACAGCGGTTGCCGGCTCAGGTCCCGCTCCGGACATTCCTGCATCACGAGCTTGCCCAGGGGCATGTCCAGCCAATCGATGGTCGTCCAGGCTTCTTCCTTCTGTCGAAGCAACAACTCTCGGAATGTGGGGTCGCCCGCCAAATTTGCCCGCCGCACCGCCATGTTCGCGAAATAGCCCACCACCGGCTCCCACTCTCGCCGGGTGCGATTGGCGAAAGTGAATCCGCTCAGCAGGTCGGTGGCCCCGCTGCCCTGATGCAGCAAGATCGCGAAGACTGAAGCCAACAGCACGGACAAGCTCGCCCGTTCGCTGCGCGCCAACTCCCGCAGGGCGGCGCTCAAGGCCGCGGACAGCGGCTTCCCAAACCGGCCTCCGCGGAAGCGAAACCGCGCTGGGGGCGGCGAATCCGTCCGGAAGTCCAGGCGATGAGGCGCACCACGGAGGTGCTCAGCCCAAAAGCGTCGCAACTGTTCCAGCCGGCCCCCTTCGAGCTGCTCCTTCTGCCAAAGCACGTAATCGACAAACTGAAGCGGCGGCGCCGGCGGCAGCCTTTCTCCGGTCTTGCCCAGCCACCCGTAAATCCTGGCGATATCGCTGTAGAGAATTCCGGCGGACCACCCATCCGCCGCGATATGATGCAATGTCAGGCAAAGGAAGTGCTCCTCCCGGCCCCTTCGAATCAGCCGGGATCGCAACAGTCTCCCAGAACGCAGATCAAGGGGCCTCGACGTCTCTTGGAGCAGCGCCGCCCGAAGAGCTTCCTGCGGCGTCATGATCGTGTCTTCTCCTGGGATCTCCTCCACCGGGAGATCCGGTTCAAATGGGTCGCTCACCCGCTGCCATCCCATTCCCAGCGTTTCACCGAACCGCAATCGGAGGGCCTCGTGCCGTTCCACCAGCAGGGTCAGGGTTTGCCGCAGCCTTCCCGCGTCGAGCGGGCCCCGGATTCGCAACACCAGCGGAATCAGGTAGGCAGGCGAACCCGGCTCCAGGTGCTCCAGAAACCACAAGCCCTCCTGCGCCCAGGACAGCGGAAAAGTCCGGTCCCGCGACGCCCGTTGAGGCCGCTCACTCAACCCTCCCTCGTTTCCCAAAGCAATACCCTCAACCATGTCCCCGCAAGTCCCGGGCCTCCCTCAACATCCGAACGGCTCCATCACGCACTTCCACAAGACGGCGCAGGCTGGCCATGACCTCCTCCGCAGACACCCCAAAGTCCAGCAAGCAAGCAATCTCGTCCACTCCGGCCTCCGCCAAGGCCGCCGCCCTTGCGACGCACTGATCCACGGAACCAAACAGAGCGCAGTCCCGGGAAAAGCGATCCACGGTAAACCGCAACAGATCCCCAGCGTCGGCTTCGCTCATCCGGCCTCCCTCACTTCCTAGCGGCCCCAAAAACTCCATATGCGACCGGACATACGCCTCCATGGGGCCGGTGACGATCTCTCTCACGGCATCCTCGGTTTCGCCCGCAAATGCATGAATCATCAAGGTCACCCGGCCCGTCTCCGGCCGATGACCTCCCGCCGCACGTTCCTTTCGATAGAGTTCAATGCGATCCTTGAGTTCGTTGCGGGAGAGCCGAAGAAGGGCCGTCAAAATGTTCCCTCCCCTCCGGCCCGCCTCCACAAAGGTGTTGCTGTGCCGGGTCGCCGCAAGCCAAAACGGCAACTCCGCCTGGACTGGCCGCGGGTAGACGGGTTTGCCCAGTGCCTTTCCCGATCCATCGATACACTCGATCGCTCCGCCCTGCCACAGCCTTTGGACCTCTTCGAGCACTCGCAGGGTCTCCAAGCCCCTCTCTTGGTAACGTTGGGGCGCGTAAACAAAGTCGTTGGGATGAAACCCTGCCGCGAAACAAAGATCGATCCGCCCTCCCGAAAGATTGTCCAGCATGGCCCAATCCTCTGCAATTCGCGCTGGATGATGCAGCGGCGCGATGACGCTTCCTCCCCGGATTCGGATCCGCCGCGTCACTGTCGCCAAGGCCGCCCCCATCAGGGCAGGATTCGGATAGAGCCCGCCAAAGGCGTTGAAATGCCTTTCAGGCGTCCACACGGCCTCAAATCCCTGCGCATCGGCGAACTGCGCCGCTTCGAGAATCAACGCGTAGGGGTCCTGAGACGCATCTGCTCTGGCCTCGCCCTCGAAGAAAAACACGCTGAAAGTCACGGGAGCCAGTCCTTTGTCAGGATCGGATTCTTTCCCAACGGAGCCCACTCTCACCGGCGACCGCCTCACAGCAGCCCTCCTGAACCCGTCTCCGCCCTGGGCCTCCGCAGGAGCCTCGGCCGGAGCCGCTTCACCGAATGTCGCAGAAGAAACTCCGTCTCCACACATTGCCGCTTGCACCACCGCCGCGAACCCCGCCACCGTCGGATCGCGGAGAAACGCACTCACCGGCGTGTCGATTCGCAACGCATCCCGCACCCGGCTGACGAACTGCACGGCCAAGAGCGAATTGCCGCCCAAGTCGAAAAAGTTATCTTCGGGTCCGGACGGACTTTCTCCGAGCGTCTCCGTCAACAGCTCAGCCAGACGAATCTGCAAGGGATCATCAAACTGCCCCCTAACCAAGCCGGTTTGGGACGGCTCCTCTTCCGCGAGGGCGCTTTCGGCTTCCTCCAATGCTACGTTCCACTCCAGCAACTCCAGTCGCTGATCCCTGTGAACCTCAGGCTCGCCCGCCGATTGCACCGGAGCGTCAATCCAGTAGCGCTTGCCTTCAAAGGGGTAGCCAGGAAGGGAAATCCGCCGCGCGCCGGTCAAGGAATCGAGCGGCTCCCACTCCAGGACCGCCCCCCGGCTCCACAACTCTCCCAAAGCCCGCAAGAGCGCCGTTGCCTCGCCCTCAGCGTGGCGTTCCCCCTGCACGGGTCGCGGAAGACTAACCAACGTCGATGCGCCATTCGCGCCTGCCGCTGGATGCCGGCGCACGAGATTGCTCAGGCCGCCGCCGGGACCGCACTCCAGAAAAACAGTGTCCGGCTCCGATGCCGCCTCCGCCACGGCGTCCGCGAAGCGGATCGGATCAATCAGTTCACGAACCCAATACTCGGGATCAATGAGCTCCCCGCCCTCACACAATCGGCCAAGGTGACCGGAAAAGACCGGCAGCGTGGGCCTATTCAGTTGCGCCTGCCCCACCGCCTGCCGGAACTCCGCCAACATAGGTTCCATGAGAGGAGAATGGAATGCCCGCGTCACGCGGAGCGGCTTGCTGGCGACGCCCCCAGCCTCGAACCTCCGGGCTCCCTCCTCCACCGCCGCCGGACTGCCCGCCAAGATCACATGATCCACTGCCGCCACGGCCGCCAGGGATAGACCCGGCGGCATCTGCCGCTGGGCCTCCGCCTCGGACAATGCTGCCGCCAACATGCCGCCTTCCGCGGCGCCTTGCCCGCCCTGCGCCCGCGCGGCAACCAGCCGCACCGCCGTGTCGAGATCCATCACCCCCGCTGCCGTCGCCGCAGCGTACTCCCCGACGCTATAGCCTAACACCGCATCCGGGCGCAATCCGAAACTCTCCCAGAGCCGCGCCAATGATAGTTCCAAGGCCAAAAGCACAGGCTGGATCTCGGCCGTCTCCCTCAATGACCGCGGAGCCGCGCCAGTCGCCAGAGGCGAATAGAGCAGCTCTTTCACATCGGCCCCGCCGTAGTGCAGAAAGGCCGCCGCGCATGCATCGAAGGTTTCCCGAAACACTGGGAAGCGCCGGTAAAGGCCTTCCCCCATGCGCGGATACTCTGCGCCATGCCCCGGAAACAACCAAATCGTGCGCAGGTTTGCTTGCGCCGGCCCCGCAGCATCAGATTCCGGACGGCGCAAGAGCGAACAGGCCGATTCCAAATCGTGCGCCACCAGACCACTGCGCTGCAAAAACGGATGCCGGCCCTTTCGCAGAGTGAAGGCGACGTCGCTCAACCGGGTTTCCGGATGCCGCTCTAACCAGAGCGCCAGATCTTCCCGGCGGCGGCGCAACCCCTCCGCCGTGCGGGCCGAGAGCGGCAACAACAGCGATCCAGTTTGCTTGCTTTTCCGGAGATCCGAAGGGGCCTCCTCCAAAACGGCATGCACATTCGTCCCGCCGAACCCCAACGAAGTCACACCGGCCCGGCGCGGGAATCCCGCCGGCCTCGCCCAAGGCCGGCCCTCTGGCTCAATGCACAAACGGCTCCCTTCCCGTCGCAATTCCGGATTGAGCTCCCCAAACAGGATCTGCGGCGGAATCCTGCCGCTCTTCAGCATCTGAACCACTTTGATGAACCCCGCCAAGCCCGAAACCACGCCGGTGTGTCCCACGTTGGCCTTGCAACCGCCTACCCAGCAGCATGGCCCGCCGTTCCGGAGCGCGCCATAGACGCGCTGGAGGGCTTCCCATTCAGCTCGATCGCCCATTTGCGTTGCTGTGCCATGCGCCTCCACATAGGTCGCTGTCCCGGCATCGATTCCCGCAGCATCCCAGGCCGCGCGCAAGACCGCCTCCTGCCCGTCGGGATCGGGAGCCGTAAAGGCCTGCTTTGGACCGCCGTCGTTGTTGATCGCCGAACCACGCAGGATGGCATGAATCGTGTTTCCGTCCCGCCGGGCCAGCGCCACGGGCTTGAGCAACACCGCGGCCACCGCCGAGGAAAAGACCGTTCCACTCGCGGCAGCGTCGAAGCAGCGAGTATGCCCGTCTTCCGACCCAATGCCCCCCTCCTTGTAGAGGTATCCGGCTTCCGGCGGAACCATCAGATTAACTGCTCCAGCCAGCGCAGCCTCGCACTCTCGCGCCCGTAAAGCCTGAGCGGCCAAATGCACGGCCGCCAAGCCGGAAGAGCACGCGCACTGCACGGCCACGGCGGGCCCACGGAGACCAAGATGGTAGGCCACTCTTGTCGCCAGGTAATCCGGATCGGAGCCGATCATGTCCGACCAGCCATGCTGCGCCTTGAGAGGAGACTCTGCCCCGCGCCGGGTCCGTTCATAGGTATTGCGATAAGCCCCGGCAAAAACCCCTACGCCCGACCCGTCTCTCCCAGGGTCGAGACCGGCTTGCTCCAGGCATTGCCAGGCGCACTCTAAGAACAGCCGGTGCTGGGGATCCATCCGCGCCGCGTCGCCGGGGTTGATCCCAAAAAACTCCGCGTCGAAGCACTCGATTTCGTTCAGGAGGAATCCCGTTTTCCGGTGCGCCGGATCGTCCCAAACCGAGCGAGGCAGGCCGGAGCGTGGATAATCGCCTTCCTCGAGCCGGGTCAGCGACTCCACTCCATCGAGAATGTTTCTCCAGAACGCGTCTGCATCGGCGGCTCCCGGAAAGCGCCCAGCCATCCCGATCACGGCTATGGCATCGGTTGGCAGATCACTGAATTCGTCCTCAACCCTCACTTGCCAGCACTATGTCCGACCAGCACCGAAACCTCAATTGACATCCTGGCTTTCTTTATCGTATTCACTCACTGCTGCGCCAGGCGCACTTGTCTTTTCGATGGTTGCGTCACGTCCTTCCGGCCAAGCACTGCTTCTCTCCCCAGAGTTCTCCCCTCGAAGCCAATAGCCGCCCAGTTTGCACCTCCCTTTTCGTCCGCCCGTCATGCACGCCCCTATTCTCATCTCTCCACCTCGACTCCGCCGGCGGATTCCCCTCCTTCGATTGGCGACGGCTCTCTTTGGAGTCCTGGCTGCCGCGCCCTTTGTCGCGGCTGAGCCTAACCAAGAGCTTTTCCGCGCGATCCGGGAAGACGACGCAGCCGCCGTCAAGGAACTCCTCGCCGCGGGAGCCGCCGTCGACGCCCGCGACGCCAGTGGGGATACTCCCCTAATCGACGCAGCCCTTTACGCCGGACCGGGTATGGTCCAGATTCTTCTCAACGCCGGAGCCGATCCCAACGCTGCTAACCACGCCGGGGTCACCGCCCTCATGCGGGCCGCGACCCGGCCCGCTCAGGCCGGCTTGCTGCTGGACGCCGGGGCCGATGTCAAGCCTAGCTCCGAACTCGGCAACACCGCCCTCATCCTGGCGGCGCGAAAACACGGTTCAACCCCCACGCTGCGCCGGCTCCTCGACGCCGGAGCCGCCGTCAACGCCTCCAACATTTTTGGAGCCTCCAGTCTCATGGCCGCCGCAGCGGCGGAGGATCTCGAAGCCGCCCGGCTCCTCCTCGACCGCGGTGCGAACGTGCGAGCCATGCCGCTCATGGACGGGGGAGGCTTCATTTTCGGAGGAGGCCGCTCTCCCTTGATGTGGGCCGCCTTCCGCGGAAATGAAGCGCTGCTTCGCCTGTTCTTGGAACATGGCGCACCTATCGACGATGTCGCCGTCGTCGGCTCCGCCCTCTCCCAGGCAGCTTGGGCCGGCCATAGCGAGGCCGCCCGGCTCCTCATTGAGGCCGGCGCACAAGTCGATGTCCGCGATCCCGTCGCCAATTTCACGCCGCTGCACTGGGCCGCTTCCTCAGAACGGACAGACCCCTTCCTAACCGCGTTGCTCGCCGGCCGGGGAGCCGATCCCAATGCCGAGGGCGGCGAACCCGTAGACGGATTCCTCGGAGTCCTTCAGACGCCGCTCATGCTCGCCCGCCAACGCGGCAACACGCCCATCGTCCAAGTTCTCCTCGGGTCCGGAGCCCGGGAACCCTCCATTCCTTCACCCGCCGAATTGCCCAGCTCCGCGGACCAAGCCGCCGGACAAGTCGACTCCATGGCCATTGCCGCCGCCATCGCCCGGGCCTTGCCGCCTCTCCAGAAAACCGCGGCGGTCTCGCGCTCCAGCTTCCTCAAGCACGCCAGCAAACAAAACTGCCTGTCTTGTCATCAGCAGTACCTTCCCATGGGCGCCGTGGGCTTGGCGCGCGAGCTAAACCTGCCCATCGATCACGAAGCCGCCCGCGAGCAGATCGCGCTTTCTCTCGAGCATCCGACCATGCCCAAGGATTTCGACGCTCAGGCCGTCTTCCATCCTGCTCCAGCCATTGAGATCGGCTACCATCTCCTGGGTCTCCTGTTTGAGAAACAGCCTGCCTGTGATCTGACCGATGCTTTGGTCCATCACCTTTCGGTGATTCAGGGGACCGACGGGCGCTGGTTCGGCAATCTCCCCCGCCCGCCGCTTCAAGGAAGCGACGTCACCGCCACTGCACTCGCCATTTTCAGCCTCAATGCCTATCCGTTGCCCGGCCGTCGCGCCGAGCTGAAAGATCTGGTTAGGCGAGGAGCCGCTTGGCTCAGTGGATTCCCGGTCAAGTCCGCCGAGGAACAGGCCTACCAAATCCTCGGTCTGTTCTGGGCAGGCGAAAGCCTGGAAACGCTCGCGGCATTTTCCGGCCGCCTCGCCTCCGCCCAACGTTCCGACGGCGGTTGGGCGCAGCTTCCGAGCCTGACCAGCGACGCCTACGCCACCGGCCTGGTCCTGTTCTCCCTGGCCAAAGCGGGGCATTCCATCGATGACCCCGCTGTGCAACGCGGGGTGCAGTTCCTTCTCCGCACGCAGGAAGCCGGTGGAACCTGGCGTGTGCGCCGGCGGGCCTTCCCCTTTCAACCGCCCATGGAAAGCGGATTCCCCTATGGAGCAGACTCCTGGATCTCGGCGGCCGGCACGAGTTGGGCGGCCATGGCCCTGGCTTCCCTTCTCGATCCCGCGCAGCCCCCGGTCTTGACCTCTCTCCCCGAGCCAATCCCCACGACGCTTACCGCCGCCGTCCCGCCCGCTTCCTCCAACCCTGAAACGGCCGGCGCAGATGCGCCCCATGATTTTGCCTCCGCGATTCGCCCGGTTCTCGAACGCTCCTGTTTGGCCTGTCACAGCGGCGAAAAACCGAAAGCGGGATTCCGGATCCAAACCCGGGCAACCCTTCTGGCCGGCGGCAATCGCGGCGAAGCCGCCGTAGTTCCAGGAAAACCCGACGCCAGCCCATTGCTTGACTGCGTCGCCGGCGAAATCGAAGACCTCGAAATGCCGCCCCTGGGAAAACGCGACCAGTATCCGCCCCTCACCCCCGAGGAGATCGCCTCCTTCCGCGCCTGGATCGCCGCCGGAGCGGACTGGCCTGACGGAGTGACATTGAACAAGGAAGAACCGGACTACCAATAGTTGAAGGAGAAATCCATTGAGCCCGGGCGACGGGGCTGGCCGAAACACCCCTCGGAGACTGGCTGAACCCAGGAATGCCGGCTTACACCTGCCGCACCGGAGCCACGGGCCCCGCGCCTTCCGCGTTCAACGCTGCCTGGGCCTCCTCAATGTCTCGCGCAATCTGAGTGCGCAGCTCGACAAAAGAGGCAAAGCGTTGTTCCGGTCGCAGAAAACCCTGGAAAGCGACTTCCATTTCCTGCCCGTAGAGATCTCCCGAGAAATCAAATACGTGCACCTCCAGGCGGCGTTCCTGATCCCCGCGGCCAAGGGTTGGCCGGAATCCCAAGTTCGCCACTCCTCCCCACTCACAGCCCTGACATTCCACCCTCACGACATACACGCCGCTGGGCGGCAACTGTTCGCAGGCCACCTCGAGGTTCGCAGTGGGAAATCCTATCGTTCTTCCAAAAGCATCCCCCGGAGCCACTGTTCCCCATACCGTGTAGGGGCGCCCCAACAGCATTCCCGCCCTGGCGAAATCCCCGGCCTGCACGGCCCGGCGCACCTCCGTGCTGCTGACTACGGTGGAATCCAGGCTCACCTCCCCGACGGCGGAAACATTGAATCCATGTTCGGCTCCCAGCCGCCGCAATAGGGGAACCGTCCCGCGCCGGTTCCTGCCAAAGGCCCAGTTCTCGCCAACCGACACGCTGGCGATTCCGGGAGCGTTGGCCAGCAGCAAGCTGATGAACTTCTCCCCGCTCAACGCCGCGAAAGCCCGGTCAAAGCGTACCACCAAGGTCTCCGGCACGCCCAGGCGCTCAAGCACCCGCAGCTTGTGCGGAGTCGTGGTGAGCAAACGAGGGGCCCGCTCCGGAGCCAGCACCCGGGCCGGATGCGGATCGAAAGTCACCACCAACCCGGACCCGCCTTCCCGCCGGGCCGCCTCCAATGCCGATCCGATCACGGCGCAATGCCCAAGATGAACGCCGTCAAATACACCGATGGCCAAATGCAACGGCCCCGCCAGAACACCCATTTCCGCGATGTCGTGCAGGACATGCATAACCAAAGGCCGTCCTCCCTCAGGCTCCCCGCATCCGGGAAACCTCCGGCAGACTCCATATCCGGGCCGCCACCTCGGCTGCCGGACTTTCACGAAGTTGCCGCACCGTCACCGCCCGCTCCAAATCGAAGTTCCCCGAACGGGTCCTCCGAAGCGCCTTCAAATGACCCCCGCAACCCAACCTCTCGCCGATGTCATGAGCATAGGTGCGCACGTAAAAGCCCTTGCTGCACACAACCCGGAATCCGATGTCCGGAGCCTCCACCCACAACACCTCGTGCCGGTAGACATGGACCAAGCGCGGCTCCCGTTCGATCATCTTTCCCTGCCGGGCCAGCTTGTAGAGGGGAACGCCGTCCTTCTTGATGGCGGAGACCATCGGAGGCGTCTGATAAAAATCCCCGCTGAACTCCGCGAAAACCGCCTCGACGCGCTCGCGGTCCAGCTCGGGAACCTCCCGCTCCTCGATCACCCGGCCCTCGGCATCCTGTGTATCGGTCGCCGTTCCCAGCCGAATCGTGCCCTCGTAGGTCTTGTCCTCGCTCATCAAGAGATCCTGGATCTTCGTCCCGCGCCCGATCACCAAAATGAGGAGACCCGTGGCCATCGGATCCAGCGTCCCGCAATGCCCGATCTTGCGAATCTGCAACTTCCGCCGGGCCATAGCCACGACATCGTGCGAAGTCATGCCCGGCTCCTTGTCGACCAGCAGCACGCCGTCAATTTGTTCCTTCGAGGACATCTTCAATTCTTTTGAGAAAGCTTTCCCGGACTTCGGCAATTCTGCCGCGAACACGCACTCCGGCCGCCAAAGGATGCCCGCCTCCCCCGAACTCGGCGCAGATCGCGCCGACATCGACGGCCTCCGATTTGGAGCGCGCGCTGATCCTGATGCGTTGACCGTCGTCGAGTTCCTCGAAAAACACAGCCGCCACAACTGTGTCGATCGAACGAATGACGTCGATGAGGCCCTCGCTGTCTTCCGGACGGCCGTCCACCCGTTCCGTCATGGACTGGTCCATGGTCCAACTGGCCAGACGTCCGTCACAGCGCAGATCAAGGACTTTCAGCAGTTCCCCCAACAGCCGGATCCGGCGCAAGGGATGACAATCATACAAGCGCCGGCTCAAATCGCCCACTTCCACTCCCGCGGTCACCAAATCCGCCGCCACCCGAAAGGTCTCCGCGCTGGTGTTCGGATAGCGGAACGAGCCGGTGTCCGTCGAAATCGCCGCAAAAAGGTTAACCGCTGCCTCCCGCGTCAAGGTCCATCCTGCGCGCCTGAAAAGTTGGGCCACAATCTCCCCGGTCGCCGGCGAGCCCGGATCGACATAATTAATGGTTCCGTAACGCGGATTGCTGGCGTGATGATCGAGGTTGATCCAGGGACCCTCCTGGGGAAGCGAAGCCAAGGTCCGTTCTCCCAGTCTGTTCCGGGCCGCCGTGTCCACCGCCACAACCAAGTCCGCCCGGCACGGCTCTCCCGAAGAAACCTGCACCCAGTTGGCTCCGGGAAGAAAGGCCAGATTCTCCGGCACTCCGTCCTCGTTCAACAAAGTGACTTGTTTCCCGCGGTTGCGCAGCCCGTGCGCCAAGGCCACTTGAGATCCGATTGCGTCTCCGTCAGGACGGACATGACTGGCGATGGCCACATGCCCGGCATTCTCCAGCGCCCGCACCACCTCATCCAAACTCTGGCATTCGCCCCCCGTCATTCCTCCGTGCTCCGCTCCCCCGCTCCTTCTCCTTCTCCTTCCTCCTCCGGAATCTCGATTTCATCCATGATCGACAACACCCGCACCCCGCGCTCGATGGAGTCGTCCGCGCGGAAATGAAGATGCGGCGTGTACTTCAGCACGACCCGGCGCGCGATCGCCTCCTGAATAGCCGCCCGGCGCCCTTCGATTCGCTCCAGAACCTCGGCATTCCGGTTGCCCGGACCGATCATTCCCAGGTAAACGTGCGCCTGTTTCAAATCCGGCGTCACATCGACGCCGTTCACCGTCACCAACACGGAACCAAAATCGAACTCACGCTGCAAGATCGCACTGATCTCGCGGCGCAACAGCTCGCACACTCTCTGGACACGGCGACTCATAACAAAAAATATTGAGGGTTGAGCGGGTCAATCCACCGGCTCCGAGGCCGGACCTGCCGCAGAACCGAATTACAGGGACTGCTCGATCCTCTCCAACTGGTAGCACTCGATGATGTCGTCCTCCTGATACTCGGAAAAGTCTCCGAGACGGATCCCGCACTCCAGCCCGTTGCGCACTTCGCTGACATCCTCAGTAAAGCGGCGCAGGGTCGCGAAACCGCCGTCGTAGACAGGCTGGTCGCCTCGCAACACCCGGGCGCGGGCCGAGCGCAGAATCTTCCCATCAATGACCACGCAGCCCGCGACCAGCCCCCGGGAAAGCTTGAACACCTGTTTGACCCGGGCATGCCCCACCTTGATCTCGCGATGCTCCGGCTCAAGCATTCCCAGCATGGCGGCGCGGACCTGATCCACCAGTTCGTAGATGATGCTGAAGAGCTTCACCTGCACCTGCTCACGCTTGGCCACCTTGACCGCGCTTCCTTCGACTTTGACGTTGAATCCAATGATCACCGCCTCCGAGGCGCTGGCCAAAAGGATGTCGGACTCGGTCACCGCTCCTGCTGCTGCGTGGATAATTTCCAGGTCGATCTTCTCGCTCCGAATATCGAGAAGCGACGCGGCGATGGCTTCCACTGATCCCTGGACATCCGCCTTGAGCACAACTTTGAGCACGGGTTTCCCAGCTCCCTGCATGCTTTCGAGCATCCGTTCCAGACGCGGTTTCCCCTGGGTGCGCAGTTTCGTCTGACGCAAGTCCAATTGGCGCTCCTCGCTCAGCCGCTTGGCCGCCCGCTCCGATTCCATTTGCACGACCTCATCCCCGACGTTGGGCAATTCGTCGAACCCCAACAACTCCACCGGAGTGGAAGGCCCAGCGCCTTTCACAGGAGCGCCGACATCGTCGATCAAAGACTTCACCTTGCCCCAGCACGCACCGCAAATAAAAGGCTGGCCCACTTCCAGCGTGCCGGTCTGCACGATGACCGTGGCCGTGGGCCCCCGCCCCTCGCGGTAACTGGCTTCGACCACCGTGGCCCGCGCGGGCCCCTTGGGGTTGGCCCGCAACTCGAGCACCTCGGCCTGCAACGCCATCATTTCTAACAATGTGTCGATGCCTATCCCCTTGGTCGCCGACACCTGCACACAAATCGTCTCTCCCCCCCAATCCTCCGGAGTCAGTCCCATCTCCTGAAGCTGTGACTTGACCCGGTCCAGATTGGCCGACTCCAAATCGCACTTGTTCAACGCCACCATCACCGCCACCCCCGCCGCTTTGGCATGATTGTAGGCCTCCAATGTCTGCGGCATCACCCCGTCGTCCAGCGCTATCACCAAAACCACTATGTCGGTGACGTTCGCCCCGCGGGCCCGCATCTCCGTGAAGGCCGCGTGACCGGGAGTATCGATGAAGGTCACTTTTCCCTCGCCCACAGGCACGCTGTAGGCAGCGACATGTTGGGTGATCCCGCCCGCCTCTCCCGCCGCGACCTTGCTCCGGCGAATGGCGTCCAACAACGATGTCTTCCCATGATCGACATGGCCCATCAACGTGATGATGGGAGCCCGCGGCTGAAGCTGGTCTTCCTCCTCAGCCTTGTCCGGCGGAGGCGGCTCGGCAATGACCTCCTCTTGCTTGTGCACTCCCGCACCCGCTTCCCGCTTCACCCGCTCGAAGACGAAACCGTGGCGCTCGCAGGCCTTGGCCACGACGTCCGGTTCGAGCGCCGCCATCGCACTGGCAAAGACATTCCATTCCAACAACTCGGCAATCAGACGATGGGGCTTGATCCCCAGCCGGTCCGCCAGGTCCTTGACCAAAATCGGCGGCTTCAAGTGAATGATCTTTTCTCCGTCCGGACCCTCTTCCATTTCCGGGGGCGCGACTTCCTCCTCCCGCGTCGCTTGCATTCGCCGCTCTTGCTCGGCTTGAATCCGGGAAATCGGCGGCAGCATCGTCGATCCCGCCTTGTCTTGCAGCGGCGGGTGCTTATGCGCCTCTTTGCGCTTCCGCTCTCGTGTCGCTTCTTCCTCGAGCAAGTCGAGCGCCCCCGCCTTGCGGTCGGCCAATGTTGGCTCCGCCGGTTCCTTCGCTTGGTCGGCCACGGACGGCTTCACCGCTTCCGCCGCCTTCCTGCGGCGCGGTTTCTTCTCGCCAAGAAGATCGAGCACTTCGCGACCGGACCCTTGTCCGGAAGGGTTAAGGGAGGATTCGGAGTTGGTCGTGTCGGAAGGCATGCTTGAAGTGTCAGCGCAAAGGCTAAAAGGAAATGGTGGATGAATGAGTGAATCTTTCGCGGAGGAGGCTGACCCGAGGTCAAGCCCCCTGACCCTCGGCGGCAAACTGGCCTTTGGCCTTTTCCAGGAGCGCCACAGCTTCGTCGGCCGATACGGACAGGATATCCGTGATATCCTTGGACTCAACCATGGCCACGCCTTCCAAGTTGACCAGCCCGTTCTGCACCAATTGCATGGCCCAGTCCTCCGGGATGCCGAGCTGCCCGGCCAGCATCGAAGCGGCCTCCTGCAGCCGGGCCTCGAATGCCTGATGGGCGGACTCGTCTTTCTCAATCTGCACGTCCCATCCCAACAACCGTGAAGTCAACCGGGCGTTCTGCCCCCTCCTCCCGATCGCCTTGGACAACTCCTCCTCGTCCACCGTCAAACGCAGCACCCGGCGATCCCGCTCCAGCTTGATCGACCGGATCTGCGCCGGACGCAGAGCGTCCCGCACGAACTCCTCGGGATCCGGCGACCACCGGATGATGTCCACCTTTTCGTTGTTCAGTTCCCGGACGATGTTCTTCACGCGCGCGCCCCGCAACCCCACACAGGCGCCCACCGGATCCACCTTCTCTTCGTCGCTGTGCACGGCGATCTTGGTCCGGTAACCCGCTTCCCGCGCGATGGCTTTGATCTCGACCGTGTGATCGGCAATCTCGCTGACTTCCATCTCGAAGAGCCGCCGGATGAAATTCGGATGACTCCGGGAAAGGATGATCTCCGGCCCCCGGGTCGTGTTTTCCACGGCCACCACGTAAGCACGAATCCGGTCGCCAATATTGTATTCCTCCGTCGTCACCCGTTCCCGGGAGGGCATGACTCCCTCAAAACGCCCTAAATCGATGATCACATCCGACTTCTCAAAACGCCGTACCGTCCCCCCCACAATGTCTCCGGCCCGGTCCTTGAACTCGTCGTAGATCATGGCCTTCTCCGCCTGCCGGATCCGCTGCATGATCGCCTGCTTGGCCGTTTGCGCCGCGATCCGGCCGAAATCCCGGGGCGTGATCTCCACATCGACCTCTTCGCCCACCTCCACATCCGGCTTGATCCGCCGGGCCTGCGTCAGAGCAATCTCATCATAAGGCTGCGTGACTTCCTCCACCACAATCAGCTTGGCGATCGCCTTGATCGTGCCCTTCTTCTCGTCGATTTTCACGCGCAGCTCGCGCGCCTGGCCCACCACACTCTTCTTCGAAGCCGACAAAAGGGCGGATTCCACCGCCTCGATCATCGTCTGGCGATCGATTCCTTTCTCTTTCTCGTAGAACTCGAAAAGAGCAAGAAGTTCGCTGGTCATAGATGTAGACAAACCTCTGGAACGAAAAGGAGCGGGGAAACCCCCACTCCTTACGCAATCAGAGAAAGCTGTTGGTAAAGGCGCCGTCCGCGAGGACGCCGAGCAGATTAGACCCACGCCCGGCAACCGGCAAGCGGAAAAGCTCGCCTTTCCTGCGGCCGGGTGCACGACAAGAAAGTGAGAGAAGGGCTGGAAACAAGTTGGCAACGGGCCGGCATTGTGTCTAGGTGGCTAGACACAATGCCGCTATGAATCCTCCTCTCTCTCCACACAACCAGCGTCAGGCCATTCTTACCAAACTCGCCGCCATCCTCTCCATGGAACGGGGCGCCCTCTCCGAAGAATACCGGGAGGGAAGCTCCTCCGCAGGCACTCCCCAACGCAACGGACCCTATTTCAAGCACCAGTGTTGGGAGAATTCCCACAACCGCAGCCGCCGCGTGCCCCTCCATGAGGTCTCCCCTCTCAAGGAGGATCTCGAAAACGCTCAACTCTTCGACCAACTCGTCGCTCAACTCGCCGCCCTGAATATCGCCCAGAGCAGGGAACGGCGCGGCAGCCCTCCCCAACAGCAGCAGGAGGAAAGCGGCGCAAAAAAAAACTCCA
This sequence comes from Verrucomicrobiales bacterium, assembly GCA_041749135.1. Taxonomy (GTDB): domain Bacteria; phylum Verrucomicrobiota; class Verrucomicrobiia; order Verrucomicrobiales; family DEV007; genus DATKCT01. The sequence continues at coordinate 21,788 of JBGTBW010000266.1, forward strand.
AGAGCAGAGCCTTCGGGAAAAATACCGCGAAACCGAGGCCTTCCTCGCGCAGTTCCCGCAGCGCATCCTCCAAGAAGGGCTCCAAAGCCTGAGTGTGTGGTTGGAACCTTGTTTGCGGGCAGTGAGTGGGAAAAGACACTGGAAGCATGGCAGAACACGGCGGCCAAGAGCCTGAAAGATCACCCCTGGGAGGACCAGAGTTCGGCCGAGGTCATCGACGACTTGCGCGGCGGTCCGGTCGAACCCGTGGCGCCGAAGTGATGATCACGGCACTCGATTCCTCCGTTGTCTGGGCGATCATTAAGCAGGACCCCGAAAAACACGGCCACTCCCGGGTCGACCCCCCTCCGGTCCGGGGGCCGGCAGGCGTGCACGACGCTGAACCAACGTTGAAAAGGTCTGCAGAGCAGCTATATGCATGTATGCGCACCACAGTCGATCTTCCGGATGCTCTGATTCGTAAGGCCAAGATGACCGCTCTCGAAAGGGGCGCCACCCTAAGGGAACTCATCATTCAGGGCTTGGAGTCGGTCCTGCACGGAACCGGCAATCCGGCCCGGCGTTTGATGAATCCCCCGGTGCATCTGGCTGCTGACAGCCCGCTGCGATCGCTCGATGCCGGGCAATTGGGAAGACTGGATGCCGAGTCGGAGGCTGCCGAAATCCATGAACTGCATCATCGACGCTAATGTGGTGCTGCCGCTTCTGTGTGCCGGGCACCCCCTCGAGAAAGCCGCGTGGTCCTGGTTTGACGCCAGGGCGGCCGGAACCGTCGGATGGTGTCTTCCCGTCCGGCTCGCAACCCTGCGTCACCTGAGCAACAATTACATCATGGGGAGCAGCCTGCTTCGTCCCGAAGAAGCCCTCGATGCCTGGGGAGCCCTTGCCCGCGACGAGCGCATGTTCGAGATCCCGGCGCCGCCAGCAGAGCTAGAAGCCTATCTCCGCGCCAACGTGGCCGGAAGGGAACCGACGCCGAAGCTTTGGACCGACGCTTGGTTGGCTGCACTCGCGGAGTCCCTCGGCCACGAGATGGTTACGTGCGATCGGGGCTTTGCGCGCTTCCACCTCGAATCCCTGCACCTCATCGAAGCGGACGGGTGAACGCCGTCTTCCAGAAGGCCAACGCCGAGGTTTCGTTGCGGTTGCGGCCACATCGCAGACACCCACATTCTGGCGCAAGGAAATGTCATACGTTATTCATGGTAGTCACGCCCTTTCTTGGCGGAGGCGGGATGCTCGACAAGACCGGCGCCGTGTGGGGATTTCCCATCGTGGCGGAGACTCGGAAGCTCGATTCCCGGCGAAGGGCGGTTTTTCCGGACCGCTTCTCACCCGGGGACTTGTTTTCCTCAAGGAACTGATCGAGGAGGACCGGGTCGTCTTTCGGAGGATCAGGGTGGGCCGACGATCAATCGACAGCACTTGACATCTGATGCGTGATGCGTGATGCGTGATGTCCACTGCATGAGAACGACCATCAATCTGGATGACGATGTGCTTGAAATGGCCAAGATGATGGCGGCACGAGAGAGAAAGCCGCTCGGAGTGGTGATATCGGGATTGCTGCGACGGGCGGTGGAACCTGCCGTCCAAGCACCGGCGGAAAGAAACGGAATTCCGTTGTTTCCGGTTTCCCGCGATGCGCGCGGCGTGACCCCTGAACTGGTCAAAGAACTTTTGCAGGAGGCGCCATGAAGTGCTTTCTGCCCGACGTGAATGCTCTGCTGGCCTTGCTCGATCCGATGCACGTCCATCACGATGCGGCTCATCAATGGTATGCGAGAAAGTCTCCGCTGCGGCTGCTCTTGTGTTCCCATGTGGAAAATGGCGTGATCCGGGTGGCGAGCCAGCCCAAATACCCGAACTCCCTGGGCGCCAGCAGTCGGGTCCGGGACGTGCTGAGAGACTTCTCCCGGAAGGTGAATTCTGTCGCCTGCAGCAGGGACGTCTCCTTGCTGGATAATGAGGTTCTCCGGCGACCGGGCGCACTCACCCCCTCAAGGGTCGCGGATCTCTATCTGCTGGCTTTGGCCGCTGCAAATGGTTCGCGTTTCGCCACCTTCGACACGCGCGTTCCGGCCGAGGCGGTGGCTGGAGGACCCTCCGCACTGGAGCTAATCCCGGTTTCCTGAATCACGAGACTCCGCCGCACGCGGCATCCGCTTCGATGCGAGGGCTCCTCGACGACATGGAACTTGAGACGCCCTGAGAGGCTTCCCTGGCTTTGGTGTGGATTCGGCGGGAGTCCGTCTGCGATTGCCTGGAGGGATCCGGTGCGGCGCGAAGAATAGGCTGTGCTCCCGCCGGGCGTCCTGCTAACGATGATGTTATGAGCGACATTATTCTCATCCTCGACCGGGCGGGCAGGGGCGACGCTGATACATCCTGGGAGCGGACGTTGACAAAGAGTCCTTCGAAGCGAGAATTCTCCAACTGAACGATCCGCAAGCCCGCGCCGTAGCCATGACTCTTGCCCAACGCTATCGTCAGGAAGGCCGGCAGGAGGGCCGGCAAGAGGGCTTCCTCAAAGGCCGCCAAGATTACATTTTGGAGGTGCTTTCACTGCGTTTCGGCCGGGTTCCGGAGGGACTGCGGGAAGCTGTCCACGGCATCGAGGACGACGATAGGTTACGAACCTTACTCGGCGCCGCAATCCAGTGCGAATCCCTGGAGGCGTTCGCCGAGGCAATCTGAGCCCGGCGGTCCTGCGCATCTGCGATTCTGCCCACCTTCTGCCGCTCGCCTGCGACGGCTTTCTCCCGCCCATCGGATGAGCCGGCGCCGCCACTGGCGGCAGCTTCGCCAGTCCGCTATTGACGGGGAGCACGGCGCTATCCAGTCTGCTCGCGTGCCTGAGGAGGACATTCATCAACCCAACGACAAACTCTTCTCCACCACCTTTCAGAGCCCTGAAAACACCGCTGCTTTGCTCCAGGCCAAGCTCCCTCCGGCCATCGCTGCCGCCATCCATTGGTCTCAGCTCCAGCTTGAACCTGGCTCCTTCATCGACTCACAATTCCGCCGCTCCCACACCGACCTCCTTTTCTCGGCGCCCCTGGCCGGCTCCAACTGCTTCATCTACCTGCTCTTTGAACACCAAAGCACTCCCGACCGCTTCCTGCCTCTGCGCCTGCTTCGCTACATGGTGCGCATCTGGGAGAGCCTCATCCAAACTCGTCCCGCTCCGGACCGGCTGCCGGTCATCCTGCCAGTCGTGCTCTCCCAGAACGCCAAGTCCTGGGACATCTCCCCCCAGTTCGCCGCGCTCTGCGACCTCCCCGAACCCATCTCGGGCGACCTTCTCCCCTTCCTGCCGGATTTCATCTTCTGCCATCTCCAGCTTGCCGAGATGGCCTTCGACATCATCCCCGGCACGCCCTCGGGCGTCTTCGTCCTGCGGGCCATGAAAGCTGAACGTCTGGGCCGCCTGCTCGACGACATCCTCTGGGACGAACGTCTGATCGCCGAGGTTCCGCCGGAGATGTTCCAAGCAGTTCTGCGATATATCCTGGGAGCGGACGTTGACAAAGAGTCCTTCGAAGCGAGAATTCTCCAACTGAACGATCCGCAAGCCCGCGCCGTAGCCATGACTCTTGCCCAACGCTATCGTCAGGAAGGCCGGCAGGAGGGCCGGCAGGAAGGCCGCCAGGAAGGCCGCCAGGAAGGCCGGCAAGAGGGCTTCCTCAAAGGCCGCCAAGATTACATTCTGGAGGTGCTTTCACTGCGTTTCGGCCGGGTTCCGGAGGGACTGCGGGAAGCTGTCCACGCCATCGAGGATGACGATAGGTTACGAACCTTGCTCGGCGCCGCAATCCAGTGCGAATCCCTGGAGTCGTTCGCCGAGGCAATCTGAGCCCGGCGGTCCTGCGCATCTGAAATCCTGCCCACCTTGTGGGCGCTCGCCTTTTCGGGTTGGTGCAGGAACCGCTGGATGAGGTGAGGCGTGGGATTTTTCATCGCGCCTACTGCCTCAAGAAGAATGTTGAGACTGTTCTGCTTTCTCTTCAGGGAAAATGGCAGGGTTAGGCAGTCGTGCCGGAGCCTGCCCCTTCCAATACCCTACCTCGCCGATGCCCCCCCTGCCCGGCGCAGCGCCGCCAACGCCCCCGCCGCGTCGCCGCTGCGCATGAGCGCTTCTCCCACCAGAACAGCGTCGGCTCCCCAGCCTCGCACCATGGCCGCGTCCTCCTCCGTGCGAATTCCGCTTTCGCTAATCAAGAGCAAGCCCTCGTCCACGCTGCCGCTCAACCGCCTGGTCGTCTGCAAATCCACCTCGAACGTCTTGAGGTTGCGGTTGTTGATCCCAATGATCCGCGCCTCCGTCTCCAAGGCCCTGTCCAGTTCTTCCACGTCGTGCACTTCGACAAGTACGTCGAGTTGATAGGTATGCGCCAGTTCCAGGAGCCGGATCAATCGCTCCTGCTGCAGCGCCGCCACAATCAACAAAACCGCATCCGCGCCCGCCACGACGGATTCGTAAATCTGTGCTTCGTGCAGCAGAAAATCCTTGCGCAACACCGGCGCCCCCACCGCCGCGCGCACCCGGCTCAAATGTGAGAGATGTCCTTGAAAAAAGCGTTCATCGGTCAGCACCGAGATCCCCGCCGCCCCCGCGTCCGCGTAGGCCGCCGCCGTCGCCACCGGATCAAACTGCTCCGCAATGACGCCCGCTGAGGGAGAGGCCTTTTTGACTTCCGCAATTACCGCCAGTCCATCCTCCGTCCCGCGCAACGCCAATTCCAAAGAACGGAAGTCATTTCTCTCCGCCGCGGCATACCGAAGATGGTCCTCCCGCGGCAAGAGGAGCCGGATCTCCTCCTCTTTGTGAGCCAGAATTTCCCCGAGCCGATCCATACCTCTACTGGCGCCGCCTTCTGCTTTCGGTACCAGCTCCCTCGCCTGCCGCCATAGGTAATTACCCCGGGAAGGGATGCTGCGCCTGGCCTTGAACCGCCCTCACGTCACTGCAATTGGCGCAAATCCTGAATGCGGAACGCTTGCTGGATCTGCCCATTCCAATACTCCGCAGCCTGGGCATCCAGATAGATCACCTCGGGCGCTTCCTCAAACTCGATCCGGTGCAGACCGTTCTCTGGCTGCTGTAAGGCGGAGTCCAGTGCGGCGATGGAAGGAATCTCCCGGCCGTTTACCTTCCTGACCACAATGTGTCCCAATGACTCGTAACCCACGGTCGCCGGAGTCCGGATGACGCGGCTGAGAAACACCAGCTTCTCCCGGCCCTCCGCTTCGTAGGAAGCCGGATCCTCAACAGCCTGCAACAGCTTCAACGGAGCGCGCTCCTGCCACTTGTTCCCGAAAATCTCCAGATAGGGACGAGTCAGCTCCTGAAAAACCATGCCGCCCATGACGAGATAGCGCGGACCCCGGTCGAACAGGTAGGGGTCGATCAGGTAATCCTGCGGTTTCTTACGCTCCAACTCCACGGTCAGTTCCATCACCTCGCCGTCCCGGACAATCTCAACGGCCATGCGTTGCCCGGCACGGGCGGCGCCTCGCACCAAGTGACTGAAGTTCATGAGCCCAAATTCCGCGTCCCGGTAATTGCCGCGTGCGTCCACCTCGTGGCCGTCCATTTTCAAAATGACGTCTCCCACTACCAGTCCCGCTTGAGAAGCCGTGCTCTCCGGACTCACCTCGCTCACATAGACGCCGCCCTGACCCCGTTGCAGCCCTAAGTAACTGCGCAACTGTTCCTCCGTGGTCGGCTCATAACGAATCCCAAATGTCGGAAAGCCGGCATAGTCGCCATCCGCCAAATCCTCGAGGAATCGCCCGATGATCGGAGCCGGAATAACCCGCGACGCCTGCTGTTCCGCACTGTAGGTCAGCAGCAGTCCCGCCAATTGCCCGTGCCGGACGACTGGAAGCGTGAAACTGTTGGCCCGGTATTGCAAAGAACCGCGCAGCTCGTAGGTCAGAAAGAACATGTCCGGCAGAAAATAGGGCCCGACGTCGATGTCCACGACCTCCGCCTCCGTCGTCACCGGCGTTCCGTTATCCTCGATCTGCCATACATCCACGCTATCTCCGGTCCGGATGCCTTCCGCCAGGCTCAGGGGAATCATCCCCTCCAGAAATGCGGGGCGATCCTCCGCCACACCGAGCAAGGCCAGGTTCGCTTCATAATCAAGCCCTTCAACCTTCGCCGAAACTTGTTCTCCAGTCGCGGGAAGCTCCAACTGAATGAAGGTGGCGTCCGACACGAGTTGAGCAGTCACCAGAATGCGGCCGCCCTCAAGAAGGGCCCCCAACCCGCGTCGTGATCCCGGGTTTCCCTTCTCCCATGGTTGGTAGAAATTGTAACGCTGCGCCGTCACGTTGACCCGCAGCAAAGAAGTGCTCGCGTCCACCGCCGGCTGGCCCGGCGGCAAGCCGGCGTCGCCGGCCAAAGCCCCCCCAAGCGCCCCCAGGACGGCGCCTTCAATCACCGCCTCCTCTTCCGCCGCACGTTCCGGAGTATCCTCTTGAGCCCCGGCGGGCATAACTCCAAGTCCAAGCGCCAAAAGTCCCGCTCCGGTCCCGAAGCAAAGGCCGTATTTCATTTTGTTCTGCTTCATTGCTGGCTGCCTTCCCCTGAGATTTGCGCCGCCTCCAACGCCTCCAAGGGTTTCTCTTCCTCAATCTCAGGCGTTTCGCCCTCCGCATCCTTTTTATCGCCCAAGTAATGGTCCGTCCCCACCCGGTAGGTCTTCATGACCCGCTCGTGCGCCTCCTGCACACGGGAACCCTCCATGACGATGGGCATGCCGCGTCCCTCACATTCGATGACGAAATACTCCGGCGGATCCTCCGGATGCAAGGTTTCGTAGACGTCCTCCATTCGCCGGATCTCTTTCCCGTTGATCCGGCTCACCACGGTCTGGGCAAAGCCGCCGTAGTTCGAGTTGATGGCGTCCGGAAGAATCGAGGTCAACACCACCACGTCCGGTTTCTCTAAAAAGATATCCTCTTGCACGTAGTAAGCGAAGGCGTATCGAGCTTCCAGGTTTTGGATCTTGTGCGCGCCCATGAGGTTGCGATCCAGCGGCTGAAACAAGAGGCCCGCGAAAAACACGAACCGCGGTTTCTCATCGTAGGCGCTCGCTTGCATCAGATAGGGATCGAAGGCCTTCAATTCCACCTCGCACTCGACTATGGCCCGGTCTCGCCACACCGTCATGGCCACCCGGTCTCCCTTGAACTTCCGCTCCACGATCTCGTTCATGTCCACCACTTCTCCATCCATTTCGAGATAACCGTTGGCGGCAACCGGACGGCCATCGATGCTCAGCAACACGTCCCCTTTCTGCAATATTCCATCGCAGGACCCGCCGCGCGTGACCGTCGTCACCAGTGTCCCAAAGCCGTCGTTAGGCAGTCCCAGAGCCGCGCGATAGGCAGGGTTGATCAGCTCGAAGGTGCCCACGGAGAGATCAACATAGCGATCGTACTGCCCGTCCTCGACATCTGTGAGAAAGCGGCGGATCACCGGCGTTGGAATCATGTAGCCCACACTCTGAGCCCCCGAGATGCCTTGAAAGGCCACGCCCACCACTTCCCCGTCCTGCACCACGGGACCCCCGCTGTTCCCCGGGTTGATGGCCGCGTCGATCTGAATGGCCAAATGGAGATCCGCCCCGCTGTGACTGTAAGGTTGAAAATCGATCCGGGAAACCACGCCCCGGGTTGTCGAGAGCCGTTTGCCGCCGATGGGATAGCCGATCACCGTCACCGTGCTCTCCAAGGAGGGCACCCCGCCGATGGTAAGCGGTTTTACCTCCTCGAAGGCCGAGGGGTCTTCGAGTTCCAGCAAAGCCAAATCGCAATCGTGGGCGATGTGCAGGATGCGCGCGGCGTACTTCTCGGCGTCCCCGTATTTGCGAATCAACAATTGGATTTCATTGCTCACAACGTGGGCGTTGGTGAGAAAGCGGTTGGGACCAACCAGGAATCCCGTCCCGCTCCCGCCCCCCTGAGCCCCTGCGTTCCACGGATTAATGTAATCCGGTTGCAAATTGGCCGCCTCAATGAGGACGATCCCGTCGTAGAGATCCCGGCTGGTGTTGGGAGGTCCCGCAGGAGCGGCCGGACCCACCGGGGTCTCCAGGGCTCCGGGCGGCAGCTCTTCCCCGGCCTCGGGGTCCACTTGCTCCGGAGGGTCCTGGGCTGTCGACGGAAGACCGGACGCAGACCACATCAAAATGGCCGCCGCCCATCCGGCCCAGGTACGAAAAGTCGCTGAATTCATGAGAAACGAAACGCGCTACTGTAGGTGAGCACTCTTTCCGCGCAACGCCAAATGGGTCAGGCCCCGGAAACTTCAGCCCACCGATGATAAATTGGTCCTCTACACGACCCCCAACCCAGCCCGGTCCCCTTCGTCACGGATCCGGCAAGGGCTGACCGCTCCGCAGGTAGGCCATGAAGTCCCGGATCTCTTGATCGGTCAGCCCCCGCAGCAGCCCCTCCGGCATCAACGAGACCGGCACAGCTTCCAGCGAGACAATTTCCGTCCGGTCCACGGCGAGAGTCTGCCCGTCCGGACCTCGCAGCACCACCGACCGCGCGTCCTGATCGAGGAGAAATCCAGTCAACACCCGCCCGTCCTCCGTGCTCAACACCATGCTCTCGTAGCCTTCCCGGATCTCCCCGCTGGGATTCACCAGGTTGAGCAACAAGGCCCGCAAATCTCTCCGCTGATACGAGGTCAGCTCCGGACCAATCTCGCCGCCCTCAGCGAAAAGCTGATGGCAAGCGGAGCAGCGTTCCCGGTAGAGTTCTCTGCCCCGGTAAGGATTCCCCGTGCCCTGGCCCACCACGCCCTCCAACCGGTCCACCTCATTCCAATTGACGGCGCCTGCCGGCGCCGCCGCCAAATCCTCCCACAGTCCAGCGACCCGCTCCCGCCTCTCGCCGGAAAGCGCCTGGAGAAGGCGGCGCGCCGCCGCGACAGGCACATCCGAAGCCACAACCTCGCCTTTTTCCAAAGCCTCCGCCAGTCCGGCAGCCCAGCCCCCCCGGCTGGCCAACAGAAGCGCTGCCGACTCCCGCAATGCCTCCGGGAAGCTTCCCAAGCGAGGAAGCACGGATGCTGGAATGGCCGGCGTGTCAAACCCGCCCATGGCCTGCAGCGCCGCCCGCCGCACTCCGTCGTCGCCGCTGCCCTCAACGACGGCCAAGAGCACTGGGACGGCTGCGTCTACCCGCAAGCGCCCTAACCACTCGATCATGCCGATTCGTTCCTCGCCCGGAACGGATTCCTCGCCCACCTTTTGCAACGCCTCCTCAACCGCCTCGCTCTCTCCGCGGCGCAAGCGCGCCGTCAGGCTCGTCCCGCCTCTCTGCGCCAGCAGCGCCCACACTTCCTCTGGAGCTTCGGATTCGGAGCGGCCCGCCACCGCTGTCTCCAATGCGCCGATCATGCTCGTTCCCGCTTCGTCATTCCCCGCGGACGCGATGAGCGCCAGACAATGTGAGAAATTCTCGCGGCCCCCCGCTTCGGCGAAACGGCGAATCACACGCGGAGCCAGCGTTTCAGCAAACATGGCCGCGCTCTGAAACTCCTGTGTTTGCACGAGGTCCAACGTCCCTGCCAAGTCCCGGCGAAACGCCGACTCCACCGCCCACCATAACAAGAGAGGGATATACGGATCAGCCGCGTCCTCGGCGCGGTTGGCCAGCGCGCGAACGAGGCTCAGAGCGTCCGCGGGAGCCAAGCGCGCTGCGCTGCAGGCAAGCTGCGCGCGGACTTCCACATCCGGCTCCCGCCCGGCCCGAGCTTGGAGAGCCTCCACGATCTCCATCCCAACCTCGCCCCCGTCGCAGCCCAGCCGCGCCGCCCACAAACGCACCTGAGGGTTCTCATGCGCAAGTCCGGCCAACACGTCTTCCTCCCCAAACTCCCCACTTCCATGCAGCGCCCACAAAAGCTCGACGGCCGCAGCGCCCGTTTCCTCCCTCAGCCGGGCCCGCAGCATTGCCGTTGTTTCCGGCGCACGCCGGTCTCCCAAAACTGTGAGCGCTGCTTGCCGGATCCAGCGCTGCGGAGACTGCAGCCGGCTGGCCAACTCTTCTCCTGACAACGACGCTAAATTCGGCAAAGGTCCTCCACCCGGAACCACGTCCCGCCCCCGGAGCCGGTAAATCCGCCCGCTGCCCGCATCCACCCGGCCCTGATAATGGCTCCCGTGATCGATGCGCTGCTCGTAAAAGTCGGCCACATACAATGCCCCGTCCGGACCGGGCTGAATATCGACGGGGCGAAACCAGGGATCCCCCGACTCCAACGCGTAGCCCACATCGCGCGTGCTGAAGGTAGAGCCCCGCGCCGTCCGTTCCGCCGCCACGACCCGGCCTTGCAATGGCTCTACCCCAAACAAACGGCCTTCGTAGGACGCAGGGAACTTCCCCTCCTCGTAGACCACAAAGGTATGCGTAAAACGCGTCGCCTCATGATGCTCCATCGGGCCGAAATAGCCAAAGGCATAGGGATTCGAAAGTTCGCCATGTTTCCCGAATCCCTTCTGCAAATAAGCTCCCGGCACATAATGAAATCCTCGCGTGTTCCCGCCGTTGTGACCGGAAAACAATCGCCCCTGTGCGTCGAATTCGACGCCGAAAGCGTTGCCCCCGCCCTCCGCGAACACCTCGTAGCGCCGCTGCTCCGGATGATAACGCCAGATCAATTGACCCATGGACTTTGCCCCCTCTTCCGCCGAGCCGGGCTCCCTCACATTAGCCGTAACCGTGCTCCCCTGGGCCGCATAGAGCCAACCGTCGGGTCCCCAGCGCAAACTGTTCACCACCGAGTGTGTGTCCTCGATTCCAAAACCCTCCAACCTCACCTCGGGATCGCCGTCCGGCAGGTCGTCTCCATTCCGGTCCGCGTAAAATAGGAGGTAAGGCGGGTTCAACACCCACACGCCGCCGCCGCCGATCGCAAACGAGGTAGCCAAGTTCAATCCCTCCACAAAGACCCGGTGCGTCTCGTAGGTCCCGTCGCCATCAGCGTCCTCGTGGATGCTGATCCGGTCGCGGCCGCGGAAAGGCGAGTCCTCCGCGTGCGGCGGCGGCGGGGGCATCCGGTCGTAGACCGTCCTCAGGTAGGCATCCCGGCTCACCATACGCAATCCGGCGGGATGCGGATACTGACGGTATTCCGCCACCCACAAGCGCCCGCGGGCGTCAAAACGGATCGCCAACGGCTGAGCGATCTCCGGCTCAGAAAGCACCAAATCCACGGCCAACCCCTCCGCCGGCCGCAACAGCCTCCACGATTCCTCCGGACTCCGTGCCCCATCGCCATTGCGCAGCCGCTTCAGCCCCGCTTCAGCATCCGCTCTCGCGCTGATCTCTGAAAAAACCGCCTCCTCATGCTCCACCCATACCTCCGAATCCGTCGCCCAGTCTGCCCCGTCTCCCACCCGCTGCAGCCAGCGTCCTGCAAGCGAGAGCGCCTCTTCTCCCCCAAAGAACACCGGCGCCCCGACGCTCAATCCTTCCCTGCTGTCGTTGCGGTAAACCCTCACCGCCAAATCATTCGCCTCCCCGAATCTCAGCGACTCTCCTGCGACCGCGTGCCGGTCGGGATCGCCCAGACCGCTGCGATATGCCGGAGGCATCGTCCCCAACCGTCCGGTCAACCGGCCGTTGACATAAATCTCCCGTGCGTCGTCGATTCCTTCGAGGAACAGCTCGACTGGCCCTTTACTCCAGGACTCCGGCAACTGAAACCGGCAGCGATACCAGACAAATCCCCGTCGCGGCGCGCCGTCTCCCCCTTGTTCCCAGGCTTTGGGCGCCTCCACCCAAGTCCAACTTGGCTCATCGTCCCCCGAGACGAATCCCGGGGACATGAGGCTCAAGACGGCCAGGAACCAGGTCGCGATTGCAGTCCAGCAGCGCGCAGCGCGTCTAGGTCCGCAATCTGGTCCTCTCTCCAGCCCAAAACCTTGCTCACTCCAAACGCACCGCCCATTCCACCAATCACGACGCACTTCCATTGCCCCATTCAACTCACTTTCCTAAGAAAAGGAAAGTCCCTCCGGACTTCATCTTCTCGTCCTTTCGGCGTACGAATAGAGGAGTAAACATTAAAAAAGCCGGGTTTTCCGCGAGAAATCCTTGACCTTTTCTGCTGCCTACGCAATTATGTCGGCTCATATGCGCACTTAGTAGCGCAATCCCCTCCCTGAACAGCACTGGGATCGGATCTTCGGGTCTGATCCCAGTGTCTATTTGGGGATACGGCATCGAACCGGCGTCCGCGATTCCGCTCTTCAGGCGATTTCGAGAAAGGACCCCTTCGAGCTTCAACAACCGCGCGACGAAGGGCCAATTCTTGACTTGCCCCGGCCGCCCGGCGACCATCTCCCTTCCTCTGGCCAATCCTGGCCAATCCAAGCCGCCATTTGCCGTCCCCTTCACCCCTCTTCACTCCAATGAAAACCCCATGGTTCCTTTTGCCCCTCTTCGCCGGCAGCCTCACTGCCGCGTCCGCCGTATCGGAACCTCCTCCCGGCTTCACCGCGCTTTTCAACGGCCGCGATCTCGAAGGCTGGTTCGGTCATGGCACAGATGATCCCCGCCAACTCTTCGCCCTCTCCACCGCCGAACTGGCGGCTCACCATGAATCCACCATGGCCGACGTCCGGACCCACTGGACCGTCCAAGACGGCGAACTGGTCAACGACGGCCACGGCCTCTACCTCACCACCAAGAAGAACTTCCGCGATTTCGAACTCCTCATCGATTACCGCACTGTGGCCGGAGCCGACAGCGGCATCTACCTCAGGGGAATTCCCCAAGTCCAAATCTGGGACACCACCGAAGCCGGAGGCAAATGGGAAATCGGCGCGGACAAAGGCTCCGGCGGGCTCTGGAACAACAGTCCCGGCGCGCCAGGCAAGGATCCATCCAAACTCATGGACCGCCCCCTGGGTGAGTGGAACGCTTTTCGCATCCTCATGATCGGCGAACGCGTCACCATCCACCTCAACGGCGAGAAAATCGTCGATGACGCCGTCCTGGAAAACTATTTTGACCGCGCCATTCCCGCCTTCCCCGAGGGACCGATTCAATTGCAGACCCACGGGGGCGAAATCCGCTGGCGCAATGTCTTCGTCCGCGAGATCCCCGCCGAAGAAGCCAACGCCGCTCTCGCCGGGAAGGACGCAGAGGGTTTCACCAGCCTCTTTGACGGCAAGACCCTCGAAGGCTGGCAGGGAGCGCGGGACAGCTACGAAGTCGTCGATGGAGCCATCGTGTGCAAAGCCGGCAAAGGGGGAACTCTTTACGCCGCGGACGAATACGCCGATTTCATCTTTCGCTTCGAGTTCCAATTGCCGCCCGGCGGCAACAACGGCGTGGCAATCCGCGCCCCCCTCGAAGGGGACCCCGCCTGGGAAGCCTTCGAAATCCAGATCCTCGACGACTCCGCGGCCAAATACGCTGGCCTCCAACCTTATCAGTTCCACGGTTCCATCTACGGTCTCGTGCCCGCTCAGCGCGGCTTCCTCCGGCCCACCGGCGAATGGAACTTTCAGGAAATCATCTGCCGCGGATCCCGTATCCAAGTCGTCCTCAACGGCTCCAAGATCGTCGATTCCGACGTCGCCGATATCGACCTCTCCGCTCACGAAGGCCGGATACCCAAAGGCGTCGAGCGCAAATCCGGTCTGGTCGGCTTTGCCGGGCACAACGACCCTGTCCGCATGCGCAACGTGCAGATCAAACGCCTCTGACCCAGCAGCACCGCAGGCTTCGCCCGGTATGGAGGCACGCATGCTCTGCTGCGATTGGGGAACTTCCCGCTTCCGCCTCCGTCTTCTCGATAGCGCCAGCGCTTCTGTCCTCGGCGAGTTCGCCGCAGATTCCGGCGCCGCCTCGTTAGCCGGCCAGGGAGAAGAGGCGTTCCGCCGCACGTTGCTCGATGCCGTCGCCCGGGTCCTGCAAGACGCTCCGGACGGACCGGTCCCGCGCCAGGTGCTGATCTCCGGAATGGCCGCCTCTTCGATCGGATGGCGAGAGCTGCCTTACGCCTCTCTCCCATTCCCACTCGACGGCCGAACTGCGGTCACCCTGTCGCTTTCCCCACTCCCAGGGAACCCGCCCATCGGAGTCACCCTCATCTCCGGAGTCCAATCCGGCGCCGACGTCCTGCGCGGCGAAGAAACCGAAACGATCGGCTTGCTCGCAGGACGCGAAGACCAGGCGCTCTTGCTAGTGCTGCCGGGCACCCACAGCAAACACCTTTATGTCGCCGGCGGTGAATTGCGCGGGTTCAAAACTTTCCTCACCGGCGAACTCTTCTCCCTGCTCACAACTCACGGCATCCTGCGGCATTCCGTGCGGCCGGGTCCGCCTCAGCTCGCCGACCCTGTCGAAGCCGAAGCCTTCGCAGCCGGACTGCATCTCGCCGCGACGGAACCCCTCACTCACGCCCTTTTCCACGTCCGGACCGCCGCTCTCCTCCACGGAGCCACTCCCGACCAAGGACGCGCCCGCCTCAGTGGAATCCTCATCGGAGCGGAACTCTCTTCCCTGCATCACCAGCGCATGACTGGAGAAACCGCAAGCCTTCCCCTTCTCATCGCCGCCGGACCAGCCTTGGCGCCCGCCTATCGCCTCGCCGTGCGCCTGCTCGGTCTGGATCCCTTCTGCGAGTGGGTGTCTCCACAAAATGCAGACTTGGCCTCCGCCCGAGGTCAGCTCGTGCTCGCCGCACGCCTCGGGCTCCGCTGATCATTCCCCCCCAAAAAACCCACAAGGACTCCAAGCTCAGAACCCCTGATCTATCGAGGAAGATAATGGATACAGGGGAATAAGAGTGAGCCAAAGCGAGACCGCCACTCCGTGAATGACACTCTATTTGTGGGGCGATTTGTGGGGCGGACACTCCTGTCCGCCGAGTGTATTTGTGGGGCGGACACTCTTGTCCGCCGAGTGTATTTGTGGGGCGGACACTCTTGTCCGCCGAGTGTATTTGTGGGGCGGACACTCTTGTCCGCCGAGTGTATTTGTGGGGCGGACACTCCTGTCCGCCGAGTGAGCCTAGAAAGTTCGCGGGCAGGAGTGCCCGCGCCACATAGTTTTCCGGCTCATCCAAATTCCTCGAGTTCAGGAGTTCTGAAGCTCAGCGACCCGGCCCGCGAAGGGCACGATTGTAAGGAGACCGCGAGGGCCGGGTTCGCTGCCGCGCATGGTGGAAGGCGGCAAGCTCTCCGCAAGCTATTCCTTGGCGTTCCTCGGGTCGTCGGCGGGATCCACGTAATTGATGATCCACGGCCCCATGCCGTGCAACTGAACGATGGTCTCGCCCTCGATCCACACCGCGTGCACCATTCCGGGCGGCCAAACGCCATACGTGCCGGCCGGCAGAGCCTGGGCTTTGGCGCGCTCGAGAGCCTCACCCATCGCGAGGTGAAAAGTGCCCTGCAAAACGGTGACCCGCTCGGGTTTGGGGTGGGTGTGAGCAGGAATGTGGTAGCCATCCGGAACCCGGATACGCATGACAAACATCCCTTCCTTCGACGGGTCGCCTTCGAGCACGGCCATCTTTGCGCCCGGCGGAAGCGAGGGAGGGCCGTCCTTCCACTCAATGTCCGCAGGGGGATAAAGGTTCGCGTGAGCGGTTTTGGCCTCGTGGGGCGCCTGCTGGGCAAGCAGCACAGCACACGGCAAGACCAAGGCGATAAGTGCGGCGAGAAGGTGATTTCGGTTCATGATGTTTGACCGTCGTTTAAGAGTGCGCGGTAGTCAAACCGCCCGCCTGAACACCCTGTCCAAGGCCGAGGCAAGCGGAACGGAGGCAGGATGGGGTGCAGCGCGCCACCGCAGAATGGGTATGAGAAATGTGGGGTAGTTCCCTTTCCCCTGCGTGAGCTATCTTGCAGGCCCGCCATGCAAATAATCGACTGCCTTCAAGTTCCTGACCACCAATGGGTATGAAACACGTTCTCGTCGAGATCTGCCAGCGCGCCCGCGAACGGCGTCTCCCATTTCTCCTCGTTGGGGGCAATGCTGTCATCCTGCTCGGCATCCCGCGGTTCACCCGTGATATCGACATCATGATCACCGACGAGCACCGCGACGCCTGGCGGCAGCTCATCTTCGACCTCGGATACCGGAGCTACCACGCCATCGACGCCTTCGAGCAGTTCGAGCCTGCCGGCGCCGCGGCGGATCTTGGCCCCGCCCCCGGGATCGACCTCATGCTCGTCGGCCGCTCAACCTGGGAAAAACTCTACCCCGCCGCGCAGCAGGTCGATCTCGACCAGGGAGAGACCGTCCAAATCCCGAGCGCCCTCCACTTCATCGCCATGAAACTGAACGCCTCCAGGAACCCGAACCGCAGGGCAGGCGCCTCCGACCTCGGCGACGTCATCTCGCTCGTTAGAGCCTGTCAAATCGATACCCTCGACCCCGGTTTTCAAGCGATCCTCGAACGTTACGGGTCCGCCGAAGACATCGCGGCCATCCACAAGACGTTTCCCGAACATGACTGACAACGCCACCCCACGACAGCCGCGCGACGACGACCCCATCGCCTTCGACTTTCCGGCCCCGCCGGTCCCGCTGAAAACCCCGCGCAGCGCGGACTCGATCACCTGGGCACAGTACATGGACGAGATCGCCTGGCTCCTCGAGCGTTACCTCCGCCATCACGACGATCCGGGCGACCGCCTCGCCCACAAGCTGAAAGAACGCTTCGTCTTGTAAAAACCCGTGGCTTCGAATCCCGCCCTCATCCTGGAAGTGGCAGGAACGGGAAAAGTAGAAGGATGGTTCATGAGCTGGGGTTTCGGGTTTGTTTTTTTCGGCTGGAAGTAGATTTGAAACGGTGCAGGCGCCAACGAAGTAGGAAGCCGGAGGCAAGCAGGATTAGTCCGGCGAGGATCGTGTAGGGTCTGAGTGAAAAGGCCATTGCGAGACAGGTGAAGAGACCGGCCCAAGCGATCCATGGCGCATACAACCGGTCCGTTTTCGGCAGCCTGAGCGCAGCGACGTTGGTGATCGAGTAGTAGAGGAGGATGGTGAACGCGGCGGCGGCGATTACGCTTTCGAGCCTACCCACGAGCGACAGAATCAAGGCGATCAGCCCGGTCGTGACGATGCCCCGTATGGGAACATCGTGGGTCTTACCGACCTTGCCAAAGAAAGCAGGGAGGTCCCCGCGCCGCGCCATGGCCAGCATCATGCGGCTGATGCCCAGAATCTGGCTGAGCAACACGCCGAACATCGCGCTGGCCGCACCCACCGCCAGAAACTTGCCCAAGCCGGCGCCTGCGAATGATTCGGCGGCCCGTTCCAACGGGGATCGGCTGGCGGCAAGCACTTCCGAACCCACGCTGCCGACCGCGACCAATCCGACCGCCAGATAGATCACAAACGATAGCGCCAGGGTGGCGAGAATGGCCTTCGGTATGGTCTTTTCAGGCTCACGCACTTCCTCGCCCAAGGTCGCTAGACGGGCGTAGCCGGTGTAGGCAAAGAACAGCAGAGCCGAGCATTCCGCAACCCCGCGCCAGCCCTGCGGCGCGAACGGCCGGAGATTGGCAGGATCGAACGCCGGGATCCCGGCAACGACGAAACTGGCCAGCACGATTAGGGTTAGAGCCACAATCACCAAATTGAATTTGCCCGCTTTCTTGATCCCGAAAAGATTTGCTGCGGTGACCAATACTACGGCCGCAATCGCGGCGATTTTGGGAGTAATGCCGGGCGCCAGAGACGCCGCATAGTGTCCGAAGCCGAGTGCCGCCGTTCCGGCGGCGGCGAGTTTGCTGGCGAGAAACATCCAGCCGGCCGCGAAGCCCGCTGCCGGACTGACGACCTCGTAGCCGTACTCATAGGTCCCGCCGGATGATGGGAATCGCGCTGCGAGCTGTGCGGAACTAAGACCGTTGAAGGTGGCGGCGGCTCCGGCCACCGCCAGGCCCACTAGAAACGCCGGTCCGGCCACTCCGGCGGCGACTCCCGTGACCACAAAAATCCCTGCCCCCATGACGGCGCCCAGGCCGATGCCAATCGCATCCAGCAACCCCAACTCCCGCCTCAATCTCCCCGTAAACAGCTCTTCCTGTCTGCTCATGACTGCGTGGATTTTCGAGACAAGCGGGCATCAACCGACCAATTTCTGAATGCCCTCGGACAGGAAGACTCCGCCCACCATCAGGCGATTCAAAAGGGTCGCAGGCGGGGCGGTCGTATTCATCACTCGGTTAAGGATACTCATGGGTGTCGTTCTCGGTGTATCGAGAAAACGATGCCCTAAATTGAAAGCCCTTTTGATGGTTTGTCCCTTGACTCGCTCGGAAGTCTATTCAAAAGTTCGCTTGAATAAGAAATGAGCGCGCAGCTAAAAACCATCGTTTTTTCGGAGCTGGCCCGGATCGGCAAAGCCATGTCAAGCCCGACCCGGCTTGAATTGCTCGACTGGCTCTGTCAGAGGGATTTCAGCGTCGAGGAATTGGCGGAGATGGCTGGCTCCAACATCGCCGCGGTTTCCCACCATCTTCAGGTTCTCAAGAATGCCCGGCTGGTGGATTCGAGAGTGTCGGGGACGTGGAGGTTCTATGCGATACGACCCGGCATCCCGGCTTTGTGGAGGTCGCTGATGGTGGCCGGCAATGAAAACCTCGACACGATCCGCAACGCCATGTCGGAGTTTCTCGAAGATCCAGAGTCCTTCACCGCCGTTAAATCGGAGGAGCTCCAGCGAAGGATGGCGGCAGGTGAGGTGACGGTGATCGATGTCCGCCCGAAAGACGAATACACGGCAGGGCATTTTCCAGGAGCGGTTTCGGTTCCGATGGAAGACCTTGAGAGGAAAATCCGCGATCTGCCTGCCGGTTGCGAGATCATCGCCTATTGCCGGGGTCCATACTGCCTGCTGTCCCATGAGGCGGTAAGATTGATCCAAGACTCAGGCTTGCGAGCGAAGCGCTGGACCTCCGGTCCCGCCGATTGGCTGTCCGAAGGGATTGCTTCGGAAAAGGGCTTTGCTGCGATCGCTACGGCTCCAAAAATCAGATCCTAGCAGAAAAAATCCTCATGAACCGGTTCAACCAAAAGCTGCGAGCGCACGGTCTACAATTCAGGCGCGGATCGTTCACCACGCTTCAGATCCATCACCAACCTGCCCATCGCACGTTTTGCCGCCCACTTGCGCAACCATTGCCTTGGCTGCACCGCCGGCGCCGGAAGCAGGCGCCCCGGAGCAATCGGCAACCGGAAGGCAGCAATAACCCGATGACGATCATCATGAAAGGCGCCTGTATTGCGATTTCGACACTGCTCGTGTCCCTGCCATTGGCGTGCACCCGTGCCGGGAACAATACGACCTACGAAGTTCCTGCGGTGACCGGGGAGTTGGATCATACCCACGCCGCTTTTACTGACATTCTAGCCAATCACGTGGAGAATGGACGCGTGGATTACAAAGGGCTTAAGAAAGATCCCGCGCCCCTCAGCGCTTATCTCGACTCTCTTGCCGCAGTGCCCGAGGCGACCTTCGAGAGCTGGCCAAAAAATGAAAAGAAATCGTTTCTGATCAATCTCTACAACGCCTCCACTTTGAAGCTCATCGTCGATCATTACCCGGTCAAAAGCATCAAGGACATCGGAGGCCTGGTCGCCAGCCCATGGGAAAAACCCGTTGTCCGACTTTTTGGAAAATGGACTACTCTTAACCACGTCGAACACGATCTGCTGCGGCCGATTTCGGGCGATGCCCGTACACACTTCGCGGTGAATTGTGCGTCGAACGGTTGTCCCCCTCTGCGATCAGAGGCATTCCAAGCCGCCACAATTGATGAACAACTCGACGATCAGGGCCGGCTGTTTCTTCGCGACCCTTCCAAGAATCAGATTGACCGGAGCGGGCGAGTCCTTCGGATCTCCCCGATCTTCAAATGGTATGAGAAAGACTTCGAGTCCGGCGAAATCAAAAACTTCGTCGTTCCCTATCTGAACGAGGCGGACCGTAAGGTCGTCGAAGAGGGGAACTTCGAGGTCAGGTCCGCAGACTATGATTGGAATCTCAATTCGAAGTGATCCGGGCAACCACTCCAATTTATAAAGCACGAACGCACCACCCTGAAGAATATGAACGATATATCTTCCGGATTCGCCCAGGCGCGTCCCTTTATATCGATTAGCGTGCTGGCGGCTTTGCTGGTATGGGAAAGCTTTTCGGGATTCTTCCACTTTCTGAAGGGACGCGAACGGCTCAGGCACGGGTTTTTCAATGTCCTGATGGGAGGAATAAACGCGCTCGTCACCGGTGTGGGATTTGTCGGTCTGTGGTGGCTCGTCGCCCGCTGGGCGGAATCCCAGCAGTTCGGGCTGCTCTATTGGGTTCCTTTGCCAACCCCGCTACGCTTTCTGGTGGCTTTCCTGGCATTCGACTTGTGGATGTACACGTGGCACCGGCTCAATCACCGGGTTCCTTTCTTCTGGCGTTTCCACCGCGTCCATCACTCGGACTCCGCCATGGACGTGACAACCTCCACCCGCTTCCACTTCGGAGAGATCATCCTTTCGTCGCTGTTGCGCGTGCCCGTGATCGCTTTGCTGGGATTGCAGATGCACGAGATCGCCATCTACGAGGTCATGATGTTTACGGTCATTCAGTTTCATCACGCCAATATCGCCTTGCCGGAAAAGGTGGATCGATTCCTGAGGCTGTTCATCGTGACGCCCTTCATGCACAAGGTGCACCATTCTCGCTGGCAGCCGGAGACCGACTCGAACTACGCGTCTTTCCTTTCGATATGGGACCGGCTGTTCCGGAGCTTTCGGCTCAATTCCGATCCTGCATCGATCCGCTTCGGACTGGACGAGTTTGACGCTCCCGCCCATCAGTCAATCGGAGGCATGATGGGAACGCCGTGGAGTCGCATCGGTCCCAACGGAGAGGCCGTCCAAGGCGGCGCTAGAAGGGCATTGATGGTTCTTCTGCCGGCGCTCGCTCTGGTCGCTGGAGGCTGGTTTCTCGCCAAATTGATGAAACCCGAGTCAGAGCGCATCGCGGCGATGAAGCAGGAAATCGCTGCCGAATTTCCAGAAGTCCGTCATCTTCCCACAGCAGATCTGGCCGCTTGGCTGGCGGACAGCGGCAGGCAAGCGCCTCAGGTTTTCGATGTCCGGAACCCCGATGACTACGCGGAGAGCCACCTCCCCCATGCCGTTTGGATTTCACCCGGCGCAACAGCGGATGAGCTGCTTCTCCAAATCGATCCCGAACGCCCGGTGTTGGTCTATTGCTACGTCGGCCGCCGGTCTTCGCTTGTCGCCCGCCGATTGAACGATGCCGGGGTGAAACAAGTCATGAATCTCGACGGCTCGTTCACCGCGTGGGCGAACGAAGGCCGCCAGGTCGTGCATGGCACGCAACCGATGACCGCCGATCCGACCCGCTGAGGCGGCCACATTCTCCGATGTTCCGCGCACCCGGTCAGTCGCTCATCGTTTTCACCCGGCTGCCTCAACCCCTACCTCATCGGCATGAACGAACCCCAGCCGTGCCTGTTTGAAGGCATTCCGTGGAGCGCCTGCGAGGTTGTCACCGTTACGAAACAGCGTGCGAGCACAGCCGGGCTGAGCGTCAGCACCCTGGCGCCGCTGGCGGATGTGGACGAGCCTGAGGATTTCGCCCCTGCCGAGATGTCGCTGGAACATCGTCGAAGCGTGACCGTGATCATTCCCGTGCTGAATGAAGCTACAGCTCTGCAAACGCTGCTGCCTGCCCTGCAGGCCGGGAAGCCGCTGCAAATCATTCTTGCCGACGGCGGCAGCACCGACGACACCGCCGCCGTGGCCGCGCGGCATGGCGTGGAGATCATCCACACGCCACGCGGCCGCGCCCTGCAGATGAACGAGGCGGCGAAACACGCACGCGGCGAATATCTTCTTTTTCTCCATGCCGACACGCTGCCGCCCTCGGGCTTCACCGGGATCATCGCCCGGCAGCTCACAGCGGGCGTGGCCGCAGGTGCGTTCCGCTTTGCCCTGCGGGAGCCGGTCGCGTTGCAAGGCATGATCGAGGGTCTCACCCGTCTCCGGGGCGAACTGTTCGACATGCCCTATGGGGATCAGGGCCTGTTCCTGCGCCGCAGTTTGTTTCATGCCCTCGGCGGTTTTCCCGACTGGCCGATCCTCGAAGATGTGGAGATGATCAAACGCCTCCGCCGCCTTGGAAAAACCATCATCACCCTGGAGACCGCACCCACTTCCGCCCGTCGCTGGCAGCAAGGCGGGGTAGTGCGCACTTGGGCACGCCATCAATTCATCCTAGCCTGTCATGCGCTCGGCGTGTCGCCGCATCGGCTCGCGAAGCTGCGCTGAGTGCCCCTCGTGGCTTCGAATCCCGCCCTCATCCTCAGAACTCCTGATCTCGAGGAATTTGGATGAGCCGGAAAACTATGTGGCGCGGGCACTCCTGCCCGCGAACTTTCTAGGCTCACTCGGCGGACAAGAGTGTCCGCCCCACAAATCGCCCCAATAATAGAGTGTCATTCACGGAGTGGCGGTCTCGCTTTGGCTCCCTCTTATTCCCCTGTATCCATTATCTTCCTCGATAGATCAGGAGTTCTCATCCTGGCGGATGGGGTGGGATTGCCTTCGCTTCGCTCAGGCGGTCTGCGCTTCGCTCCGGCTCGAACCTCCTTTGATCCGTGGCTTCGAATCCCGCCCCTCATCCTGGCGGATGGGGTGGGATTGCCTTCGCTTCGCTCAGGCGGTCTGCGCTTCGCTCCGGCTCGAACCTCCTTTGATCCGTGGCTTCGAATCCCGCCCC
>JBGTBW010000267.1:0-6338 GCA_041749135.1 Verrucomicrobiales bacterium
GGCCAGGCAGAGCACTCGATTCCCAGGGCTCCGCCAGGTACGTGTCGCGTTTCGTGTCGCACCTGCGACACCAAAACGGCCAACGGAAGGCGCCAGGCTCCCCCAGACCACCGTGCAGCCGGCCTGGCGAGTGAGTTCCGCGAAACCCGCCGATGCGCCCTGGATGAAGCCCGGCCTTCACCGAAGGCGAGGAGCGCGGGCGGGTGGTTCCCACGCGAGGGTGCGCAACCAATTCCAGCGTGCCTGAGGCGTGGGATCCGGCAAACCTTAGAATCCCCGCTCTTGCGAGCGAACACATGGGGATCAACCAAACAGGATGGCAGCCGTCCAAGTGCCCGGCTTGATCCTCCACTGCACCGGGTGCGCCCGGGCGAATCGCAGAACTTTCCTGGACTTACGGCTCATCAGAATTCCCCGACGTCAGGAGTTCTGAAGCTCAGTCTCTGTCTTTTAAGTGGAAGACCAGTCTCAAGAGTGGATACCTAACGGCAATCAGCAGGGCTGGCTTCCACCGGGATGCTCGTCTTCGGCCCAACGACGCCGGAGAACTTGAGCCCAATCCGCCAGCCTTTCCGGGAAGTCGCAGGCTCCGCAGCCGTCCCGCCCGGCGAGGCACACGTCCCGATCGAGTTGGAGGAGGGCTTGTTGGGTATGAAGGAAGTGCGTGAAACTGCGGCGGCGCGCGGCGTCGGATCCGAAGAAACGCAGGGCGGCCCGGCGAACCGGCTCGCTCACCGTCCCTCCTCGCAGCCGAAGGTAGGCAGGCCATTGTTGGGGATTCATGGCCAGGACCCGTGGGAAGACGCAGTTGGCGAGGATGTCGAGGATGCGATCTCCGCCGAGCAGCGCCATGGGTTTGGGGGACGGCTCGGCGTGCAGGCTGTAATGGTTGTCCCAGAACGGATGGGAGAGAGCAGAGAGAAGTTGGTGAATGCGTTTCTGGTCGAAGGGCCGCGCGTCGATGGCGGCGCGCAGCTCGTCCCAGACCCTGACCAAGGCGCAGAGGGCTCCCAGGCGGCGTTGGGGATGATTGAGAGGCCGTACGCCGGCGTTCACCCAGCGCAGGGCGATCCGCCCATCGCGCAGGGCCCCGCAATCCTTCCACCAAGCAGACCACAACCGCCGTTGCCAACCCCGTTTGGCGGGGTCGTCCGTCTCGCAGTGGCGCATTCCGTCGAGAAATCCGGCTCGTCCGAACAAGGATGCTTCGCGTTCCACGCCGTCGAGGCGGCGCAACAGTTGAAGGGGGAGTTCTTGAGAGAGTACCCGCATGGGGATGCGGTTTCGGCGATATCCGAGCGCTTCGGCGATGGCGAGAAAGAGGGCCTGATCGGCGCCGTGCACCCGTTCGACCCGCCTCAGCCGTTCCATGCGTTGGTGCATTCGAAACTGGGCGGCTGATTGCAGCAAAGCGCTCACGGCTTCATCGGGAAGAGAAGCGAACACCGGCGCGCAGCGCCCGGCATGCACCTCGGGCGGAGCCGGGGCCGGCCGGGCGCCCACCAATTGATGGAGATCGAGCTGCACCTGACAAACCTCCCGGTTGCGGGAAGTCCGGGTGAACCAGGTCCCGCCCGCGTGATGTTCCAGAAAGACGTGGAGCACCACGTCATCGAAGGCGGGATTATCGACGTGGCCGTGGCGCTCCCAGTCCCGCGCGGCGGGATCGAGTTCGATATCTCCGTGATGCAACTCAGCTCCGATCCGGATCACCGCGCCGTGAAAATCCGGACCGGCCCCGCGGTTCCAGGCCCCGAACTCGACGATTTCGACCCGCTGCCCGCGAGTGGACTGAAAACGGCGGCCGAACTCGCCCGCGTGCCAGCGACTTTGCAATTCGAGTTCCGAGGGCGGGGGCGGAAACCATTCCTCCGACACCGCCGAGAAACCCCCATGGCGCGCCCGAAAGCTCGCGTAGGCCTCGTTTTCTACCTTCCTTCTGCTTTCTTCGAACCCAACAAAAACCCTGTCACTCCGCTCCATCCGCTGCTTCCTCCTCCGGAGCCTTCTCTTTTAGCGCATTGGAAGGGGGCGGGTCCAGCAAATTCAGCAAGGCGGTGATGCTTCGCCCTTCGGGAATCTTGGCGAAAGCCTCGGCCGACTCATGCAGCAAGGCCACCGCCTTCTCCGTGTTGCCGGTTTCCCGGAAGAGATCGGCCGCGAGAAGCCGAGCCCGGAGCTGGTCTTTAGGTTGCCGCCAGCCCTTCTCCGCCTCCCCGAGGTAGCGGGCCGCGCTGGGATAATCTTGCCGCTGGCGCGCGAGAAGAGCCAGGCTTTCTTCGAAGTATCCGGTGTCCAGGTTGTGACCGGCGCGGACGAAGTTCTCGGCGAGCCGCTCGGGATCCTGACTCCAGCGTTGCAAACCCTGACGATGCGCCACAAAAACCTTGTTGGCCCCATCGGCCGGCGGTTCGACGCCGGAGTTCTGGGCGGCAAAAGGCCGGTAGAGGGGATCGCCCACGACCACATTCATCCAGGAGAGGTAAGGCGTGGCCAGCCAGGCTGCTTCCACGACGGTCATGCCTTCGAGAAGCCGCTCGTGAAAGACGTCGAGCCAGGCCGTGCCGTGCAGGAACGGTTCGTAGACGTTTCCGAGGGCCGCGGCGGCTCCGCGGGCAAGCAGCGGGGCGGTCCAACGCTGGTTGGCGTTGCGCAGCGTCGTCGCGCTGAACGAGTGGATGTGACAAGCCACCGCGCCCTTGCGGAAGCGGAACTGGGGATTTCGAAAGGGACCGTTCACATTCCCGGCATACCAGCCGAAGTAGAGCGCGGCGTCGCTCATGGGATAGAAATTAGGGAAAGTGTCGGGGTTGGGGTCGAGCACGACGGCCATTCCCTGCCGCCAACAGCGCTCCGACACCGCGAGCAGCCAGGCGTCGCCCTGCTCGTAGCCGTTTCCCTTCCGCGCCAAATCGACGTAGGCCTTGCCCCATAAACCCTCCGGTTCCGTCTCCACCGCATCCTCGATCAGCCGCCGGGCCACTTCGTCCGACGGCCCGTCCACCCGCCCGACAAAAAGCAGCCACGGAAGGGCGAGCCGGGGGGCGGTCAGATGGCTGCGAAAACAGGGGTTTCGCACCCAGCCTCCCGGACTGGCTGGAGGATCGCCGAGCAGCGTCAGCTCGGAATCCACGCTAGCGGCTGTTGCGCCGGGAGGGCCGGAACCGGGGGGAAACGCGTGATTCGGAGCGGGGCCGCTCTTGCCTCCGACGCGAAGAGGCATACCCCGCATCAGCGCCAGGAAATGCACTTGCGTGTCCACCACCCGCTCTGCTTCATCTCCGATGGCCCGGATTTCCCACCAGCCCCGCTGGCGAAAGACGGTGCGGAGGGGAGAGGCGACCGAGTTTTCGAAGGTTTCCCGGTCGATGGTCTCTTCCAGGGGGCAATCCAGGGCGACCAGCCGTTCGTTGGGTATGCCCCGTTTGGCGGCGTAGAATTCGGCCAGCTCTTTGGAGCCATCCGCAGCGCTGTTGTAGACGACGGCGGTCGATTGGGCGTAGGGATGGGGCGGCTCCAATGCCGCTGCGCTAGCGTTTCCCAGGGCAGCGACGATCGCCGCGAGCCGGATTCCGCGCCCATGACTTGTCCCCATCACGATAACAATCTCAATCCGTCATACGCCAATCGCACCCCTTTGGGCAAGCCTTCCTCGCAGGGTCCGTGGTCGATATCGCAAGTAAAATGCGTCAACCAGGTCTCTTTCGCCTCCACTTCCTCAGCATAGCGCACGGCTTCGGCGATGCTCATGTGCGTTGGATGAACGGATGGACGCAACCCATCCAGCACCAGCAAGTCAATTCCACGCAACCTCTCGGTGCTTTCCGTGCAGATCGTCTTGCAATCCGGAATGTAGGCAACCCGGCTGCCGTTCGGGAATTTGAAGAGATAGCCAATGGTCTCGACCGTTCCGTGCTGCACCGCGAGGGGCAGGACCTCCGTCGTGCCGAGGGAAAAGGGGCCGCTTACTGGCCGGGGATCGGGTTTCACGTAGGCGTAGTAGGCGTTCTTGCCGTTGAAGGCGTAATCAAAAACCCGGCGCAGGTCATCCAAACAAGACGCTGTGGCATAAATCGGCAGCAGGCGGTCCCGGCCCAAGCAAAAGCGTCGCAGATCGTCGAATCCGGCGATGTGATCGATGTGGGAATGGGTGTAGAGGACCGCGTCCACCCGGCGGATGTCCTCCCGCAAACACTGGGTCCGGAAATCGGGCCCCGTATCGACCACCCAGGCTAAGTCCGGCCCTTCGATGTAAATGGACGAGCGCAGCCGCTTGTTCCGCGAGTCGCTGGAACGGCAGACGGCGCAATCACAGCCGATTGCGGGGACGCCGATCGACGTCCCGGTTCCCAGGAAGATGATTTCTGCGCAGGCCATCCAGTTGCAAAGGATCCCGAGTCTCAGTAAGCTCGGGCGCCGGGAATGCAACCGGGCCGCGCTTTGGTTTTGTGTATGTTAGCGGTGCTGCAAATCAGAAACCTCGCGCTTGTCGATACCTTGACCTGGGAGCCCGGCCCCGGCTTGGTCGGGGTCACCGGCGAGACGGGGGCAGGAAAATCCATGATCGTCGGCGCCCTGAAGCTGGTCCTGGGCGACCGGGCGGACCGTTCCCTGGTGCGGGCCGGGGCCGGCCAATGCAGCGTGGAAGCGCTCTTCGAGATTCCCAACGCGGTGGAAATCAACGCCGTTCTGGCCGGCGCCGGCCTCGATCCCTGCGAGGACGACCAGCTCGTGGTGCGGCGGATCGTCGCCGCTACGGGAACGGGGGGAAACCGGCAATTTGTCAACGGATCGCCCGTTCCTCTGGCCCTCTTGCGACGCTTGGGGACGCTGCTGGTGGATCTTCACGGTCCGCACGAGCACCAGTCGCTGCTTTCCCAAGACCGGCAGTTGCACATGATCGACGCCTTCGGCGGCTGCCAGGACGCACTCGAGACCTATCGCGGCGCCTACCGGTCCTGGCGAGGCCTCCAGCGAGAGCGCGACGAACTGCGCCGGGCCGACGGTCTCTCCGAACAGGAGCTGGAGCTGCTGCGTTTCCAAATCCGCGAAATCGACGAAGCGGACCCTCGCCCGGAAGAGGAGGAGCCCTTGGAACAACGCTTCCGCATCCTTCACAATCACACCCGGCTGCTCGAAACCACGCGCCAGCTCGTAGATCTGTTCTCGGAAAACGAAGTATCGGTGATGTCGCGCTTGCTCGAAGCAGGCCGCGCCCTTCGCGAACTGGAATCGGTGGATCCCGCCACACGCGCCTTCACCGCGGGATTCGACAATGCGCGGGTGGAGTTGGAGGAATTGTCCGCGTCCCTGACGCGCTACTTGGACGGGCTCGACTTCGATCCCGCGGAGCAACAGGCCGTTGAATCGCGGCTCGATATCCTGTCGGGATTGAAGCGCAAATACGGCCCGAGCTTGGAAGAAGTGCTGGCTCATCGCGAGGAAGCGGCAGAGCGTCTCGGGCGCGTGGAAGGCCGGGGCCAAACTCTCGAGAGGATGGAGGCCGAATTGGCCGCGGCGGAAATGAAGTTGTGCGCGGCCGGGAGGGCGTTGCGGGATCAGCGACGCCAGGCGGGATCCCGGCTGGCGAAACAGATCGCCGCCCAACTGGTTCAGGTTGGTTTCCGCCAGTCGCGAATCGAGATCCGGCTTGAGGAGGCCGCCAGTCCCGGAGCGAATGGACTAGACACCGCCGATTTCATCTTCGCGCCCAATCCCGGCGAACCGGAGCAACCGCTGCGGCTGACGGCGTCTTCAGGGGAAATGTCCCGGGTGATGCTGGCCCTGAAATCGGCCCTGGCGGATGAGGACCGCATCCCATTGCTGGTGTTCGACGAGATAGACGCCAATGTCGGGGGCGAGATCGCCCGGACGGTAGGAGCCAAGATGGCGGAACTGAGCCGGAGCCATCAGGTCATCGCGATCACCCATTTGCCCCAGGTGGCCGCGCAAGCAGGCAGCCACTTCGTGGTGTGCAAAGAAGTCCGGGATGGACGGACCCGGTCCCTGTTGCGGCGTGTCGAGGGAGACCAGCGGGTGGTGGAATTGGCCCGCATGCTGGGCGGAGACACGGCTTCCGCCCGCGCCCACGCCCAGACTCTGCTCAGCGGGTAGCAGGGCAGAGCTGAGACGGAGCAAGCTCAGAACTCCTGATCTCAGGGAAGCGTCATGAGCCGCCATTCAGGGAACGGGAAAGGAATCTCAGAACTCCTGATCTCGAGGAATTTGGATGAGCTGGAAGGGTATGTGGCGCGGGCACTCCTGCCCGCGAACTCTTGAGGTTCCATCGGCGGACAGGAGTGTCCGCCCCACAAGTAGGGCGTCATCTGCCGAGAGGC
>JBGTBW010000268.1:0-6129 GCA_041749135.1 Verrucomicrobiales bacterium
CCCGCTGCGCCTTCTCCGCTACATGGTCCGGATCTGGGAGAACCTGATGGAAACCGGCCCCGCCCCCCAGCGCTTGCCGGTCATCCTCCCAGTAGTCCTCTCCCAGAATGCGGAGACTTGGGAGATCTCCCCACAGTTCTCTGCGTTGTGCGATGTGCCGGAATCTCTGGCCAGCGATCTTCTTCCATTCCTTCCGGATTTCTCCTTCGCCCACCTCCAGCTCGCGGCCATGGCCTTCGAGGCGATTCCGGGCACCCCTGCGGGAATCCTCGTCCTGCGTGCCATGAAGGCTCAACGCTTGGGACGGCTGCTCGACGATGCCCTGTGGGACGAAGAATTGATTCTGCGAGTTCCGCGGCGGGTTTTGCAACTCGTGCTGCGTTACATCCTCGGAACCGATCTTGACAGAGAGTCCTTCGAGGCGAGAGTGGCGAACATCAACGATCCGGGAACCCGTAGCGCCGCGATGACTCTCGCCCAACTTTACCGCCAGGAGGGCCGCCAGGAGGGCCGTCAGGAGGGCCGTCAGGAATATATCCTGGAAGTTCTTGCGATCCGGTTTGGCCATATTCCCGAGGGGATGCGGGAAGCCGTGCACGGTATAGAGGACGACGCTACGCTCCAAGAGCTGCTACGGACTGCCATCCAGTGCCAATCGCTGGAGGTTTTCGCCGAGGCCATCTGAGCTGGGTTCCTTCCGGACCGGCGACACAAGCCCCTATTCTATTCGGGTTGAGTGCTTAGATAGGGGACACCCACTTTTACTTAGATAGGGGACCCCACAGAATGCGCGCAATTCAGCGGTGTGTTGGCGGTGACGGCTTTGAGGCGGCGCGTGTAGCGGGAGCCGGCGGTCAAAATGTTGGGCCCTGACTTCATGACCGCAGAATCTTTCGTCGTCGCCCACGTCCGCAATGGCCATCGCCGCGGAGCGGACATTGAAGTCCCACCAACCCTCGCCTCTGGGGCAGGCGGCAAGGCCAGGCTTTGAGAAGCAAATTCCTGCTATGGGGTTGGTCAAGGGGGAATGTGGAATTCTCCGCCAGGGTTAGGTGTTCATGGTTGAGTGAAGCTCTCTAAGGGTAGAGGTTGACCGGTGCGGTTGTTCCCCCGATTGACTTTCTTTTCCTGGTAAGCATCTTCGGTTCTCCCGCGACGCAGCCTGCTATCCGCGCGTTTGCCGTGGTTGTTCAGCAGCAAAGCGCCAGTTGCCTGATTCGGGCCGGGGAAGAGAAAAACGGTCTCATCTCTGTGTCTAGCTGGACACCTGCCTGCGGTTGGTGAAGCGCGATCAGTCGCCCAACTCCCGGCGCAGCACCTCGAAGGTCAACGGTCCCACACCTCGGGGAATCTTTGCCTCCGCGCCGCTCTTCGCGATTGCCGCGGTCATGGCCTTTTCCTCGGCCTCCATCGGCTCGATCAAACGGATGAAGGCCTTCAGCCGCTTTCCGACCCACGCGGGCGCCTCGGCGAGGATGCGGCGCCAGATCCCGCCCGGCCACCACTTGCCGGAGCGCAGCAGCTCCTGGAAGGTCATCTTCTGGACCGGCTGCGGCGTGGCCCCGTCGAGCTGCCGGGCGACGTAATACCACCTCGCGTGGACGTCGATGCCCAGCTTGACGGTTGCGTAGGTTTCAGTAGGATGGGATTCTCTTTCCGTGTTCATCGGTCGTCAGCATGCGGGTTCTGCCCCAGCCTGACAACCCCATGCCATCTAGCAGTTGTTTTATGAGCGACACCGATCCATGCAAACCTCCAGCTAAGTTTCCACTCTCCAGCCGTGTCCGCGACATGTTCGAGCAGATGCCAGACTTGCTCACGCATGAAAAAGCACGGCCGCTTCTCGATCGAATGCAGTATCAAATCACCGATGCTCTGCGGCTGCCAGCGACCATCACTGACGTAACGCTTTCTGGAGCACTAACCAACAGCGGTGGCGCGTGGCTGGAATTAAACTCTCCAAGTATCGTCAACGCGGACACCGGTAGGATGGAGTGGCTGGGAGGAGCCGGCTCAACCTGTTTTGGCGAAATCTACCTCCACCTTCCTGGCGCTGAAATGGGAGCTTCTTATTTTGGACAGCTTCGCTGCAGCGTAGAGCCGGCTTTTAGGCAGGAATTGACAGCATATATTGGGGTCAATGTTTTCGGGGGAAGTGGGGGGAGCCAATACGGTCGACTGACAGTCCAGCGCAGCCCCATGATCGTCCCATTCGTTATACCCAAAGTCGCTGCGCCTGGGCCGTGGGTGGCTTTCTATCCCAGCGGGCTTCAGAACTGGAGAGTTGCAGATGTCTCGGTCACAAAGCTCTGACAGGTAGCGCCTGCGCGGCTAGCCCGGCCAGTCCGGTCCGGCTTCCTTCCCAGCGATCTCTTCCCTACGGCGCTTTCAGCGATCCCACCACTCAAGGGCGAGCACTTCGTGGCACGACGGATTCCGGGTAGCCGTTCCCCTTCTCCGGGCGGCGCCTAAATCCGCTGACGCCGGATCTGCTTCACGACGAGGTGGGAGAAGCGTCGACCTGCTGCTCGAAGAGCTGGTGAACGCACATCTGTCGCGGATATTGCGACTCCGTGGCGTTTCAATCCCGCGTCAAGAGCTGGCGCTCCTGCAGACCGAGCAGCGGCAGGGACCCGATGCGCGCGGCCGGATCGGCGGCGATGCCTTCCAAGAGGGCTTGAAAATGGCCGAGCATGCGCAGAATCGTCCCAGCGTCGAACAAGTCCGTGTTGTATTCGATGACCGCGTCGAGCCCCTCGGCGTCTTCAGTCAGGTAAAGGAAAAGATCTAACTTGGAGACGCCGGAATCCACCTCGAAGGATTCGACCGAGAGATCCTGAAGCTCCATTCGCTCCACGGGAAAATTTCGCAGCGCGAAGACCACTTGGAAAAGCGGCGTGCGACTGAGATCCCGGTCGAGCCGGATCGCTTCCACGACCTTTTCCAGGGGAATGTCCTGATGAGAGTAGGCTTCCACGCAGGTGGCTCGAACGCGGGCCAGCAGTTCCTGGAAAGTGGGATCACCCGAGACGTCCGTGCGAATGGGCAGAGTGTTGACGAAAAAGCCGACGATGTTTTCCACGTCTTTGCGCTCGCGGTTGGCCACGGGCGTGCCCACGATCAAATCCTCCTGGCCGGTGTACCGGTGCAGTAGGGTCTTGAACGCCGTCAGCAGCGTCATGAAGAGCGTTCCGCCGGCGCGGCGGCCGACCGCCCTCAAGGATTCGCCAAGAGGACCCGGCAGCCTCATTCGAGCTTGCGCGCCGTTGTAGGTTTGAACCGGCGGGCGAGGCCGGTCGGTGGCCAAATCCAAAACCGGCAGCATTCCACCGAGCTTGCGCGTCCAATAATCGACGTGTTCCCGGGAAGCATCCCCCTCGGCGCGGTCCCTCTGCCAGGCCGCGAAGTCGGCGTATTGGAAGGGCAGCTCCTGCAGCGGCGAGGGCTCGTTGCGCGAGAAAGCCTCGTAAAGCGCCGCGAGTTCGCGCTGGATCAATCCGAGCGACCAGCCGTCGGAAACGATGTGGTGCAACGCCAGCAACAGAACGTGATCCTGCCGGTCGAAACGCAGCAGCGTGGCGCGAATCAGGGGTCCGGCGGCAAGGTCGAAGGGGCGGCGCACCTCCTCGATCGAGAGCCGCCGGATCACATCATCGCGTGCGCCCGGAGCGCATTGCCCGAGGTCCACGACGGCCAGCTCGAACGGGCCCGGCTGGTGGATGACCTGGACCGGCAGCTCTTCGTGCATGTCGAAGGACGTCCTCAGCGAATCGTGGCGGCGGATGATTTCGCCGATCGCTTTCTCCAAGGCTCCTATCTCCAGCCTGCCTCGAAACCGGAAGCCGCGAAACATGTTGTAGGCGATCAGCCCCGGCGTGAATTGATCGAGGAAGCACAGACGCAGCTGCGCCGAGGATGCGGGCAACCGGCCCGCGCGCGGGCCGCGCCGGAACGATTCCATCGCGGGCGCGGCGCTTACCGGTGCGCTCTGCCTCAAAATGCGCAGAATCTCCTCCTTGTGGGAGCGCGTCCTTTCGCGAAGATCCGGCGTCATCGCGCTCTTGGGGGCCTCACAGATGAGTTGCCCCTCGCGATCCCGAAGGATCACTCCGCGCCGTCTGAGCTCTCCCATGAGTTCCAGCACGCTCACAGCTCGATGATCTCCATTGGCTCCCCGGCGTTGGCCCCGGCCTTTCCGGCGCCGAGGGCGGCCCACCGGACCGTCTCGATCAGCTCGGCCAGCAGAGCGGGCGTCGGAGCTTCGAAGAGGTGGGCGGGTCCGAGCTTCACCCCGAGGGCCTGGCCCAGCTCCCACGAAACCTTCAGCGCCAAAAGCGAGGATCCTCCCAAATCGAAAAAGTCGTCGTGCGTCCCGACGCGGTCGACTCGCAACGCGGTTTGCCACGCCGAAGCGACGACCCGCTCGGTTTCGTTACGGGGCGCCTCGAAGTATGGCTTGCGCCGGGCAGGCGGCGGCTCCACGGCGGGACGCGTCGGGCCTGCGAGAAGGGAAGCGATCTGCTCCAGCGTGCGCTTCGGATCCATACACACTTCGCGGAGCACCCGCTCGTAGTCATCCAGCAGCCGGGCAGCGGTGGCGTCGTCGAAAAGATCGCTATCGTATTCAAGCTCGGCGTGAAGCCCTTCGGCCGCCTCACAGAGGACGAGCGTCAGATCGTACTTCGCCGTGCCCTTTTCCACGTCACGAGGCACGAACCGGACGCCCGCGTGCTCCCGTGTCTCCGAGGGGATGTTCTCGGCCGCGAAAACCACCTGATAAAGCGGATTGAACCCAGGCTCGCGACGGGCGCGAACCGCTTCGATGACCGAATCGAGCGCAACGTCCTGATGGCCGTAGGCGCCCAGAGCGACCGCCCGGACATCGGCGAGAAAATCCAAAAAACTCCCGCCGCCTTGCTGCCGCAAACGCAGGGCCACCATGTTCGAGAGCCGGCCTACCACGTCGGACAATTCGTCTTGGCCGCGGTTGGCCACCGTCGTGCCGATCACAAAGTCGCGCTGCCCCGACCAGCGCGCCAGCAGCAAATGAAACGCGCTCAACGAGGTGATAAAAACGGTCGCGCCATTGCGCTGGCTGAGGCTCTTCAGCAGGGCCGCCAACTCCCCCGGGTACTCTCGCCGAAGCGTCGCGCCCCGCCGGCGCTTGAGCGCCTCGCGCGGGACATCGGTCGGCAGGCGCAAAATGGGAGGCTCGGATTCCAGGTGACGCTTCCAGTATTCGAGCGCCTCGGGTCGGAACCGGCCCCGCAGCCAGACCACGTAATCGGAGTGCTGGATCGCGGGCTCCTGCAGCGGCGAAGGACGGCCGCGGGAAAACGCTTCGTACAACGCTCCAATCTCCTGAAGGAGGATCCCGTGGGACCAGGCATCAACCGCGATTTGATGGACGATAAGTGTGAATACATGTCTATTGTCCGCCATACGATACAAGCGGCAGCGAAACACGGGCCCGACATCCAAATCGAAGGCGGTCCGGAACTCGCGGCCCACCCACTCGGAAAGCGCCCTCTCCCTCTCCGTCTCGGGCAAATCGGCGAGATCCGAAATGGGCAGATCCGCTTCGACCCGCTCCCGCACCTCCTGGAGCAGTTCGCCTTTCTCAAGGAAATAGCGGGATCGGAGCGTTTCGTGGCGGCGAACCACCTCTTGGACGGTGCGTTGGAGCGCCGGTCGGTCCAACGGTCCGGAAAGATCCAGACAAAGCTGCAGGTTGAACGCAGGGTTGCGGTCCTCCAATTCGTCGATGAGCCAAACCCTCCGCTGCCAGGGCGTCAGCGGAAAGACCGGCGGTTTGTCAGCCAGCGCCTCCAGGCGGTCCCCGCGCCCCCGGGCGGGATCGCCGGCGGCTCCCGAGCGGAGGCGCGACCAGCCTTGCGGGCACTTGCGGCTCAAATACTCGGCCATCTTCGAAACGGTGGGAGCCTCGAAGATCGCGATCACCGAAACGTACTCGCCGATCCGCTCTTGCAGGCGGTTGATGAGGATCGCTCCCTGGATCGAATCTCCCCCAAACTCGAAAAAGTCGTCCTCGACTCCCACGGTCTGGACGGCCAGCGCGTCGCGCCAGAGGCTCAAGAGGATGGTCTCGGCTTCGTTGCGCGGCTCGGC
>JBGTBW010000269.1:0-18461 GCA_041749135.1 Verrucomicrobiales bacterium
CTATCGAGGGAGATCATGGACAGGGAGGAAAATCGCTGAGCCGAAGCGAGAACGCCTCTCGGCAGATGACGCCCTACTTGTGGGGCGGACACTCCTGTCCGCCGATGGAACCTCAAGAGTTCGCGGGCAGGAGTGCCCGCGCCACATACCCTTCCAGCTCATCCAAATTCCTCGAGATCAGGAGTTCTGATTCTGGGAAATAGGGGGCGCTGCACGGGGTGTTTTGGGGCCGCTGGCCGCTCCCTCTTGTCGAGAATGGGTGCTCGTTTCCATGCAAGTATCTTCAAACCTTTGACCCGTTTGAACTCGCCCACGTTGCCGGTCACGACCGTCGCGCCCAGGCTGCGGGCGTGGGCGGCGATGAGCAGGTCGAGCGGACCTATGACGTCGCCCTTCTTTTCCCACTCCGCGCGAATCTCCCCATAGCCGGCCACGGCTGAAGCCTCGAAGGGCAGGACGGTGAAGCACGCGAGCAATCCATCCACGGCGAGGCGTTGTTCGCGGGGTCGAGCGGAGCGATGGATGCCCACCTCCAGTTCGGCAGCCGTGATCACGGACACGATGCAGTATTCGCTCGGAGGCAGGGCACTGGACGCGGAGCGCCCTCTGATGAGCGATACACAAACCGTCGTCCCGTCATGTTCGCCGAGGCTCTTCTCGCCGCGCTCATAGCGTCGCAACTCCCCGAGAAAGGCGTCTACGCCGTCGCCTTCAGTTACCCGGTGGCGCCGCAAGGCAAGGTCCGGATCCGGGTCCCGATGTCAGCAGCACACACTCGCAAGGATCTCGACTTCGCGATCAATGCTTTTTGCGAGGCTCGCGAGGAGATCGGCAACTCCCGACCGAGGAACTGAGCTGAAAGCCTTTTGAAATCTCCCGCAAAGGGTCGTCGCGCCAAGCCGGTCCTTACGGTGTCCGCGGCAGTTCCGGCCGCTTCACCGTTCTCACTCGATCACTAGGCGTGAGTTCCTGCTCGCGACGTCGGCATTGTTCCAAAGCGCGGAGAAATCATTGTTAGACGAAGAATCTTGGTTCACGATTTTCACGCGCAAATTGCGGCCGCTGGGGATCGTATAGTCGATGGCTCCAAAACTCAGCGTGCGCATCGCCGCAACGCCAGCAAAGGCTGAAGACGTCACCGAATCAATCAACGTGCAGGTCGTCGATGCGGCAGCCGCGCCCGCTGCACAGTCAAACAAGCCCGCGGTCACCGTATGCGAACCCCCGCTGGTCCCTATAAACAGCGTCGCGGTTCCCTCCAACACCAAACCCGAGGCCGGAGCAGCGGCCGTCGCCCAAGTGTGAAACTTCGATGTGTCGGTCTGGGTGGTCAACGACCCCCCATCCTTGGCAATCGTCTTGCTGACGCTCGTGGCATTCGGCGTCGCCGTCAATACTCCTGGCAACGTGCCGGATGTCCCGGTCAGATACAGAAGCGGCGCTACAGAGTCTACCCTTCGCCGCGCCTGCGCTGACGGCAAGGAAAGGCGCCTGTCCGCCGCTGACGAAGCCCCTGGGCTCTCACCCGCCCCGGCTTGAGAGGAAGAATTGGTCCCGCTCGTTCCGCGAGGGCCAATCAAGCTCGAGAGACGTTCCGCGCCCACAGGCGAAAGCTTATACACCTCGACAGCGACCAGTTCCGCATCGTCCGGCCGCAGTTCCGCAATAACTTCAGCGACCAATAAGCGGTTTTGCTTCCCGTAAAGCTTCACGAGTTCCTTGACCAATCGGCGCACCTCCGCCTTGTGGCCCGGCCGCTTAGCCTCCCAGGAGGCCGACACCTCCTGCGCCGTCTTCAGCATCGACTCGCGCAACGCCGAATTCTCCGTGTCCGTAGTCGCGCGCAACTCCGCTCCCGCACCAAAAACCAGCACAGCGATTCCCCAGAGCCATGAACATTTCATATCTGATTGCCGTGGATAAGATGGAATAAACGAAATCTGCACTGTTTTGGCGCCAATTGCGCCGTTTTAGCGACAGCGCCGTCATTTGTGGCGAGCACAGCTCTCCTGTCGAGCGTTTATTTAAGCATTTTTTCGGGAGCATTTTCTCGCGCCGATCGAACATTTTCCCGGAGAACCTTGGCTTTTTGGGCCTCTCCTCTCCCATCCAGCGCTTCCGCATCGACTGTCGCGGCCCTCAGCGCTTGACTCGTCTCCCGGAGCCGCCCCAAACGCGGAACCCCGGACCGGGGGGAAGCCTCAGAACTCCTGATCTAGCGAGGAAGATAATGGATACAGGGG
Organism: Verrucomicrobiales bacterium; assembly: GCA_041749135.1. Lineage (GTDB taxonomy): Bacteria > Verrucomicrobiota > Verrucomicrobiia > Verrucomicrobiales > DEV007 > DATKCT01. Next base: position 2,244 of record JBGTBW010000269.1, read on the forward strand.
AATAAGAGTGAACCAAAGCGAGACCGCCACTCCATGAATGACACTCTATTTGTGGGGCGATTTGTGGGGCGGACACTCTTGTCCGCCGAGTGAGCCTAGAAAGTTCGTGGGCAGGAGTGCCCCCGCCACATAGTTTTCCGGCTCATCCAAATTCCTCGAGATCAGGAGTTCTGAGCCTGCGCTGGAAGCAGTCCGGGGTTCGGCGTTCACGCGGGTCCCGAACTGGAGCCCCATACCTGGAAACTCCTGACCGGCCGCAGATGCGGCCTTCACCCCGGGCTGAGGTCTCCGCCCCCTTTTTGAGACACGCCCCAAACCCAGAACCCTGCCTCTATCGCTCCCCAGCCGCCCGTGACCACAATTTCCCGGTAGCGCAACCCGCCCGTCACAGTACGATCGCCCCATGCGCACCCTGATCCGGCATGTTCTGGCCCGAACGGAACCGCTCGACGAAGTCCTCGTGCGGGGCTGGGTCCGGACCCGGCGCGACAGCAAGGCCTTCTCCTTCATCGAACTCAACGACGGATCCTGCCTCGCCAACGTTCAGATCCTTGCCGACGCCAGCCTGCCGGGTTACGCGGAGATCAGCCGGGTCACAACCGGAGCCGCACTGGAAGCGCGAGGCCGTCTCGTCGCCTCCCTGGGTCAGGGGCAGAAATGGGAAATCCAAGCCACGTCCTTTCGCGTCATCGGCACGGCTCCGGACGATTATCCCCTCCAGAAAAAAGGCCACAGCCCGGAGTTCCTACGCTCCATCGCCCATCTCCGGCCTCGCACCAACCTCTTCGGCTGCGTTTTCCGCGTCCGCAGCCGCATGGCCTGGTCCATTCACCGCTTCTTCCAAGAGCGCGGCTTCCTCTATGTCCACACTCCGATCATCACCACCAGCGACTGTGAAGGGGCCGGGGAAATGTTTCGCGTGGTCACAGAAGCGCCGGAGCAGCTCGCCGCGAGTCCCGGCGCCGCACGGCCCATCCAGACGGACGCGGAATTCTTCGGCCGACCCGCATATCTCACCGTCAGCGGCCAACTCGAAGGAGAGACCTTCGCCTGCGGCTTGGGCGACATCTACACCTTTGGACCCACGTTCCGCGCCGAGAATTCTCACACCGCCCGCCATGCCGCCGAGTTCTGGATGGTCGAGCCGGAGATGGCCTTCTGCGACCTGGAAGGCGCCATCGCCCTCGCCGAGGAACTCGTCGTTTATCTGGTCCGCGAGGCGCTGGAGCACTGCGCCGAGGACCTCGATTTCTTCCAACGTTTCATCGACAAACAATTGCTGGAACGGTTGCGTTTCGTCGCTGAGCGCCCTTTTGCCCGCATCTCCTACGCTGAAGCCATCGGCATCCTCCGCGCTTCGGGCCGTTCCTTCGACTACCCGATCGAGCCGGGCGTCAATCTCCAATCCGAGCACGAACGCTACCTGTGTGAGGAACACTTTCGCAGCCCGGTCACGGTCCGGGATTATCCCGCCGCGATCAAACCCTTCTATATGCGCCGCAACGATGACGGGGAAACCGTCGCCGCCTTGGACCTGCTCGTGCCCCGCGTAGGCGAACTGATAGGGGGCAGCCAACGGGAGGAGCGCCTCGATGTCCTCACCGAAACCCTGCTCGCCCAAGCCCTCTCGCCGGAGGAGTATGGCTGGTATCTCGATCTCCGCCGCTACGGCTCCGTACCGCACGCGGGATTCGGACTGGGCTTCGAGCGCTTCCTCATGTTCGTCACCGGGGTGGCCAACATCCGCGACGTCATCCCTTTTCCCCGGACCGCGGGCCAGGCCGGATTCTAACTCGTAATTCCGTCCAATCGCCGGACGACGTGGTCGATGGCGCCGGCCAGGCCCTTGTAGCGCCGCATCGCCTCAGGCATGCTCAAAAGCTGACGGCGCAAGGCCGGAGCCGCTCCGGCGTGTTTCGTTAGTTCATCCAAGCACAGATGCAGCGGCCGGATGCCGAAGAGCACGCAGCCGCTCGCCGGCATCCGGCTGAGCGACTGCCATTCCATCCTCAGCCAAACTTCGCCTAGCGCGTCCACCGCATCCACTTTGGGCAGCCCTCGCGCCGGATGCTGATTCAACTCCCGCGAAAGCGCCAACCCCCAGTTCATCCGTTCCCAGGACTGTCCCGGCCGCAGACCCGCCAACAAGCGCTCGATCCGCTGGCTCGCCGCCGCATTCAAACCCGGGACCGCGGCGTGGATCGTCCGCAGCGGTTCGCCCAGGGCCGACGCGAAATCCCAGCCTGTCGGAAAACAAACAGCGCCGGCGATGACCCGGTGGCCCGTCTCGCTTTCCGGCCGAAGTATGACCCAGTCCGCGTCTGTGAGCCGGCCCAGTGCGGCACTGGATTCCCCGGACTGCCCTCCAGCGCCCTCAACGCGTGACTCCCCAGATCCGGTCCAGCCTCGCAGCAGGCAGGCCAACTCCCGCAGGGCGGGTTCCGCCTCTGGAAGACTCCCGCAATAACGCTCCGGAAACCCGTCCAACCAACGGGCGCGCTCTGCGAGTCGCCCGGGCCAGAGCGTCCGGTTTCCGAAATACGCGCCGCTGCTTCCATTCCAACCCTTCAAGGAAAAATGGAAGTCCTCGTCCCGCAACCGCGTCAGAAGGCCTGCCTCGCGGATCAATTCACTTTCGGGATCCAATTCTGGCCTCGCTTTCTCATAACTGTCTCTGCTCAACGCCGCCGCCAAGCCTGGCTCACTTTCGCCGTGACTTACGACGTCCCATGAGCCTTCTCCAGGTCGTCGCCTTCGTCGAGCGCGCCCGCAGCCTCCTTCTCCTGCGTCGAAAGCGCCTCCGTCTTGCGCCTCGCGCTGCTCTGACTCCGCAGCGCCGCATCTCTACTGAGCAACCGGTAGTTCCCAGCCAAAACGACGCAGGCGGCAAACAAAAGAGTCACCGCCTCCGAGCCGAAGGGGAACTCGAAGGTCGCCAACAGCAAGACCAGAAGGGAGCCTACGTTCAACCAGTGAGATACGGGATTGGCCCGGCCCTTGCCCAGCGTGTAGACGAAAAACACCAGACCCGGAACGACGAGAAGAACAAACCCCACAGAGCCCAGCTCCGCCCAATACTGAATCCAGTCGCAGTGCGCAAACTCGAAGAGCCGGGGCAACCAAATGAAGTCGCCGTTGGGAAAATCCACCCGCTCGTAGAGATCCAATCCCTGAAAAAGCCCGAAGACCTGTGGAAAACTGGCGAGCCCCCAACCAAACACCGGTCTGGCCGCCCCCATTTTGGCAGTGTCGCGGATCAGCAATTGGCGGCTGTCGAAGACTCCCTGATCCTGAAACCCTTCGAGTTTGACTTCGGTTTTGTCCCAGTTGCGGCGGAGTTCATCGTTGGCCACCACCAAGGCTCCGGCCGTGGCGATAAGCAGTCCGACAACCGCAGCGGCGACTGAGCGAAGCACCAGCATTCGCCGGCGCATGAGAGACCAAAGCCATCGCGTGACCAACCAGCCGAAGAGGAGTGCGGTGAGGAGCACTGCCGCCCGGGACTGCGCCAGCGCTCCGGTCAGCGGCAGCAGGACTAGCGGGAGCGCATACACGGGAAGCAGGCTGCGTTTCCCCAGCAATCCCCCACCGCGCCGCAATTCCCATGCACACAAGGCGAGCCCCGCGCCCGTGCCCAGAAAGAGCCAGCCGGTCCAGATGTTCTTGTAGTGAAACGTGGCGAAAGGCTGCGAACTGTCGGGTGAAATGGAGCCGAGGATGGCCTCCGGGTTGATCATGGCGGAGACAGTCCCTGCCACGGCCAAAACGACAGTGTTGGCGAACACCAACGCGAAAAACCGCCGGATGCCGCGGCGGCGCCAGCGGCTCTGGCAGAGAGCCACGGCAAATGCGAAGGCCCCCGAAAGAGCGAAGGCGTAGCGGAAAGTGCGCTGCCGGTTCACAGCGCTGGGAAGCCAGGAAATGTGATCCACCTCTTCATAGCTGAGGAAGCGGTCTTCACTTGGGTCCACCCCGGGGGGCAACCGGGAAAAGCCCGCTGGCGGTTCGGGCCGGGGCTGGAAGCTCTGGTTCCAAATGCTGATGCCCAGGTAAAGGATCAGCAGCAGCCAGGGGAGCGCCGCGAGAGGAAAGGCGTGCCCAGGACGGCCCCGGCGAATGTTTTCGATGAGACACAGGACCCAGGCCAGCCAACCACCGGCTCCGGCCGCCCAGGAACCCCACACAGTCCCGCCGCCGAGTCCCCAGGACAGGACGAGAAGGAGAACGGCGGCGAGATAACCGGCAGGGGGCATAGGCGCTCAGGCTAGGTGGTGGAACCGTGAAGACGCGCGGCGCGTGTCGGGGTGCGAGGATGCACGGATTCGCCGGAGAATCCAGCACGACGACGATGCCACAGAGCGAAATCTTCCGGAAGGTATGGGTCAAAACCGGGGGAAAAAGTCCGGGACCCTCCTCATCCAGCGCGACTGCGCGGCTTCATTTCCCTTTGCCTCATCCCCCAGCGAGCGGTATGTGGATTCATGGGAACCTCCTACGACAAGCTTCAACTCACTCGCGAGGTCGAGGCCATCCAAATTCCCAGCGGCAACCGCGTCCAACTTCCCGCCGGCACCCAAGTCGTGGTGACCCAGCGCCTTGGCGGCAGCTACACGGTGGCCACCGATTTCGGCTTGGCCCGCATCGCTTCCGAGAACGCCGACGCGCTGGGCATTGACGAGAAAAAAGCGGAATCCAACGAGGCCGAACAAGCCCTTGCCGCGGGAGATTTGCCCGGGGCCGTTTGGGCACAGCTCAAACAAGTCTACGACCCGGAAATCCCCGTGAATATCGTCGACCTCGGTCTCGTTTACGATTGCCGGCTCGCCGACGTCGAAGGGCGCACCGTGGCCCATGTCAAGATGACCCTGACCGCGCCCGGTTGCGGCATGGGGCCCACCATCGCCGCGGACGCCCGCAGCCGGATCCTCGGCCTGGAAGGCGTTGACGACGCCGAAGTCGATCTGGTCTGGGACCCGCCCTGGAATCAGGACATGATCTCCGAGGAAGGCCGCATGAAGCTGGGCATGATCTGAACCGGCCCCTCCCGCTTCTCACATCCACCGCGGAAACCTCGTGCGCATCCTGTCCGGCATTCAGCCGAGTGGAAAACTCCACATTGGCAATTACTTCGGCATGCTCGAACCCGCCGTCCGTCTCCAGGACGAAGGAGAGGCCTACTATTTCATCGCCGATTACCACGCCCTCACCTCGATCCAGGATCCAGCCGTCCTGCGCGCCAACATTCAAGAAATCGCCCTGGACCTGCTGGCCTGCGGCCTCGACCCGGCACGCTCGGTCTTCTTCCGGCATTCCCACGTCCCCGAAGTCACGGAGCTGACCTGGATCCTCGGCACGGTCACCCCCATGGGGCTCCTCGAACGCTGTCACTCCTACAAAGACAAAACCGCCAAAGGTCTCCCCGCTTCCCACGGCCTCTTCTCCTACCCCGTCCTCATGGCCGCCGACATCCTCATCTACGACAGCGATGTCGTGCCCGTCGGCCGCGACCAAAAACAGCACGTGGAGGTCGCCCGCGACATCGCCATCAAGATGAACGAGACCTTCGGACCGGATCTGCTCAAGCTGCCCGAGCCGCGGATCCGCGAAGCGGCCGCCCGGGTGCCCGGCCTCGACGGGCAGAAAATGAGCAAGAGTTACAACAACACCATCGAGGTCTTCGGAGAAGAAAAAGAACTGCGCCGGAAAGTCATGCGCATCGTCACCGATTCAACTCCCGTGGACGCTCCCAAGAATCCTGACCAATCTATTATTCACGCCCTCTACTCTCTCTTCGTCGCTCCGGAGGAAAGCGCGCATCTGGCGGACGACTTCCGCCGCGGCGGCCGGGGATACGGCGACTACAAAAAACAACTCTTCGAAGTCTTCTGGGAGCACTTCGCCCCGATGCGTGAGCGACGCGCGGCGTGGGCTTCGGACCCTGCACAGATCGAACGGGTGCTGCAAGAGGGCGCAGCAAAGGCCCGCAGCGTCGCGAGGGCGACTCTTGACCGGGTCCGCAATGCCGTGGGACTCTGAGCCTTCCGGCGATCCACGCCGGACGACTCGGCTCATCCCGACGCCATGCTGCTGGTCTACTTCTGCCGCGCTGCCGGCTGGATCCTCGCTCACTGTCCGGAGCGATTCCTTGCCCTGATTTGCCGCGCCGCCGGGAACTTCATTTACGCGCTTCCCCTCGGGCGGGTCCGCAGCGTCCGCTCCAATCTCCACCACGCATTTCCCGACCGGGACCGGGCCTGGTTGGACCGCGTCGGCCGCATATCATTCCAGCGGCTTGCGGAGATGGCCTTGTTTGCCCTGGCCTCGCTCCACTTCGACCGGCGCTGGTTCGAGACCCATCTCCTGATGGATGATCCCACTCGACAGGCGCTGCGCCAGTCTCTGGCCAGCGACCAGGGTTTCGTCGCGCTCCTGCCTCATCTCACGCTCGCGGAAATGCTCTGCGCCTTGCCCGCCATCGAACCCGGCGCGGCAGGATCCACAACCGTCTACCGGCCCGTTGAGCCGCCCGCCCTAGACGCCTGGCTAAGACGCGCCCGGACTCGCTGGGGTCTTCATCTGCTGGACCGCCGCGATGCCCTGCACCAGGCCAGCGCCAGGATCCGGGCCGGCAAAACCGTGGTCCTGCTCTTCGACCAAAACACCGGCCGCCGTGGAAAACTCCTATTCTTCTTCGACCGGCTCGCCTCCGCCACTCATTTCCCGGGACTCCTGGCCCGCCGCTTTGACACCAGCGCCTGGCTTATCCTTCCCCGGCGCACCGGCTTCTGGAAGTGCCGCCTGGAGTTCCGGCCCTTGCCGGGAGGATCCTCACCTGGGAAAATCTCGCCGCCGGCGATCACCCTCGCGTCCAACCGCTTGCTCGAAACCTATCTGCGGGAGTCCGAAGACCAATGTGCAGACTGGCTCTGGTCGCACAACCGCTGGCAAACCCAGGAACAACCGCGCTGCCGTTTCCGGATCGATCCCCGGGATAACTATCTCGACCTCTGGATGGCCGATTCCGGCCGCAGCAAGTTTCCCCAGCGCACCCGCATTTGGATTCGCATGCCGAACTGGCTTGGCGACGTCGTCATGACCGTGCCCCTGCTCCGCGCTTTGCGCCGGGGTCGTCCCGACGCCGGTATCACCCTCATCGCCCCTCCCCATTTCGCACCGCTTCTGGAAACCTGGGATGTCGCCGACGAAGTGCGCGCCCTTCCCCGTCGCGGTTCCAATCCTTTCCCATATTGGAGCCGCGTCCGCTCCTGGAGCCGCGACTACCCGGACACTTGGGTCGCTTTCACCAACTCGTTCCGTGGCGACTTGGAAGGCTGGTTGACCGGGGCTCCCCAACGATTCGGGATCCTGCGCCCAGGCAAGCACCGTCCCCTGCTCACCGCCGCATGGGAACTTCCCCTAAAGCTCGACGAGGCTTCTTTCCATCAAACCGGTCTCTGGGAACAGTTCCTCCGCCGTTTCGGTCTACTCGAAGCGCCAGATTTTTCGCCGCTCGCCGCTCCTAACCGCAACGCAGACGCCATCGGCTTGATCTGCGGGACGGAGAACAACCCGGAAAAGCGCTGGCCGGTCCGCCATTGGAGGACGGTCGTGAAAAGTCTCATCGATTCCACTCCGTGGAGCCTGGTGTTGTTCGGTACGGGGCGCGACCGCGAGATCGCTTCCGCCGTGGCCGAAGGCTTTCCGCCGGAGCGCATCGAGAACCAGGCGGGCCACACCACACTGCCCGAATTCGCCGCCGCGCTCCGGCGATGCCGCCTGATGATCTGCAACGATACCGGCGGCATGCACCTCGCCAACGCTCTTGGCATCCCACTTGTCGCCGTCTTTGGACCGACCAACCCCATCCGCACCGGGCCCATCTTCGAGGCGCCCTTCCATATCCTCCAACCTCCCGGTTGCCCGCCCCAAGGAGGAGCTCTGATCGATCAGGTGGAACCGGATCGCGTCCTCGCCGCCGTCGCTGAACTCGCGAAAGAGACTGGAGGGTAAGGAGTTCCGCCGCGCCTTCGAGGCCTCGTTGACGGGGTTAACCCGCATTTCTTCATATTCTTTCTGCTGCGGCGCGCTACGCCCCATGGGGACTGCCTTGCGCTTACCTCAGGCTTGAACAGGGTGTATTCACCCAGCCCTGCGCCTTCGGCTGCGCGCGCCTGGTCCGCACGGAGCTCGCCGGCCCCTCGCGACGAAACAGTATGAGAAATGCGGGCTAACACCTGGCTTCAATCACGCGACGCCAACGTTCGGGAATGCCGGACCAAGCAGCGGCGTAGGTGGATTCCAGCGGCACATTGATGTAATGCTCCGGCGTCAGGAACAGCGGCATGTCAGGCAACTCCGCCCCCACCTTGCAAGGTTCCACATAGGCCGTGACCTGTCCCAGCCAATGGACGGCATACGCCGCCAACGTGAGCGGCCGGTCCTTTGGCGGCTGGTATTCCGAACCGTCGACCAGTGCCCACAACGCACTGTGGATGCCTGCCGGGTCAAAGCTCCCCGGTGGCCATAGGTCCAGGATCAGCAAGTGGTAGCCCGCCCCCAGCCCAGCGACGGCCTTCTCTAGGAAAGCCCGCAGCATCCGCTCGCTCTCTTTGTTGCCCGGGGAAACGATCTCAATCAACGCAACGATGCGATCTTCGGTCGCGTGGCGGATCGTGATTCGCCGCCGGCGCTGGGCGAGCGCGACCGCTTCGTGCGTCGTCGCGGTGACGCTCACCCGGGGAGGGGCTTCGGCCGCACACAACACCGCCGCACGCACGCCACAGCCAATTGCTTCCTTGAATCCGTCCGGTTCCGGGTTGTCCCGGCTCTGCTGAAGAGTCAGGACATCCGGGATGATGTCGCCCGCAACCTGCTCCGCCAGCGCGTAGTAGCCATCCGGCAGCAAACCACCATTCAATACACGCTGGATCTCGGCGATCCAGGCCAGGTGAAAGGCGTGAAATGTCCCAGCCGTCACCCGTCTCCAGTCATGCACGGGCATGGGGCAACATATCAATCAACACTCTTCAGGCGCAATAAGAATGGCGGGACCTCTGGCTTGCAATCCCTCCGCTAAGAACCGGTGGACACGCCTCCGGTCCGCCCCTCCAGCTTCCGTGTGCGGCTTCATTGAGTCCGGCAGCGCTTGACCTTCTCCGGATCAAGAGAAAGCTCGGCCTGATAATGGCGCCATTGCAGGAACCGGACATGATGGAGATGGCGAAGCACTCCTCGCGTTGTGCCGAGATCATGGCGGAAGGGGGGCGATGCGCGGCGCTACGTTCATAGAACAATTGGGCCTCATTGTGGTGGGGGCGGCCCTTTTCGCTTTCCTGGCCCGGCGCATCGGGATGCCCTCCATCGTAGCCTACCTCATGGCCGGGCTGACTCTGGGACCCCTGACCGGGATAGTGACCATGTCGCCCTCCCTGGGGCTTATCTCGGAAATCGGCATCGCTCTGCTCCTCTTTCTGGTGGGCCTGGAGCTGAGTTTCGCAAAGATCAGAGACGTCGGCCGGGTGGCCGTTCTCGCGGGAATCGGACAGGTCGTGTTCACCGCGATCGGTGGGCTGGGACTTTGCTGGTGGCTCGGATTCGGCTGGATGGAGTCGATCTTCCTCGCGGTGGGACTCACTTTCAGCAGCACCGTGGTGGTGGTGAAACTCCTGGACGAGAAAGGAGAGTTGGACAGCCTCTATGGCCGCATCGCTGTCGGCATTTTCCTGGTTCAGGATCTGGTGGCCATCGTCATCCTCACCTTCCTCGGCGGGTTGGGCGCCGCGGGCGAGGGGTCGGTGCAGATGAATTTCGCGGCTGTCCTGAAGGGGCTGGGGCTGGCTTTCGGCGGCATGGGCATGCTGCTGGCGGCGACCCTTCTGGCGGCCCGCTACGTGCTGCCGCGTCCTTTCGCTTGGGCGGCGCGGCGACCGGAGACGCTTCTGGTCTGGAGTCTCTCCTGGTGCTTCGCCCTCGTCATGGGCGCGCACTTGCTGCATCTTTCGCTGGAAATCGGCGCCTTCCTCGCCGGCATCGGGCTGGCCCAGTTGCCCTATCACGACGATTTGCATCGCCGTGTGCATCCGCTGATGAACTTCTGCATCGCGGTCTTTTTTGTGTCGCTGGGCGTGAAGATGGAACTGAGCGCTGCGGCGGCGGAGTGGACCACGGTGATGGTGCTGTCCCTTTTCGTGTTGCTTGGCAATCCGGCCATCTTCCTCTGGATTATTTCGCGGATGGGCTATGGGCTGCGCACCGCCTTTTTCACGAGTGTGACCGTGGCGCAGATCAGCGAATTCTCGTTCATCGTCGTGGCGCTGGGGACCAGCTCGGGTCTGGTGGGAGACCGGGTGCTCTCCATTACCGCTCTGGTGGGACTCGTGACGATCACTGTGTCGGCCTACATGATCCGGTTCAACCGGCCCCTGCTCCGATGGACCCGGGCCCGGGGACTGTTGCGCCCCTTCGTGCCGGCCTCGGTCTACCGCGCTGTCGACGACGAGACAGAGGGGCAGTCATCGCCGAAACTGGAGAACCATGTGATTGTGGTAGGAATGAACAGCCTGGGACGAAGGCTGGCGCGGAAGCTCACGGAGTCCGGCCAGCGAGTGGTGGCGGTGGATACCGATCCCGGGAAACTTCAAGGCCTTCCCTGCCTGACGGAAATCGGCAATGTGAACTATCGCTCGATGCTGAATCAGCTTTGCCTGCCGCAGGCGCGGATGCTGGTCTCTGCCCTGCGCATCGACACCACCAACGATCTGCTGGCCTACCGCTGCCTGGAGGCCGGAGTGCCCTGCGCGGTGCATGTGCATGACCGGCGGGAGATGGATACTCTCCTGGAGATCGGCACGGATTACCTCATGCTGCCCAAGGTGGATGGCGTGAAGTTGCAGTCCGCGTTGCTGAAGGACCTCGGCCTGCTGCGGCGTTCCCCGAAATGAACGACTTGGCCTTACTCCTGCTGATCGCGGCGGCGGGGCATGGTATCGCCCTGTGGAGCGGCGTGCCGGCCATTCCGATCCTCCTGGGGCTCGGCATGGCGCTCTCCTTCTCCGGCTTGGTGGACCATACGGGCACGGAAACGGGCGCCAACCTGCAAGAGGCGCCGCTCTTCATTCTGCTGGAGCTGGGGCTGACGGTGCTGGTCTTCGGCTCCGGGTTGGAGCTGAACCCGCAGCGGTTCCGCCGCCAGCGACGATCCGTGATATGGGTAGGCCTGGTGCAGTTCACCGTGATGGGCGCGGTCGGCTTTGCCGCGGCGCGGGGATTGGGTTACGGCAGCCTGGAATCCGTCTATGTGGGATTCGCCGTGTCTGCCAGTTCCACGGTAGTAGCCCTGCGCCAGCTCCACGCCACCCAGCAGTCCTATGAACCCCACGGACGAATGGTCGTCGGCGTTCTCCTGCTGCAGGACGCGCTGACCATCGCGATCCTCGTTGCCCTGACGCACTGGGGCGGAGGGATCGGCTGGCTGCTGCAGGGCTTCGCCTGGGGCGCGCTGATGGCGGGAGTGGCGTGGCTGCTCCAGCGCGGCGGCGCTCGCTGGCTCCTGGAGCGGTGTCGGGGCGACGAAGAACCCATCTTGCTTACTGTGCTCACGATTCTATTCCTATTCCTCGGGGCGGCACACTTCGCCGGGCTGCCTCTGGTGGTTGGGGCTTTCCTCGCCGGCTATAGCCTTTCCAGTTTCCCTGTCAGCGGCTTGGTGGGCGGTCTGCTCTTATCCCTAACCGACTTCTTCCGAGCCGTTTTCCTGGTGGCCCTGGGCGCGCTGGTGGTCATTCCCCAGGCTGATACGGTGGGAACCGCCATCCTCTTGGCGGCCCTGGTGATGGTGATCACGCCGCCCTTGGTGACGATCGTCGCCGAGTGGACGGGCTTCACGACCCGGCCGGCCATCGAGAGCGGCCTGCTTCTGGCCCAGACGAGCGAGTACTCACTGATCCTGGGCTTGGTGGGCATGCGCGCGGGCCACCTGAGCGGCGAGACCTTTAGCGTGGTGGCAATGATGGCGGTGGCCACAATGACCTGCACCCCGCTTTTGGCCCGTGACGCTGTGGCCAGGCGCTTGCTTCGGTTCCATCCCTCGGGGGGGCGCAAGCAGCCGCAACCTCTTGACATCGACAACCATGTGCTGGTCCTGGGACTGGGTTCCGGCGGCATGTGGGTATTGCGCCCCTTCCTGGCCGCAGGCGACCGGGTGCTGGTGGTGGACGACGATCCTCTTGTGATCCAGGAAATGGACCACGAAGGAATCCCCTGCCTGCGTGGCGACGGCTCCGAGGAACGCGTTCTGGAGCGAGCCGGCGCCTCCCGCGCGCGGCTCATCATCTCCTCCATGCGGCGGGCATCGGAAGCCAGGAAGGTGTTGGCGTTCGTTTCCGGTGTGCCGGTGGTGGTCAGGGTGTTCGATGACGAAGACGCAGAGGAAATCAGGCGCTCCGGAGGCATTCCCGTCTCCAATGCCGAAGCCGCTGCCGTCCAATTCATGAAATGGTTCGAAGCCCGTCGATACAAGAGCGTTAGGTGACGGACAGAGAAGTGCGAAGAGGCGATGCGGAACAACTGGAAGCGTCTTGGAGTGCGGTAGTCCTCTAGGCCCTCAAGAAGCTGGCTTCAGCCGGCTTTCCATCTCCCTAGCCAGCGCCGCAACCGTGCCACCGGAAAAGAGGATGGCGGCGGGTAAGTCCACCTCGAACTCTTTACGAATACGATTCAGAATTTGCATTGCCCTGATGGAATCGCCGCCGAGTTCAAGAAAGTCATCCTCAGTCCCGATACGTTCCACCCCCAGAACGACGGCCCATAGGGCGGCTAACGTCCGCTCCAGCTCCGTTCGCGGAGCAGAGAACTCAGCGCCGGTTTCGGGATGCGGCCAATCAGGATCGGGCAGCGCATGACGATCAATCTTTCCGTTGGGCGATCGCGGCAAGCCGGGCAAAAACACGAACGCGGAAGGAAGCATATAATCCGGGAGCCGCTCCATTGCGAAGCGGTGCAGCCCGGCGCTAGACAACACCCGGCTCAGCGGCGCTGCGAGCTTTCGCTTGTGCGCGCCGGGCGCTTCCTGACGAATCAGACGCCGCCCTTCGGCCCCTTCCCGCACCGCATATACCGTCTGACCGTTAGGGAGCAGGAAGCGCGGAAGCTCCCCGCCGGCTGGCTCCGCTTCCGGAATCGGCACAACGTAGGCCACCAGTCGCGGATGACCAGCGGGATCCGTTCGTGCAATCACCGCCGCCTGACGCACAGCAGGATGCTCGCACAAGGCGGAAGCGATCTCGTTAGGCTCAATCCGGAAGCCGCGCAATTTGAGGCGGTCGTCCGCCCTCCCGGCGAACTCGATCGCGCCGTCCGCCCGGCGGCGGCCGAGATCGCCGGTGCGATACAGGCTCCCCCCTGTCTCGCCCCCAGGGGTCATAGGAATGAACTTTCGCGCGGTGAGATCGGGTCGCCGCAAATAACCGGACGCGAACCGCCGTCCACAAACGACAATCTCTCCTACGCCGCCGTCCGCTACAAGCCGGTCTTCCTCGTCCCATAAATCAAGGGATGCGCCCGCTACGGGTGCGCCCAAGGGAACGACCCCTGACCGATCTTCAACGTCTTCCGGCAAACAGTAACACGCCACCGTCCCGGCGGTCTCGGTTTGCGAATAGAGGTTTATAACCCGCGCCGGATGCTCGAGATCATGCCGCCAAGCCGCCGGTAAATCCCAGGTGAGCGCCTCGCCTGTAAGGAGTATAAGGCGCAAGCAGTTATCAAGAAGCTCACGCCGTGCATCGGTTGGCATTTCCCTCAATGTATCGATCGCTTGTCTCCAGACGCCGGGAACCGTGTCCCAAACGGTAGCGCCGCGGCGTTTCATCAGGCCGAAGAGAGCTCCCAGATCCATTCGCTCCTTTTCATCAGCAACAATAACTGTCGCGCCGAGGCAAAGCGGCAGGAAAAGCTGGCGCATCGAAGCCGAAAACGCGAACGAGGCAGTGTGCACAAACACGTCCTCTTCATGGACGCCAAGCGCCTCGGGCAGTGCGCAAATGGAACGGAACAAACTCGAATGAGGGACGGAGACGCCTGCCGGCTCACCGGTCGAACCGGAGGTGTACAAGATATAGCCTGCGCCGTCCTGTTCGGCTCCATGGGAAAGAGCCACAGGCCAAGCGTCCACCCGCTCCTGTGTGAGTCCTTCTAGGGTCACGACCTCAGCCTGCGTTTGAGGAATCCGCTCGCGCAACGCTTCGCAGGTCAGCACAAGACAAGGATCCGCATCGTCGAGAACTCGTTTCAAGCGTTGGGCCGGGTAGGCCGCGTCCAAGGGCAACAACGTGGAGCCGGTTTCGAACAGCGCCAACGCCAGCGCTGGGTAGTCAGCTCCACGTTCCAGCGCAACACCCACGACCGCCCCCGGCGCAAAGCCGCGGCTCCGCATCGCTGCGGCCAGCCGGTCGATTCTCAGAACGAGTTCGCCGTAAGACATCGTCCGTTCGCCGGATATCACGGCGGCTTTGCTTGGCTGCCGAGCCGCGTGCAATCGAACGAGAGCATGGAGTGAGTCAGCGTCTCCCTCGGCCGCTGGCCATCGATCCTCTTGAGGCGCGACCGAATGAGCCTGGGCGCGCGCCGGGCGCGACTGTTTCAAAGGAAGAAAGACGCCGGCCTCGCCAATCGTCGTCGACTCGCCGAGTTGGTTGGAGCCGGTGATGCGTATGCCTGCAAGCACACCCCCATCGACAGAGGTCTTGCTTGTGACGACGCCGCGATACCAGGTGGTGTCGCCGTAGAGATTGGGCGCGACGAGCCGCACGCTAAGGCATCGCAGCGTGCCGTCGTCGCCCATCCAGTCCGTCAACAACGGACAGATCCAGGCAAATCTCATGACCCCGTTGTCGAACGGGAGAGGCATGCCGCGCTGCGGAGCCAGCAGGAAGTCTTCGTGCTGCTGAGAATCCTTCACCGGCCAACCGGTAATGGGATGCCGGACCGACGAGTGCGGCGCGGCGAGCGCGTCCCGGTAGCCGAGCGCCCCTGCGCGATACGCCGGACCGATGGCCGCTTCCCAACACACAAGGTCTCCGATCGTCATGGGTCCGCGCACCAGAGGCGGCAGTTCGTCGCCGATATCGATCCCGCCAGGATCCAACGGCTGATTGCCGGAGCGCCGCGGATGCTGCTGTGCTTCACCGATGCTTGCCAGTTCATCGTCCCTGTAACGGTGAACCGGCCGGTCGACGCGGAGGCCGGCGTCTTCCAGTGGGGCACGCGTTAGGGTGCACGCGGCTTTGGCCACGCATGCATCGCGTTGGTTCCAGTATCTCGTCTCCGAAAGGATGCACACCAGCGGTTTGCCGTTTCGATCCTCCGTCTCAAGCACTTCCGTCTGCTTGGATTGCGCTCGCAGCGCATCTCCCTCCAGGACCGGGGAGAGCCATTCATAACTCAGTTCAGATATCAGATTCGACAAGGGCGCCTCCAAGGGAGCGCCGTGGAGCACGGGATACAAGACGGACGTCAGAAATGCGGGCGGCGCGACGGGGCGGCCGAACCTCGTGCCCGCCGCATACGAGGGATCGAGCCACAAAGGATTGTCGTCGCTAGTCCCATAGGCGAAATGACGGATGCTGTCCAACGTCGCCGTCGTGTTCCAAGGCCGCCGCTCTGGCAGTTCCCGCCCTGTCAACCGATGCGTAGCTGCAACAAAATCCTCGATCTGCCTCATGCTTTGCTCGGCTGTCCTACTACGCCCGGCTTGTCAAGGCCGGGGAGACGATCATTCTTTGCGATCGCAACAAGGCGCGCGATAGGTCTCCGTCCCAGGACCAGGCCGCCACGGAGGCCGGCCCTCCAGGTCCTGTCCTGCGATAGGTCTCTGTCCCAGGACCAAGCCGCCGGGGACGACGGCCCTCCAGGTCCTGTCCCGCGATAGGTCTCCGTCCCAGGACCAGGCCGCCGGGGACGACGGCCCTCCAGGTCCTGCCCCGCGATAGGTCTCCGTCCCAGGACCAGGCCGTCACGGAGGCCGGCCCTCCAGGTTACGCCCGTTGGATTTCCCCTTCTTATCCGTGTCCATCGGTGTCCATCCGTGGTTAGCGAAGCTGGCTTAACGAGCCTCTTCGGCCCGGGCTACGGCCTGATTTCTGACCCACGGATTGCGCGGATTAGGCGGCTGCGCCGCCGATGCAGTCCTGCATCCCGCATCCTGCATCCTGCATCCTGCAT
>JBGTBW010000270.1:0-3561 GCA_041749135.1 Verrucomicrobiales bacterium
CCCGAAAATCGCTGAGCCGCAGCGAGACCGCCTCTCGGCAGATGACGCCCTACTTGTGGGGCGGACACTCCTGTCCGCCGATGGAACCTGAAGAGTTCGCGGGCAGGAGTGCCCGCGCCACATACCCTTCCAGCTCATCCAGATTCCTCGAGATCAGGACTTCTTGCGTTCATTCAAGGGCGGGGATTCTTCTTCGGAGCGATTTATGCTGCAACACCGCGTCGCGCGCCGTCAGAGCAGGGCGAAAGTATCGCTCCGCGAGCCGGCCAACTGCGCGACCCTTCGGGCATAACTTGTTGAAAGCGTTGGCTTTGTTGCTCGTTGGCCACGAATTTCCATTCGCTCCCTCCTCGCGCCGTGCCAACCCTTCCACCAAGTCCCGCGCGGCATCACCGAATAAATCAACACGCCCTGAAGGCGGAATCCCGGACGGGGGAGAGAGCCGCGTTCGCAGCAGTCCGGAGTTCCCCCTCCGCGCAGCCCCTCGGCCCAGGGGTTGCGAGCGGAGAGTGTGTGGCTATGCTCGGCGGCATGGGCATTCGGGGGGCGATTTTTGATTGGGATGGAGTGATTATCGATTCGGAAGCGCAACACCGGCGCAGTTGGGACCGGTTGGCTGAGGAAACGGGACTTTCGTTTCCCAAGGGCGCCTTCGAAAAGAGTTTCGGCATGCGCAACGCCCAAATCATACCGGACATCCTGGGTTGGGCGGCTCCTGGAGATCACGGGGAGATCGCGCGCTTGGCGGACCGGAAGGAGTCTCTCTACCGGGAGGAGATCCGTTCCCAGGGAATCGAAGCGCTGCCCGGGATTCGCGACTTCCTGGATGTGCTCAGGACGGCGGGGATCCCCTGCGCGGTGGGGTCTTCCACCTCGCGGAAGAATATCGAGACCGTGCTGGAGTTGACGCAGTTAGGCGGGTGTTTCGACGTGATCGTTTCGGCGGAGGACGTGAGCCGGGGCAAGCCGGAGCCGGACGTCTTCCTTCGTGCGGCTGAACGGCTGGGGGTTGAGCCGGCAGACTGCGTCGTTTTCGAAGACGCGCATGTGGGCATCGAAGCCGCCCGGCGTGGCGGGATGCGAGTGGTGGGCCTGGCGACGACGCACCCAGCGGAAAGTTTGTCCGCGGCCGACGTGGTGGCCAAGAGTCTGGAAGGTTGGACCTTTAAGAGTCTGGAGCAAGCTCTCGGCGGTCAGTAAACGCCGCGTACGGCCGGTTCGATGGACTGGCGATAGATTTCCGCCAGGGCGGCGTGCGTGCCTTCGTCGAGAGGGGGAAGGCTGCTGGCGGCGGCGTTTTCCCGGGCTTGTTGGGCCGACGTCGCTCCCGGAATCACGGTGCTCACCGCGTCGAAATCGAGGATCCAACGCAAAGCTTTTTGAGCGAGAGTGGCCTCAGGCGCCTCTGACGCGAGGATCTCACGGATCTTGGACGCGAACTCGACGGCAGCGGGAAAAGGCACGCCGCCGAAGGTTTCCCCGACGTTGAAGCAATCTCCATCGGCGTTGTAGGCGCGATGATCGTTGTCTTGAAAGCGATGAGTAGCCCCGAACTTGCCGGAAAGCACGCCGCTGGCCAGCGGGACGCGAGCGATGATGCCCACGTGATTGACGGCGGCGCCCTGGAAGAGTTCGTCGATGAGACGCTGGCGGAAGAGGTTGAAAATGACTTGGAGAGTGGCGCAGCCGCTGTGCCGGATGCAAAACAGGGCGTCTTCGATGCTTTCGACGCTGGCTCCGTAATGCCGGATGAGTCCCTCGCGCCGGATGGTCTCGAGGTGTTCGAAAACGGCGCCGTCGCGCAGTAGCCCGGAAGGGACACAGTGGAGCTGAACGAGGTCCAGCACGTCGATGCCGAGACGTTCCAGCGAGCCGCGGACGTTCGACCGGATTGCGGAAAGAGTGGGTTCCCAGCCGGGTCCGCGGCCCATTTTCGTGGCGACCACGACGGGCTCGCGGCGTTCGCGGAGTACGGAGCCGACGATGCGTTCGGAGCGTCCGGCTCCGTAGATGTCGGCGGTATCGACGAAGTTCATTCCCGCGTCGAGACCGGCGTGGAGCGCCTCGCGGCAGGCGTCCTCCGGCAGGGGGTCGCCCCAATCGGCGCCGAGTTGCCAAGCGCCAAAGCCGATTTCAGACACGTCCAGGCCGGTTGTTCCCAGCCGCCGAAGCCGGACGGGTGGAGAAGCGGGCCCGGACACTTTACTGAACGGGATTGAACTTCGGGTCGGTATAACTTTTGGCCCGCTCTCCGGTGTAGAGCTGACCATCGAGGATGATCGTGAACTTGCCGCCGGTCTTCTCCGCCACCTCGGCGAGGCGCTTCGCCGTATCGCCGGGGATCTCCATGGCGATGGTGTGAATGGGAATCTTGGTCGGATTCAGCTTGAGGAGGTTGGCCACGAAGGTGTGGCTGTCGTGAGCGGCTCCATCCGTCAGCAGATAGATGAGATCGGGAGGTTGCCGCATTTGAAGGGCCAACCTGAGAGGCGGGGTCCACATGGTTCCGCCTCCGGTTTCTTGGCCAGCCAGGGGCATGGCTTCGACGATGGCGGTCTGCTCCTTTTTGACCTTCGCCTCGGCGGTGAGCCAGGGGACTCTCAACTTGGGGTTTTCCCCTTGCATGGTGGCCTGAAGCCGTTCCTGAAACTCTTTCCCCTCCGGATCCTCACCCGCCGTCCAGCCCGCTCCGGAAAAGTAAATGATGTTGAACTGCATGGTGGGCGGCAGTTTCCCGATGGAGTCGATCAGTTCGTCTTTGAGAGTGTCGATACGCTTCTTCCCGCCAGCCACATTGCTGATCATGCTGTAGGAAAAATCGACAATGTAGGCGACGCGCTTGGCTTTTTCTTTCTCCCCAAAGAACTGGACCACGCCTCCCCCGCCGCCTCCGTCTCCATCGCCCCAGCCCGAACCGTAGCCGAAGGAATCCCCGGCGCCGAGGGGTTCGTCCGTGATGGTGAGTTCCTCCACCTCGGGCGCCACAACCGGTGAAACGCTGTCGGAGGTGATGACTTTCGAACGTGCCGCGCTGGAGGACGAGGGTTTTTGGGGCAGCCGCTGCTGGAGCGACTTCATCTGAGGAGTGGCGTCAGGCGGCAACGGGACTTCGGCGCGCACCACGATGGCCGGCTGTGGCATCCGCGGCACGGCCAGCACCCAAAAGAGGAACAAGAAGAGCAGCAACGCATGAAGGACACCGGCGCCGAGCCAAGCCATCGCCTGACCCCGGTGGCGTTCCGATTCGATGGCGGTTTCGACAGCGCTCACCGGTTTGGTTGGGTCCGGGATCTTCTTGGCGGAGAGCGCAGCCTTGGCGGCCGCCGCCAATCCACCGGGGGAAGCGGTCTGGGCCGGAGCGGGAGCCTTGACCAGAGCCTCTGTGGCCTCGGGCTCCCCGCCCAGTGGGGAAACCGAAGCCGCTTCGGAAGCTTCTGTAACTGGGGTAACTGAGGCGGAGGCCGCCGCCAGCGATTGCGAAAGGGGCTGAGGGGAGGCCGGTGGCCGGCGCGGCGCGGGCGGAGGCTGTGGGGCTGGTTTGCCCTGAGGCGGCAAACCAGC
>JBGTBW010000271.1:0-23087 GCA_041749135.1 Verrucomicrobiales bacterium
CCGCTAAGGCGCTCCCAATTCACCTGCCCGCACATCGCCGTCTCCGGGCTGTCGCAGGGGAGGCCGAGGCGGAGTTGGGATTGGCGGAGTTCTGTGCGCGCCCGAAAGCGGCGATTCTCGCCGCAGTCCAAGGGCGGCGGACAAGCCGCCGCTAGAGAGGCCCCGTCGAGCCACGCCGGAGGCTCTTGGACTGCGGCGAGCATCGCCGCTCTCTCACGGCGCGGAGCGCCGTGCGTGCGGAAGCTTCAGAACTCCTGATCTCGAGGAATTTGGATGAGCCGGAAAACTATGTGGCGCGGGCACTCCTGCCCGCGAACTTTCTAGGCTCACTCGGCGGACAAGAGTGTCCGCCCCACAAGTAGGGCGTCATCTGCCGAGAGGCGGTCTCGCTTTGGCTCACTCTTATTCCCCTGTATCCATTATCTTCCTCGATAGATCAGGAGTTCTGAGCTTGTAGAGTGCGCCAGTCCTCTGGGGTTTTGGATGGGGACATGGAGTCTCTGGGAGGCCGAGGCGGGGTTGGGATTGGCGGAGTTCTGGGCGCGCCCGAAAGCGGCGATTCTCGCCGCAGTCCAAGGGCGGCGGACAAGCCGCCGATAAAGAGGCCCCGTCCAGCCACGCCGGAGGTTCTTGGACTGCGGCGAGCATCGCCGCTCTCTCACGGCGCGGAGCGCCGTCGTGAGCGCAAGCGCTTTCACCCGGGCAAATCCGCATTTCTCATACCGTTTCGTCGCGAGGCGCTGCGAAGCCCTCATCCCGGAGGCCATTTCAGCCGCCGTCCCCCCAAGAGGTGGACGTGGAGATGTGGCACGCTTTCGCCTCCGTCCGGGCCGTGGTTGATCACCAGGCGAAAGCCTTTCCCCTCGCCGCCCACGCCCTCCTGTCTGGCCACGCGCGCGGCCGCCAGCAACAGTTTCCCTAACAAGGCCTGGTCGTCCTCTCCGGCTTCGCCCACCCGAGCAATCGCCTTCTTCGGAATCACCAGAATATGCACCGGCGCCTGAGGATGGATGTCCCGGAACGCCAGAACCTCATCGTCTTCAAAAACGATGTCTGCCGGGATCTCCCGCGCCACGATCTGTTCGAATATGGTAGCCATTGTGCCTCTCCTGCCCCCAGCTTGCACGATTTCCGGCTGCGGCTCAAGCCAACTGCACATCCACCGGCGACGCCGAGGAGCCGTAACCGCGCACGAATTCCCGCACCTCCGCCGCCAACTCCTCACACTTGCGGCTCCAACGGCGGCTGGAACATACCACCCGCGCCGCGTCGCGCAGGCCCACGATCCGCACTTTGGCCACCCCTGCTGTGGCCAAGAAGCCAAGTTCCTCCTCCAACAAGTGAAAAAACATCAGCTCGTATCCGCCGGAGGCGCGATGCGCGACTTCCACCAGCGAAAGCTGGCGCGGCGGTGGATCCATCCGCAGTTCCTGATCGATCTCAGGAAAGCCCAAAGCCCGCAATGCGACGCCGACCTTCTTCCGCAGCTCCTCCAGCGTGATGACGTTGTCGTCGAAGCGATGGGCCAAATACAGAATCACGCTGCGAGCCACATCTTCAGCCATCCACCAATTCCGGTGACCCGCCCGCAAAGCCGCCTCGGCAATGATGCTGTTCAACCATTCTCCGTCATACTCGACCATTTCGATCTCGCGGCCGATGCGGAGGAAGGGGAGTGGAGAAGCAAATGCGATCATCCTATTGGGGCGGTCAGCCGGTTGGTGTGGAAAGGGTCGCGCCGCCGCGACCGGGAGCCGGTGAGAACAGCTCCGGATGGCCAGGGGCCGGTTCCGAGTTACGTTCCAAGAAAGCCACGGCGTCAATAAACTGCCCGACGTCTTGAAACTTCCGGTAGACCGAGGCAAAGCGCACGTAGGCCACCGGATCGAGCGTCTGCAGCCGCTTCATCACTTCCAATCCGATGCGTTCGGTAGAAATCTCCCGCTCCTGAAGCGCTTCCAAGTCCGAAACAATGGCCTCGACGGCCTCGTCCAACGCCGCCCGGCTGATTGGTCGCTTCTCGACAGCCTTGTTCATGCTCTCAATCAGCTTCGCCCGGTCGAAGCGCTGCCGGGACCGGTTGCGCTTAACCACAAACAACTCCCGCCGTTCCAATATCTCGTAGGTAGTGAAGCGTTCGCCGCATGAGAGACACTCGCGCCTCCGGCGAATCGCGGAACCATCCCGGCTCATCCGTGAATCCACGACCCGGTCGTCCACAGTCCCACATTTCAAGCAACGCATCAGTTGCACGAAATCCTACCTCAATATGTTGTAGCGTCAATAAGAAAACGCACAAGATATAGTGGTTTCTTCCGCCACGGTCTACCAATCCCGGACAACTCGTTGACGCCGCCCGCGCAGGAACTTGCGCATATCCCGTTCCTCGTCGGCCAGACTTTCCAAAAGCGCCCGCGCCGCCGCCGCGCTAATGCGGCCATCTTCACTCAATTCGTACGCATCCGGCAAAACCTCGGCGGTCTCATCCGGTTCGCCGTCTTCCTGCTGATTGGAAGCTTCGATATCACCCTGAAGATCCTCCCGTTTCTCCCCCTCCTCCAGACTTGCGCCCTCCGGCAATGGAGGCGATCCGGCCCCCTCATCTCCAGACTGCGGATCCTGGCCTTCTTCCTGTTGCTCACCGCCCTCGGCCGAGGGATCGCCGGACGCTTCCGCACCTCCTTCGGGATCGCTTGCTTCATCGCCGGAATCCGCCGGCTCCTTCCCGGAGTTATCCTGGTGAGCCTCTGACGCCTGCTCTTGGCCGTCTTCCTCTTCCTGCCCATCTCCGGCGGGTTCTTCAGGCGCCTCGTCCTCACCCTGATCACTGTTGGATTCCTCTGACTGTTCCTGACTGCCCTGTTCCTGACCCGTGTCCCCGGATTCGCTCTGGTCAGACTGCTCGTTCTCCGCACCCGGATCCCCTTCCTCCTCCCCCTGCTCTTGCTGCTCGCTGTCCTCCTGCTGTTCCTGCTCTTGCTCTTGTTGGCGCCGCAACGCTTCGAGTTTGCGCTGCACGACGCCAAGGTTATGGGTCGCATCCTCTTGGACTCCTGAGGCTCCAGCTATGGCTTCCTCAAACTGGGCGATGGCTTCTTCCCAAAGCTGGGCTCGACTTTCCGGATTTTCTAACTGTTCACCTTGCCGAAACAAGGTGTTGCCCAGGTTGTAGCGCGCCTGGGCCCGGAGCGCTTCATCGTCGCTGAGGATGGCCCGCCCGAGATGGCGCGCCGCGTCGTCAAACCGTCCGCTCTTGAAGGCGGCGGTTCCCGCTCCAAAATCCAACCGGTCCCGATAGACCGACTGCGGGCGCTTCTCGATCATCTGCTCGAAAGCTTCCTGCGCCAGTTCGAATTGGTCGCCCTGGTATAACTCAGGACCGCCGGAGGCCAGAAGCTGCTGCGCCGGCCCAGCCAGCCAAAGCAGTCCCGCAATGCACGCCGCTGCCGCCGCGGGAGACCGAAGCGGTCTCCGGGAAACCCGTTCCGGAAAACACAGACTCATGAAAAGAAGAGCGATCCCGGCTCCAAGCGGCCATTGATACTGCTCCAGCGGCGCCCGCTGGTCCTGGGTGTCAAGATCGCGGCGCTTGAGCTGATTCAAACCGTCGCGCACAAGCCGGTTCACCGTCTCGGAGCCTTCAAATCGCTGGTAAAAACCTCCGGCGGACTGAGCGATCTCACGCATACGGGATTCATCGAGTTTCGAGATCACCATATCTCCAGTTTCGTCATGGACAAATGTGGTCCTTCCGTTCTCCGTCACCGGAATCCGCCCGCCTTCGCCGGTGCCCATGCCGATGGTGAAAATGACCAACCCCTCCTCCCCGGCCCGTCGCGCCATGGCTACGCCGTCTTCGTCAAGCTCTTCCCCGTCTGAGATCAAGATCAAGGCGCGCTCCTCCCCCTCGGTGCGGGTGAATCCACTCATGGTCACATCGATGGCCTTGGCCAAGTTCGTTCCGCCGGTGGCCACCGACTCGGTGTCCACTGACTCAAGCAATTCGCGGAAGGAGCGGTAATCCACCGTCAACGGGCAATGCATGGCGGCGTCTCCGGCGAAAACCACGAGCCCGGCCCGGTCGCCCTGCAGCAGGTCAAGCAAGTCCTGAATGGCGAAGCGTGAGCGGGCCAAGCGGTTCGGGCTCACATCTTCTGCGAGCATGCTCCGCGAAACGTCGAGCGCCACGATGAGATCGATGCCCCGCTGGGTCGCCTCCCGTTCGACGTATCCCCGGCGCGGCTGCATCAGGGCCACGATGATCAAGGCGGCCGCGGCCAGCACGAGAAGGAATCGAGTGAGCCGCAGCGCCGGGTGCAGCCCTTTGAGAAGCTGGCTCCGAAGCCGGACTGCGACCATGGAATCCAACAACCGGCGGGAGCGCCGCACCACCCACCAGCGCACCGCAGCGAGGACGGGCAGCAACAAGAGCAACAGCCCCCACTGGGGAGCGGCGAACTCTAAGGGCGATGTCTCCATAGGGATGGGTCCGGCGAGAAGGTGTAACGGATTCTTGCGGAGCGTCCTGGCAAAAGTTAGGGAAGGCGTCTCCAGAGACTGTGTTGCAAGAGAATCCAGGTGATCAGCAGCAAGGCGCCGGGCGCCAGCGGCCACACAAAGAGATCCCGGTAAGAATGGTAATCGGTCCGGTCTTCCTCCGTCTTCTCCATGGTGTCGATCTGCCTGTAAATGTCCTCGAGCGATGCTGTATCGGTGGCCCGAAAATACTGGCCGCCGGTGGTCTTGGCGATTTCCCGAAGGGCCTCTTCGTCAAACTGCACCGGCACACGCCGGTAAAGCACCTGACCCTGACGGTCAGTGAGGTAAAGTGGACGGCCGAAACGGTCCGGCCGCACCTGGGGAGCTGGCGCATAGCCCTCGGTTCCCACGCCGATCGTGTAAATCCGAATCCCGATCGCCGCCGCAGCCTCCGCCGCAGTCGATGGTTTGATGCGCCCGGCGTTGTTGGTGCCGTCGGTGAGCAAAATGATGACCCGGCTGCGGCTGTCGCGGTCCTTGAGCCGGTTGGCTGCGGAGGCGATGGCGGAGCCGATGGCCGTTCCATCGTTATTCAGATTGATCTCGACCTGACTAAGGGAGTCCGTCAGGGCCCTGTGATCGAGGGTCAACGGGCAGGCCAGGAAAGGTTGTCCGCCGAAAGCCACGATCCCTATCCTGTCATTGGGCCTTTGACCGATGAACTCCTCGGTCACGCTGCGGGCCGTCGCGATCCGGCTCGCGCGTTGCCCGCCAATGGTGAAATCCTCCGCAAGCATCGAGGAGGACACGTCCAAGACCAAGAGAATGTCGACGCCGCTGGCGCGGATCCGCGTGAAGGAGCGCCCGGCCTGGGGACGGGCCATCGCCAGAACGAGGAGGCATAAGCTCACCGAAAGGAGCACATGCGCGGCCAACCCGCCGCGGCTTCCGCGATGCCGGCCTACCTGAGCCAAGGGCGCAAGCGTGGAATAACCCACCGCGGCCGCGGTCCGGCGGCGGCCCAACCACCACCACAAAAGCGGAATCGCCGCCAACAACAGGAAGAACCAGGGATGCAAAAAGCGCAGGTCCCCCGACGCCAGGTCAGCGTATTCCAACCGCCGTTCCTCCCACCAGGCCCCGTTCATGAGCGGTCCTCCCGGATGAAGGTGGCGGCCAGTTCGAGCAAGTCTCGGTTCGGTTCTTCGGCATGCCCAGCCGGAGTGAATTTGAGCCGGTCGCAAGCGCCCAGAAAACGGCCCAGCCGGTCTTCCACCTGCGGAGAGAACATCCCGCGTTCCCGCAAGCCGGCGAGGAATTCCTGAGAAGTCTGGCTGGTTGCCGGGAGACTTCGCGCCTGCACGAGGTAACTGCGCAGCACGGAGGACACTTCCACTCCGAACTCATACCCGTCCATGGACTCGAGCCGCTGCGCCAAGCCCTGGAGCTGCCGCAGCGCCGCTTGTTTTACTGTCTCCACGCTGTTCCTCGCCCGCTCCCTGCGTATCCGCAGCCACCACAACAAGGACAATACCGCCAGCGCCAGAACCAAGAGCGCGGCCCCGGCCAGTCCGGCCGCCATCCAGGGTTCGAGTCCCGGAACATCGACCGGCGGCACGACATCGCGAATGTCCTCCTCCGCCGGATTCATGACCTGCGGATCCGGCGCAAGCGCCGCTGGAAGAAGCTCCGGAGCAAGGGAAGATACTCGCCTGCCGTGGTCAAAGCCACCCGGTCCACCCCGCAACGCCCCAAGGTCTTTTCGAGGCTCGCCTGCGCTGCCTCCGTCTCTTCCCGAAAACGGCGCCGCACCTTCTCGTCCGAGGTGTTTACCTCCAACTGCGCCCCCGTTTCCTCATCCTCCAACAGAATGCGGCCCACGCGGGGCAGTTCTTCCTCTAAAGGATCCCGGATCTGCACGGCGATGACGTCATGCCGCCGGCTGGTTAGACTCAACTCCTTTTGGAAGTCTGGCGAAAAGAAGTCGGAGAGCAGAAACAAAATGGCCCGCCGATGCATGACCCGGTTGACGTAGCGCAGGGCCCCGGCCAGATCTGTGCCCCGGCCTTCCGGCCGGAAAAACAGCACTTCCCGAATGACGCGCAGCACGTGGGACCGTCCCTTGCGCGGCGGGATGTAGAGTTCGACCCGGTCGCTGAAGAGCAGCAATCCGACCCTGTCATTGTTGCGCGTGGCGCTGAAAGCCAGGGTCGCGGCGATCTCGGCGGCCGTCTCTCGCTTGCTGCGTTCCTGGCTACCGAAGTTGCCCGAACCGCTCAAATCGACGAGCAAGACCACCGAAAGCTCCCGTTCCTCGGTGAACTGCTTCACGTGCGGATCTCCAAACCGGGCCGTAACATTCCAATCAATGGATCGGATTTCGTCGCCCGGCTGATACTGGCGGACCTCCTCGAAATCCATCCCCTGCCCGCGAAAGACGCTGTGATAAGATCCGGCGAACGCCTGATCGACCAAGTGGCGGACCTTGATCTCGATGGCTCTAATCTTCCGGAGGACGGACCGGATGTCCTGGTCGGGGGCGGTCATCACCGCTTTAGGGAACGGGCAGGGTTTCGAATACCCGCCGCACGATATCTTCGCTGCTGATTTCTTCCGCCTCCGCCTCGTAACTGGTGATGATCCGGTGCCGGAGCACGTCGGGCCCGACATCCTTCACGTCCTGCGGCGTAGCGAAAGATCTTCCCCGGATGAAGGCCAAGGCCCGGGCGGCCAGGGTCAGGTTGATTGTCCCACGGGGCGAGGCTCCGGCCCGGACCAGCCCCTCGATCTGCAGGCCGTAATCCGCGGGGAACCGAGTCGCCCGCACGAGATCGACGATGTATTCCCGCACCCGCAAGTCCATGTAGATTTCGTTCACGGCGCCGCGCGCCTCAATCACATCCTGAGGCCGGGCCACCGCCCGGACCTCGAGATTCGGGGATGAAGTGCTCATCCGTTCCTGAATGAGCAACTCTTCATCCCGGCTGGGATAACCCACCATCAGCTTGAAAAGGAAGCGATCCAACTGCGCTTCCGGGAGCTGGTAGGTTCCCTCCTGTTCCAACGGATTCTGGGTAGCCAACACCAGAAAGGGGTCGGGCAAGGGGTGACTCGTTTCGCCCAAGGTCACCTGACGTTCCTGCATGGCCTCCAGCAAGGCGCTCTGCACCTTGGCCGGCGCGCGGTTGATCTCATCGGCCAGAATGATGTTGGCGAAAATCGGCCCGTGCCGCGTGTCGAAGCGCGCCTCGCGCGGGTTGTAGATGAGCGTGCCGACAAGATCGGCCGGCAGAAGGTCGGGCGTAAACTGAATCCGCCGGAAACTGGTGTGGATGCAGCGGCTCAAGGTATTGACCAGAAGGGTCTTGGCCAGCCCGGGAAAGCCCTCCAGAAGCACGTGGCCGTTGGTCAGCAGCCCGATGAGAAGCCCGTCCAACAAACGGTCCTGACCGACCACAACTCTCCCGCATTCCCGTTTGACGGCGCTAATCCAGTCGGCGTGGCGCCGCACCTGGTCTTCCAGCCAAGCCGCGTCCGCCGTCGCGTCTGTTTCCATTTTCATGCTCATTTGGCCGGGCGGACCCACAGGCCTCGCCGAACCGCTGAGGACATAGCAGCACGGTCCGCTCCTGCAAGGCCTTTTGGGGACCACCATGTTTCCGCCTGCAAACCGAGCCGCGAGGCCAATTGGCTTTGGAGAATAGGGGGTTCCGCGCGCGGCTTCCTAGCCCGCATTTCTCATACTGTTTCGTCGCGAGTGGCCGGCGAGCCCCGTGCGGACCAGGCCCGCGCAGCCGAAGGCTCAAGGCTGAGTAATTACACCCTCTTCAAGCCTAAGGTAAGCGCAACGCTGTCTCCCTCAGTCCCCTGCCCGGCTGCCGCCCAGGCACGACCGTTTTCGTGATGCCCCGGCTTCAAAAAAAGCGGCGCCCAACCATTCCCCCGGGGGTCTCTGCGGGCTTGCCCCTCAGTCCCCTGCCCGGCTGCCGCCCAGCCCCGACCGTTTTCGTGATGCCCCGGCTTCAAAAAAAGCGGCGCCCAACCATACCCCCGGGAAACTTGTTGAATCCGGGCTAGGAAGGCTCGGGGCCTTGGAGGAATCCTCCCCCGGATCGATCAACACTCCTAATCCCGTACCAAAGCCATTGAACCCAGCCGCACGTTCCGCAGCTCGCTCCTGGCTCCTCAATTCCTCGTTACCCGAAATCGCTCCGGCGCGCCCCCGCGAATCCCGTCGAACACCACAAGGAGTTCCCACGGAGGACTGCCGTTGCCCAAAACCGCAAACCCCTCAGGCTTGCCCTCGCGCTTAGGAAAGTTTCCCAACCGCACCACCCCCCCTTTAGGCAGATCGGTCCCGGGAATCTGGTCGCGGCCGTCCCACCAATATAGCGTGAACACCCCGGAGGCATCGCCCGCAGGCCCCCCCAATACGAGAAAACCGCCTTCGACCTTCTGCAGCTCGCGAATGCCTTGACCGCCCAAATCAAGGAAGCGCAAAGAGTAAGTCTCCGGCCTCGCGAAAGGGAAAACCACCACCGGAGCCAAGTTCCCACGCAACACCGGGCTGCGCAGACCGACAAACAGTTGCTCGCCGTCCGCCGCCAATCCTTCGATGTCCAGTCCGTTCTCCTTGCTCGGAACTTCGCAGAACTGTCCAAGGATCGGATCGCGCAACAAATGCTCGCGCAGATCGATCCGGCCGGTGATCGCGAGAACGCCTGTCTCTGGATCGGCGGACAATCTCACGAGGTTGCACCGGCTCTCCTCCAGCTCGACTCTCATCAAGGTCCGGCGGTTTTTTGCCACGCTATCCTTATCGTCCAACTTCTTGCGCAGCCAGGAATGCGATCCCGTTGCGAACAGGACGTTCCCGCTGACGGTTAGGGCTTCAAAATCCACCTCCTTATTCCCCTCCACGATCGGGAGCCTCAGCTCAGGGCGTAGCTGGTAGCGGGCATCGCCCGCCTCTTGCAGGACTTCGATCCAAGTCGTCTCGTCTGAAGCGAGGGCCAGGAAAGGCCCAAACTTGGCAACCGCGCTGATGTCTTTATCCCCTTCGATCTCGCCGTCAAAACGCAGGCTGCCAAGAGGAGTCACATCGGCCTGCACGGGCGACGGCAGCGCAAGGGCCAACATACACAGCGCGATCCGCCACATTTTTCCGCTCGCTCCCGAGTAAGGGCGTGTCGATTCCGCGAAAGGAGGGGACATCATGGAGTTACGCTAAGCGCCGCCAAAAGGTCCGGCAACCACGCGGTGTTGCTTCTCTCTCGAAGCCCCGTGTCGTCAAAAGGCGGAAATCGCATCCTCCCCCAAAGGGGCCTCGCTGTGTGACCTGCCGTGTGCTCCGGTGACGATCCCCAGCGCACCGTCGATGTCCTCAGGCCGACGGGCGCTTGCCACGCCTGCCCCACAGCGGCTCTCGACGCCACCCATCCGGGAGTGGCACAGTGGCGCTCCCTGAGGAAGATTCCCGTTGCTAGCCCGTTTTTCTCATACCCACCCTCACCCACTTCCTATGATGCCTTTTCGATCCCTCATCCATCCCGGAGCAATGGTCGCCACCGCGTGCGCCTCGCTCATCGTCGCCTTGCCAAGCCCAGCGCCGGGACAAGACTCCGCCGGCGATCCCGACTTCGCCGTCCAAGGCGAATACCTCGGTGAAATCGACGGCAAACCCTACGGGGCCCATCTCGTCGCCGAAGGCGACGGCAAATTCGCCATCCGCTTCTACCCAGGCGGCTTGCCTGGCGAAGGTTGGCGAAAAACCACGCCCTCCCGCGACGGGCAAGGAACCCGGGCCGGCGAAACGGTCGCCTTTACCGCCGGCGATTGGGAGGCCAGGCTCGACTCCGAACACCGTCTCGTGGTCCGGCCCCAAGGAAAGGAGGAAGACGCAGGCGTCCTCAGTCGCGTCGAACGGAAGAGCCCAACGCTCGGTCACCGTCCACCCGAGGACGCCGTCGTCCTCTTCGACGGGAAAGATCTCGATCAATGGAAAGACGGAGCCCGCATCACCGAAGACGGCTTGCTCAGGGAAGGCGCTGTCAGCAAACCTCTGTTTCAAGCCTTCCACCTCCACGTAGAATTTCGCACGCCTTTCCGACCGAAAGCCCGTGGCCAAGAGCGCGGCAACAGCGGATTCTACGCTCAAGGCCGTTATGAAGTCCAAATCCTCGACTCCTTCGGTCTCGCCGGTCTCCACAACGAATGCGGCGGCATCTACACCGTGGCTGAACCCGCTGTGAACATGTGTTTCCCCCCGCTTTCCTGGCAAACCTACGACATCGACTTCACCCCGGCGCAGTTTGGAGCAGACGGCAAAAAGACGGCCAACGCGCGCCTCACCGTCCGGCACAACGGGGTCCTCATCCACGAAGACGTCGAAGCCGATCACGCCACCACCGCCGCTCCCCTCGGCGAAGGTCCCGAACCCGGACCTGTCTACTTCCAGGACCACGGAAACCCGGTGCGCTTCCGCAACATCTGGATCGTGCCCAAAGACTAAATCCTCATGGCCGCCCCGGCCCCACCCAAGCCTCAGGCCCCCGCCCGCGCGCAGCCGGAAACCCGCTCCGTCGATGCTCTCGACCGGCCCTGGCATGTCATCGTCTTCAACGATCCCGTCAATCTCATACGGTTTGTCACGCTCGTCTTTCAGCGAGTCTTCGGCTACCCGAAGGAGGAAGCCGAAGCCCTCACGCTCCGCATCCACCGGCACGGAAAATCCATCGTCTGGACCGGTGCGCGCGAACGCGCCGAATTCTATATCCAGCAGCTCCAAAGCCATCAGCTCTGGGCTTGTATGGAACAATCCGAACCTTGATCATGCGCCTGCTTTGCACTCCTCAAGGCATCACTCTCGCCTCGGTCTCCCGGACCGAACTCCTCCTCCTGCACCTCATCGCCCCCACGGCGGACTTCACCAGTTCCCCGGGTTTGCGCCGCCGCTTCTTCCCTGACCCCATCTCCAGCTCAACGGATGAAAAGTCCACCCGGTCCATCCGCGAAGATTGGATCGAGTTCGCTCTCCCTCAGATCGAGCAAAAACTGCTCCAAGCCCACGAAACCGTCCGACTCGACCTCAATGCCGCGCGCCCATCCACGCGACGATCGCCGGCTCCAAGAACTCCCGCCCAAGAAACCGTCTATATCCGCATTCCCGCCAAACACGGGGAAGCCTGGTACAGCGCTCTCAACCAAGCCCGCCTCGCCATCCACCACAGGCGGCAGAATCCTGACAACCCTGCTATCGGTTGCGCGGAACCCGTTCTCCTGGGATCGCCCCAGCTTTTTCTTGAAATCCAGTTCGCTTTCTACGACCGGATCCAAGGTTTCCTCCTGCATACCCTCCTCGAACCGGGATTCTAACCCACATTTCTCACTCCCGGCTGTTTGCATTACGCCCGAACCGGCCTGGGCGCCCCTCATTCGGAACTCTCCGCATCATATGAACCTCACCACAGCCAACCGCCGCTCTTTCCTCCGCCGCGCAGCATGCGTCCCAGCTCTCAGCCTGCCCGGCGCTCTCAAACTCACGGCCGCCCCGCCTCCCGCGCATCCCCAACCAGCACCCGTTTCCACTTTCTCCATCGTCGCCTTCGACGAGCGAACCGGCGATCTCGGCGTCGCCGTCCAAAGCCGCTTCTTCGGGGTCGGGACAGTCGTTCCTTGGGCCCGCGCCAAGGTCGGAGCCGTCGCCACCCAGTCCTACGCCAACATCACCTACGGTCCCGCAGGCCTGGACCTGCTCGCCGCAGGCACAGCTCCCGAGGACGCCCTCCAGCGTTTGACCGGGCCCGACGAAAACCGCGCCAAACGGCAGGCCGCCATCATCGATGCCGCAGGCGCCGCCGCCGTTCACTCCGGCTCCGAATGCCTGCCGTGGTTCGGCCACCTCCAGGGACGCCATTTCTCCGCCCAAGGCAACCTGCTCACAGGCGAAGACGTCGTGGCCGCTATGGCTGAGGCATTTGATGAGGCGCGCAAGTCCGAAAAAGACGGCCTCGGACACTGGCTCGTCGCCGCCCTGGCGGCCGGGCAGGAAGCTGGGGGAGACCGTCGCGGCCAGCAATCCGCGGCCTTGCTCGTGGTTCGGGAAAACGGGGGCTACGACCGCGCCAACGACCGCTTCATCGATCTCCGTGTCGAAGACTATCCGCTGCCCATCCGAGAACTCTCCCGCCTTCTCGATGTGCACCGGCGCTTTTACGCTGCGGCCCATGAACATCCGCCGCGACGCTGATTCCGTCGCCCCGTTGCCCAAAAAAAGCAGCGGAAGCTTTGCAGCTTCCGCTACGAAGCCTGCTCCACGTAGCGGAACTCGCCAGAGTTCCGGGTTCCTTCTGGCCAACTCGGAAGCTTTGCAGCTTCCGCTACGAGGCCTCCAGTTCCACGTAGCGGAACTCGCCAAGAGTTCCGAGATCTCTCTGGCCAGCTCGGAAGATTTGCAGCTTCCGCTACGAGGCCCGCTCCACGTAGCGGAACTCGCCAGAGTTCCGGGATCTCTCTGGCCAGCTCGGAAGCTTTGCAGCTTCCGCTACGAAGGCCTCCAGTTCCACGTAGCGGAACTGGCCAAGAGTTCCGAGATCCTTCTGGCCAGGCCATCGGAAGCTTTGCAGCTTCCGCTTCGTTTCATGAACCCGAATCCAGAATCCGCAACAACGTCTCACGTTGCCCGGGCAGCCGGCCATAGGCCTCCCTGATGACCTGCGCCGGAGACGCCGATCCTCCCATTCCGGACTGTTCCGCTAACTGAGCTTCGAAATGTTGCACCGCCCGCAGGGTCGGGTCGGAGCGCGCCAAATACCCTAACGCCCTGCCCAATAGCTCATGCAGACCCGGGATGGGATGCTCCGGCTCCGCCACCAGCTCGACCAAGCGCACGAAATACGCCGCCGCCAGCGTCCGCACATAGCTCTCCCGCAACCCCAGTCGCGGATCACGCAACGACACTTCTCGCAACGCGTGGAGATCCCCCCGCCGGCTCCGAGCAAAGGAAAACTCCGCTTCGAAAAAGAGATCCAGCTTTCCCTCGAAGGCGCTCTTGAGACGCCGCGCACCCTTCGCCGCCGTCCGCACAATCCCGGCCTCTGCACAGCACCAGACCACGATGAGACTGGTTTCGGTCAGCGGGTGCAGCCCGATGATCGTTCCCGTGCCGTTCTCCATACCGCTCCCGGGAATCGAGCCGGTTGCTTAACCCGTCCACCACGAAGGACGGCCGTCCAAAGTCTCCGTCAGGATCTCGAAGATCCGTTCGCGCTCTGAGCCGCTCAAATAGGCGAACTTCCCTTCGGGGTCTCCATTCCGCAACACCGCCCACAGCCGCTGGTAGATTCCCTCTTTCACTTCATTGGGCAAGGCCTGAAAGGACTCCGAATAGATCATGTAACTGCAGCGGTATTTGAAAAGGCGGGTTAACAACTGAAAATCCCGAAGCGAGCGGCCGTCCCGGTTTTCCTTTCTCGCCGCACGAAAAGCCTCCTGGAAGTCACCGCTTCCTTCCACTCCTCCGTCCTTCAACTCCGTTTCCCCAAGAAAGAGCAAACGCTCAAGCACGTCCTCTGCGGCATGTTCGATCACGCTCAGTGCGGAGCCCTCGGGCTCCCGCGGAGCGACGCGGCCCGTCTCCTCGTAGAGCATCCTCTGCCGGTAGAGCGCCGTCCGGACTTGCATGGAAGCCCGCGTCAGAGAGTTCTGCATGGAGGTCTGATGCTCGAGCACCATCAGGGCCACTATGTCGCTCGTTGATCGCAAATAGGAAGCCGTGTTCACCAGTCCGTCCAACGTCCAACGGTTGCCCGCGGCTGGATTCATCACCCGTGGAATCCCCGCCTCCTCGTCTACCCAGGCGTTGCCCAAGTGCACCATCCCCCCGTGTCGCCCGGTCACATACCATCCGCCCCAGCGCTCCTCTAAGGGGCTCGCATCCGTCGTCTGAAACGTGCCTAACGCAAGCACCGGAAAGCCCCGCGCGTCGGGATACACGGACCGGACCAACACCCCGGGGACGCGTCCCGTTCGCACGCTTCCATGACAAGTCAGGCAGTCTTCGGGGCGATCCACCCGCGGACGCAGCGAGTTCCCGCGAAAATCCACTGTGTAGAACACCATACCCAAGTTCGCCTCGACACAGGCCACCTCCGCTTTTCCCCCCTGCACCCAGCCCACATAACACGAGTCGGAAAAATAGATCGCACGCGGGTGGTCCGGATCGATCCGGTCGTTCTGCGCGCTGGTTTTGGAGAAGACCAAGACCTGCGAAGCCTCCGGCACTTCCAGCTCGCCCAACAGCCAACGCAAGGACTCCCTGCTCACGTTCGTAGCGGGCGGAACCTTGACCCCGTCCTCAATGTTCCGGCGCAACCGCGCCATCGCGTCCTCGGGCCGGCTTTCGTAATAGTGGACCGGGGCCAGTTCATAGTCCTCCGCTGCCCTGGCGTCTCCCCAGAACCAACCCGGCGCGCTCGCCAGCCAACCGATCCAAGCGGCCGTCCGTGAACTCAGACCCTTCATCCGGCTTACTTTCACCGCACCGGAGCCCCCCGGCAAGCCCGGGTGCTGGCGCGTTACAGCGATCCTGCCTTTCCCATTTCCGATCCGTCCCCTTCGGAAGGCGTCTGCAAGCCGGAGCACTCACAGAAATGGACCCGGGGAAGCCCGGACGCCGCGAAGTCTTGAAATCCCGGCCTTTCCCGGGTTGATTTCTCGATTACCACGGATTACACAGCGCGCATCATGGCCGCCACATCCAAAGACGCCACCTCTGAACTCAACACCTTGTCCACCGATGCGCTCAAAGCGCGCCTCGGAGAACTCCGGAGGTATCTTTGACGTACCAGCCCTGGAAGCACGCCTTGAGGCGCTCGAAGCCGTGATGACCCGGCCCGGCTTCTGGGATGAGCGCGAAGCCGCCCAGAAAGCCATCGATGAAGCCGGCGTTCTGCGCGGCCGGCTCAACCCTTTTCGCGACATATCCCGCCGGGTCGAGGATCTGGATGTCCTGCTCGAAATCGCCCGCGAGGAAGGCGACGCCGCCGGAGCCACGGAAGTGCAAAAGGAGTTCCGCGAGATCGAAACCGCGCTCGCGGAATTCGAAATGCGTCAACTCCTCTCGGGTCCCCTCGACGCCGCCAACGCTTTCCTCACCCTCCACGCTGGAGCCGGAGGCACCGAGTCCTGCGACTGGGCCGAAATGCTCATGCGCATGTACCAACGTTGGGGAGAACGTCAGGGATTCCGGGTTGACATCATGGACGTTCAGGATGGAGAAGGCGCCGGCATCCGCTCCGTCACTCTCCACATTCAGGGACCCTACGCCTACGGTTACCTTCAGTGCGAACGCGGCGTCCACCGCCTCGTCCGCATCTCTCCTTTCGACGCCCAAAACCGCCGCCACACCTCCTTCGCCAGCGCCGATGTCGTCCCGGAAACCAACGAGGAAATCGAGATCGAGGTCGATGAAAGCGATCTTCGCGTCGACCGTTACCGAAGCGGCGGCAAGGGCGGCCAGAACGTGAACAAGGTTGAAACCGCCGTCCGCCTCACTCACTTTCCCTCCGGCGTCGTTGTCGCCTGCCAAAACGAACGCAGCCAACTGAAAAACTACAACATGGCTCTCAAACTCCTCAAAGCCAAGCTCTACCAAATTGAGGAAGACCGCAAACGCTCTGAAATGGAGCGGCTTTACGGAGAGAAGGGCGACATCGCCTGGGGCAGCCAGATCCGCTCCTATGTCTTTCAACCCTATCAGATGGTAAAAGACCACAGAACCGCTGTGGAATCCGGCAACATCCAAGACGTCATGGACGGCAACCTCGCCCGCTTCATCGAGGCGCAGTTAAAAGCCCAGCGCCAGTCCCCGGCCACCTAACCCCATGCCTTTAGGGATTGGGGGAGTAGGCGGTTCCCGGAGAAGAACCTTTCCCGGCCTTCCCACCGTCCGAGGTTCCCCCTTAAAGGAGGTTCCAGCCATCCCAGACTTCTCCCTCCCCGTCCGGGTTCCGCCTTCAGGCGGTTCCCGGAGAAGAACCCTTTCCAGCTCAGTGTAAGAAATGCGGGCTAATCCGTCTCCAGGATCCCCGCTTCCCCGGACCAGTGCGTATCGACATCATCACTATCTTCCCGGAGATCTGCCGCGCCCCCCTGGGGGAAAGCATTCTCCAGCGGGCGCGCGATCGGGGCCTCTTCTCGCTCCACCTCCACGACCTGCGTGATTTTTCTGGAAACCGCCATCGCAGCGTCGACGACGAACCCTACGGCGGAGGACCCGGGATGGTCATGACTCCCGGTCCCTTCTTCGCCGCCGTGGAGGCCATCCGCCGGGAATCCCCCGGAGCCCGGGTCCTCCTCATGACCCCCCAGGGAAAACGCTTCGACCAGTCCACCGCCCGGCGCCTGGCTGCCGAATCCACCGGTCTCATCCTCCTCTGCGGTCACTACGAAGGCGTCGATCACCGCGTCGCAGAAGCCCTTGCCGACGAGGAGATCTCCATCGGGGATTACGTCCTCACCAATGGAACTCTCGCCGCTGCCGTGGTTGTCGACGCCGTGATTCGGCTGCTGCCCGGCGTCCTGGGAGACGAACGCTCCGCGGAGGTCGAGTCCTTCTCCGAGTCCCTTCTCGAGGCGCCTCACTACACGCGCCCCCCGGTGTTCCGCGGCCTGGCTGTGCCGGAGGTCCTCCTTTCCGGAAATCACGCCGCTATTGCCCAGTGGCGCCGCGCAGCCGCCCTCGACCGCACTCTCCGCAACCGCCCGGACTTGCTCAACCCGTCTGACTCAGCCTGATCCACTTGACCTCCCCTTTTGCATTGCCCAAGGCCCCCCTTCCGGCCCATCATCCCGTCATGTCGAGGTTCCTTCCGCTTCTCCTGCTCGGAGCCCTTTCCCCGGTCATGCCCGCTCTGCTCCCAGCCGGCTCCGGCGACCCCGCGCCGGAACTTGTCCTCGAGGCCAGGTCCCGCCTCCATGAAGGCGTGCGTGAATCCGTTCTCCGCTGGGAGCCACACCGCACCGCCATCGTCGTCATCGACATGTGGGATGATCACTGGTGCCGCTCCGCCTCCGCCCGCGTTGCGGAACTGGCTCCCGCCATTGACGCCGCTCTCCACGCCGCCCGGCAACGCGGCATCTTCATCGTGCATGCACCCAGCAGCGTAACTGCCTTCTACGATGACACGCCGCAGCGCCGCTTGGCCCTAGAGGCTCCCGAAGCCGAACTCCCCATTCCACTCCCACCCGACCGCCGTTGGGGCACCGGCTGGTGCTGGCCAGATCCCGAACGCGAACCGCATTTGCCCATCGACGACACCGACATGGGCTGTGATTGCGAAAACCCCTGCACCATTCACGCAGCCTGGACTCGCCAGATCCAGGCGATCCGCATGGAGGAGGGAGACGCTCTCACCGACGACGGGCAGGAACTCTACAATCTCCTCCAGCAGCGCGATATCCGGCAGGTCCTGGTCATGGGAGTGCACTTGAACATGTGCGTCCTCGGCCGCCCCACGGGTATTCGCCAACTCCTCGCCTTCGGGCGCGACGTCGTCCTCGTCCGCGACCTTACCGACACCATGTACAATCCCCGCAGCAACCCCCGGGTCAGTCACTTCGATGGAACCCGCCTGGTGGTCGAACACGTCGAACGTCACTGCTGCCCGTCGGTCCTCAGCACTTCCCTAACCGGGCAACCGCCCTTCCGCTTCTCCGCCGCCCCGCCCGGATCCTAGCGCAGTAGCAACAGTATGAGAAATGCGGGCTTGACCTCGCCCCGCCCAGTCACGACTTGGTGAAGCCGCTATGGGCCCAAACCAGCTCGTCGTGGCTGGATGCCTCGCCCACCGCCTTGACCCTCACTGTCAAACGCTTGGCCGTCGCCGGTAATGGCACGTTGATCCGGTCGATCTGCCAAGGCGACAAAACAGGCGTCCGGTAAAACAGCTTGCCATCGACCAACACCTCCACGGAAACCGCGCCTTTGCCTGCCCGCGACGCGGAATCCGGCAATCCCACGACGCCGACAAACCGGCGCATCGACGGATCCAGAGCATACTCCAGTTGGACACCCGCTTTGGTGAGCATCCCGTTGCCGGCATCTTCGCCCCGTAGCCGCACCCCCCTGCGCTCGAACCTCCGCCCCGACTCCCGGCGCGGGCCCTCGGCAATCACAGGCCGAAATTCCGCCAACGCCGCCTCCGGTCGCGGCGGCTCCGGATTAAGAGGCGGATGCGCCACCGCCCGGGCATGCACCACGTGACTGAACAGCTCGCCGTTCCGAAACAACGCCCCCCGCACAGTCACGTCGCCGCCCACCTCGAAGGGCTCCTCATACAGATTCGACCGCGGACCCGGCGCGCTCCCATCCACCGTGTAGCGAATCTCACCTCCGATCTCCTCGCTCCGGATCTCCACCTTCGATCGCCCCAACACCACCGGTGGATCGATCGAAATCTCGGGTTGGCGCACCTCCAGCGCGGTGACCTTGGCCAACGCCGAACCGGGCAAGGCCTGCGGGGTTAATACGACCTCCGTGCCGGAATCCGGCGTCCATAGCGCTATCCCTTCCGGTTCGCGGAACGGATCGTCGTCACTCACGCTTCCCACCTCCTGAGCATTATCGACCTGGACCGTGCGAATCGTTATCGCATCCGGCTTCACCACGATCCAGTCCACCTGATTGAACAGGCCCGAGGCGCGTGTCCACTCTTTATCGTCGTCCTTGCTTCGCAGCGGCGCGCCCCAACAGCCTTCCCCGATGAACACAGTTCCAAATCGATCATCCCGGATGAATCCCTCATCGCTGCCCTTGCCCCGGTAAGGCCGCACCGGCCACGTCCGTTTCACCGTGTGGCTGTCGCACTCCAACGCCAAGTTCAGGCCGTGCCCGTAAAACAAGTGGGCCCATGCCTGATACTGCAAGTTCTGCTCCGCCTTCCCCGACGTGTGCGGCCGGAACGGGTGATGATACTGGGCCATTTTCCAGCGGATGCCCCGGTGCTGCTCCAGATCCTTCTCCAGCCATCGGGCTTGTCCCCCGCCGCGCGGGATGTTCGAGTTCAAAGTGTAAAGCCGGAAGTTTCCGCCCGCGAAATCCAAGGCGAAATAATCTTCCGGTATCGCGGTGTCAAAAAGCCGGTGTACATCATGGGCTTTCTCGTGATTGCCCCGTGTCGCCACGATCGGGACCATCAATCCGTCCTCGCCCACCGTGAGCTGCCAGTCTTCAAACCACTCTTCCCATTCCTGTTTCGTGGAACTTGCCGTGTAGTCCCCGCCAAACGCCACAAAAAGCGGCCGCAACCGGGCCACGATGCGGTTGGCGTTCTGTCGCGCCTCCCGGTGGTTTCGCGAATCCCCTCCCCCCACCAGAGCGAAAGGACGGTCGTCCATTGCCGCGGTCCGGAACCAACGCCGTTCCGAAACGCCCTCGCTGTCCCTGACCACAAAAAAGTAGGCTGTCGCCGCCTTCAACCCTCTCAATCGCACAAAACAGTGGTCGAGATCCAGATGCTTGGTCACATGCTCGGGCTCCGCCTGCATGGGATAACGCTCCCAATCCTCCTCAAAATCCTCTTCGCCGTAGTGCACCGCGGGAAGGATCCCTCCCGACTGCGTCCAACCCACCACCATCGTCGTGGCCGGATCGTCTTTCCACATCAAACGGTAATACTTGGTCGCGGCTTCCGCGGTGGTCACGCTCAAGGCAATCGCGGTCGCCAGCCCGAGGAGTAGAAATCGAGGGGAAGACTTCATCGCCAAACGCTGATTCGGATCTTCTCCCGCGTCAACCCAGGGAACCCCCGATTTCCCGGTGACGCTCTCGTCACTGGCTCCTTTCGGCACACTCTCGTCGCTGTGCACGCCCTGCACTTCCGCACTTACTCGCGCAGCAACCCCGATTCCTCACCTTGCCTCACCCGCTCCCTCCACAACACCAGCAAGGCCAGCGGCAAGAGCCAATGAACTCCGCGCACCAAAAACTCCGGTCCCCAGGTCCGGAGCGTCTCAGACCAAACTTCAGCATCAAAATACGTCCACAACCGCGCCAATGCCGTGACGAATCCCCACGCCATCATGTAAGCGGCGCCCACGATCCACAGCCTCGGGATAAACATCAGAACCGCGGCGGCAAAGTCCGCCAGGCCCGCCCAGTGCAGGATCTGCAACGCCTCTTCCTCGCTCTTCAAGTCCAGCGACTCCAGAGTCATTTCCACAAAGCGCCCCGGAGTGGCCACGTCGAACCCGAGATGCCCGATCCAAGGCAACGGATGATCCGGCGACAAGCCCCAAGCAAAAATGCCGTGGGCAACGAAAGTCACGGCCAACACCAGACGCAGCAGCGCCTGCACCCCCCAGCCCCGCCGTTCCAGAATGCATAGCAACACCACCAGCAAGGGCGTAGCGCTTTGCGAGGCATGCTCCCAAAAAACCGTCCATTGCCTCGCTTGATCCAAATACTCCAGCCAAGCCCGGAAGACCAGCAGCGCCGTCGCCGTACACAACGCCACTGCGGCTACCGTCCGCGGGCGCAGGATCAAGGCAAACAGCGCCGCGATCGCGTAGAACACTCCCATTCCGAAGATCATCCGGTTGATCCCCCGGTCGATTTCCGGGCTCGACACGTATTCGCTCCAGGTCATGCCCAATCGTTTATGGACAATGCCGGTCATCATCTCTTCATTCCA
This sequence comes from Verrucomicrobiales bacterium, assembly GCA_041749135.1. Taxonomy (GTDB): domain Bacteria; phylum Verrucomicrobiota; class Verrucomicrobiia; order Verrucomicrobiales; family DEV007; genus DATKCT01. The sequence continues at coordinate 21,171 of JBGTBW010000271.1, forward strand.
CAACAGCTCACGCAGCGGAACATCGCCGACGTCCAAGTGCGTCCAAGCCTGTCCCGCCAGCAACAGCACACAGGCCAATCGCACCAGCCAGGCGGATAACGAGAACGTGGTGATCCGGGTCTCTTCCGCCATGCGCCGTCCCCTCTCGCGGGTTCGGTCCCCTGTCAACTTTTCCGCTCACCCAAGCACCCGCCGGCAATCCCCAGGGCCAGCCTGCATTTCTCATACTGAGAGATGCGGGCTAGGGTCGACGGATCCTTCGATCCCTGCTTACTTGCCTCCGCCCCTTTCTCAGCCAGCGCTGCCATGACCCGCATTCTCGCACCTCCCTTCGCCGCCGCCGCCCGGTCTCTCCGGGTCCTTCCCGTCTTGGCCGTAATCTTTGGCCCAGTCCCGCCGCCGGCCGCCGCCCAGGAACCCGCGTCCACCGCTCCCGGTTGGTTCGCTTTCGATCCCCCGCCCGATTCCTTCGACCCTAGCCCTATCGATCTTCGAAAGCTGAACGAAGCCTACGCCGGAGAAAACGGCTTTATCGCCGCCAAAGACGGAGGCTTTGTCCATGGCCGCACCGGGAAACCGTTGCGCTTCTGGGCCGTCAACGGCCCGTCCGCCGAAACCCGCGGGCCAGCCTTGCGCACCCTCGCGCGGTTCCTAGCCAAACGAGGCGTCAATCTCGTTCGCGTTCACCGGCCCCTCTTTGACAAACAAGGTCAACCCGATCCCGAGGTCCTCTCGTGGAGTCACGAAGTGGTGCGCACCATGAAAGCGGAGGGGATCTACACCCACTTCTCCATTTATTTTCCCCTCTGGTTTCAACCAGTTCCAGACCTCGCCTGGATGCCGGGCTACGACGGCCGTCAGCATCCTTTTGCCGCACTGTTCTTCCACCCGGAATTCCAACAGCGTTATCGCGCCTGGTGGCAGGCGCTCCTCACAACTCCGGACCCCGAAACGGGACTCCGTCTGATCGATGATCCCGCTGTGTTCGGACTCGAAGTCCAGAACGAGGACTCCCTCTTCTTCTGGACCTTCAAAGACGAGAATCTTCCGCCCGCGCTTCGCAGCCTGATCGAAACGCGTTTCCACGCCTGGGCCCTCGTCCGCCATGGAAACGTCCAAGCCGCGCGGAAAGCTTGGAACAATCTGGATCTGCCCGGCGATTCCTTGGATGAAGGCCGCCTTGCCCTTCGTCCTCTCTGGAACATCTTCAACGAGCGCACTCCCCGCGATCAGGATACCGCCCGCTTCCTTTTCGATAGCCAGCGAGACTTCTACCGCGAAACCATCGCCTACCTTCGCCAACTCGGCTTCCAGGGCGTCATCAACGCTTCGAATTGGGCCACCGCTAGTCCGGAATTTTTCGGTCCCCTCGAAAAACTATCTTACGCGGAAGGGGACTTCATCGACCGCCACGGCTATTTCTCTTGCGCCCATGAAGGAGACAACGCGGCCTGGTCCATCCGCGACGGTCATTCCTATCTGAATCGCAGCGCCCTCCGCTTCGATCCCGCCTCCGTTGGTGAACCGCGCCAGTTCAATCACCCGGTCATGGATCCCCATTACGCAGGAAAACCTTCCATGATCTCCGAGACCACCTTCAACCGCCCTAACCGCAACCGCTCGGAAGCGCCGCTGTTTTACGCCGTCTACGGGGCCCTTCAGGACAGCGATGCCATCGTTCACTTCGCGCTCGACGGCGAGTCCTGGGACGTCAAACCCCGCTTCTGGATGCAGCCCTGGACCCTCCTCAGCCCCGCCATGGCCGGGCAGTTCCCCGCCGCCGCCCTCATCTTTCGCCAAAGCCTCATTCGCACCGGCGACGTCCTCGCCGAAATCGACCTCGGCCTTGACGACCTCTTCGCCCTGCGCGGCACTCCCCTGCCGCAGGACGCCGCCTTCGATGAGCTGCGCGCCGCG
>JBGTBW010000272.1:0-9716 GCA_041749135.1 Verrucomicrobiales bacterium
CCTGGCAGCGGTCTCGGCCCTGGCGCTGGCGGCGCTGGGGGCGGCGGTCTGGGCGTGGAGAATGCGGGGCGACGAGCGGGTTGCAAGAGTTGCCGCTGAGAAGGCTGAATCGGCAGAAAGTGCGGCGCGGCAGGAGCTGGCGGCCGAGGCCTCCCAGTCGGATTTTCTCCTTGCCGGAGAGCGTGCGAGAGAGGGAAGGATTCCGGAGGCGCTGGCGAGGCTGGCGCGGGCGCTCCGGAAGAATCCTGAAAACTACTCGGCGGCGGTGATGGGGGTCGGCCTGGCGATGCAAGGCGGGCGGGAGATCTATCGGCTCGACCACAGCGGATGGGCTGCAGACTACGGACCGGGGGACGCCTACCCCACCGGTGTGGCTTTGAATAAAAATGGGAGCGTCCTGGCGACGGCGGGCGGCGACGGCCGGGTCAGGATCTGGGATCTCGGGACCGGGAAGATGGAGGGAGAAGCGATTTCGCCGCCGCGCACTGGCTTGGTGACGGCGGCTAGCGTGAACGCCTTGGAACTGAGCGCGGATGGGGGAAGGCTCTTGGTGACCGGCAACGGGAAGTTGCGTGTCATCGACTTGGGGACGCGCCGGGTGCTCTTGCAACTGGGGGAGGTGAAGACGGCGATCCAAATGGCGTTGGAGAAGTCGCGGATGAGGAGTTCGGGCGATTTCGCCCGCGATATTTTTGGGGAGACGACGCCCGTGGAGGACGCGCGGGATGCGAATTTGCTCATCGGGGCGCTGAGCCCGGACGGGAAGATGGCGGCGGGGGCATGGAGTGACAACACGGTCAGGCTCTATCCGGTGGACGGCGACTTCTCAGAGGCGGGGAGCATCACGGGCGATGGGCCGGTGCGGGTTCTGGCGGCGGGCGACGAGGGGTTGGTGGTGTTCGGAGGTGACTCGGGGATATTGGAGGCGGCGCGGATTGCGGGAGGGGAGATGGTGGGGCGGTGGCAGATGGCGGCGGATGGGCGGGTGTCCGATATCGCGGTAAGCGCGGACGGGAATGTGGTGGCGGCGGCGCTGGAAGGTGGTCGGAAAGCGGCCCGGGCATGGGATCTGAAACTCCTGCAAATGGGAGGCGAAGGCGGAGGATTGGGCGGGGGTCCAGGGGCGATGGCGGAACTGAAGACACCGATCCAAGATGGAGTCAGCTATGATCGGGTGGGGCTTTCCTCCGATGGGCGATACTTGGCGGTGGGCGGTGCTGGAAAAGATGCGGTGACTTTGGATCTCAGGGAGCAACTTGAAGTGGGCGGGGCAGTGCAACACCCCATGGAAGTGGTCGATCTGGCGATCTCGGGGGATGGGAAAACCATCGTCACGGCGTGTCGCGACGGGACGGCGCGGGTCCGGGAGGTCGGAGAGATCCTGCCTGCGCCCGAGGAAGTCGAGGAATTCGGGCCGGTGCGTCAAGTGAGGTTGGGAGGAGTTGGGACGAGGCTCGCGGCGGTGCGCGGTGACGGGACAGTCGAGATTTTCGACACGGAACGGAAGGTATCCCGCGGGGTGATTTCCGGCTTGGGATCCGGCAGTCCGGTGGGCCTAGCGGAGGACGTGGATCGTATCGTGGCGACTGAGGGCGTGTGGGAGTGGCGGTCGGGAGGATACGAAAAAATACGTGAAGGGGAGGAAGGAAGCACGGTGGCGATAAGCCGTGACGGGCGAATTCTTCTCACGGCCTCCGGTGATCGGATACGGGTGGACCAATTGGACACGGGGGCGACGGTGCATTCGTTGGAGCAACTCAACCCGTCCCTGAGGACGATTTTTTCGGGGGAGATCGGGTTGATGAAGTTCTCTCCAGACGGTCGCCGTTTTGCGTCGGGTCTCCGCACCTCGGCGGGGGTGACGGGGGAATGGGGCGGGTATGAGGTTCAGGTTTGGGAGAGGGAGACGGGCCGTCGCAGCGGTGCGCCAGTGCGATTTTCGGCCAGTGCTGCCGGGATGGATTTGAGCGATACCGGCGACTTGTTAGCGGTGGGGCTCGGAGGTGACAAAGGCGTGGTGGAAATGTGGAAAGTGTTGCATCCGGAGCCTGTGGCGGCGGTGGCGCGGGACGGGAAAAAGACGCGGGTGGGCAACGTGAGGATCGATTTCGAGGCGCTCTCGAAGGCGGGGAATGACCTCGTGGTCAGTGGCGAAAACTTTGCAGCCAAGCGGTTTGAGCGGACGCACGATGGCTCGACCTGGACGCGTCTGGGTGAGGCGATCCATCTCGATGCGCCGGTCGTGGGGGTGCGTCTGTTAGGAGGTGGGCGTTGCCTTCTCACGGTTGGAAGGGGAGGGGAGATCGCGCTGTGGGACGTGGCGACGCAGGAGGCAATCTACCGGCATGAGGGTTCGAGGGGGGCGGTGGTTTTTGATTTCGATGTGACGCAGAAAGGCGAAGTGTATTGGATCGGATCCGACGGTCCGGACGGAAGCGAGGAAGGGTCTGCTACAGGTGGCCCGGGCGGCGTGATTCGCAGGACGGTGCTGCCGGTGTTGGATGGCTCGGAGCCGCTGCCGGAATGGCTCCCCGGATGGCTGGAGGCGACGGGCGGGTGGCGGCTGGGGGAAGGAGGTGCGGTAGAGGCGCTCACTTGGGAGGAGGTAGAGCGGGCGCGGAAGGGGGATTTTGGGGCGGAGGTTGGGACGGTGACCCGTTGGGTGAGGTGGATTGAGGGGACGGGGGGAATGCGGGCATCGCGTCCGTAGGGAAGTCGTTTGATGGGTGATGGGCCGCGAACGGCGCGGGGCGTAAGAGGATCGGGTTCTGGAATGATTGGACCGAGAAAATCGTCCATTAGCAAATGGGGTTTCTGCCACGCCAAGCAGGTTTTCACGCGGGTCTCCACTCCCGCCGGGATGGCCGCTCCGCTCACCTTCTCTATTCCTGTGGCCGCGGCTCCGCCGCCGGACCGGGAACCAGACAGACCCGGAAGCCAAGGTCCTCGAAGCGGTCGACCGGCCCCCCCCGATCCGACAGGCGGAGCGGCACGAGTCCGCTCCGACGAGCCAGGAGCCGCCCCGGACCAGCCGGTAGGGGCCCTTCGCTGGACCAGGCGGATCCACAAGGCTGCCTACCCCGTAGCCTCCATACCAGTCCTCACACCATTCCCACACATTCCCATGCATGTCCTGCAACCCGAACGCGTTCTCCGCTTTCTTGCCAGCCGGCCAGGTCTTTCCCCCGGACTTGCCCTTAAACCAACCCGCAATCACCGGCAATGTTTGCAACCATGCCTCCAACCTCGATGTCTTGCCCCCGGAATTGCCAGAATACCAGCCCGCCCTTTGCAACGCCTTCTCCCCGTCACCGGTGTAATAGGCCGTGGTTGTCCCGGCCCGGCAGGCGTATTCCCACTGTGCTTCGCTGGGCAGGCGAAACTCCCACTCAGGAGGAAGCTTCCCTTCCTGCCGCAGCCGCTCCGTCAAGGCAACAGCGAAGGCCGTAGCTTCATCCCAGGTCACGCTGTCCACAGGCAGGCTGCTGCCTTTGAAATGACTCGGATTGTCTTGCATCAGCGCTTCCCATTGCGCCTGCGTCGTCTCCGTCTTCGCCATCCAGAACCCTCGGGTCAGGGTCACCGCATGCTGGATTTCATTCGCCTGCATCAGAAAGGCGCCCGGAGGACACCAGCAGAGGGTCATCTTCACTCCGTTGCCCAGGTCGAAGACCCTTTCCTTCGCAGTCCCTTTCCCGCCGAACCATCCCCACTTCCAGGCGCCGCCAAGCAGGAGGATCCCCAGCGCTGATCCCACCAGCGCCGATACGATCAGAAGCTTCCGTTTCCACCTTGCTCGCGGCTGCTGCGTTTCCATCCCGATGCGGTTCACGCCACTCACTTACCGCTTGGTTTCGGATTTCTCCACCGGAGCCTTGATCTCGCGACCATCCCCGCGGCGACCGGTTCTGGTAATCGCTCACGCGCTGACAACTCCACGGGCTCACGCGTTAACCAATGGGCCAGAATAACTTATTGAGAACATCAGTGAACTCAGTGTCCGAAGGACCGCCATATAGGCATCCCACGGAACCTTTAAAGGCCTTCGCTTCGGAAAGTAGATTTGCCGGGGGTTTCCCACCGGTAGAAACAATCCATCCTAAAGGTTTCTTCTCTCCAAAACCGTTCCAACGCAGCAGGCAGTCCGCTATGCCATTTATCTGTTATCTCAAGCAGTTGCGCCTTTCCAATCGGCGGGTCAATCTGCATTCTGAACCGAATCAGCGAAACTCCATGCAAACTGTCTTTTCTTCACACAGATTTCCAAATGGTCATCGCTTTCTACTGGAAAACCCGCATAAGCTAAACCAATGACAACGACCGGGAAAACGGCGGCTGGGGTAGGTATGGCCCTACTGATCTTCCTGATCGGCTACCAGCTCGGACGAATTCACGAAGGAGGGGTATCTTCCGAACGGCGCGGCGTTGCTGGTGAATCTTCGATATCTGAGAACACGGTCTCGATCCTAAGTGCGCACTCCGAACAGCACTCGAAGCAAGGGACCTCCCAGGGCGGCGACGACCTGGACGAGAGTCCGGAATGGAACTCCCTGCAGTTGTACGGTTCCATCGGCAAACCGGACGCGCGCCAAGTGAAGGCCTACTTGGAAAGGGAGAAACACAGCACAGACAGTCTCTTGACGATCGCCGCGGTGACCAAGGACGTCTCCTACATCCGGCAGGCGGCCGAGAGAGATCCGGAGAATCCGCAGGTTCAACTGGCGGTCATTCTGAACAAGGCTTACGACGATACCTCCGGTTGGATCGAGCGATTCAAGGGAAGCTCGCCCGCGAACGCCATGGGGAATTACTTAGCGGCCCAGTTGGCGCTGGAGGAGGGCGATATAGAACGCGTCATTCTAGAATTGGAGCAAGGCAGTGGCAAAACCATCGATGTGTTTCATCGAGAGCGAGCCTTGGACGCCCAAAGCCTTTATGACATGATGGGAGAAGACCCAGTGCAAGCCATGGCCGTGTCGAGTGTTGGCTTCGCAATGCCTCACGGCGTGGTGATGAGCGAATTCGCGGAGCAGATGGTTTCGAAGGCGCAAGAAATTGCTGAAGCGGGGGACAGTGCAACTGCAGCCACGCTTGTTTCGCAAGGGCTCGTTATGAGCAATCAGATGGCATCTCAAGAGCCATCGCATAGCTTCCCAAGCCTCTTGGCTACGATAATGGAGAAGCAGTTTCTGGACTTCCTCAAGGAAGGAGGTAATGGGCTCGCCGATCACCTTCACCGTCCGTTGGATGAATTCGTTCAGGAAGTCGAAGAAGACGAGCAGGCGATCTTGCACCTGCACTCTCGCAACGACGGAAGCATCGCTGAGATGCTGCAAGCAGCCGGCCGTGATGCGGCCGTGGAATATTTTCGAAGGCTGTCGATTCTCGGGGAGTGGGAGGCTGTGAAGTGGCTTCAATCTCGCCAAAATGGTTTGACAGAAGCAGCTCCAATTGAAAAGAATAGCACGCCATGAATTTCGCCTACTTCTCGATCCTGGGACCAATCGCCTTGCTCAGCGGTGCCTGTTCTACCTACGAGACGAGCACGACGTTTTCGCCAAGAGGAGAAGCGCCGGAACGATACAGCGTTGAGTCTCGGGTTGTGCTGAACAAGTATTTTCCCAAACGGAGTCGAAGCGAGGTGGAATCTGCGTGGATCTGGTCTGTCAACCCGTTCGACCCTGAAACTCAATTTATTTCTTATGGGTGGACTAAGGTTATCGACTCTGACACTGAATCAGTTTCTAAGGCAGAACTAATCTATCGTGATGGCACGGAAAAGGTCTCGTATATTCGCATACTCCCAAGTCAAGAGAACAATCCAAAGAAAGTCAAGGTCCACTATTTCATGGACAAGGACCTAGGACGACCTGCGTTAGACCGTCGTGAATGGGTTGCGCTTCCGGAACGTGGGCAGGCGGAGTAGGCGGGCGCCGGGAATTGTGTCGTGAGAAGGATCTCCGGGTCCTCCGCCAGGGCCTACGGGGTGGGGGCGGACGGCGACCGCTTTCGCTAGTTGCAAAACGCTCTGCGGGTGAGTGGTTTCGTCCTGCCTGTGAAGGGATCGCCCGGGGGCACTCCCGGAAAAAACTTTCGGAGAAAGGGCTTGCTGCGAGTCATGGGTACGAATAGGGCATCGTTGCATGAGAACGCAGGCCTTCCTTTGTCTCCTCGGTTCGCTCGCCTTTGCCGGGCCGGCCTTCGCCGACACCTTCGGGAGCGGAGGGAACGTGTTCACCATTGAGTTTTCGCGGATTGGCGATCCCGGCAACGCGGACGACGCCGCGTTTGACAACACGGCTCCCGGCTACTCCTCTCCTTACGGCGGGGTGGGTTACACGTTCCGGATGGGAACCTACGAGGTGAGCCGGGATATGATCACCAAGGCGAATACACTGGGGAATCTCGGGATCACGCTTTTCGACATGACCAGCTTTGGCGGCAATGGCGCTGACCGTCCGGCGACGGGGGTGTCGTGGAATGAGGCGGCGCGGTTCGTGAACTGGCTGAATACGAGCAACGGCCATTCGGCGGCTTACAAGTTCACGCTCCAGCCGGGCGCGGCGAGTTACAGTTCGAATTCGAACATCGAACTCTGGATGGCGGGTGATGAGGGTTTCGACGCGGCCAATCCCTATCGCAACGCGAATGCCTTCTACTTCCTGCCGAGCGAGGACGAGTGGTATAAGGCGGCCTATTACAGCGGGAGCGGCACGACGTATTACGACTACGCGACGGCGAGCGACACGATTCCGGCGGCAGTGGCCGGCGGCACGGCGAGCGAGACGGCGGTGTATTCGCAACCGTCGTCGACCGGGCCTGCTGACATCGACAACGCTGGTGGCCTGAGCCACTACGGCGCCATGGGGCAGAACGGGAATGTGTGGGAATGGAACGAAAGTGCTTTCGATGGGATAAATAATTCATCGTCCGAGTTTCGCGGAATCCGCGGTGGCGCCTGGGATGCCAGCGAGGTCGATCTGCGCTCCTCGCTCAGCAGCGCCGGCCCGCCCACGGGCGAGGGCAGCGGTGTGGGGTTCCGTGTTGCCAGTATCCCTGAACCCGGTGCTGGGCTGTTGGTGTGGCTGGGGCTTGGAGCAATGGGGATGAGAAGGCGCGTGCGGCGGTCCCTTTGAACTTTGGCCTTTTGTGCAAAGACGTCCTAGGACAACGAAGAGTCCTAGGGTTCGGGTTGATCGGTTCAGAGAGGCCAGGAAGCGTCTCTACTGCGTAGGCCGCGAGAGTCTGTAGATGAGACCCTGGATGACGAGATCCCACGGGCCAAAGCGGACCCGTCCCTTGGCCTCGCGAACGATTACAGACCCCATAGCGCGCGCGATCTCCTCGGATTTCCGAGGCGGGCCGGACAACCCGGGGTGCGGCGGCCGTCATCGTCAAGGCTGTCTTCTCCGCTCGCCCAGACCAGCACGGGGATTCCAGGGGTGGTGTCCGCATCGCAACTGCCCGGGTTGCCCTCGCGGTCATTGGCCACGGCTTCCGGATAGTGACGGCGGATCACTTCGAGGGCTCCGCGGACCGATTCCGCTCCGAAGGCATCGGACCCGCCGGCGGGTCCGACAAGGAATCGGGGCTCTGGGCCGGTGACGCTGCGGGCATGGTGGAGGCCGCCCATGGGCTGAGGATGCCGGTCTGAAGGCAGGAGTATGGCAAGGCTTTGTGGATCTTGGGGGCCATGGGGCGCTTGACGGCCCGCGGGGCCGGTACACCTTGGGAGCCGGAACGGAAGCCCGGAGGACAATGCAGGCGCAGAACGAGACCCTAACAGAGCGGTTTGATGCACGTTTGATCCACGTTTTTGAGGGGAGATGGGGGCAAAATAGGGGTATTTACGGTCATTCTTTAAGCATGAGCATCATAGTCTTTTCTTGCGTAAGTTGTTTATCGGACGGGGTCTTACAAGACTTTGCCGGCGTGGCGGAATGGTAGACGCAACGGACTTAAAATCCGTTGGAGGCAACTCCGTGCGGGTTCGAGTCCCGCCGTCGGTATCCCTGTATGTATCAGGGTTTTAAGCCTGTTACGGCTTTTTTAGCATCCCAGCCCGTAATCACGTGAGCCGCACGGAAACGCACTGAAAAGAGCCGAAACCCCTCAGAAGTTGGCAACAAATTGGCGACAGTTTTTCCGCTAGGGTTTCGGCTCTTCTGCTAGGTGCACCTCAGTGCGGGAATTTCGCCTTGCCTTCCTACGGGGGGTTGGCGATCCTCACCCCACCGGGAGGCCCCGGAGACGAACCGTTCCTCTCGGGTCGCGCCGGTCCGCAGTGTCTGGCGCGGCCCCACCTGCACCGCCCACGAAACCCATTGCAGTCCTCAGACGGACAAGCAACCAAACACATGAGCTTTCCCTTTGAAGAAAAATTCCCGGACACGTGATTACGACATCTGGATTGGATTAATCCGCTCGCGATTATACCTGATTCTGCGACGCTGGGGACACTTCCATACACGCCAAGAGCTCCGGATGAAGTCGTCGCCGCGTTCGAGAGTCTTGGTGTTGATTAAGTGTGAATTTGAGTATGCTTCCGGAGCGTAATCTTCCCGTATTGCCGAGTTCGGCCCCGCCGAAATCAGGGTATTATACGTTGAATCCTTGGCGATATTGGTGGCATTGTGAGTCGGCGAAGAAACCTGCTCCAGCAATGGCGGAACTCCTTCAGTTTTCTAAAGACAAGAGCGGGCAAGTCTGGGATCACTGGGATGATCCGACGCCAAAGGTTGATGAGATCTGGACGGTAGTAGATCACAAGAAGAGCACCCATTTTCGAGCGTGGATATATTATTCACCGCAGTGGATTCTGTCGAAGCGGCTGATTTATGAATTGGGGAAGTTTCGTATGGAAGGGTCCTTGAGAGTTTACCCATGCCGCCTATGTTATCGCGGCAGTCAACTTGACGTGGGCGTTCAATACTATGTCATTTATGGGCGAAGAGTTATTGATTCCGGAAGAGACCCGTTGAAACACGTACGGGGCGATGACGATATTGGAGGGAATAGTTATTACTGTGTGTTTTTGCCGCCGGGGCATGAGAGTATTGAAGGCTTGGATCTTATGGTGGGAAGTGGTGGAGAGATCCTTGTATCCGAGACCGCGGCATTGGCGATGATTGAGATCGATGAGCTACTGGCTTTTGATCCGGTTTTGATTGACGGCATGGGTGGAGATGAGTGAGCAAGTCAGAAAAGAATTCGGGGTCAGCAGTATTAGATTGAAGCAACGGGCGGAGCTGCGGAGTGACGTCTCGACAAATGAGAAAGGCCTTGCTTTGTGGTCCACTCATGGGCGTGGCCGGTCCATTACGCATCCCGGTTCCAGGAGGACGTTATTATCTGAGATATAGAGAGGGGTCACGCCACATTTCGTGAGAGCTGCCACGCTCTTATCCCCTCTGGCAACTCCATGGCCAACCGAAGGCGCCAGGCTCCTCCAGACGACCGTGCGGCCGGCCTGGCGAGTGAGTTCCGCGAAACCCGCCGATGCGCCATGGATGAAGCCCAGCCTTCACCGAAGGCGAGGAGCGCGGGCGGTGGTTCCCACGCGAGGGTGCGCAACCATTCCAGCGTGCCTGAGGCGTGGGATCCGGCAAACCTTAGAATCCCCGCACTTGCAAGCGAACACTTGGGGATCAGCGAAACAGGATGGCAGCAGCCCAAATGCCGCGGCTTGATTCCTCCACTGCACCGGGTGCGCCCGG
>JBGTBW010000273.1:0-29372 GCA_041749135.1 Verrucomicrobiales bacterium
TCGGCGGACAGGAGTGTCCGCCCCACAAGTAGGGCGTCATCTGCCGAGAGGCGGTCTCGCTTCGGCTCAGCGATTTTCCTCCCTGTCCATGATCTCCCTCGATAGGTCAGGAGTTCTGAGTCTGTTGTCAATCCTCCGGGCCCGGCGTCCTCCACAAGCTGCGCCAACCCTTATTCCGAACCAGGGCTCGCCGGGGGACCTGAAAGAAGATCAGCCCGACTCCGAACAAGTCTCCACAAGAGAACAATACGTTCCATGACGAAACCCAGGCAAACCAGAATCTGACATTTGCTGAAGGCAGCCCGCCCATCAGTCCAATCAGCAGCGGCAAGACTGACAAGACGAGGAACGGAGCCAAAAACACCGCCAGGAATCGCTCGCGAGTCAGGGGCCCCCCGTAGTGGGCATAGAATAGGATGCGACTTGGCCAAAAGCCGATGAGCGAGCTGGATGAAGCGGCTTTACGCGGATGGAGCAACGCATGAATCACCTCGTGGACGATGATGATAAGCGGAAACGACAGGACCAACGCCACGGCGCCCTCGATCCCTCCAGACCAAGACTGCGACAACCCTCCGGGAACCCGCCGCCACGCCGCCAATACCACCAACATAACGAAGCAACCGATGGGAATGGCGCAGAGCTGCATCAGCCAGGGTCCCGGCTCCCGTATCGGTCGCCAAGCGTCGTCCGGAGTGAAGTCATCAGGAATAGCGCCGAGATGAAATCGCATGACGCAAGTGAGTCCTGGGGTCAGTCAGCGCAGGCGGGCCAATGTGGCGATCCGCTTGCGCGTTCGCTCCCCGTAGGGGGGCCTGAAGAACTCGACCACCGCCTTTGCGCGGGATTGCCGGTAGACCGCTTTGGCGTGGCTGAACTCCCGGAAGCCGTGCACACCGTGGTATCGTCCCATCCCGGAAGGACCGATGCCTCCGAAGGGCAGGTCCTCGACCGTGGCGTGCAGGAGGATATCGTTGAGCGTCACGCCTCCCGAAACCGTCATGTTGAGCACTTGTTCCTCCTCGACAGCATCCCGGCCAAAATAGTAGAGCGCCAGGGGACGGGCGCGACCGTTGACTTCGGCGATGGCTTCTTCGATGCGTTGATAGGGCCGCAGCGGCAGCAGCGGACCAAATATCTCCTCCTGCATGATCTTCATGGCATCCGTCGATCCCAAGATCAATGCAGGAGGAAACTTCCGGTTGGAGGGGTCCCCAAAATCCTCTCGCCCCGGATTGATCTCGATGACGCGGGCTCCCATGCTCAAGGCGTCTCCGACGTATTCCTGCAAACGCTTCGCATGCCCATCGTGGATAATGGCGCTGTAATCGGGATTGTCTTGCAGCCTCGGGTAGAGCTGGGCCGCCGCCTCTTGGCACTTGGCGGCAAAGCTCTCCAATTGTTCCGCGGGGACCAAGGCGTAATCGGGAGCGAGACAGACCTGCCCCGCGTTGAACAGTTTTCCCGCCATGACCTTAAGCGCCGCGTCGTTCAGGTCCGCGCTCCGCGAGACGATGACCGGTGATTTTCCGCCGAGTTCCAGCGTTAGGGGAACCAGGGATTCGGCCGCCGCGCTCATCACCTTGCGGGCCACGCCGGTCGCGCCGGTGAACACCAGGTGATCGAAGGGCAGACGGGAAAACGCGGTTCCCACTTCGACGCCCCCGGTGACCACGGCCACCTCCGTCTCGTCGAAGGTTTCTCGGAACAGCCGAGCGAGCAACGCCGAGGTCGCCGGAGTGAACTCGGAGGGTTTGAGCATGGCGCGATTTCCGGCCGCCAACACCCCAGCGAGAGGGGAGACGGCGAGGTTGACGGGAAAATTCCAGGGGCTGATCACTCCGATCACTCCCTTCGGTTGGAAACGGATCCACGCTCTGGCTCCGAGAATCCCCAGGGGGAAACGGACTCCCCGCCGCTTGTCCTTCATCCAACCGCGCAAATGGCGTCGCGCGTGTTCCAAAGACTCGACCGAGGCGGCGACATCCGCAATCATGGTCTCTTCCCGGCTGCGATGCCCGTAATCGTCAGCGACCGCATCCGCGAGGGATTTGGCATTACCCCGAATCAGGGCCAGCAGACGATCCATCCGATCGATCCGCGTCTCGGCGGGCGGCGGACCGGAGAGAAGCTGTGCTTTGCGTTGCTGTTGGAGGATGGCGGCCAACCGGGTCTTGACATCATCTCCTCCAGGCGCGGCGATTCGAGCTTCCATGCATCGAAAGCCTAGCCTGGGGCGTAGCGCGCCGCAGCAGAAAGAGTGTGAGAAATGCGGGTTAGTCTTGATCCGGGTGCTCGAACTCGATTATAAAAGGGGAAATCCTTTCCTTTCGCGCTGCCGATCCCGTCGCCAATGCGGAAGGCCCTCCTCCAAGAAATCCCCCTCTCTCCCTATGGACTGCCGCCTCCTTCTGTCAGGCCCACGGACGCGTTGTTGGAGCGCCGTGATCGCTGCAACTTCGGCCGTGCTTTTTGCCGGTTCCGGCATGGCGCAGGATTTGAGCCAAGGCTTGGTCGCCTATTGGAGCATGAACTCCACGTTGGATGACGGCGTGGCGGACAGCGACGGGGTTCTCATGGGAGGCAGCGGCGTGCCCACCTTTGCCCCAGGCAAAATCGGGCAGGCCCTGCAACTGAACGGGGTTAACGAGTTCGTGGAGATCAATCCCACCAACGAGTCGAGATTCGACGGCATTGACGACGAGGGAACCCAGACCGGGCTCTCCGTGACGGCTTGGTTCCGGGTGAACGCTTTCGACAAGGACTGGCAGGCTCTCATCGCCAAAGGAGAAGAGAACCGCTGGCGCATCCATCGCCGTGGCGCGGAGTCCGTGCTGACGGGCAACGGTGGGAATGCCGATGTCGCCCAGGGCCCGACTGCGGTCAACGATGGCGAATGGCATCAGGTGACTCTGGTCAGCACTCCCGATGTTGGAGTGAAGCTCTTCGTCGATGGGGCGGTGGAAGGGGAGAGCGGAGCCCCAATCCTGCAGAACAACGACATGCCCCTCATGATTGGCGAGAACCCGGACGCGCGGAACCGGACGTGGAACGGGTGGATCGATGAAGTCGCTTTTTGGGGACGCGCCCTCAGTGACGACGAGGTTGCCCAATTGTGGAACGGCGGGGCGGGCATCGACCTCGGCGAAGACCTGGGTTTGAATCTCGATTCGGATGGCGACGGCATGCCGGATATCTACGAGATCAACCATGGACTCGATCCCAATGTGGACGATTCCGAGGGAGACCTCGATGGGGATGGGCTGACCAATAAGTACGAGTTCGACAACGGACTGTTGCCGAATGACGACGACACCGACAACGACGGGCTCAAAGATGGCGTCGAGACAAATACGGGGATCTGGGTGAGTCCGGAAGATACGGGGACGGATCCAAAGAATCGGGACAGCGATGGCGACACGTTGCGGGACGGCGTCGAAAACCCGGACCTCCCGTTTCTGAACGTCACCCAGCCGGGAACCGATCCTAACAAGGAGGATACGGACGGCGATGGAGTCCGCGACGCGGTCGAACTCGACCGGGGAAGCGATCCGACGGATTCGGCGTCGGTCCCCGGCATCGATCTGGGCGAGAGGTTGGCCGGCTATTGGCCCCTCGATGACGACTTGGAGGACGCAACGGGCGGCGGCAGCGACGGAGAGCTGATGGGCGGCGCCGACGATCTCCCTGATTTCGAGGACGGGATTCTCGGGGGAGGAGCCCTCCTTCTGGATGGGGTCAGCGAGCACGTCGTCATCAACCCCGAGAACGAGCCGCTCTTCGACGGATTCGACGACGACACCATGGAACAAACGGGGTTCACCGTTTCTACATGGTTCAGAGTCAACGCCTTTGAAAAGGACTGGCAGGCCCTGGTGGCCAAGGGCGAATTAAACACCTGGCGCATCCACCGGCGGGCGGCCGAGTCTGTCATGACGGCTAACGGAGGCAACGCGGATGTTTCTCAAGGGACGACAGCCGTGAATGACGGCGAATGGCATCACCTCGCCTTGGTGAGCACTCCCGAAGTCGGAGTGCAACTTTTCGTGGATGGTGGCTTAGAGGGCTCCAGCGCAGCTCCCGTCCTCGAGGACAACAATCAGCCCATGATGATCGGAGAGAATCCCGGAGCCCTTGGGCGGACTTGGAACGGCCTGATCGACGATGTGGCTTTTTGGCAACGCCCCCTCGGGGAAGACGAAGTAACGGCCATTTACGAGGGAGGTCTCGCCGGGATGAGCATCGGAGATTTCGTCTTCGGACCGGCGGCGAGCATGCCCGTGGTGGACTTCGTCTTGGGCCCCGACACGGTCACGCTGGACTTCATCACGGTCAATACGGCGGGCATCCATGGCTTGGAGAGAAGCACGGATGTGAGAGCCTGGTCGTTGGTGGAAGACGCCTCGATCGAGGTGCTCGAGGGCAATGTTATCCGGGCCATGGCGGCCCGGGAACCGGATGAGGAGGTCTATTACCGGGGGGTTTTGCTGGGAGTGCCTCCCATTTTCTCTGATGACCTCGAGTCCGGGGCTGCCGGTTGGACGGCGACGATTGTGCGGGGCGATACGGCTTGGGAACTGGGGACGCCGGCTGTGGCGGGGCTCATGGCGGCCCACAGCGGAGCCAACGCCTGGGGCACCAATCTCGCAGGCCCCTACACCAATCTCGCGGTGGCCTCCTTGCGGACCCCAGTCATTGATCTCACGGGCGTGGCGCGGCCCAGGCTTAGTTTCTGGTATTATGTCGACGCCACAGAAGGCGCGGAGGGCGTGCAGTTGAAGTATCTCGACGAGTCCGGCGAGGTGGAGCTATTTGTCAGTGAAAGCGTCTTTTGGGGCACAACCCCTGGATGGACCGAGTACAGCCAAAGTGTGCCGGCTGCGGCGCGGGAACAACGAGTCATCATCGAGTTCCTTTTCCTGAGCGACGAGGGAGAGCCGAACGGGACCGGGTTTTACCTCGACGATTTGGTGGTGGAAGATTAACCCGCATTTCTCATATTCTTTCTGCTGTGGCGCGCTGCACCCCGTGGGGACTGCGTGGCGCTCGCCTCAGCCGTCGAGCTGTTGGCCAGTTTTCTGCCCTCAAGGACGTCCTGAAGGTGGAAACCCCCTCCCATAGAAGGGAACGGCGCCGGAATGCTTGGGCGCTCCGCGAAGAGGCAGAAGCACCACTCTGGTCCAGAATCCTCGCCTCGCGGCGCGACCCCACCGCGCCTGGTGGGTTTCTTATGGGATGACGATTGCCGGATTTCTCGCGTGGGCGCGAGTTTCGGCGTTCCGGAACACCGTTTTTGGGGTTTCCACCTCCCGGCCGCCATGTAGTGTTTTCGCGGAACTCCCCGCGTCACCCATGCGCAACCGGCTCCTCCCAAAGCTTATTGGATTGATCTGCGCGCTTTCCAGCGTGAGCGGAGCGTTGGTATTCGGGCAAGAGCTTCCACCGGAGCCCGGCGATCCCTTTGCCGAAGAGGTGCAACCCGCGGAGGAACTCCGCGCCTGGTACCGCTCCGGGAAATACGAAGAGGTGGTGGAAGGCGCGCCGGCGCTTCTGGACGATATGGACGACGGGCGCGAGCCCGCCGTATTGTTAGTGCGTGCTCTGGCCGATCTGGGCCGCTATGAGGAAGCGCTTGAGCGGCTCGTGGAGATTGTCGACCTGCACCGGACCGCTCAAGGTCAATTGCTCCGTTACAATCTGGAAACGGACCTGGGAATGGCGGACGACGCCGAACAGACGCTGGACCGGCTTCGCTACTACCAACGCTATCTCTTCACCGCTGAAGACGCCCTCGCTTTCGGCCGGGGCCTGGTGCTGCTCGGTCTCGATCCCAAACAGGTGCTCGAGGGGGTCTATGCCGAAATGCAGAAGCGAGAACCGGAAAACCCGGCTTCCTTCCTCTACGCCGGCGAACTAGCCATGGAGAAATACGACTACAAGCTCGCCGCCGAGAAGTTCCGGGCTGGTCTCGCGCTCGATTCCAAACATCCGGACCTGCGGCACGGTTTGGCGCGCGCGTTCTTTAACAGCGACCGGCCTTACGCCATGGAACTCGTGCAGGCGCAGCTCCAGGACAACCCCCGGCACACTCCTTCCTTGCTCCTGGCGGCCGAGCACCAACTCCTCACGGATCAATTCACGGGAACCCAGGAGACCCTCGACCAAGCCGAGAAAGTCAACAACCGCCTGCCCGCCCTGTGGTCCATGCGCTCGGTGCTGGCCCATCTGCGCGGCGATGACGACGAGGAACGAACCTTTCGGGAGCGCGCCCTGGGCGGGCGCACAGGAGACCCTGAGCCGGATTATCTCATCGGCAATTGGCTGGGAACCAAGATGCGCTTCGCCGAAGGGGTCGCGGCCCTGCGCCGCGCCCTGGAAACCGATCCCGATCATTTGCCTTCCCGCATCGAACTGGCCCAGCAACTGCTTCGCCTCGGGGAAGAAGAAGAAGCCTGGCGGCTGATCGAACAACTCCACGACGATGATCCCTACAACGTCCCGATTTACAATCTGTTGACGCTCTATGACCAAATCCGGGGTTACACCCTGGAGCAGCGCGGCGATTTCATCGTGCGCATGGAATCAAACGAAATGGCCATCTACGGGGAGCGGGTGTTTCAACTGTTGGAAGAAGCGCGGGAGCAGCTCCATGTGCGTTTTGGGTTCAATCCCATCCGGCCCGTCCTCGTCGAGTTCTTTCCGGAGCAACAGGATTTCGCCATTCGGACCTTCGGGTTTCTCGGAGGCGACGGCATTCTCGGAGCTTGTTTCGGTTATGTCGTGACCATGAACAGTCCCGGCGGAATCGGGGCGCGGGTCAGCAACTGGGAATCGACCCTGTGGCATGAGTATTGTCACGCGGTCACGCTTGGGGCCACTGGGAACCGCCTTCCGCGTTGGCTAAGCGAGGGGATCTCCGTTTATGAGGAGGGTCGCCGCGATCCTGGCGCAGTGCGACGCATGACGCCGGCGGAACGCGACCGCATCTTGAAGGAGGGAGGCTTGATCCCGCTCGACTCCCTCAACGAAGCTTTTGTGCGACCCGAGCAACCCGAAGATCTCCTGTTCGGTTATTATCAAGCCGGGCTCTTTGTCGATTACTTCGTTTCCGAACATGACGACGAGGCCTTGCGCCGAGTCTTGGCCGCAATCGGCCGGGGCCAATCCGCGGACGAATCCTTCGAGGGCGTGGCCGCGCCGCTTGATGAGCTGGAAACCGGGTTTCGCGCTTATGCCCACTCGCTGGCCGAAGCCTTCAGCGCCGGACTCGACTGGTCGCCTGCCGCGTTGGGCAACGATGCCGCCGGCAGCGCAGACCTCCGAACCGCCCTGGAAAGCCGCCCGGAGAATTTCTACCTGCGCTTCGCTCTTGTCCGCAGTCTGCTGGTCGAGGGCCAGCTCGATGAAGCCCTAATCCAAGCGGAAGCGCTCATCGCCCTCAACCCCGGCAGCTCGGCCATGGATCCCGTGCACGCCGCCATCGCCCAGATCCACCGGCAGCGCGCCGACAAAGAAGGGGAAGCCGCCGCCCTGCGGGAGCTGGTCCGCCGTTCTTCCGAAGAACTCGAAGCCATGCTCCGATTGTTGGAGTTGGAAAGCGAACAGGAGGATTGGGACGCTGTGCGCCACGCTGCGACCCGGGCGCTGTCGGTCAATCCTTTCGTGACCCGCGCCCAATGGCGGCTGGGAGAGGCCCAGGAAGCCTTGGGCGACGCTTCCGCCGCCACGGAGACTTTCCGCCGTTTGCTGCGCATCGGCGCCGACAACCCGTCGCGCGTCCACTTTCGCATCGCCCGGCTCCTGAAAGAGGAGGATCCCCTGATGGCGCGGCGGCACGTGCTGGACTCGTTGGCCGCCTCTCCCCGCTTCCGGGATGCCCAACGGCTCCTTCTGGAACTGGCGAACTAACCACATGCTCTTCCGCTCCCGCTCCTTCGCTTGCACCGTGATCGTCTTGCTGATCACGGCCGTCGTTTTGGCGGCGCAGTGGCGCCGCCGCTGGGGCGACAACCTCGATCTCACCGATCCCGATATGCGCAATGGCGTGCCTATGTGGGAACAGGACTCCGAGTTGCCCAACGACGTGTTCACCTTTGTGCGCCTGGAGTACAACGGCGGCGGAAGGGGACGTGGCCGGGGAAGGGGACGCGGCGGCGGCGGCTGGGCCACGGATTACCCTGACAGCGACCTCAACTTTTCCTATCGCCTGCAGCAGTTGACTTCCTTGCAGGTGCATCCCACAGGCGTCCACCTGTCCATTACCGACCCGCGCCTCTTCGACTACCCCTTTGTCTACATGGTCGAGCCGGGCGGCCTTTATTTCACGGAGCAAGAGGTGGAAAGCCTCCGGCGCTACCTCCTGAACGGAGGGTTCCTCATGGTCGACGATTTTTGGGGAGACTGGGAGTGGGACAATTTCGAGACGGAAATCAAGCGGGTCTTTCCCAACCGGCCCATCGTTGATTTGGAACTGGATCATCCCATTTTCCGCGCGGTCTTTGACCTCAAGGAGAAGCCCCAGGTTCCCTCCATTGACTGGGCTCAAGAAGGCCGGCCCTACGGCATCACTTACGAAGCCAACAAACCCGGCGCTGAAGAAGTTCACTACCGGGCCATGTTCGACGACGCCGGCCGCATGATGATGATCATTTGCCACAATACCGATCTCGGCGACGGCTGGGAAAGGGAAGGGGAGGACGAGTGGTATTTCCGGGAATTTTCCGAGAAGAAAGCCTACCCGATGGGCATCAACATTCTCTTCTACGCTCTCACTCACTAGCCAACAAACAATTTTACCTATCTCCGCATTCCAGCGGCCCCGCCTATGACCATGCCAGCGCAACCCCTCCCTCGCGATCCCGCCTACGAACAGGATCGCCATGCCGTCGCTCGCCTGGAGGTGGCTCGCGGCCGGATCGAGGAAGAACTGCGCAAGGCCGTCCTCGGGCAGGAAGAGGTCGTCGAGCAATTGCTCATCGCGCTTTTCGCCGGAGGAAACTGCCTGCTCACCGGAGCCCCCGGCCTGGCCAAAACCCTCTTGGTCAAATCGATTGCCCAAATCTTCGATCTGAAGTTCCAGCGCATTCAGTTCACCCCGGACCTCATGCCCGCCGACATTACCGGCACGGAGATCCTTCAAGAAACCGAAGAAGGACGGCGGATGAGCTTCGTTCCCGGCCCTCTCTTCGCCAACATGATTCTGGCGGACGAGATCAACCGGACCCCTCCCAAGACCCAGGCGGCGCTCCTGGAATCCATGCAAGAATACCAGGTCACCGTCGCGGGAACGACCTATCCTCTCACCCGGCCCTTTTTCGTGCTGGCCACGCAGAACCCCATCGAAATGGATGGCACCTATCCGCTGCCGGAAGCTCAGTTGGACCGTTTCATGTTCAATGTCCGGGTCGATTACCTGCCGGAAGACGTGGAAGTGGCGGTCGTCGCCAAAACCACCGGGCTGCGCCAAGAAAAGCTCGAGACGCTGTATCACGGAGATGACCTGCTCGCCTTCAACGAGGTCGTCCGGAAAGTCCCCGTCGCCGAAGAGGTGGCCCGGCGCGCGGTTCAACTGGCGGCGCGCTCGCGCCCGGGTCAAAGCGACGCTCCGGACTTCGTCAAGGAATGGATCTCTTGGGGAGCGGGCCTTCGCGCCGGCCAGAACCTCGTGTTAGGGGCAAAGACTCGCGCCCTCATGCACGGACGCAGTCATGTGAATTTCGAGGACCTCAAGGCCCTTGCGGCCCCCGTGCTCCGCCACCGCATTCTCCTGAATTATCGCGCCGAAGCGGACGGGGTTAGCGTGGAAACCATCATCCAACGGCTCGTCGACGAAGTCTTGTGAGGCCGCCGGATCATCCAACATCATGAGCGCCCCCGCTTCCAGCCGCATCGACGTGGAGTCGCTCATGAAGATCCGTTCCCTCGAATTGCGAGCGCGCCTCATCCTCGACGGGTTCCTCCAAGGACTGCACCGGAGTCCCTATCAGGGCTCTTCTGTGGAGTTCAGCGAATACCGGTCCTACTCGCCCGGGGACGATCTGCGTCATCTGGATTGGAGATTGTTGGCCCGCAGCGACCGCCTCTGCATTCGCAAGTACGAGGCGGAAACCAATCTGGAATGCCGGCTTCTCGTCGATCTCAGCCGTTCCATGCGCTTCGGCTCGGGGGACTATAGCAAAGCGGATTACGCCGCCACCCTGGCAGCCACTTTTGCCTGGTTTCTTTTGGGTCAAGGGGATGCCGTAGGTATAATGACCTTCGCCGCTCAAATCCTCGACGATCTGCCGCCATCCCGGCGAAAAGGGCAACTCCAACATATTCTTGCGAGTCTCGTTCGCGAGTCTGCCCCAGGAGAAACCGACCTCAAGAAGGCCCTTGACGATTACCTCCCAAGGGCCCGTCGCCGTTCCCTCACGGTTGTGGTCTCTGACCTCCTCGCTCCCATCGAAGGACTGCAAACCCAGTTCGGCTACCTGGCCCGGTCCGGTCACGACGTCGTCGTCTATCGCATCTTGGACCCGGCTGAACTGGATTTTGGTTTCTCACGCACGGCCCGTTTCGAAGACCTCGAGACCGGCCGCATGCTCTATCTCAACCCGGCCACCGCGGGTCCCCTCTATCGGCAACGCTTTCAAGAACACGACGAGGCCCTCCGCGCTTTGTGCCGGCGACACGCCATCGATTTTCTGCCCGTTCGCACCGATGCGCCTTTCTTCGATGCGCTCTACGACCTGCTGCGCCGCCGCTCCGGCATTCAGCAAAAACGCCGAACGCGGGCATGAGCTTCCTCTTTCCGCTTTACCTTGCCGGACTTGCCGCACTGGCCATTCCGGTCGTCTTGCATTTCCGCCACCGGCATACCCGCGAAAAGGTGCGCTTCAGCACCCTCATGTTCTTGTCGCCGACCCCCATCCGCGAGAAGCGAAATCGCCGGCTCGAGAACCTTCTCCTGCTCCTGCTGCGCTGCGCCCTGCTGGCCCTCATCGCCTTGGCCTTTGCCCGCCCTTTTCTGAAACAGGAAAACCCGCTCGTGACCCCGGACGACGGACGCACCGTGGCGATCCTGCTCGATCGCAGCGCATCCATGCGTCGCGAGGACTTGTGGGAACGCGCCAAAGAAGTGGTCCGGCGGGAAGCCGCCGCGCTTCAGTTAGGAGACGCCCTTCAGCTTGCCGGTTTCGGAGACCGGACGGACATTCTCGTCTCCTTCGATCAATGGGAACGCTCGCCCTTGGATGCGGAGCGGCAGAGCTTGATCGAGGCGGCCCTGGAAATGCTGCAGCCCGGATGGGAACGCACCCGCACCGTGGAAGCCCTTGCCGCCGCCGCCGCAGACGTGGAAAGCCGCTGTGCTGAGTTAGGCGGCGATCGCACCCGTGAACTCGTTCTCGTCTCCGATTTTCAACGCGGGGAAGGATTCGAGACCTTGGAACAGCACGACTGGCCGGCCGGCCTGCGTTTTCGTCCCGTGCCGCTCGCAGTCTCCGAACCCGCCAACGCTTCCCTCCAGGTTCTGCCTGGCGACCAAGATGCGAGACTGGACGAAGAAGTTCGCCGCCGCGCCCGTCTCCTGGCAAATGCCGAGACAAAGGCCGGAACGGTGCAGTTGAGGTGGATCACGGCGGCCGGCGAGCCCCTGGGCCAGCCTGCCCCGGTGGAGATCATTCCAGGCTCTTCGCGGACCGTCGATACTCCCCCTTTTCCCACCAACCTCTCCCCTGCCGCCCTCACCTTGGAAGGCGATGCCCACGATTTCGACAACCGCTGGTATGTAAGCCCCCCGCCGGAGACTCCGTTTCGCATCCTCTATTACGGTCCCGGCGACTCCGCCAGTCCTGACGGCAATCTCTTTTTTCTCCGGCGCGCGCTCCTGGCCACGCCTTCCTTCCGGCCCGAGCTTGTCGAACGGACCCTGGACCAATCCTTGGAAGATCTCGATCTGGCCTCCTTCCAACTGACGGTGGCGATGGGAGAGATTCCCGAAACCAGTCTCGAACTGCTTCTCCCTTGGTTAGACGAAGGAGGCCGCATTCTCTATCTCCTCGACCGTCCGGAAGCGGCGCACGCTTTGACCAGGCTGGCCGGGGCCGCGGATCCTCTCGTCGCCGAAGAAGTCGTGCCCGCCGATTACGCCGTCATCGGAACGGTCAACCGCACCCATCCCTTGTTGGAACCTTTCACCGACGCCCGCTTCGGAGACTTCAGCCGGATCCATTTTTGGCGCTACCGCCGCGTCGATCCGGCGGCCTTCCCCTCCGCGGATGTGATCGCCTCCTTCGATTCCCAGGATCCCCTCTGGCTCGAACAGCGGGTGGGCTCAGGCTCCCTGCTCGTCTTCACCTCCGGTTGGGGCCGGCGCGACAGCCAACTCGCAGTCTCTAGCAAGTTCATTCCTCTCCTCTTCGGCCTCTTCCAACAATCTCGTGGGAACCTGCTCCGCGAACCGGTGTTGTGGACCGGAGATCCTATTCCCCTCCCGGCCAAATCGGGAGTCGCCGTCACTCCGCCCGACGGAGTGTCCCGCAACCCATTGGAAGATGCGGCGACTTGGACTGAAACCCGTGAACCCGGCATCTACTTGGTGGACGCGGGCGTTGATCAGATACGTTATGCGGTCAATCTCCACCCCGCGGAAAGCCAGCTCGAAGAGGTCGAACCCGCAGTTTACGAGAAGGCCTTGAGCCGGTCTGATAACGCCGGCCAGCCCGCGGTGGCATTGGCACAGGACGGGAAAGTGCGGCGCATCCTGACCGCCTTCGACCGGGAGGCGCAACAGAAGTTTTGGTGGTATTTGTTGTTGGCGGCGTTGGGACTCGTCCTGGTGGAGATTCTCTACGCCGCCCGATGCCACAACCGGCAGCAAGCCGCACTACAAGAGGGATAAGACCATGGAACGCGTCATCAAAGAACTCTTCAACCGCATCGGCGAGCGCGAAGCTTCTCTACGTGAGGCGCGCTGGCAGGGCGTGGCCCTGTGGTTGGCCGCCGCCGCCGCTGTCGTCATGATTCTGCTCGCCGTCGGAGCGGGCGTCTTTTCCTGGCTGGCCGCGCTGGCGGGTCTGGCGGCGACCTTGGTCATTCCCTACCTCATCGCCAGAAGTCGCGCGCTGGATTTCACGCCGGCTACCGTGGCTCTGCGCTTGGAGGAACTCCATCCCGAACTCCAAGCCCTTCTCCGAACCGCCGTCGAACAACATCCCAGCTCGGGCGGATCCCTGACATTCCTTCAGGAGCGGGTGATTCAAGATGCTCTCGACCGGGCCCTTCAGCATGGCTGGATCGAGATGGTTCCCGACGATAAGCTCATCCGCGCCGAGCGCTTCCGCCGCCTGGGACGGCACGCGGCCTTCGGTCTTTTCGCCGCTCTGGGCCTGGTGGGAATCACTAGGATGCTGATGCCGGGTCCCGGTTACCCCATGCCCCTGGCCGGATCCGGAGTCTCCGGAGACGCGGCGGAGGTCCAGGAGGTCCTGGATGTGGCCGTTGAACCGGGCGACGTCGAGGTGGAACGGGGTTCGCGGCTGCCCGTCAGCGCGCGTTTCGGCCAAGTGAGTCCCGGGGCTGTCGCGTTGGCCTTCGGCCCCAACGCGCAAGAACTCCAGGCGCTTCCCCTGGTGAAAAACCTCGGCGACCCCGTCTTCGCCGGTGTCATTCCTAACGTCGCCGGCGATCTCGTCTACCAAGTCCGGTTCGAAGACGGCGCCTCCCGCTTCTACCAGGTCAAGGTCTACGACCTGCCCCGGATCGAAGAACTCACCGCCCTCATTCAACCGCCGGCACACACAGGTCTCGCCGAACGCATTGTCGAAGACGCTTACAGGGTCCACGCCTTGCAGGACTCGCGCGTGACTTACACCCTGCGGCTCAATAAAGAAGTCCGCAGC
Organism: Verrucomicrobiales bacterium; assembly: GCA_041749135.1. Taxonomy (GTDB): domain Bacteria; phylum Verrucomicrobiota; class Verrucomicrobiia; order Verrucomicrobiales; family DEV007; genus DATKCT01. The sequence goes on from JBGTBW010000273.1 coordinate 13,884, forward strand.
GCGCGCTTGGAGCCCGCAGAAGGCGAACCCTTGAGCGCCGTTGTGGACGCCGTGAACCCGCTTTTCTACCGCGTGGAACTCACCGCCCTGGAAGAAGTTCGCTATCGCGTCGTCCTCGAAGACGGGGACGGCCGCATCAACCGCAACCCCCCGGAACTGGAATTGATTGTCCTCAAAAACCAGCCGCCGCAGATCACGGTGCGCTTCCCCCGCGGCGATTCCGAAGTTTCCCCTCTGGAGGAACTGCGGCTCGAAGCGGAAATCCAAGACGATTTCGGAGTGCTCCGCCACGGCATCTCGTGGTCGCTGGGCGAGCGCACGGAAGAAGTCGCCCTCGGAGGAGTTCAGGAAGAACCGCCTCGTCAACTGACGGCCACCCACCATCTCGCCCTGGAAGCTCTCGGAGCCCAGCCCGATGATCTGGTCAGTTATTTCTTCTGGGCCGAGGACACCGATCGGAACGGAGCCGTCCGGCGCACCGACAGCGACCTCTATTTTGCGGAAGTCCGCCCGTTCGAGCGCATCTATCGCGAGCGAATGAATCCCGCTGGACAGCAGGCCAGCCAACAGCAACAGGAAGAGCAGCAGCAACAGGCGCAGCAGGAAGAAGAACTCATCAACCTGCAGAAAGAGATTATCAGCGCGACGTGGAATCTGGCGCGGGCCAATCCTGATGCGGACACAATTCGCGCCGATGGCCAAACGATTGCCGGAGCCCAGCGTCACGCCATCGGCCAAGCCGGGGCCCTGCGCGGCCAAATCCAAGACGCTCAGGCCCTCCAGCATGTCGATGCCGCTGTGGCGGTCATGGAATCCGCCGCGGAAGAGCTGGACCACAGCGTGGAATCCGGAGAAGCCGGCCCGCTTCAGCCCGCCCTCCGCCACGAACGTCTCGCCTATCAAGAACTCCTTCGTCTCCGAGCCCGGAACATCGAGGTCAGCCAGTCCAATGCGCCGGCGGCCGCGAGCGCATCGTCCAGCCGCAGCCGCCAACAGATGCAAATTGATCAGATGCAGTTGACGCAAGAGGAACGCCGTTACGAAACGGAACGTGAGGCACAACGAGAGGAAGCCGCCCAACAGCGCGCCGAAAACCGGGAGGAACTCGAGTTCCTCGACCGGCTCAAGCAATTAGCCCGGCGCCAAGAAACTCTCAACGACCGGATTCGTGAAGCTCAGATCGCCCTCGAGATGGCCGAAACCGAGGAACAAAAGGAAGAGGTCCGCCGCCGCCTGGCAAGACTCCAGGAAGAACAGCGCGAGATCGCCCGCGACCTCAACCGCATGCGGGAAGACCTCCGCGACCCTCAGCGGGAACGCGAAATGGCCGATACTCGCCGGCAACTCGATCAAGCCGGCGAGCGATTGCAGGAAGCCGATGCCGCCCTGCGAGAAGGCGATGCCGCCGCCGCCGCCGCCGCTGCCGGCCGGGCCGAAGAACAATTGGGCGAAGCCCAGGACGACCTCCGTGGACAGGTCGCCAGCGCCTTCGAGCAGGAAGTCCGGGACCTCCGGAGGGAAGCGCGGGAAATGAGCACTCGGCAGGAAGAGCTGGGCCGGCGCCTCGTCGAAGGAACCGACGACGCTATGCCCCGCCGGGAGCAGCGCTTACTCTCCGACTCATCGGAAGCCCAACCTGGACTCGAGGGTCTGCCTGAGGACATGCGCCAGCAAGGCGACCGCGTTGCCGAGGTGGCCGAATCCATGCGGGAACTATCGGAGACCGCCGAGATCGCGGAGCCGCTTCTCTCCAACCGGCTCTACGACGCCATTCGAGAAGCAAAACCCGAGACAGCGCTCGAACAGCTCCAAGAGTCCGCGTCCGAAGTGGAAGCCGGCGACATGGCCGACGCCCGCACTTCCCTGCGCGACGCGACGGGCAGGGTCGACACGCTGACGCGCGGCATCGAGGAAGCCGCCCGCTCCATTCTCGGCAACGAGGAGGAATCCTTGCGTTTTGCCCGCGAGCAACTCGCCGGCGTCCTCGAAGACATGCGAAGCGGCATGCCCGAGGGGTCCGGTCAAGAAGGTCAACCCGGGTCAGAAGGCGGCGAGTCCCCAGCCGAGGATTCCCGTTCCGAGGGAAATGGTGAGGCCGCTGGGGAAGCCGGCGAACAAGGTGAGGGCTCTGAAGGGGAAGAAAACGCGGAACTCGCCGAAAACGCCGGCGCGGGAGGCGGCTCCGGGCCGTCCGAGGACGGACAAGCTCAGTCAGATCAGCCCGGTGAGGGCTCGGGACAACAACCCGGCCGGGAAGCCGGTGAAGACGGGGAAGGTTCCGGCGCAGACGTTGCCAGCAACGAAAGCGAACAACAGGTTCCCGGCGATCCTTCCCAAGGGCAAGGACGCAACGGCCAAGGTCGCGGTCAACAGGGTGAGGAAGGGGAAGCTGGTGAGGAAGGCGAGACCGGAAGGGGACAAGGGCGGGGTCAGGGAGAGGCCCAAGACACCGCCGCGAACGGAGAGGAGGGCGAAAGCGAAGGGCAGATCGCTGAGGCAGGAGAGCAAGAAGGGGAAGCCGAAGGGCAAGGCCGGGGGCAACAACCCGGTCAAGGACAAGGTCAAGGGCAACAGCCCGGCCAAGGCCGAGGACAGGGCGAAGGGCAACAGCCGGGTGACGGGCAAGAGGTGGCCGAAGCTGAAGGCGAAGCGCAAGGCCAGGGAGGAGGACAAGGCCGCGGTCAAAACGGGGAGCCAGGCGGAGATGGAGACGGTGAAGACGGGGAGCCGGGTGAAGATGGGGAAGGCGGGGAAGGCGGGGAAGGCGGGGACCGCAGCGGCCGGTTCGCCGGCGGCCCGGATGGCGGCGGCGGCGGATCGCGGATCGGAGGCTGGGGCGGCGGAGATGAGTTCCGCGAATGGCGCCGCGAACTGGGCGAGCTGGAAGACGTCCTCGACGATGACCGCCTGCGAGATCCCGTTTCCCGGGTCCGGGGAAGGCTTCGTGATTATCTCGTGGAAGCTAAGCGCGGCAGCGGCCTTCCGGAATGGGAGCTTGCTCAAAGTCAAGTTCTCGGGCCGCTCACAGAACTGCGCGACGCCCTCGACCAGGAGCTGCGCTTCCTGCAAGGGGACGAAGAGAGCAAACTCCTTCCGGTCGACCGCGATCCGGTGCCGGAAGCCTTCGCTGAACTGGTCGAGCGTTACTACGGTTCCCTGAGCCGGGATGGGGAGGAATAACGGCGGTGGGAAACGGCGAATCCATTCCAACATTGCTCTTCGAGAGCGCGCGGCATGCGCCGTGGCTCGTGGGCTTTGGGATCGTGGTCCTGGCCTTTCTGGCCTGGACCACGCTTCGCCTCAAGGAACTCGGCGGCTGGCGCTGGCCCGCACTGCTGCTCAAATTCACAGGCATTGCCCTTCTGGTTTTCTGTCTGCTCGAACCCCTGCTGCCGAGCCGCCGGCCCGTGGCCGGAGCCAACATTTTCGCACTGCTCGTCGACTCTAGCCAGAGCATGGCTCTCCCGTTAGACTTGGAGGAAAGCGGGCGGCCCGAAGCCCTGCGCGAATCGCTTGGAACCACCCAGAAGCCGGACTGGCTCGACCGGCTCGAAACTCAGTTCAAAGTGCATCGCTTCGCTTTCGGCGAGCGCCTCCGCCGCTATCGCGAGCCCGGCGAACTGGAATTCGCCGATCGCAGCAGTTCCCTGAGCCAGGCATTGGACGAGATCCGCCGCCGCTACGAAGGGCAACCTCTGGCGGGCGCGCTGGTGTGGAGCGACGGCTCCTTGACCGGCGGCGGCGAGGGCCTGGTCTGGCCGCCGGGTTTCCCCGTGCATACCCTCTTCACCGGCGGGGAACTGGCCCGTCCCGACGCGGCGCTCACCGGCGTCTCTGTCCGGGAAAGTGCATTTGAAGACGCGCCGGTGACTCTGGGAGCCGATGCCGTCTTGTTAGGCTGTGAGGAAGGGCGCGGCGCCGAACTGCGCTTCCTCGACGAATCAGACCGCCTCCTGGAGAGCCGCCGGATCACCGCCTCGGGCCCCGTCCACAAGGAAACCGTGCATGTCCAGGTCAAACCCGAGTCCCGCGGCATCACCGGGTTCCGTGTGGAGATCGTCCTGGGGGCCAGTCCCGCCGAGGAAGGAGCGGAGGCCAGGGAATCCGTGGCGAATCCCGAGCTAACGTTGGAGAACAACCGCCTCTTCGCCGTCGCCGATCTCCGCACCGGACCCTATCAAGTTCTCTACGTGACCGGACGTCCTAACTGGGAATACAAGTTTTTGCGCCGCGCCTTGCGGGAAGACAAAGAACTGCAGCTTGCCGCCCTCATCCGGATCGCCCGGCGCGAACCGAAGTTCGAATGGAAAAGCCGGGACGGTGAGCAGACCAATCCCCTCTTCCGCGGATTCGGCAAAGACCCCGAGGAAACCGGCGACTACGACCAGCCCGTCCTGGTCCGGCAGGATATGCGGGATGAAACGGAACTGGCGGGCGGCTTCCCCACCAAGGACCCCGACCTTTTCGCCTACAGCGCGCTGGTGCTGGACGACATCGAGTCGGCTTTCTTCACTTTCGATCAGTTGGAGGCCATCGAACGCTTCGTTTCGCGGCGCGGCGGCGGACTGGTTATGCTCGGCGGCATGGAGTCTTTCCAGCGCGGCGGTTACGCGGGAGGACCGCTGGAAGCGCTCCTTCCCGTCTACCTGAATCCGCCGGGCCGGGCGCTGCCGGATTCTGGAGCCCCCTACGAACTCACCCGCGAAGGCCTGGTCTCCCCCTGGGCCCGGCTGCGGATGGACACGAGCGCGGAACAAGAGCGCCTCGATCGCATGCCCGGCTTTCTCGTCGTCAATCGCCTCGGCCTGCCCAAGCCGGGGGCCAGCCTGGTGGGCCATTTCCGCGGAAACGACGGGCATAGTTACCCGGCGCTGGTCAGCCAGTCTTACGGCCGCGGCCGCAGCATCGCCATCGGCATCGGCGATGTTTGGCGCTGGGGCTTCCGTGATCCCGAACAGCGGCCGGACATGGATCGCTTCTGGCGCCAACTCGTCCGCTGGCTCGTCGTTGACGCGCCGCGCCGGGTCGAGGTCGAGACCTCGTTAGATGACGGACGTTTTCCTGCCCTCGCTTCCCTTCGCGTCACCGTGCACGACGAGGAATTCCGCAAGGATTCCGACGCCCGCGTCCGGCTCGTCCTGACACGTCCCTCAGGGGAAGCGGACGAAGTTGCGCTCGAACCCGCTCCAGACGCTCCGGGCGTCTTCCATGGCTCTCACATCTGCTACGAACCAGGCGTCTATCGCGCCAAAGCCGAAGCCCAAACCCAAGACTCGCGGGTCATCGGCGACGCTGAAGCCGGGTGGGCTCTCAATCCCGGGGCGCAGGAACTCTCGCGGCCCGGCGGCGACGCCGCAGTCCTCCAACGCATCGCATCGGAAACGAGCGGATCCGTCGTCGCGGAGGAGGAACTGGGTCAACTCGTCGATAGCCTGGCCACCCGAGAAGCGCCCGTGATGGAAACCGTGATCAGACCGATCTGGCATCTCCCCGCGTTCCTCCTTCTGGCCATCGGGGCTTTTGTGGGAGAATGGGGAATCCGCCGATGGAAAGGAGTGCCGTGAACCGGCGGCACGCCCGTGCTCCCGCCGCAGCCGGCCTTCTCGCTGCGGCCTGCTTGTTAGGTTCCGGTGCGGCCTGGGCCGACGGCGAAATCCTCTTCCTCCGTGGGCAGGCCGGCGAACCCGAGTTCGAAGAACCCTTTCGCGAAACCGCCAGGCTTTGGGAAGAAGCAGCACACGCGGGCGGAGCGACGTTTACCGAGATCCCTCCTGACAGCGAGGATCAGCGCGACCGCTTTATTCAATTGCTTGGCGAACGGGACGCCGAGTCGCCGTCCCCTCTTTGGATCGTGCTCGCCGGACACGGCACTCACAATGGCCGGGATGCCCGGTTGAACCTCGAAGGCCCCGACCTCGACGCCGCCGAACTCGCTCCGTTGCTCTCCCGTTTTCGACGGCCGCTCATCCTCATCAACGGCAGCTCTTGCAGCGGTCCTTGGATCTCCGCCCTCTCCGCACCCGAGCGCATCCTCATCACCGCCACGAAGAGCGGGCTCGAGGTGGACTACTCCCGTTTCGGACTCCATCTGGCCGGTTGCTGGGCCGGCGGCGAGGCCGATTTGGACAACGACGGGCAGGTCACCCTCCTCGAGGCATTCCTCACCGGCTCTCGCCGCACGCAAGATTTTTATTCCCTCGAAGGACGCATCGCCACTGAACAAGCGCTGCTCGACGACAACGGCGACGGCCGGGGCAGTCCCGGCGAAGTCTTGTGGAAAGTGCACGTCGAAGGTCAGGAAGGGACCGGCGAACTGGACGGGCTCGCCGCCTCGCAATGGGCCCTTATCCCGAGCGAAGAGGAACGCGCGCTCTCACCCGAGCTGCGGCTCCAGCGAAACCAGCTCGAACGCGATCTCTTCGCCTTGCGGCGCTCCAAGGAAGATCTCGCAGAGGCTCGCTACTATCAGAATCTTGAAGAACTCGCTCTGGCCATGGCCAAGCTCTACGAAAGCGTGGAGCGCCCCGAATCCTCCTCCCACGCGCCCGAATCCTCACCTCCCTCACCGCCGGAAGCTCCGGCCCCTCTGGAGACGCCGGAACCGGAACCACCCGCGACTCCTCCCGTTCCGGAGCCTGAGTGAATACGAGGCGCACGATGGGAAGCTGGATGCGCTTTCCATTTACCGGATTGTCGAATCAGGGGCGCTGCTGCATTCTGTGCAATGAAGACAGAATCGCGTTTCGGCGGGCTGACGATCCTGCTGCTCATTTCCCTCGCTGCGCCAGCCTTCGCTGCCGAACCAAGCCCGTCGCCAGCCCCCACCGTTCGGGTTGCAGCGGCTCAGGCTGCAGCGCGCGTCATCGACTTCCGCCTGCAGGCGGACGAGGCGCTCGCCGCGGTGGACAGAAACCTCGGTGAACTTGAACGCATTGTGGATCGCGCCGGCGAATCGAAGTGCGACGTCCTGGTGCTGCCCGAGGATACAGCGGGTCTGCTCAATTGGGTTGGAGCCAATGAGACGCAGGCGGCGGAACTCTTGCCAGAGGCGGTGAAACGCATGCTCGAACGCCTGGGCAGCGCCGCCGCGCGCTACAGGATGTATCTGGTCGTTTGCAGCGACTTTACGGAGAGCGATGGCGGAATCTACAACACTGCATTCCTGCTGGGCCGCGACGGCAAAGAGTTGGGCCGGTATCACAAGGTCTGTCCGACCTGGGGCGAGGCAGGCGCGCGCCTGCGGGGAAGTTCGTTTCCTGTTTTTCCCACACCTGATCTGGGTAGGGCCGGAATGCTGATTTGCTATGATCTGGTGGTTCCCGAGACAGCGCGCTGCCTCGCGTTGCAAGGCGCAGATATCATCTTTTTCCCTACAATGGGTGGGGCCGCCATTGGCGAAGGCGACATCGGTGTCCAGGCTTTGCGAGTGCGCGCGGCGGAGAACTTCATCTGGCTGGCCGTCGCGCAACGCGGCAGCGGAGCGATGATCGTCTCGCCCCAGGGCAAGATTGTCGCCCGGGCGGATGACCCGGATGGTCTCGCCATTGCAGACATCGACCCGCGCGGCCAACGCGAAGGCGGCGACGCAATGAACTGGCAGCGCGACATGCGCGCCCGGCTGTTTCGAGAGAGAAACCCTGAGGCCTTCGGCATCCTAACCGACGTGAATCCACCCGTGTTGGCGATGGCTCCGATCGGCCTGACGTCGCAGGAAGCCGGACGGATCATGGCCCGGACGCTCACGGCCGGCGAAGAAGAGTTCGAGCAGGCCAACGGCCTGATGGGCAGCGGCAAGACGGATGAAGCGATTGTCGCATTCGAGCGCCTCCGCCAAGAGTATCCAGCCACGTGGATCGACCGCAGATCGCAGGAACGGCTCGCCACACTACAGACCGTTGTGTCGAAGCAAGAGGTCGCGGCGGACGAGCCGGTGGTCGTAGAGCTTTGGCCGGAAAAAGTTCCGGACGAGAGCGGCAGCATCGGTCCGGAAAGGACTCGCCTGTCGCCGCAGCTCGACCGCACGCAGGTCGAAGTCACCGAGCCGACGCGACTGATTACCGGCGTGAGCAAACCCACCATCACGGTCTACCGGCCGGCCGCAGAGAAGAATACCGGAACTGCGATGCTGATCTGTCCTGGCGGCGGATATTGGGATCTCTACTGGCAGTTGGAGGGCGAAGAAGTCGCGGCATGGCTGAACTCGATTGGCGTTACCGGCATTATCCTCAAGTACCGTGTGCCGCGCCGCCCCGATGAACCAGAAGGGGAACCGGCGCGCCGGCCCCTTCAAGATTCCCAACGCGCCGTTAGCCTGATTCGCAGCAAAGCCGCGGAGTGGGGCCTGCATCCGGAGCGCATCGGCATCGTGGGTTTTTCGGCGGGCGGCCATCTCGCCATGGCGACGGCGACAGCCTTCGATAAACGAAGCTATGAGCCGGTCGATGACGCGGACCAAATCAGTTGCCGGCCCGACTTCGCCATTCCGGTCTATTCGGGCTACCTGAAGGACAAGGACAAGGACGAACTGGCTCCAGGCCTGCGCATCCCAGCCGGGACCCCGCCGGTTTTCCTCGTGCATGGCGGGGACGACATCATCAGCCCGCCGGAGAACAGTGTCCTCACCTACCTCGCCCTCAAGCGAGCCGGCGTTCCCGCTGAGTTGCACATCTATGCGCGCACCGCTCACGATTTCGGCGTTCGCACTGCCGATCGTCCCTATTCCACCTGGACTGCGTCCTGCGCCGCGTGGTTGCGCGACGGTGGTTTCCTCCGCTGATTGGGGCGTATGAGCATCATTGCGTTCGAAGTTGCCGTTCTATTCCTGCTGCTTATGGCGAACGGGGTGTTCGCGATGGCGGAGATCGCCGTCGTTTCGGCGAAGAAAGGCCGGTTGCGCCATCTGGCCGATTTGGGCGACGGCAAAGCGAGGATTGCGCTGGAGCTGGCCGAGTCGCCCAATCGCTTTCTGTCCACCGTGCAGATCGGCATCACGCTCGTCGGCATTTTCGCCGGCGCGTTTGGCGGCGCGACGCTGGCAGCCAAGCTCGCTGGTCCAATGGCAGAGGTGTCCTTCTTTGCCCCTTACGCAGACAAGATTGCCTTCGGCAACGTGGTCGCGGTCATTACTTACTTTTCCCTCGTGTTGGATTCGTCTTGAATACGCTTGGCCACGTTCCGAAGGAAGGCGAGAAGTTCGAGGCGCAAGGTTACGTTTTTGAGGTGCTTGATATGGATCGCCACCGCGTGGATAAAATCTTGGTTTTTCCCTCCAAGGATTCCGCCCCGGAAATCAGCGGGGAGGCAACGTCAGATTCACCGTCCGGATGAACAAACACAGGCTTGCCCGGGAGCGCCGCGCATGAGCGGTACGCTGCTTGCTCTCACTGTGCTCTTCCCGCACCGTGCCCCATGTTCGACCTTCGCGACCAGATAGGATTCACTGCCGAGGGGAAACCCGCCATTGCATCGCCGGCCGAGGAGATCCGGTTGCGCGAATTCGTCAATCTCAAGTTGGCGGCGCGCGGCCACGCCATCGTCGGCGACGAGCGAGACTACCCGTTCCTCGACCTGGGCCGTTCGCTGCTCGCCAAGTTCCAGGAGCAAAGCCGGCTGCTCGCCGATCACCTTTGCCCGGCCGACGCAGCGACGGACGCGTTTCTCCGCGATTACCTGGGCCGGGAGCTGCTCGCCGAGGTTTTTCCGGACCCGGACGCGCCGCTGGTGCCCGCTTCGGCGTTTGTGCTCGAACGGCACGGGATCGGGCGCATGCTTTCGCTGCCCCCCGACCGGGATGAGTTCCAGTCGTCGATTCTCAGCTCTTATCGGGTTGATCAAGGAGTGTGTCACAACCCTCGCGCCGACCGGCGGACGACCGAAGGAGTTTTTCATGTCGCCGAAGGGGGTTTGCCTGTGCCCGCCGACAAGGAAGCCGTGCCCAAAGGGACCTTTGCCCGCCTCCTCCGCCACGCGCTCCATCCACCAGGCGATCTGATGCTCCTCCCCTTCACGGGCACCTCGCCGCATCCGGCGCGGGTCTTCGTTTCCCTGCTCCTTCGCCCGGTGGTCTCTCCGGAGGTCCCGGGTGTGGAGCCGGAGAAATCCATGGAAATCCGGTTCTTCGCGCCCGGCAACCTCGTCTCAAACCTCGATTTTGTGGAGTCGATCTTCGGCAACGCCGGCGATCCTTACCTGCCGGAGAATGACGCTCGCCTCGACGCCGCCCACTGGAGCGGGCACTCCGGCTGCGTCATCCTCGCTCCCCACCTGACCGGCTTGACCAAAAAAGAACTCGGCCTGCCCCACATTACGGCGGCGACGGAACGGCAGCGACGGGACGGGATGTGCTGGGAGACTGACGATGAACCTTACAACGGCGGCAGCGCGTTCAAAGTCACCGCCCGCGACGCCCGCGGCACGATCGTCACCTTGATCGCCGACAACTATTACGGTTACTGCAAGAAAGAGGTCAAAACTCAGCTCTCCTACGCCGCCAATCTCGCGGGCAACTGCGAAGAGGAACACGCTGGCGGCACTCTCGCCTTTCCCGCCTTCGATCTGGGCGAGGTCTTCGCGCTTTCCGACTATCAGGAAAACCGCCCGGGAGATCATACGTTCGCCGGCGTGGTTCAGCGCTACGGCGGCTTCATCGAGGTCCAGCCCGAGGGTTACGCCATCGACCGCGCCTATCCCGACATACTCTACATTCCGGAGGATGTGCGCATCGACCTCCACGACCAGTCGGTTACTTGGCGCAATGAATCCGGTCCCCAGCGGATTTCGCTCCGGCCGGACGTCACCTACATCCTGCCATCGGGCTATAAAGTCGAAATGCGCAAGCCTTCCCAAGGCCAGCGCTGGAGGCTCGTCGGCTCCAACGCCGAGGGCACCTTTTGCCATAAACCCTGCACCGTGTCGGGCGGCGGAAAGTCCGAGATCTCGAAGTCGCTCTCCGACGCCATGATCGCCGGCCCGATCGTCGTGCACGACTTGGCGGCCGGCCTGGAACAGGCTTGGTCGATTATCAATCGCGACTACGGCGACCGCTACCAAGAGCCGCTCGACCCGGACAAGCCCTCCCGGCCGTACCTCTCCCCCGAGCGTTCGCTCGGGTCGGTGATCCGGTTGCTCGCGCCGAATCCAGCTTACACCGGAGCCTACAACGCCTGGCTCGCCACCGTCCCTAACTCAGTGCGCGACCTCGTTTTCCTCATCAAACGTCTTTATAAACCGGACTGGGGCGGGTTCGACCAGTGGCGTCAGCGGTTTACCGTGGATTTGATCGACGGCGGCCAGGGAAATACGCTGATCTACCGGCGCCAACGGCTTATCTCCCAGTATCTGCGGGTCGGGTTCGCCCGGGACGGCACTTGGCGCACGTTCTCCTTGCGCAAAGACTTCGCGCCCGCCGCTAAGGTGCAGACCGAGGACGACATCTCAGCCTCGACCGTCGTTCCCGCAGCCGGACTCACCGGAGCCCACCCCGACCTCACCAATCCGTCGCTCAAGTTCGTCAAGAACTGCGAGTATCGCCTCTTCCAACGGCCGGACGACGCCGTCTTGCGCGGCTACGACAAGAAGACGGAGTGGGACTTCGCCCAGAGCGGGGTCTTCTTTTCGAATTACGAACCGATCACTCGCCCTGAGGCTCTGGCCATGGTTCACGACGCCATCCGGTTCGAGCAGTTTACGCTCCCGATGCAGGAACGTCTGCGGGCCTTCGCTGAAGAGTCGTCGCCTGACTATGTCATCTCCCCGCATCTGCCCCGCCTGGTGGACGGCAAACCGACTGCGAACCCGCGCTACCTTCAGAACCGGCCCGATCTGGAGAATCCGCGCGCGACCTACTTGGCCAAACTCGGCGCCCGTCTTTACCGGCGCCTGCCCTCCGCCTCCCCGGTGCTCTTCCCGGTCAACGCTGTGCTGGGGGGCAGGCGCAACAACCCGGCCGACCCGGCGGCAGGGATCCGCCCGCTGGCGGTTTACGGCCCGGTGCACTACCAAGAGTTGCCGGAGCTGTTCATGGACTTCGTGGCCTCGCTGACCGGGAAGTCGCCTTCCACCACAGGGGCCGGGTCGGAGGGGGCTCTGACCAAGGGCCCGTTCAACGCGCTGCTTCCGGTGCATGACCTCAACGCCGCCTTGGTCTCCTTCTTGCTAACAGAATACCACGGGTTCACCTCCGCAGCCGGCCACATCGGCAGCCAGTTCCGCTTCGACCACGATATCTCCCTGCTCGTTCCCGAAGTCTGGTGCCGGATGTTCATTCACGAGCGCGAGCCCGCTTATCTCATGGACCAAGGATTCCTCGAGAAGATCGAGGACTTCCAGTACGGCGGACGGCTGGTGCGCGCCTCACGCCTGGGATACCGGATCACCGAGGGCTTTGTGAACACTTTCTTCGGCCGCGTCTTTTCAGCGCCGGACAGCGTCTTCACGGCGGAGATGCTCCGGCCGGAACTCCAGTCGCGCGACGAGTTCGCCGACGGAGTCGAAAATATCACGGCGGCCCAGGAACTCGCGGCTCGCAACTACTTCGAGGACGGCTCGGTCGATTTCGCCTGCCCACCGCTCAAGGCGCTCCTGCACATCATGGCGCACGGCCAGTTTGAGGGGAGGACCGAGAACGATCCGGAGGTGCGCTCCCTCTTCACGCGTGAGGCGCTCCTCGCCTCCAGTTGGTACGGCGCGCGCCTCGATGCCAAGGCGGCTGCGGACCAGCGGCTCTGGGAACGCCACGTCGCCTACCTCGAAGCGTTTCTGGAGAAGCCGGTCTACGAGACCGAACTCAAGCGCTTGCGCATTGGTGAACGCCTCGACCATGCCCGTTTGATGCTCGACACTGTTCGCTCGCAAGAGTACCGCGAAGGCCTGACCGGCACGATCGGGGCAGACCCGGCGCTGGCGCTCGGGGCGTGTTGATTTATTCGGTGATGCCGCGCGGTGCTTGGTGGAAGGTTTGGCGCGGCGCGAGGAGAAAGCGAATTGAAATTCGTGGCCGGCGTGGAACAAAGAAACTCTTCACACGACAGCATTAAAAGAGAAAACCTCTATGAAAGACGTTGAAACAAAAAAGGAGTTGTCTCAAGGACAACGTGAAGAACTACTCACAGCATTGAAAGCCCGTTTCGAGAAAAACATGAACCGCCATAAAGGTCTTGAATGGGCTAAAGTAGAAGCAAAGCTGGAAGCGAATGTCCAGAAACTAAGGTCACTCAATGAAATGGAAAGGACCGGCGGTGAACCGGATGTGGTTGGTCATGAAAAAACGACGGGCGAATACATTTTTTTTGATTGTTCAGCGGAAAGCCCCAAGGGCCGCACAAGTGTTTGTTATGACCGTGAAGGGCTGGATTCTAGGAAAGAACATAAACCTAAGAATAACGCCATGGATATGGCCGCGGCGATGGGCATCGAACTCTTGACGGAAGAACAATATCGAGAGCTGCAGAAACTTGGAGATTTTGATTCGAAGACGTCGAGCTGGGTGAAAACACCTGCTGATATTAGAAAACTCGGCGGCGCCCTCTTTGGTGATCGCCGCTTCGGCCATGTCTTCGTGTATCACAACGGTGCGCAGTCTTACTTTAGCAGCAGGGCGTTTCGTGGCTCGCTAAGGATCTAGTTTGGTCCCCAGCTTCAGAATTCCTGATCTATCGAGGAAGATGCTTTTCCTGACCTGCCGGGGCATCATTGGAGTCTGGCGCTGGGAAATGTGAAGATGCTCGTCATCAAGAAAGTGGCTGGTGGGGATATCCGGAAGAGGTCAAAGGGAAAGCCAGAGGCAGGCCAGAGGCGCCGGGATGGCGAGAATGCGTGCATTGAGTCTGTCACGCTCGTGGCCCTTGCGGGCCGAGGTCGTTTTGATGATGCTGAAGTCCTCCCAGCGTTGGGTGATCACGTAGCCGTGCTCGACACCGCGCTCCTCGAGGAATAGCCGGAGGCCTTTGAGCTTCTTCGGAGTGATCTCGGTGTCCTGGTATTTGACCTCGAAGGGCACGAGGCGGTCGCCGGTCTCGGCGATCAAGTCCACCTCCAAATTCCGGTTTTTTCTGTCCTGCCAGTAGGAAAAAGTCGGCTGGTCCTGGTAGTAGCGGGTGTAGAGGTGCTTGAAGAAGGCGGTTTCCACCGCGGCCCCCAGGCGGTCGGGCTTTTCGAAAAGGCGGCGGCCGAGCAGCAACACCGCTCCAGGTAGCGCGGCATCCGCCAGGTAGATTTTCGAGCGGCCGCGCAACACCTCCTTCCCATAGCCGAATGGACGCAGCCGGTAGATAAGGTGGGTTGCCTCGAACAGGTCGAGAAAGTTGTTCACCGACTGGCGGTTGATCCCGTCAAGTTCGCGGGAGAGGGTCGGGACGTCGAGAATTCCGCCGTCATGGTAGCAGAGGTAGAGGAAAATCTTTTCAACCTCCAGCACCCGGCGCACGCCATAGAGCGCGGTCATGTCGCGCTTGAGCACTTTGTCCACGATGTCTTCGCGCAACAGCCGCTGGCAGCGGGTCAGGTCGTTGACCATGGCCGGCTCGGGGAAGCCGCCGCGCAGCAGGTATTCGTGGAAATGCGCCGTCAGCGGGTGGCCCATGGTGGATGCGTTGGAAAAATCGCCCGCCTGCCACTCGAAAAGCTGGCGTAGCGAGCGCACCTCGGGCAGTGCTGGGATCTCCACCTTCCGCAGGCGCAGGTATTCGGCGAAGGACAGGGTCGGCAGCGGAATGGTCTGCCAGCGTCCTACTCCGGACTCGCTCGCTCCGTCGCGCAACGGGCTGGCCGAACCGGTGGCGGCGATGCGCCGCCCGCGCCGAAAATCCGCCTGGTGCTTCAGCCAGGTCTGCCAGTCGGGCACGAACTGGATCTCGTCGAGAAACAGCATCCGCGAATGGCCCGCCACCGGCGGGAACAGCTCGTCCCAGGCCTGTAAGGTTCGCTCCAGCCCGGCCAGTTTGAGAATCGGGTGGTCAAAGGTGGCATAGAGCAAATTCGCGGCCGGGAAGCCCGCGCCCACCAGCCGCCGAATCGCTTGGCGGAAAAGCGTCGTCTTGCCGACCTGCCGCGCCCCGCTCAGCAAAAGGGAGCGCTTGGTATCGGTGTCCTCGATCCATTCCCGAATTTGCACGGATGCGGATCGTTCCCAATCGGGCAAATCCGCCACAGGCTGGCCGGCCCACCAGGGATTGAACTCCTGGAGGACGGAAAATAGCTCGGTTTTGGGGACTTCCATGCTAAAACTTGTCAAATAGGTATAATACGATTGACCTAAAACTGTTTATTTGTCAAATCCTTCTAGGTACTCATCCGGAAGAGTTCCAGCTCTCGCTTCTCTCTCCTCCAGGATGGCGCAACCAATCTGTCAGGCCAGACCTGGAGGGCCGGCCTCCGTGACGGCCTGGTCCTGGGATGCAGACCCAATCGCATGACCACACCTGGAGGGCCGGCCTCCGTGACGGCCTAGTCCCGGGATGCAGACCCAATCGCATGACCATACCTGGAGGGCCG
>JBGTBW010000274.1:0-14767 GCA_041749135.1 Verrucomicrobiales bacterium
GCGGAACTGTCACGCGGCGTCCTTCTCCACGCCTATGAGCGGCTCCTCGCCTGGAAACGAGCCAAGGGCGACTCCTTCTCAACCCGGCAACCGCATGGCATGGTGCAGCGGTGGACTTCCTGCGCCAGCATTTTGGGATGATGGTTGGTCTTTCTACTCAGTGCTGCTCAAACGTGACATCGAGGTGATACTCACCGTCGGTGCGGCCGATCACTCGGACAAAATAGGCGTCGATCCACTCGGCGACCGCATCCAGATCCATCTCATCGACCTCAAAGGTCGCGAACTTCCCAGCTTCCCAACTGATAAGTTCCGCACGAATCGGCGGTAGTCGTAGTCGCTGCACTCTTCCTTCCGGCTCGTCGCCATGCGGATAAGCACAATTGATCGTGCGACCTACAACCTGGATCCACCGGTGGGCGTCACCATCGACTTCGAGTGTCGCGCAGGTATCCGGCGGGCCTGCGCTCACTTCGCGGAGTGCCTGACGAATCATAGGAATCTGGTGGGTATTCATGCGCGGCTTCTTTGGCTAGCCATTTTGGACGCGACCGGAGCGCAGGCGCAGAGCCTGTTGAGAGAAGGTGGCATGCTTGGTTCGCTTTGACACATGATCCCCAAGCCGATTCTGACCTCTTGGACACCGGTTTGCAACTGCTTACCCAACAAGGCTCCTCG
Organism: Verrucomicrobiales bacterium; assembly: GCA_041749135.1. Lineage (GTDB taxonomy): Bacteria > Verrucomicrobiota > Verrucomicrobiia > Verrucomicrobiales > DEV007 > DATKCT01. Next base: position 679 of record JBGTBW010000274.1, read on the forward strand.
GGGTTCGACGAGCAGCCATCCGGCTGCTCGTCGATGAAGGCATGCGCCAGCAACGCGCCCACGCCAATCCAGGCTCAACCCTACGAACGTCCTAGTCCCGACTGGCCTACGCCAACGCTTACAAGCCCAGAACCTTTTTTGCCCGCGTGGGCTCCATCGAGTTCGCTCTCCCAGGTTCGCGAAAGAATTGATTTCTCTCCTACTAGCCCCCTTAAAGAAGGCGTGCATAGCGAACGGGCCCTCAAGTTTGCCTTTGCCGAGATGTGCGTGCAGGGCGTCTCCACCAGCAGGGTTTCCTCGATCCGTGGTTCCGTCGTAGTCAAACGACGTGTACAGTCCGGCACGGCGGTCAGCTCTTGGACTGCGCCGTGCTCATCGCCAGCCGCTAGTTGGGCAGCTAGTATTAACTATTCCGTTTTTCTAACCAGCTCGCATTTCGCAGGCCGGCTGCCAGCCAAGAGCCGGTTGTCCGGCGAAGCCGTCTCGTCTGATCGCGAAGCGCGCATAACCGGCCGGTGAAAACGGTCGCCCCGACAGGGCTGCGGGGTTCCCGGCCAGGTGCTCGGCAGGTCTTATTGCACTTTCCGCCGTTCTTGCACCCGGGGGAAGAACGGGATAGCACCGGAAGATGCCGGGCTGGCGGGCAAGGGTCTCCCGCAAGAGCCGGCGTTCGTGAACAGGCTTTTGCCGGTTTTGAAGGTTTTGCAGATTGCAGGTTTTCTGATCGCGTATGTTGAGGGCCGGGGAGGGTCCAGCGAAGCCCAGGATGCCGGTGATTCTCGTCGCCGGGTGAGCTGCCGGCCGGGCCACCAGCAGGGCGTTAAGGCGGCGGAGCGGAATTCCGGGGCCTGAGAATATGTCAGGACGGGCGCAAAGTGTATCGGATTTGTATCACGGGGACGGCGCTCCGCGCCCGGAGAGAGCGGCGATGCTCGCCGCAGTCCAAGGGCCTCCGGCTCATCCTCTTTCCTCGGACTCCTTGTCTCCGCTCGCCAAATCAGGCTTTCTGAGGCTTCTCGTGCTTCCCATCCGCTGCAACGGATCCCGCCATGCGCGTAGTTTCCCCCATTCCGTAGCTTGCTCGAAGTTCCAGGCCAGCCTCAGAATCCTTGCCTCCGACAAAGGCGCGCCCAAAAACTGCAATCCAATGGGCAGCGCCACTCCCTCGGCACACCGGTGGAGCCCTCCAGGAAGACTGATCGCACACAGACCCGCCAAATTGGCGGGTATCGTGAAAATGTCGGCCAGATACATCCGCAGGGGATCGTCCGTGCACTCTCCCAATCGGAAAGCGGGTCCCGGCGCCGCCGGAGCCAGCAGAGCATCGACCTGCCCAAACACAGAAGTGAAATCGGTCCGGATCAAGGTCCGCAACTTCTGCGCCTTCAAATAGTAGGCATCGTAATAGCCGGAACTGAGCACATAGGTCCCAAGGAGTATCCGGCGCTTGACCTCCGCTCCGAACCCTTCGTCCCGCGTGCGGCAATACATTTCCAGCACATCCTCGGCCTGTTCTGATCGATGCCCGTAGCGCACGCCGTCGAATCGGGCCAGGTTCGCGGACGCCTCCGCTGTGGCGATCACGTAATAGGCGGCGACGCTTTGCTCTGTGTGCGGCAAGGAAACCTCTTCCACCGCGACTCCCGCATCCTCGAGGACGGAAGCAGCCGATTCCAGGGCCTGCCGAACCTGAGCATCGATTCCCTCTTGAATGTATTCCCGGGGAATCCCCACCCTCCAGCCCCGAACTCCGTCCCGAAGCTGCTCCAGGGTATCTTCCACCGGCGTGCCCAGACTAGTCGAATCCAGGGGATCAGGGCCGGCAATGGCCTGATACAACAGCGCCGCGTCTTCAACCGAACGGGCCAGCGGACCGATCTGATCCAAGGATGACGCGTAGGCCACCAACCCGTAGCGCGACACCCGTCCGTAACTCGGTTTCAATCCGACGCATCCGCAAAAAGCCGCCGGCTGGCGAATCGACCCCCCGGTGTCCGATCCCAGCGCCCCCAAGGCTTCTCCCCCGGCTACCGCCGCTGCCGATCCCCCGCTCGATCCTCCCGGAACATGATCCGGACTCCACGGATTGTGCGTGACCTGCAATGCGGAGTTCTCCGTAGAGGAACCCATGGCGAATTCGTCGAGGTTGGTCCGGCCAAACGGAATGCCCCCCGCCGCTCTCAACCTTTTCACCGCGCCCGCGTCGAAGGGAGCCGCGTACTTGCCCGCCAGAATCCGCGAACCACAACTGCAAGGTTGACCCCGCACACTGATGTTGTCCTTCAGCGCCACGGGGATCCCCCCCAACAACGTGCCTGGATCCGCCTTCTCCGCTTCTTTCAACGCGCCCTCCAGATCCCGGGTCAGGTAGGCGCCCAACCCGGAATCCCTTTCCTCGATGGCCTCGTGCACCGCCCGCACCAACTCGGCGGCCGTGATCTCCCTTGCGCGGAGCAAGGCCCGGATCTCGATCAGTGAATACTCCTCAAATCTCATCACGGCGTCTCCCGCATCCATCCTCACTCCACAACCTTGGGCGCCCGGAACTGTCCGTCCGCCACGGCCGGTGCATTGCCCAGTGCTTCTTCGCGGCTCAAACACTTCCCTTCCCGGTCTTCACGCAAAGGGGATGGAACGGTCCCGGCATGCACTTCCGCATCCACGCTTTCGAGGTCACAGGAGTCCAATTTATCCAGATACTCGACAATCCGGTCCAATTGCCCCTGATACACCTGAACCTCCTCTTCCGTGAGTTGCAACCGCGCTAGGTCCGCCACGTAGCGGACGTCCATCCTGGGAACCTCTGGCATGGCCGCACAGTGAAGGCTTTCCGCGCCGGGTAAACCCCCTTTTTCCCATCCGTCTCCTCTCAATCGAAGAGGTAGGTGTGCCGCATCAGTTGCTGAACGAACCACAACGCCGCCACGCCAAAGGCCAAAACCGTAACCACCAGCCGGACGCCCCGCATATAATACTGCCGCCGGACCCGGTTAAACTCCGCCCGCGTCGGCACGACGATTCCTGGCCGCATCGCCAGTTCTTCCGGCGGAGGAATCGTGTTCCGTTCCTCCTCGAGCAAACGCGGAGCCCGGCGCAGAAAGGAATCCACCCGCGCCTCACGCTTTCGCAAACTGCGCTGCTTCCGCCTCCACCCGTTTCGTCCCTGTCCTTTCATAGTCTCCACCGCTGCCGCATCGCGCTATCGGGATTCGATCCAGTAAGCCGCCGCCGCCAACCCAGCCAAAAAGATCATGAAGGGAAGGAAAAACCCGAGCCCTGCTTTGAACCAAAACCCGAAACCGCCAGCGCCTCCGGGCGCCGTCCGCGGCCGGCCTGTCTTACCGCGCATCCGCGCCGTCCCCAATTGTTCCTCGGCATCGCCCAGCGCCCGTTCGGCTTCCAGCACTTCTCCGGAAAGATCTTCCTCCGCCCATTCCTCCGGATGAAATCCTTTCAGCACTTGCAGGTGATGCTGAAACACCTTGGCCAACCGGCAATAGGAATCCACCTCGCCCTGCGCCGCCGCGGCCCCTTCTTGGATCCCCGGAATGGCGTCGGTCAACCGGCGGCAAACCCGGGCCCGCCCTTCGGCGAAATCGCGTTGCCGGTCCCCCAACTCCTCCAGCCGTCTCCTCTCTTGCTCCAACTGCTCGCGCTCCCTTTTGAGGCGCAGGAGTTGCGCCTCCGCCCGGCGCATCCGGTCTTCCATCCCCTCGTCGGCCTCCACCCCAGGGGGTCCCTCCTCCCGCAGCAGAAGGGATTGCGTTTCACGAGAGGACAAGGCGTCGCGAGGCATCATTGAGGATGTCAAACATTCAACCCTCCTCAAATAATCGATCCCCGTTCGGGGATCCAGCTTTTTTCCAAGCTCTTGGAGGCGCCTACGGAAGCCGCGACAACATCCCTTCGCTCCACTCCAGACCGGCGTGGATCCGCTCGTCGTCGGTAAAACGCTCCGCCAATTCCCGCCAGGCGCTCACCGCCTCGCCGAGCACAGCGCGCGCTTCCGAGGCACGGTCCATGGCCAAAAACATCTGCGACAAATCCCCGCACGAGTCCGCCAACCTGGCGCGCGTCGCTCCATCGGCCTGCGCCAGGAACCCCTGTTCCTCGAGTCCGTCAAGTGAACGCCAGGCCGCTTCAGCTTCTTCCATGGCCCCTGCCGGATCGCCCGCATCGAGGAGAAGCAGGCCCAGCAGAGTGTGCACCAGGATGACTTCGGCGCAGACTTCTGGCTTGGATGCGTCCGGGTCAAGGCCGTCCAAAAGCGTCCGGGCTTCCCCGGCGTAAGCCGCGGCGCGCTCGTGTGATCCATAGTCCCTCTCCGTCTGGGCCAACTGGGCTAAGGCTTGACCGAGCCCAAGCCGGTAAGGCTGCGATCCGGGCTCCCCGTTCACCAATGACCGCAGGAGCTCCGCCGCAGCTTCCAACTCGCGAACCGCTTCTTCACGTTGTCCCAGGCGCCAAACAATGACTTTCCCAAGATCGAGACGGCATCGGGCGAGCTGAAAACGGTAATCGCGATTGGAGGGCGCTGCGATGGCCAGGATCTCGAAATGGCCAGCGGCTTCCCGGAATCCTTCGAGAGCCTGGCCAAACTCCCCTCGCCAATCCAGCCACCGTGCGACGTTGGACTGACATTGCGCCAGGAGCTGCCGGTCTCCCGCCGTTCCCGGCTCGCCTTCGAGAATCGTCTCCAAAAGTTGAATCGCCATCTGCCCCTCTTCAATCGCCAGCGCGGTCCTCCCTAACTCCGCCTCCAATACGGCCAGCCGGTGCTTGGCTAGGGCCGTGACCCTCTGCAAGCCGGGAGACACCCCCTCTCCTCGCCCCAGCTCGACGGCCAACTTCACCGCCTGCCGCGCAGCGCTCAAGCCTTCCTCTGGATGCCCGCAACTCCCGAAGAGGCCGGCCAGTTCCGAGAAAACCTCCACTTCCAGAATGCGCTGAGAACCTCTCGTCGCGCTGCCTTCGGGCAGAGTCTCCAAGATCCGTCGCGCCTCGTCATAAAGCTGCACCGCCTGGTCTTCACGACCCGTATGTTCGAGAATGGACGCCAGCCCTGCCGCCGCCCGGACGCGGGCCCAGATGAGATCCGGCCGTCCCGCCGTCTGATCCATCATCGTGCGAAAGGCGACTTCCACGCTAGCCAAGGTCTCCTGATAGGGACGCCGCCCAGGCGACTCCGGATCGCTCTGCAGCAGCGCCTCCAAGAGCGTTTCCGAACTCTTGAGCACTTCCTCCAAATTGTCTCCCAGCAACTCGACCCGGCGTTCCGCCTCGCCCCAGGCAATCACCGCCGCCTCCGCCTCCACCGCTGCATTGCGTTGCGTCTCGCCGGCCTGACGAACTTGCTCCGCCATCGTTTGCCGGTATTGCAGATTCTCTTGTTCACTCCTCCACCACCCCGTCCCGCAGAACCCCATTGCCCCCGCCGCCGCAGTCAGTCCCGCGACCTTCCAAACACGGCGGCCCATCCTGTTTCCCAGCTTCTTCCCTGCTCGCACCTGGATGCTGCCCGCCGTCTGCCGCGGATCCAAGGAGCCGCCACGTTCGATGCGCTCCCACTCCAAGGCCACTTCCCGCATATCCGCATAACGCTCCGCAGGATCCTCGCAGACACACCTCCGCAGCACTGCCCACCGCGGATCCTCGTCCGCACCCAGGGGCCACTCCAGCGGAGCCGCAGTGATGCGCTCCGCCAACGCAGCCGGCGCCAGATCCCGCTCGCCGGACCTCACCAACTCCTCCAGGAAATCATGCGCCCGCAGGTGACGGCCGGTAAGCAGGTAGACAGCCGTCGCTCCAAATGCATATACGTCCCAGCGAAATCCTCGCCCCCACTCGGAAACTGCCGGGTCTCGCAATTGTTCCGGCGCGCTGAACCGCCAGTGCGACGCCGTTTCCATGTGGTAAATCCCCTTAATCCAGCCCTGAGCGTAGTCCGTGATCCAGGCATGGCCCTTCTGCTCATCCACGAGAACATTTCCAGGACCGAAGCCACAATGCGGAACTCCGGAACGATGCAGCCACCCCAGTCCCTCCGCCATTTGACCCAAAAGGGGCCAGACCCGCTCAGCGTCCCATCCAGCCATGACCCGCTCCGCTGCTGCCCCCTCCCATCCTGCCCCAGTCTCCCGGACCCACAGTCCCGTCGCCACATAGGCGGGTTTTGCCTGAAGATCGCAATCGAGCACCGTCGCCAAATGGGGATGGTCTCCCGCCTCCCGGATCCTTTCTAGGGAGCCCTCCAGAAAACCCCGGTCAATCGCCAAGCCCTTGAACAGCTTGAGCGCCACTTGATCCTCGCCCGAGCGGCAAGCGTAGACGTAACCGCAGGCTCCTTCGCCAAGGAACCGGTCAAATTCGTACTGCTTGATTTGCGGGAGATTCATCGCCGGTGAAACCAGCCTTGTCCACCCGGGTTCGCAGCGCGCCCCCCGCCCCGACACGGCTCGGCGGACTCTTAGAATCCCTCCCTCCCCCTCCTGGCGCAACTCTTTTATCACTTGCGCCCCAGAAGTCCGACCGGCTTATATCGACTCCCGGCATCATGTCCTCCCCCGATTCCAGGGATCTCACTCTGCTCGGCGCGATCGAAGCGGGCGGAACCAAGTTCATCTGCGCCGCTGGATCCGGCCCCGGCTCCATCATCGCGGCGGACCGCATTTCAACCGCCGCGCCAGCCGAAACACTCGAGCAAGTCGTCCGGTTTTTTCGCGACTGCCAACAATCCCATGGCCCGCTGAGCGCTCTAGGAGTGGTTTCCTTCGGCCCGATCGACTTGCGCAGGCATTCCCCCACCTTCGGCCATATCACCACCACGCCCAAGGAGGGTTGGGCCTGTTTCGACCTCATCGGAACGCTTCGCCGGGAACTCGGTCTCCCGATCGCTTTCGACACCGACGTCAATGGAGCCGCTCTCGCAGAGTGGAAATGGGGAGCCGGACACGGCGGGCGGTCCTGCCTCTACATCACGGTGGGAACCGGCATCGGAGGAGGCTTCGTCCTCGAGGGCCGGTCGCTGCAAGGATTATTTCATCCGGAAATGGGTCACCTGCTCCTGCGTCGCGATCGGAGCCAGGATCCCTTCGACGGGATTTGCCCCTACCACGGCGATTGCCTCGAAGGGCTCGCTTCGGGGCCCGCCCTCTTTGCGCGTTGGAAAACCGACGCCCGCAACCTGCCTCAGGGCCACCCGGCCTGGAACCTCGAAGCCGATTACTTGGGGCAAGCCGTGACTCAATGGATTCTCACTCTTTCCCCGGAAACCATCGTCCTCGGCGGCGGCGTCATGCAACAGCTCCACCTCTTTCCCCTCATCCGCCGGAATGTGCGGAATCTTCTCAACGGCTATCTCCCCCTCCCGCAAATCCTCGACCTGCCGGAATCCTACATCCGTCCGCCCGCTCTAGGCGATCGCTCGGGAATCTCTGGAGCCTTCGCCCTTGCCGCACAACTCACCCCCCTCGCTCAGACATCATGAACCGCTTACACCGCCGCAGCACGGCGCCGGCTCAGCCGGTCGCACTCTCGGTCCTGCTCTCCTCTCTCCTTGCAGCTCTCGCCGCATGGCCCGCCGCAGCCCAATCTCCTCCTGCCTCACCCGGTGTGCCGCCCGTTCCCCCAAAGGAACACCGGCATCCGGTTTCCGAAGCCGATCTCGCCTTTTGGCTGGAAAACATGGTCGCACACCACCGCTACAGCCTCGAGGAGGTCAAGGCCGCCGCCGGGCTCGAGCCCGCCGCCGTCCAAGAAGCTCTCGAACGCCTCGCCATCGCTCCGGGCCGCTTCACGGCCCCAGATGGCCGGCTCCGCATGCTCCCCTATCCCGGCGGACGCCATCCGCGCTCCGGTTTCCTCGAAGGGGCCGTCGATCCACAACGGGAATCCAAAATCAGCGTCTTCACCCCCTGGGATCCCGCTTCCTACGTTGTGGTCGATCTCCCTGAAGCCATCTGGTCCAATCTCGGTCTCACTTACTTGGCCCACACCCACGTCCCCACCATCTGGTCCGAAGGCGGCCTCACCCTGGATCGACTCGAATGGGATCGCAGCCAAGAAGGCTGGCTCACCATCCGGCGACGTCTCCCCAACGGGATTGCCTTCGAAGCCGCCGCAGTCAGTCTCGCCGGTCGCCTCCGCATGCGCCTCGAACTGACCAATGGAACAGAAGCCGAACTCACCGGTCTCAGGGTCCAAATGTGCGTCATGCTCCGCGGTGCACCGGAATTCGCGGAATCCGGCGATGAACAACGCGTCCTCCGCCCGCCTTTCGCCGCCTGCCGTTCCACCCAGGGTGACCGGTGGATCATCACGGCCTGGGAACCCATTCAGCGGGCCTGGGCCAATCCCCCCGTCCCATGCATTCATGCCGATCCGCAATTCCCCGACTGTGCTCCCGGAGCCACCGTCGTCGTGAACGGTTGGCTGTCCTTCTACAGCGGCAGCGACCTCGATGGCGAACTCGACCGGATCTCGGGCCTCGATTGGACCGGCGAATTTCCGGGCAAGTGACCGGAAACACGCAGCAGACCGGCAAGCAGTCCGCCAGGGCACGCTTACCGGGCGTCTCCGTTTCCACAAAAAAAACCCGGCCCCCCTTCAGGAGGGCCGGGCTTTCCGCCACCGAAATCTCGTGAAGAAGCGGTCCGCTTAGTAGCTTTGGTACCGCACGTAGTCGTACTTGGACTCGAATCCAAGTTCTGGGGGAAACTCCATGTAGCCGCGATAGGGATCGTATTCGATCTTTCTCAAACCGTGCCGGTAACTCCCCTTGTAAGTGGGAACGGGAAAGGAAACCACCTCGAAAGCCCCGTAACCTATGCGCACCACACTGCGCCAGCTCCCTTCGACCACGCCCTCGCCGAAGGCAGCACTGTTGCCGTCCGTATCGTTCATTTTCAACATATGCGTTGGCAACTCGGTGATGCCGTAAAGAATATTCGACACGCCGCGGCCCAGCTTGCGAATTGGAGTCTGCTGTGAGCGCGGCGGCGCTTGAATGTCCGCCAAAGAAACGGCGACTCCGGTGCAGAAAAGGGCGAAGATGAGTCTTTTCATAGTTTCGATCTCTTAAGTAGTGGAAATCCGGAAGGCTTTGCAACCAAAAACACTGCAAAAAACCCGGCTGCTGATGGCCGATGCCGGATAGGGACAGGGAATTGGCGTTGAATGGTTCCTCTCACGCCGGAGGCTCTTGGACTGCGGCGAGCATCGCCGCTCTCTCCCGGCGCGGAGCGCCGTGCGTGCGGAAGCCTCAGAACTCCTGATCTCGAGGAATTTGGATGAGCCGGAAACCTATGTGGCGCGGGCCCGCCAGCCCGCGCACTTTCTAGACTCACTCGGCGGACAAGAGTGTCCGCCCCACAAATCGCCCCACAAATAGAGTGTCATTCACGGAGTGGAGGTCTCGCTTTGGCTCACTCTTATTCCCCTGTATCCATTATCTTCCTCGATAGATCAGGAGTTCTGAGCCTTTCGGCTGGGTGGCCGCCCCAGGGCGCGTTGATTTATTCCGTGGAGCTATCGATTCGCGCCCTGCCGCGCCCCATCCTTCCCGCTAAGATCCTCAACGGGGATCCATTTTATAGACCGGGGCTGAGCGCAGCGATGCCCCCGGGTTCGCTCCGAAGGAGAATCCGCGCCTTGAACGGGCGCAAGATCACCAAACCGCACGTCATTCCCGAATAAATCGACACTCTCCCCCCCAGGCGGTTCAAGGCGTGGGCAGATCGCTCGCTTCGCTGGATCCGTCGGACGGGCCGGAAAGTTCCTCTGGAACCGCCGGTTGGTGGTGGATTCGTTGTTCGAGGTGAAAGCGATGCAGGCGACGCGAAGTCGATGCGGTGGGAATGCCGGGGGCGGTGAAATGCTCGAGCGGCGATGGAGCAGCGGTAGGATGGGATGCCGGAATCTTGGATGAGGAGGCGGGAGCTGCGGTCAACTTCTCCGGCAGATGCTGCTGCGCGAGCGCGTAGAGGGAGAAGCCGACGAAAGCGAGCAAGGCCAGCAGTACGGGAGCGAGGAACACGGGCATGCCTCCGCCCGGAGCGTGTTTGCGGACAGGTTTGCGCGTATCGGGAAGGGTGCGGTGGCCAGTGGAGAGGTACTGAGTGGCGGGTTTGGCTTGGTCGATGACCGATTGCATACGTTCGAGGCAATCGGAACATTCGAGGCCGAGGTATTCGCTGTAGCGTTGAATGAACCAACGGAGGTAGACCAGGCTGTCGAACTCCAAGTAGCGATCTTGCTCCAAATCCAAGATGGCCTGCTCGGGCAGCCTGGTTTGAAACGAGGCATCGCGGAGGGAGATGCCGCGGTTCAAGCGGGCTTGAGTGAAGGTATTGCCTAACGACGGCATCGCAGTAACCACCGGTTACCCAAAATCTTCATCCAAGTCCACCAGAATCTCACGCGGTTTTGCACCGTCGCCCGGTCCGATGTATCCGCGCTCTTCGAGCAGGTCCATCATTCGCGCGGCTCGGGTGTAGCCGAGACCGAGACGGCGTTGCATGAGCGAGGTCGAGGCGCGCTTTTCTTGCCGGATGATCTCCAGACATTTTTCCAGCAGATCCTCGTCTTCCTGGGATATGGAGGAATCTTCCGCATCGCCGGCATCGAGCGCGGCTCCGTCTTCCTGGACAAACGAGGGCGGACCTTGGCGGCAGCAGTGGTCGACGATGCTCTGGATTTCCTCGTCGCTGACGAGGGCTCCTTGGGTGCGCAGGGCGGTCGAAGTCCCCGGGGGCAAATAGAGCATGTCGCCGCGGCCCACGAGCTTGTCCGCTCCTTTTTGGTCGAGGATGACGCGGCTGTCGATGGCGGAGGCCACTTGAAAGGCGATGCGGGCGGGAATATTGGCCTTGATCACGCCGGTGATGACGTCGGCGCGAGGAGTTTGGGTGGCCACCATGAGATGGATTCCGGCGGCGCGAGCTTTTTGGGTGAGCCGGGCGATGCAGGTCTCGACCTCGGCGGGGGCGGTCTGCATGAGATCGGCCAACTCATCGATGATGACGACGATGTAAGGGATCGTGTCGGGAATCTCTAAGACGTCTTCGCCTTCGAGAGCGAGCTGACGTTGCACGGGGGGCGCCCGATCTTCCGGAATCGCTTCGCCGGGCTCGTCTCCGGAAACTGGGAAGTCTGGTTCCCCGGCGGTTTTTGGGTTGGGACGGACGCGGTTGTTGAAGCTTTCGAAGTTGCGTTTTCCAGCCTTGGCGAAGATTTGGTAGCGGAGTTCCATTTCCCGGACGACCCAGCGGAGGGCGAGGAGAACCTTTTTTGGTTCGATGACCACGGGAAAGACAAGGTGAGGGAGATCCCGGAACATCTGCATTTCCACGACCTTGGGATCGATCATCACGAAGCGGAGCTGGTCCGGCGTGAACTGGAAAAGGAGGCTGGCGATGATGGAGTTGATGCAAACGCTTTTGCCGCTGCCCGTGGCTCCGGCGACGAGGAGGTGCGGCATTTGGGCCAGGTCGGCGAGGACCACTTCGCCGTAGACGTCTTTGCCGAGCGGGAGCGGAATCCGGTATTTGGTGGAAGTGAAGGTTGGATCATCGAGCAATTCGCGGAGGGGAACGGAGACGCGCTCCTTGTTGGCGATTTCGATGCCCACGGTGTCTTTGCCGGGGATGGGGGCGATGATGTTGATGCGTTCGGCGCGAGTGGCGCGGGCCAGGTCTGCTTCGAGAGCGACGATGCGGTTTACGCGGAGACCTTTGCCTGGATAGATCTCGAAGCGGGTGATCATGGGCCCGCGGGTGATGTCTCCCGGGGTGACGGAGATCCCGAAGGTGCTTAGCGTTTCGACGATGGTGTGTTGGACCTGGAGCAGGGCGTTCTCATCGGCGGGCGTGGCTCCGGAGGCTTCGTCGCCATCCACGAGAAGGTCGAGGTCCGGTAAGCGGTAACCGGCATAGCTGCGATTGGCGGAGTGAAAAGGGGCGCGTTCCGGACTAGAGACAGCATCGGCATCCATGGAGGGGCGGCGGCGATCCCTGGGGCGACGGGCCGAGCCGTCGATGATCCGCGGGGGAGGCACGATCCGCTCGGGTTCCTCCGGCGCGGGTGCTTCCGCGGGAGGGAGGGAGGCGCCGGCGCCAAAGGTGTGGCCAGAACGGGCCGTTTGGGAACGCTGACGGCGGCCGGCGGACGCGGGGCCTGGCTTGGGGGAGGGGCCGGAAGGCTGGAGTTGCCGCAGCAAGAGCGACTCCTCTTTCAGAAGGGCCCGGGCATTGCGATCGAGGCGCGCCAGGTTTTCGCTGCCCGCCGCGAGCCGCGTCTGGCGCTGGAGGCGTGCTTTTCTCCAGGCCCGGCGGCAGACTCCGGCGAACTGGGCAGGTTGCAGACCGGTGATGAGAATGAGCCCGGCTCCGTAGGCGATGGTCAACACGATTACGGAACCGGTTCCGCCGAGCAGTTGGAGGAGGACATCGCCGGTGAAGTGCCCGGTGATCCCCCCGGCTCCGTAAATGTTGTATTTCTCCGGCCAGTCCTGGAAGAACCAGGGCTGGAGGTGGATGAGAGCAGCCCCTGGGACGAGGAGAAGCAGCAGGCCGGAAACGGTTCCTTTAGTGAAGGCGGGCGCTCCGGCCAGGCGAGCCGTTCCGAACCAAGTGAGTGAGGCTGCGAGCAGGTAAGAAGCCGCTCCGAAAAGGAAGTAGCTGTAGGCGGCTGCAACGGCTCCGGCGATGCCGATGTAGTTCTGAGTATCCGGATTGGGCAGACTGGTTTGGCTGATCCCGAAGCGTCCGGGAACATCGGCTGGCGTGTAAGACACGAGTGCGAGCAGGAGGAGCAAGCCTGCGCCGAGGAAGAGCGGGATGATCAGGCCATTCCACGAGGATTTCCTGCGGACGGGCGCTGCGTGTGCCGCCACCGATTCCCGGAGGCGATGGACGACGCTGCGGTGACTGCGCTCGGGCATTCTTTTGATAAGGTGAAAAGCATAGGCTTCCGAAGGGAATGCAGCAATGCCGAACTCAGAAGGCGCGCAGAGCCGCAACACATCACGTGATTCGTTGCCCGACAAAACTCGATGCGCACCTGCCGGGGCATGCGCAGACACTGTCGGGGAACCTCTGTTTCCTCCGTTGCCTCCTGTTCAAAACAACCGTCACCAAGAGATGCGTTTCACCATGCTTATGAGGTCAAAATGGCGATCGTTACTGAGAATAGGCAAACGGTGTTCGGCGGCCAAGGCGGCAATCCAGATGTCGTTTTCAGGAACCGGGGTGCCCGCTTTTTTGAGCCCTTCCTTGATAGCCGCGTAAGGTGACGTCGTCGACTCGAGCACCGGCAGGACCGCGCAGGATCGAATGAACTCCGTCAATGCCGGTTCGCGCTGTTTGCGCAATCGAGATCGGCGCAGCCCGAAGCGGTATTCTCCAATCACGACGACGGGGAGATGAACTGCCTCCGCCCGGGCCAGTCTCGCAATCACGGCTTCATGCCCATCGAAGAAAGCAGACAGTCCGTTGGTGTCGAGAATCATTCCCAATCCTCCGTCTGAATCCGCTCACACTCCTTCTCAACGGCTTGGAGAACGCGCTGGGATTCCCGTGAATGTTTGCTGAAGACGCCCGCAAATTTCATCCACGGCTTTTCGCGGCCGGCTTCGGCGTCCGCCTGGAGCTTTGCTTCGATAGCGGCCTTAATGAAGGCCGCCATGGTTTGGCCCTTCTGTGCAGCAGTCGCCTTCACTCGGCGCAACAGCGAATCGGGAACCTCAAGTGTGGTTTTCATGCCTCCGAAGCTTCCCCATATTTATGGGCCGGTCAAGTTTCCCCACAAATGCTTGAGAGTTCGCGGTCTGCGCCGGAGAAAACGATGGGCAGGCGGCGGTTGCCGCGAGCCAAGACGTGTGGGGCAGCGTCCTCGTATGAGCGGACTGGTGCACGACAAGAAAGCTAAGACTCCTTAAGCGAAAAGGAAAGGGACAGGCGATTCGCGTTGTGGGGATGTCGGGAGGGAGGTTCGACTTGACCATATGAGATGACCATGTAGGTTCACGCTGGTGAGAACGCTCCAGGTTTCGAAGTTCAAAGCGCGTTGCCTCGCTCTGCTCAAGGAGATCCGC